>CAVVRV010000035.1:0-22906 GCA_963750625.1 uncultured Gammaproteobacteria bacterium | reverse complement strand
AAATGTCCTGCGTGGCAACAAGGGTAAAATGGAATTCGAGATGATCGGACTCAAGGGCACGCATCGGTGGATGGAAACGCACTCCGTCGCCATGCCCAATGACCGGGGCGGGCCTCCGGTCATGCTGAGCATCACGCGCGATATCACCGAACTTAAAAACAGCGAAAGTCGCCTGAAACAGCTCGCCCATTTCGACAGCCTCACGGACCTTCCCAACCGCGTGCAGTTCATCGAGCGCCTGGAGCAGACCATGGCCGACGCGGACCGCAATGAGCGGCTGGTGGGCGTTGTCTTCCTCGATCTGGACCGCTTCAAGTACATCAATGACAGTCTCGGCCATGGAAAAGGGGACATGCTCCTCCGGGAAGTCGCCATACGCCTGAATGGCGCGATACGCCGCGGCGATACCGTCGCGCGCCTGAGCGGTGATGAATTCGCACTGGTGCTGGCCGACATGGGGCACGTGGATGACGCCATCCACGTCGCCCAGAAAATCCTCGATGTGTTTCGGCAGCCCTTTCTCGTCGCCGGACATGAACTTTTCGTGACGGCGAGCATGGGGATTACCCTGTATCCCTTCGACGATCGGGGCGCCCAGGATCTGCTGCGCAACGCCGACGTGGCCATGTACCGCGCCAAGGAAGTCGGCAAGAACAACTACCAGTTTTACGTCGCGGAAATGACCGCCACCGCCACCGAGCGGTTGTCGCTCGAAACCGACCTGCGGTCCGCCCTTGACCGGGGCGAGTTGTCCCTGCATTACCAGCCGATCGCCGAAGGCAAATCGGGGCGCATCGTCGGCATGGAGGCATTGCTGCGCTGGAAGCATCCCGTGCGCGGGATGATTTCACCGGCACAGTTCATCCCGCTCGCCGAGGAAACCGGCTTCATCATCCCCATCGGCGAATGGGTGTTGCGCACCGCCTGCCTGCAATGCCGCGCCTGGCAAAAACTGGGTTTCCCGTCGCTCCACGTGGCGGTCAATCTTTCGTCCCGGCAGTTTCATCAAGCGGATCTGCCGGCATCGATCTATAAGATTCTGCAGGAGACCGGCCTCAACCCTCTTTATCTGGATCTGGAAATCACCGAAGGCCTCGTCATGCAGCAGGCGGAGTCTTCCATCAATACCCTGCGCGAGCTCAAGGCCATGGATTTGCGAATATCGATTGACGATTTCGGCACCGGTTATTCCAGTCTGAGCTATCTCAAGCGATTCCCGATCGACGTGCTGAAGATCGACCAATCGTTCGTGCGCGACATCCCCGGCGATGCCGATGATGCGGCGATTGCGAGCACCATCATCACCATGGCCCACAGCCTCGGGCTCAAGGTGGTCGCCGAAGGCGTGGAGACCAGGGAGCAGCTGAACTTCATGCGCGAGCACGGCTGCGACGAGATGCAAGGCTACTTTCTCAGCAAGCCTCTGCCGGCGGACCAGTTTGAAAGCTTTCTCAAAAGCGGAGCACGCCTGGCCATAGGCTGAATCCTATTCTCCGTTTCCCGCCTGACTGTACTTGTCGTTAGCGCCTGGCTGCACGCCGCGTTATGGAATGATATGATGCGGCCCGCCCCGCGAACCGTGGGCCAGATAATCATTTCAAGGAAAGAGCAATGAAAAAATTCGCTTTGTTAACCCTGCTGATCATGTTTTTTGCCGGCGTTGTCTCGGCCGCGGAAAAACCGACCGTCGGTTATGTAAACCTCCATAAGGTGCTTCTGGAAAGCAAGGTCGGCAAGCGCAACAAGGCCGAGCTCGACAAGCTGATCAAGGAAAAGGAAAGCATGATTGCCGGCGAGGAGGCCAAGCTTCAGGCGATGCAGCAGGCGTTCCAGAAGGAGCAGCTGCTGATGACCGATGCACAGAAGCTGGAAAAGCAGAAAGCGTTCCAGGAAAAAGCCGAGGCCTACCAGAAGATGGTCGGCGAGGCCAAGCAGGCTGTGAGCAAGAAGGACAACGAATTCGCCAGCAAATCGGTCGCGGACATCAAGGTTATCGTCGCCGATATCGCCAAGGAAATGAAGCTCCATCTCGTGCTCGATGCCTCCGCGGGGAGCGTGCTCTATGCCGAGGAGGGGATGGATCTGACGCAGAAGGTGATTGAGAAATACGACGCGAAGGCCAAGTAATTTTCGCTCGTCATCTCCGTGTAGGGCGGGTCAGGCGTTGTTTGCCGAAAGCCGCCGAAAGGCGGCTTCTGACTTGAAAAGCTAATTGCGGGTGGCTCCGCCCCTGCACCCTGGGTGGCTTTCTTTTGCTCGTGCCAAAAGAAAGACACCAAAGAAAAGGACGCCCCGGATGGCGCCGACATGCTCCCTGCGCTTCTCGCCTCGGCATCGGCGCTCGCCCGACGGACTCGCCTGGGCGCTGGACAACGCGACCTCGCGCTCACCCATCGGGCTCGCTGCTCCCGATTCCGCCTGCGATGCTCGGCGTGCGCCATACGGGGTTTGAAAAACACTACGCCAGCGCCATGCGGTTGGGGTTTTTCAAATCCCCGTAGCGCGCGCCGAGTACCGCAGACCCACCGGGAGTAGTTCAAGCGAGCCCGTGTTTGAGCCCGAGGCGCGTATTCTGCGCCCGGCGAGTTGGCGAGCGCCCGGTGGGGCGAGCGAACGCGAGGGGACCGCGCGGCTGTTTAAGCGCGGCGGGCGCTCCGGGGTGTGCTTTTCTTTTGGTGACTTTTCTTTGGACAAGCAAAGAAGAGTCACCCAGGGTGCAGGGGCGGAGCCACCCGCAAGTAGCTTTTCAGATCGTGCGCGCAGCGCACAGCATGACCGTGGGACAGCCGCACAAAGTTGCTGTCATTATCGCGTAGGCGACACAGCAAAAAATAGGTGCAGGGGCGGAGCCACCCGCCATTAGCCTTTCATCATCGCCGCAGGCGATTCGACCGAAAAGACGAAACCCCCGAATTACGGTATCCTTCCGCCTTTCCAGCATTCAGCCGAAGCGTGAAGATTCGATGGACGAGCAATACCTCCCCGAAAAAGTAGAAAAAGACGCCCAGGCATACTGGGACAAGCACCAGACGTTCAAGGCCGTGGAAGACCCGCAGCGGGAGAAGTTCTACTGCCTGTCGATGTTCCCCTATCCCTCCGGCAAGCTGCACATGGGCCATGTGCGCAACTACACCATCGGCGACGTGCTCACGCGCTTCATGCGCATGCAGGGCCGGAACGTCCTGCAGCCGATGGGCTGGGACGCCTTCGGACTGCCGGCCGAGAACGCCGCGATCGCGAACAACGTGCCGCCGGCGAAATGGACCTACGACAACATCGCGTACATGAAGCAGCAGCTCAAGTCGCTCGGCTTCGCGATCGACTGGGGCCGCGAACTCGCCACCTGCAAGCCCGATTATTACCGGTGGAACCAGTGGCTGTTCCTGCGCATGCTGGAAAAGGGCATCGCCTACAAGAAAACCGGTGTCGTCAACTGGGACCCGGTGGATCAGACCGTGCTCGCCAACGAGCAGGTGATCGACGGCCGCGGCTGGCGCACCGGCGCCGTGGTCGAGAAGCGCGAGATACCGATGTACTACCTCGCGATCACGAAGTACGCCGAGGAACTGCTCGCCGACCTGGAAAAGCTCCCCGAGTGGCCGGAACGCGTGCGCACCATGCAGGCCAACTGGATCGGCAAGAGCATGGGCGTGCGTTTCGCCTTCCCGTACAAGCTCGATGGCAAGGACGAGAAGCTCTGGGTGTTCACCACGCGCGCCGACACGATCATGGGCGTGACCTTCTGCGCGGTGGCGGCCGAGCATCCGCTCGCGACGCACGCCGCGCGGAACAACCCGAAGCTCGCCGCCTTCATCGACGAGTGCAAGCGTGGCTCGGTCATGGAGGCCGATCTCGCCACCATCGAGAAGAAGGGCATGCCCACCGGCATCAACGTGACGCATCCGCTCACCGGCGAGCCGGTGCCGGTGTGGGTCGGCAACTACGTGCTCATGGGTTACGGCGAGGGCGCGGTGATGGCGGTGCCGGCGCATGACGAGCGCGATTTCCATTTTGCCAAAGCAGTACCGGCTTGCCCATCAAGCAGGTGATTCAAGTTGCCGGCGAAACTTTCTCGACCGACGCCTGGCAGGAATGGTATGCGGACAAAGACACGCGGACGCTGCGTGAACTCCGGCAAGTACGACGGCCTCGATTATACCGCCGCCGTCGATGCCATCGCCGCCGATCTCAAGGCCAAGGACCTCGGCGACAAGCAGGTGACGTGGCGCCTGCGCGACTGGGGCATTTCGCGCCAGCGCTACTGGGGCTGCCCGATACCTATTATTCATTGCGACGCAGCTGCGGCGACGTGCCGGTGCCGGACAAGGACCTGCCGGTGGTGCTGCCGGAGGACTGCGTGCCGGACGGCAGCGGCAACCCGCTCAACAAGCGCGCGGATTTCGTAAATTGTGTCCTGCCCGAAGTGCGGCCAGCCGGCGCGGCGCGAGACCGACACCATGGACACCTTCGTGGATTCGTCCTGGTACTACGCGCGCTACTGCTGCGCGGACAACGGCGGCCGCGATGGTGGACGCGACGCGTGAATACTGGATGCCGGTGGATCAGTACATCGGCGGCATCGAGCACGCCATCCTGCACCTGCTGTACTCGCGTTTCTGGTCGAAGGTGATGCGCGATGTCGGGCTCGTGTCACGACGAACCGTTCGCGCGCCTGCTCACCCAGGGCATGGTGCTGAACGAAATCTTCTTCCGCAAGCCCGCGAGCGGACGCGTGGTTTACTACAACCCGGCGGATGTCGAGATCAAGTTCGACGACAAGGGCGTCCGCACCGGCGCGGTGCTGAAGAGCGACGGCCAGCCGGTCGAGTCGAGCGGCATCGGCACCATGTCGAAGTCGAAAAACAACGGCGTGGACCCGCAGTCGCTGATCGATCAGTACGGCGCCGACACCGCGCGCCTGTTCATCATGTTCGCCGCCCCGCCGGAGATGTCGCTCGAATGGTCGGACGAAGGCGTGGCCGGCGCGAACCGCTTCCTGCGCCGTCTCTGGAAACTGGTCGCCGAGCACGTGAGCGCCGGTCTTCCGGCCAAGGCCGATTTTTCAAATCTTCCGCCGGCCCTGCGCGACTTGCGGCGGCAGTCGCACCAGACGCTCGCCAAGGTAACCGATGACATCGGCCGGCGGCGCACGTTCAACACGGTCGTGGCCTCGGTCATGGAGTTGTCCAACGCGTTGTCCCGGCACGGTGACGCTTCGGAACAGGCGAAGGCGGTGCGCCACGAGGCGCTCGAATTCATCACGCTGGCACTCGCGCCGATCGTGCCGCACATTACCCATGCGTTGTGGATGGCGCTGGGGCACCGCGAGGCGGTGGTGGACGCGCGCTGGCCGCAGGCGGACCCCGCCGCGCTGAAACAGGACAGCCTCGAAATCGTGGTGCAGGTGAACGGCAAGCTGCGCGGACGGGTCGCGGTTCCCGTGGACGCGAAGGAAGACAAGGTGCGCGAGATCGCGCTGGCGGACGAGGGTGTGGCGCGCCATGTCGGCGGCAAGGCGGTGAAAAAGGTGATCGTGGTGCCAGGCAAGCTCGTGAACATCGTGGTGGCGGGATGATGCGCCCGGATAGCGCAATGCGGCTGAGACGGTTCGTGTTGCTGGTAGCGCTCGGCATTCTTTCATCCTGCGGTTTTCATCTGCGTGGAACCGGCAAGGTCGAGTTCCCGCCCATGCTTTCCACACTGCGGGTCATGGTGGAGAACAATCAGCAACAGAACGACCCGCTGCTCGTGGCGATGAAAAACGCCCTGCGCACGCAGACGGACGTGCAGATCGAGGATAGCGGCGATGCGCCGCTGCTGGTCCTTTATGGCGAGCGTTCCGACAGCCAGGTGTTGTCCGTGGGCTCCACCGCCAAGGTGGAAGAATACCTGCTGAAGTATGAAGTGAGTTTCCGGCTGACCGGCAAGGAGGGCAAGGCGCTGGCGGAATCCCAGACGGTCAGGGTGCAGCGCGACCTCGCCTTCGATCGCTCTGAATGTGCTCGCCAAGGAAAGGGAAGTGCAGGAACTGCGGGGCGAGATGCAGCGCGATGCGGTGCAGCAAATCCTGCGGCGCTTGTCGCGCATCACGCCAACGGACAGCCATGCAGATCAGCGCTGATCAACTGCCGAGCCACCTCAAGCGCGGACTGGCGCCGATTTATTTTGTGTACGGCGAAGAACAGCTGCTCGTGGAGGAATGCACCCGCGCGATCCGCGATGCGGCGCACGCCGCGGGTTACCTCGAGCGTCAGGTGCTGACGGTGGAGAGCGGTTTTGACTGGAACGGGCTTTTCAACTCCACCCAATCGCTGTCGCTCTTCTCCGAACGCAGGCTGATAGAACTGCGATTGCCTACCGGTAAACCGGGTGAGGCCGGGGCCAAGGTTCTCATGGAGATCGCGGCGCGACCGCCCGCCGATACCGTGTTTGTCGTGAGCGGCGGCAAGCTCGACAGGCAGACGCGCGAAACCAAATGGGCCAAGGCGCTGGAGAGCGCTGGCGTGGTCATCGCCGTTTATCCGCCGGAGGCGGCGCAATGGCCGACGTGGATACGCCGGCGCATGGAGATGAAAGGCCTCCGTCCCGGCCCGGGTGTGGTGGATCTGTTGGCGCACCTGATGGAGGGAAATCTGCTCGCTTGCGCGCAGGAAATCGACAAACTGGCCATGTTGTTTGGCGCGGCCGAAGTGGGTCTGGATGACATCGAAGGAAATCTCAGCGACAATGCCCGCTACAATGTTTTTGCGCTGGCCGATGCCAGCCTGCGCGGCGAGCCGGTCGCGGTCGCGCGGATTCTCGACAGCCTGCGCGGCGAAGGCGTTGAACCGATCCTGATTCTGTGGGCGCTGGCGCGCGAGGCGCGTGAACTTTCGCAGATGGCGGCGATGGTGGCGGCCGGACAACCCGTGATGCGCGTGCTCGATGCGCGCCGGGTATGGGCCAAGCGCAAGCCGCTGATGAGCGCCGCGCTCAAGCGCCTGTCGCCCGAGGCCGCGCAGGACTTGCTGCGCCGCGCCGCGCGCACCGATCGTATCCTGAAAGGCCGTGGCGCGGGCGACGTGTGGCAGGAATTGCAGTGCCTGGCGCTGGGCATGAGCGGGCTGAAGCCCTGCCGATTTGATTCGTGTGACGATGAATAAGAGTATGAAGACGGCATCCCAACAGGCAAGCGGCACGGATATCCAGCGCTACATGCGCGAGGTCGGGCAGCGCGCGCGCGTTGCCGCGCGCGCCATGTCGCGCGCCGAAACCGCGGCGAAAGACAGCGCCTTGACGGCAATGGCGGCTGAAATCGAGCGCCAGACCGATGCGTTGATCGCGGCGAACCGGAAAGACCTTGAGGCGGGCAAGGCCCAGGGACTCGATTCCGCCATGCTCGACCGGCTCGAGCTCAATGCCGAGCGCATCAAGTCCATGGCCGAAGGGCTGCGCCAGATCGCCTTGCTTCCCGATCCGGTCGGCGAGATCACCGATTTGAATTACCGTCCTTCCGGCATCCAGGTCGGACGCATGCGCGTGCCGCTCGGCGTGATCGGCATCATCTATGAATCGCGTCCGAACGTGACCGCCGACGCGGCGGGCCTGTGTCTCAAATCCGGCAATGCATCGATTCTGCGCGGCGGCAGCGAGGCGATTCATTCGAACCGGGCCATCGCGGCCTGCATCCAGACCGGCCTCAAGCAGGCCGGGTTACCCGAGGACGCCGTGCAGGTGGTCGAGACCGCCGATCGCGCCGCGGTGGGCGAACTGATCCGCATGAAGGAATACGTGGACGTCATCATACCGCGCGGCGGGAAGAGCCTCATTGAACGCATCAGCGCCGAAGCGACGATACCCGTCATCAAGCATCTGCACGGCGTGTGTCATGTGTATATCGATGACAAGGCCGACATGGACAAGGCGGTGAAGGTGGCATTCAACGCCAAGACCCAGCGCTACGGCACGTGCAATACCATGGAGACACTGCTGGTCGCGCGCGGCGTGGCCAGCCAGGTCCTGCCGGTGCTTGGCAAGATGTACCATGAGAAAGGCGTTGAGCTGCGTGGCTGCGAGGCCACGCGCAAAATTCTGCCCGGTATCAAGAGCGCCACCGAAGAAGACTGGTACACGGAGTATCTCGCGCCGATCCTGTCGATCCGCGTGGTCGAGAATGTGAACGAGGCCATCGATCACATCGCGCGGTATGGCTCCGCGCATACCGACGCCATCGTGACCGAGGACATCACCCACGCGCGCCGGTTCCTGCGCGAGGTGGATTCCAGTTCCGTGATGGTCAACGCCTCGACGCGTTTTGCCGACGGCTTTGAATATGGCCTCGGCGCCGAAATCGGCATTTCCACCGACAAGCTGCACGCGCGCGGACCGGTAGGACTGGAAGGACTGACATCGGTGAAATTCGTCGTGCTCGGTGACGGGCATATCAGAAAATAGACAGGATTGACAGGATTAACTTGACTCAAGATTTTTTCGTGCGCGTTCTGGTTCTGCGAAATCCTGCCGATTGTTTTTATTGTGGCTAAAGCCCTCGGTATTCTTGGCGGTACTTTCGATCCCATTCACTATGGCCATTTGCGTCCGGCGCAGGAAGTCCTGCGCGTCCTCGACCTGGCGGAGATTCGCGTCATTCCGGCCGCCAATCCGCCACACCGCCGGCCACCGGTGGCCACACCCGAACAACGCCTGCGCATGGTTGAGCTGGCGGTGGCCGGTGTTCCCGGGTTCACGGTGGATGACCGCGAGTTCAGGCGCGGTGGGCCTTCCTATACCGTGCTGACGCTGGAATCCCTGCGTCGGGAATTCGGCGAGCGGCCGCTGTGCCTGCTGATGGGGCTGGATGCCTTCGAGGGCATCGAGACCTGGCATCAGTGGCAGCGCCTGCCGGAACTGGCGCATTTTATCGTGATGACACGGCCCGGTTGGGAATTTCCGGCCGGCGAGAGATTGCCGCCGTGGGCGCGAGACCGCCAGGTACGCGATACATCGATGCTTAATCAAGCCAGCGCCGGAAAGATTTACTATCAGGCCGTCACGCCACAGGACATTTCCGCAACGCGGATTCGCGAGGCGCTGGCGCGCGGCGAACCGGTGGAAGCGTGGCTGCCGTCCGCGGTGCTTGAGTACATCCGCGCCAACCATGTTTACGTCAATCGGGGAAACTGATGCCCAAAGTTGCCAAAGCCAAGCAGACCCAACAGTGGATCCAGAATGCCCTGGAGGACGCCAAGACGCAGAATATCGCGGTACTCGATGTCCGCAAGATCAGCGATTTCACGGACTACATGGTAATCGCCACGGGAACCTCGAACCGGCACGTGCAGTCCAGCGCCGACAAGGTCGTGGAAACATTGCGTGGTCATGGCGTGCGGCCCGTGGGCATCGAAGGCAAGCAACTCGGTGACTGGGTGTTGATCGATTTCGGCGACGTGGTCGTGCATCTCATGCGCGAGCAGACGCGCGATTTCTACAATCTCGAAAAGCTCTGGTCCGATGCCAAGCGCGTTGAATCCGGCAAGCACAAGGAAACCGCCAAGCCGCCCAGGACGCCAAGAAAACCGAAAAAAGCAAAATAATAAATTTATAGTTCTTTTGGTGACTTGGCGGTTCAAGACACAACATGCAAATTCACATCATTGCCATTGGTGAACGCATGCCCGATTGGGTCAAAGCGGGTTTTCAGGAGTACGCCAAACGCCTGCCGCGCGAATGCCGCCTGGTGTTGCATGAGATTCCCGCCGGCCGGCGCGCCAAGGGCGCCGATCTCCGGCGCCTTATCGAACAGGAAGGACAACGCCAGCTTGCCGCCGTTCCCTCGGGCGCGCGTATTGTCGCGCTCGACCGAAGCGGAAAGCAGTTGGACACCGAAGCCCTTGCCGCCGAACTGAAGACCCGGCTCGCCAGCGGCGATAACCTCGCGCTGCTGATCGGTGGGCCGGAAGGGCTGGCGCCGGAATGCCTCAAGCAGGCCAATGAAAGCTGGGCATTGTCCCGGCTTACCCTGGCGCACCCGGTGGTGCGTGTGGTGCTGGCGGAGCAGTTGTATCGCGCCTGGAGCATCATTAATAATTTGCCGTATCATCGGTAGCGTATAGGTGGAGATCGCCGTGCGGCGATGATGACTAAGGCTACTTGTGGGTGGCTGACCCACGGAACCAAGTACGTGCGCTCGCGCGATTCAACCAATGCGGTGGCTCCGCCCCTGCACCCTGGGTTACCTTTCGTTGTCGCCGAAAGAGCAGCCCGGTCGATTGCGCACACCGGCGCTGCGCTCCTCCGGTCGCGCGCGCCTGACTCGCCTGCGAGGCGCTGACGGGCGACTCGCGCTCGATTCACGCCGCGGGGCTCGGAGCGCACCGGATGCCGCGTGCATACGTTTGACTGACGATGCTGGTTTTCAGATCCCCGTAGCCGGCGCCGAGCGAGCACGCAGCCGGGCCGTGGGGCGGAAGCGATCCGAGCGAGTCCCGCAGGCGCGCCGTGTGCGCCCGACGAGTTAGGCAGCGCCGAGGTCCGCGAGCAGCGCAAGTGACGCGCTCGCCGTGCAGCGCGACACGACAGGAAAGTGTGCCTGGGCTAGCCCCCGCAGTGGAGCGTTCAAGATCGGCGCGGACGCGCTTCGCGGAGATGACGCGGGTCAGCCACCCACAAGTAAACGCCGCCGCAGGCGGCTCGACTAAAAGACAAATAGGACAGATAGTAAGAACTATGATCTACCTGGCTTCCGCATCTCCTCGACGGCAGGAACTGCTGCGCCAGCTTGGCGTTGAATTCGAAGCGATGCCGTCCAATATTCTCGAGGTGCGTCAGGCGGGGGAATCGCCCGCCGACTATGTCTTGCGGGTGGCGCGCGACAAGGCGCAATTCGTGGCCAAACTGGTGAATGAGCGCGGCCTGCCGGTTTTCCCGGTGCTGGGGGCGGACACGGAAGTGGTGCTGGACGGCGAGATTCTGGGAAAGCCGCAGGATCGTGCTCATGGCATGGCCTTGCTGCGCCGCCTGTCCGGCCGGACGCACGAAGTACTTTCCGCGGTTTGCGTGGTCGATCAGGACAGCGAGCATACCGCGCTGAGCACCAGCCGCGTCACGTTCAGTCCGTTGACGGAGGCGGAAATCGCGCAATACTGGGAAACGGGCGAACCCGCGGACAAGGCCGGGGCCTATGCCATCCAGGGCAAGGCGGCGGCGTTCATCGAACGCCTGGAAGGCAGTTATTCCGGTGTCATGGGCTTGCCGCTCCATGAGCTGGCCGGAGATTCTGAAAAAAATCGGTAGAGGGAGCCAGCGTGAGCGAAGAAATCCTCATCAACGTCACGCCGCAAGAAACGCGCGTCGCGGTCGTCGAAAACGGCGTATTGCAGGAAGTCTACATCGAGCGCACGCGCAGTCGCGGAATCGTCGGAAACATTTATAAAGGCAAGGTGGTCCGGATTCTCCCGGGCATGCAGGCGGCGTTCGTGGACATCGGGCTCGAACGCACGGCGTTTCTGCACGCCTCCGACATCCGCTCCGCCGCCACCGCCGAAAGCGGCACAGGCGTCTCACCGCCGATTCACGAATTGCTGCAGGACGGGCAGGAGATTGTCGTGCAGGTGCTCAAGGACCCGATCGGCACCAAGGGCGCGCGCCTGACCATGCAGATCACGTTGCCGGCACGCTATCTTGTATTCCTGCCGTACAGCAAGCACATCGGCATCTCGCAGAAGATCGGCGATGAGGCGACGCGCGAGCGCCTGCGCGCGCTGGTGCAATCCGCCATCCCGGAAGGCGCGGAGGAGGGCGGTTACATCCTGCGCACGCTGGCCGAGACCGCGGCCGAGGAGGAGATCGAAACCGATATCCGTTACCTGCGCCGTGTGTGGGTCGCCTGTCAGGAGCGCATCCGCACCGCGGCAGTGCGGAGCCTGATCCACGAGGACCTGCCGCTCGCGCTGCGCGCCATGCGCGACCTGGTGCGCGGCAACGTCGAGAAGATACGCATCGATTCGCGCGAGATATTCATCAAGGCGCGCGATTTCGGCATCGAGTTCATTCCGGAGGTCGCCGACCGCATCGAGCATTATCCGGGCGAGCGGCCTATCTTCGATCTGTATTCCGTCGAGGACGAGATCCAGAAGGCGCTCGATAGCAAGGTGATGCTCAAGTCCGGTGGCTATCTGGTCCTGGATCAGACCGAGGCCATGACCACCATCGACGTGAACACCGGCGCTTATGTCGGCCAGCGCAACCTGGAAGAGACGCTGTTCAAGACCAACCTCGAGGCGGCGCAGACCATCGCCCGCCAGCTGCGGTTGCGCAACCTGGGCGGCATGATCATCATCGATTTCATCGACATGACGGAAGCCGAGCACAAGCGCCAGGTGCTGCGCGCCCTGGAGCGGGCGCTCGCGCGCGACCGCACCAAGGTGTACATGACCGAGATGTCGCCGTTGGGACTGGTGGAACTCACGCGCAAGCGCACGCGCGAAAGCCTGGAGCACGTCCTGTGTCATCCCTGCCCGGTCTGCGAGGGGCGCGGGATGGTGAAAACGCCGCAGACCGTATGTTATGAAATCTTTCGGGAAATCCTGCGCGAGGCGCGTCAGTATGGCGCCGACGAGTACATGGTGCTGGCCTCCCAGGCGGTCATCGACCTGTTGCTCGACGAAGAGGCCGGCAGTCTCGTGAAGCTTCAGGAGTTCATCGGCAAACCCATCCAGCTCAAGGTCGAACCGCTCTACACCCAGGAGCAATACGACGTGGTATTGATGTAATCTTGATTTCCGTCACGCACGGGACAGGAAACTTCCGGGAAAATCCGGTATCGAAGGAGTCAGGTTCTCGATGTTCCCCACCCAATTTTCTGCTTTGAGCGCGGATACGGCAGAATAGGCCTATGGATGTCCTGAACGTTCGACCGCTGAGATCGCTCGCGTCATGAAGAAACGGATTCAACGCTACGCCTTCCATATCGGCCACTGGACGCTGCGCGTCAGCCGCTGGACCCTTTACGCCTCGGCGGCGATGCTGGTGCTGCTCATGATAGTTTTTGCCGTCGCACGTTTCCTGCTGCCGATGCTGGAGGAGCGCAAACCCGATCTCGAGCAGTATCTGAGCCAGCGTTCCGGTCACGTGGTGCACATAGATTCGCTGCTTGCCTATTGGGACGGTCTGCATCCCGGGGCCCGGGCGAATGGGATGCAGGTATACGCCACCGACGGGCGTCAGCCGGCGATCCGGCTGAGCGAGGTGCGGATCAGTCTGGCGCTCCTGCCGTTGCTCTGGGGAAAACTGGAAATCAACAGCCTCGTGGTCGTCAACCCGAGTCTGGCGCTCGAGCGGTTGGCCGACGGACGCTTCCGGGTTTCCGGCTTCAACCCGTTGCAGGCCGCACAGCAAACGGATGATGAAAAATTTTTCGCCTGGCTGTTCCAGCAGGGCCGGCTCGAGATCGAAAACGGCGAAATGCAATGGCTCGATCACCGGGCAACCGACTCTCGCGTGCATCTCAAGCGCGTCAATCTGAGTCTTGAGAATCGCGGCAGCCGTCACCGGCTCGAGTTCAGCGCCGAATTTCCGCCGCGGATGTGTCGCGAGTGCTCCTTGATTCTCGACATCAGCGGCGACCCGCTCGTTTCGGCGGCATGGGACGGGGATATCTACCTGCGCGCGGCGGAGGTGGATATCGACGCGCTGCCGCTGATTGCGCGCGAGAAGTTGCCGCCAGCCTTGCTCGGCAAGTTCAATCTGCAAATGTGGTCCGAATGGGAGCAGGGTCGCCCGGTCTCGATTCGCGGCAGTGTGCATGTCGCGGATCTGCGGCTACCTCTCCCCGGATGGGCAACACCGCTCGGTATTCGCGAGGCTGGCGGCGATCTGAGCTGGAAGACGCGGCGCTCAGGCTGGCGCCTCGACGTGGCCAATCCCATGATCGGCCTGACCGGCCCGGCATGGGCCGCCGAGCATTTGCGCATCCTGTATCAGCCGGATGAAAGTCAGGTTCAGGTCAAACATCTGGATCTCGGCGATATCACCGGCTTCGCCACACGCCTGAAGAGCGAACTCGCCGAAGCCGCCAAAACCGCTCCCGCGAAATCCAGTGCACTGCTGGATTACTGGCTGGCTGCCAGGCCCGAAGGCGGTGCCGACAATTTCAACTTGCGGGTCTACAAGGATGGCGACTCGACCGATTTTTTGCTTGAAACCGACATCAGCACCGCCACGGTGTTGCCATACCAGAAATATCCGGGCGTGCAGGGGTTGAGCGGACATTTGTCCGTTTCGCGGTACGCCGGCAACCTGCGGCTCGACTCGGGCAATATCAGTGTGTCGCTCCCGCAGATATTCCGTAATCCATTGGTGGCGAAGCGCGTCAGCGCCGAACTCAGTTGGGAGAAATACGAAGACCACTGGCTGATCAAAGGTGACAATCTGCGCGTGACCAGTGACGACGCCCAGGGCACCGGCAAGCTGAGCGTGCGTATCCCGCTCGACCCGTCGGTTTCGCCGCATGTGAAACTGCGGGTGGATTTTCACGACGGCAACGGCGCCCATGCGGCGCGCTACTATCCCGCCGAGCGCCTGTCGCCAGCGACGCTGGCGTGGATGGAGCGTTCATTTCTGGGCGGCGAGATCACGGAAGGCTACCTGATCTACGATGGTCCGATCCGCGATTTTCCCTTCCGTCAGCATACCGGCAAGTTCGAGTTGCGCGGACATGTGCGTCGCGGCGTTTATCGCTTTCTGCCCGGGTGGGAACCGATCAAGCAGGCGGAAGTGGATGTGGCGGTCAACGGCCCCGAAGTGCTGGTAACCGGCAACGGCAAAATCGGCAATCTCGACGCGAGCCAGGTGGTGGTGCAGATCGCGGGATACCAGCGACGGTAATCATGTCGTTCACGTGAGCGGCAAGGTCACCGGCCCGGTCAACGAAACATTGAATGTCCTGCGCGAGGTCAAACCCGAGCCCGGCACGGCACGCTGGCTGGCCTATGTGCCGGCCGGGTTGCAGGGTGTTGGCGAGGGTGCCCTCAGTCTGGATCTGAATATTCCACTGGGCCAAGTACACTCCACCACCGTTTCCGGTGAGTACCGTTTCCTGAAGAGCGCGCTGCGGTTTCCCGGGACCGGGGTGGCGGCAGAGGGAATAGAGGGCAGCGTACGTTTCACGGAGTCAGGTATTCGCGACGGCATTTTGCGGTCACGGTTTCTCGGCGGTGAGACGGTTCTGGCCGCGGGCCAGGACAACGGGCCAGCTGCGTATTCACGGAGAGGGCGTTATTTCCGCGCAGGGGATCGCGCCCATGCTGGGCTCTCAGATCGCCTCGCGCGTTTCGGGCGGCATCAATTGGAATGCCACTTGGCGGTGGAGCAATGACGCGGGCGACCTGCGCGCCGAAGCCGATCTGCGGAATCTGAAAATATCGCTCCCGGCGCCGCTCGACCGGCCGCAGGGACTGGCCGAGGAAAAACTGGTTGTCCGCACCGAGTCGAGCACGCGCTGACAATATCATGCTGGGGGTCAGCGTGGGCAATCGCATGAGCGGCAGGCTCCTGTTCGGACGCGAGACCGGCGGCTGGAGCCTGACGCGTGGCCGGATCGGTTTCGGCGAAGAATTGGTGACGCTGCCGAAAGAACGCGGCCTGCACGTGAGCGCCCGTCTGGATGAGGTGGATATCGATCAGTGGCGGCCGTGGCTGGGCGATGGTCCTGGCGGTATCCCGACATTGCTCAGCCGTGTGAGCGCCGAAGTGCGCTCGCTCAGCATGTTCGACCGCCGGTTCGGAAGCCTCGCGCTCGATTTCACCCGCAACCGCGATAACTGGAGCGGCAATGTCAGCGGTGCATCCATGGCCGGCAATGTGAAATTTTCCGGCAAAGGCCCCGCCGCCAAGTTCGAGCTCGATCTGGCGCGCCTGGTGTTGCCGGACAAGCAACATGAGCGCCGTGATGAACAGGCCGACCCGCGCCGGCTGCCCACGGTGGAGCTGCGCAGCAAATACTTCCAGCTGCGCGACAAACAACTGGGCGAACTCGATTTCATGGCGGGCCCGAGCGAGTCCGGCTGGGAGATCAGACGATTCAATCTGTCACGGCCTGAAATGAAGCTGAATGTCAGCGGCAACTGGCAATTCGTCAACAATAACCATGCAAGCGATTTTGTTATCGAGCTCAACAGTACCGACTTGGGCAAGACCATGGAGGCCTTTGGCGTGCCGGATCAGATGTTGGGCGGCGAGGTGTCCGTGAAATCGCATTTGTCGTGGCCGGGATCGCCGGCGAATTTCCAGCTCGCCAGCCTGAGCGGTGGCATCGAGGTATCGGCGAAAAAAGGCCGTTTCCTGCAGATCAAACAGGGCGCCGGCCGTCTCTTTGGCCTGCTCGACTTGAGCGCCATCAGCCGTTACCTGACGCTCGATTTCAGTCCGGTGTTTGGCAAGGGATTTATCTACAACCAGATCCATGGCCAAGTGGTCGTCGAAAAAGGCAATGCCTATACCCACAATTTTTCCATCAACGGGCCGGCGACACAGATCGATATCGGCGGGCGGATAGGTCTGGCGGCGGAGGATTACGATCTGACCATCGAATTGGAGCCGAAATTGAGCGACACCGTCACGCTCGCCACGTGGGGCGTCTGGGGTCCGCAGGTGGCCGCGGTGGTGCTGGCGGCGCAGAAGATTTTCAAGAAGCAGATCGCGGCGGGCACCCGCATCACCTATGTGGTGAAGGGCCCGTGGGACAAGCCGGCGATCAACAAGCTCGTGAAAAACAACGAATCAAAATCCCCGGAGACGCCGTCGAAAGCGGGTGATGAAGCCGGCATTCGATGATATCCTATCGGCATGTGGCGAAGTTTTATTTTTCTTTTCCCTGTTGTTTCAATTTCTGATCTTCCCTGCGCAAACCGTTTCATCGGTGCCGGCCACGGAGGCATGACGTGACGCGCGTGGCGGCGGTCCAGATGGTGTCCGGTCCGGTGGTGTCGGAGAACCTCGACGAAGCCGCGCGGCTTATCGACGAGGCGGCATCCGACGGTGCCGGGCTGGTTGTGCTGCCCGAGAATTTCGCGATCATGCCGCGCAGCGATGCCGACCGGCTGGCGGCGGTCGAAAGGGACGGCCAGGGCCCGATTCAGGAATTTCTTGCCGCGCAGGCGCGCCGGCACCGTGTCTGGCTCGTGGGCGGCACGATTCCGCTCGTCGCGAAGAGCGCTAACAAGGTGCGCGCCGCCTGTCTGCTGTTCAACGATCGCGGCGAACGCGTGGCGCGTTACGACAAGATTCATCTTTTTGACGTGAGCCTCGACAATGGCGAGCAATATCTGGAGTCGCGCAGCTTCGAGCCGGGCGATGAGGTCGTCGTGGCCGACACGCCCTGCGGCAAGCTGGGGCTCGCCGTGTGTTACGACCTGCGTTTCCCCGAACTTTTCCGCCGGCTGCTGGACCGGGGGGCGGAGCTGTTTGTCGTGCCTGCCGCCTTTACCGCGCACACCGGCAAGGCCCATTGGGAGGTGCTGGTGCGGGCGCGCGCCATCGAGAATCTTGCCTATGTCATCGCCGCGGCGCAGGGCGGCCGTCACGCCAACGGCCGCGAGACACACGGTGACAGCATGATCGTGAATCCCTGGGGTGAAGTGCTCGCGCGGCGGGCACGTGGCGCGGGCCATGCCATCGCCGATTGTGACCGCGCGCGCCTGCAAAGCGTGCGTGCCAGCCTGCCGAGCATCCGGCACCGGAGACTGAGCGCATGAGCACGAACATGCTGACACTGGCCCGGAAGTCCCTGCTGGAACCCGCCGGCCTGGGTGAAACCGAGTTGATGCGCCTGATCGGACAGTTGATGTCGGGCAGCGTGGATTACGGCGATCTCTATTTTCAATACAGCCGGCACGAATCCTGGTCGCTGGAAGAAGGCAAGGTCAAATCCGGCAGTCATAGCATCGAGCAGGGCGTCGGCGTGCGCGCCGTCGCCGGGGAAAAAACCGGCTTCGCCTATTCCGATGAAATCGTGTTGCCCGCGCTGCTGGAGGCGGCCGGCGCGGCGCGCGCCATCGTGCAGCAGGGCGCGCCAGCGCGCGTGCCCGTCGCTTTCCGCGGCGAGGCGGGGCGACAGCTTTACCGGCCGGACGATCCGCTCGCGAGCCTTCCGGATGAGGCCAAGGTGAAATTGCTCGAGCGCGTGGAGCAGGAAGCACGCGCGCAGGACCCGCGCGTGAAGCAGGTCATGGCCAGTCTGGCCTCGACGCATGAAGTGATTCTCGTGGCGCGCTCCGACGGCACGATCGCCGGCGATGTGCGCCCGCTGGTGCGTCTCAACGTGACCGTGATCGTGGAAAGCAACGGCCGGCGCGAACAGGGCAGTTCCGGCGGCGGCGGGCGCTTCACCTATGAGTATTTTTCGCGCGCGGACCAGGCGCTGTCTTACGCGCGCGAAGCGGTGCGCCAGGCGCTGGTGAATCTCGACGCCGTGGAAGCGCCGGCCGGCACGATGCCGGTGGTGCTCGGCCCCGGCTGGCCGGGCATTCTGCTGCACGAGGCCATCGGCCACGGTCTGGAAGGCGATTTCAACCGCAAGGGCACGTCGGCGTTCGCCGGGCAAGCTCGGGCAGCGGGTGGCGTCGCGAACAATGCACCGTGGTGGATGACGGCACGATTCGCCGACCGGCGCGGTTCGCTCAACGTGGACGACGAGGGCACGCCGACGCAGAAGACCGTGCTCATCGAGAACGGCATCCTCAAGGGCTACCTGCAGGACACGCTCAACGCGCGCCTGATGGGCGTGGCGCCCACCGGCAACGGCCGGCGCGAATCCTACGCGCATCTGCCGATGCCGCGCATGACCAACACCTACATGCTGGCGGGAAAATACGACCCGGGGGAAATCATCGCCTCGGTGGAACGCGGTCTGTACGCCGTGAACTTCGGCGGCGGGCAGGTGGACATCACCTCGGGCAAGTTCGTGTTCTCCGCCAGCGAGGCGTATCTGATCGAGAACGGCAAGATCACGCGGCCGGTCAAGGGCGCGACGCTGATCGGCAACGGGCCGGACGTGCTGACGCGCGTGTCCATGGTCGGCAACGACCTGCAGCTCGATGCCGGCGTCGGCACCTGCGGCAAGGAAGGGCAGAGCGTTCCGGTCGGCGTCGGTCAGCCGACGCTCAAGATAGACAGCTTGACCGTCGGAGGAACCCAGGGTTGAGCGCGACTGGTGACCAGCCCGGCGGTGGCGGACAAGGAATCGCGCGCGCGGCTTTCCGCCGTCGTCGAGTACGTGCTCGCCGAAGCCAAGAAATCCGGCGCGAGCGCGGCCGAGGCCGGGCGTGAACATCAGCCAGGGTTTGTCGTTGACGGTGCGCCTGGGCGAGGTCGAAACCGTGGAGCACACCCGCGACAAGGGCATGGGCGTGACCGTCTATTTCGGGCAGCGCACCGCATCGGCCAGCACCACGGATTTCAGCGAGCAGGCGCTGCGCGAAACCGTGCGCGCCGCCTGCACCATCGCCAGGTACACCGCCGAAGACGATTGCGCCGGCCTCGCCGACCCCGAGCGGCTGGCGAAGGACATTCCCGATCTCGATTTGCATCATCCCTGGAACCCGGGCACGGAGCGGGCCATCGAACTCGCGCGCGCGGCCGAATCCGCGGCGCGCGGCCTGGACAAGCGCATCACCAATTCCGAAGGCGGGAGCCTGTCCACCCACGAGGGACTCGAGGTGTATGGCAACACGCACGGGTTCCTGGGCGCGGTCGCGGCCACGCGCCACAGCCTGTCGGTGAGCGTCATCGCGCAGGACGACAGCGGCATGCAGCGGGACTATTGGTACACCGTCGCGCGCGCGGCGGCGGGACTGGAATCGCCCGAGAAGGTGGGCCTGGAAGCGGCGCGCCGCAGCCTGCGGCGCCTGGGAAGTCGAAAACTTTCCACGCGCGAATGCCCGGTGTTGTATGAGGCGCCGCTCGCCTCGAGCCTGTTGTCCCATCTTGTCAGTGCCGTGCGCGGTTCCAGCCTGTACCGCCAGGCCTCGTTCCTGCTGGACAGCATCGGCAAGCCGGTGTTCGCCGATTTCGTGCGCATCCACGAGCAGCCGCATCTGAAGGGCGCGCAGGGCAGTGCCGCGTTCGACAGCGAGGGCGTGGCCACCAAACCGCGCGACCTGGTTCGCGACGGAATTCTGCAAGGCTACGTGCTCGATTCTTATTCCGCGCGCAAGCTCAAGATGGCCAGCACCGGCAATGCCGGCGGTGTGCACAATCTCACCATCGAGCCCGGCAAGGACGATCTGGCGGCACTGCTGAAGCGCATGCACACCGGCCTGCTGGTGACGGAACTCATCGGCTTCGGGGTCAACATGGTCACCGGCGACTATTCGCGCGGCGCCGCCGGCTTCTGGGTGGAAAACGGCGAGATTCAATATCCGGTGGAGGAAATCACCATCGCCGGCAATCTGAAGGACATGTTCCGCCATGTCGCCGCCGTGGGCAACGACGTGGACACCCGCGGCAACATCCGCAGCGGTTCGATTCTGATCGAATCCATGACGGTGGCGGGGAGTTGAGGTAAATATCTGGTATCGGAAGGAGTTGGCGCTTGCTCAAAATTAAATCGCTCTGAGATGTACCCGTTTCCACGGACACATGGTTAAGCAACACTCGCCAGATTAATTAAATCATTCTTGGCTAACCCCGCTTCCGCATTACCTCCGGCCTCGCCGTAACCAGTTCGGCAATGGCCGCGACCCGCGCGGCAAATTCCGCTTTGCGCCGGCGCGCGAGTCCTCTACACTCTGGCCGCGAAAAATAGATAAATCCCCATGGCCAAGGCGCGCAAACCCAAGAAACCGGATCACCTGAAACGCGTCCTGGCCGCGCTCGAGGCCGGGGATACCGCGCCGGTGCGCGGCATTCTGGCCGAACTCCACCCGGCGGACATCGCCCATATTCTGGAAGGCCTGCCGCCGGAGCCGCGCGCCACGGTCTGGGCGCAGGTGGACAACCAGCACATGGGCGAGGTGTTGCTCGAACTGCCGGAGGCGGTGCGCGGCGATCTCGTCAAGCTGATGGACGACAAGGCGCTGGTGGCGGCGGCGCACGCCCTCGATACCGACGACATCGCCGATCTCATTCCGGACCTGTCGGACGAGGTGATCGCGGAAATCCTGTTCGCGCTCGACAAGCAGGACCGCCAGCGCCTCGATGCGGTGCTGTCCTACCCCGAGGACACCGCCGGCGGCCTGATGAACGTCGACACCATCACGGTGCGCGAGAACATCGCCCTCGAGGTGGTGATGCGCTATCTGCGCCGGCGCGGCGAACTGCCGGAGCACACCAACAGCCTGTTCGTCGTCGACCGCGACGACCGCGTGATCGGCTTGCTGTCGGTCGCCAAGATGCTCACCTCCGACGCCTGGACGCGCGTCTCGCAGGTGATGGAACGCGAGGTGATCAAGTTCCCGGCGCTGACCCCGGACAAGGAAGTGGCCGCGGCGTTCGAGCGTTACAACCTGATCTCGGCGCCGGTGGTGGACGAAAACGACCGGCTGCTCGGGCGCATCACCGTGGACGACGTCGTGGACGTGATCCGCGAAGAGGCCGAGCGCGAACGGCTCGACCGCGCGGGCATGCGCGAGGACGAGGACCTGTTCGCCAGCGTGTGGCAGACGGTGCGCAACCGCTGGACCTGGCTGGCCATCAATCTGGTCACCGCCATCATCGCCTCGCGCGTCATCGGCGCGTTCGAGAGTACGATCGAAAAGCTGGTGGCGCTCGCCTCGCTCATGCCGATCGTCGCCGGCATCGGCGGCAACACCGGCAACCAGACCATCACCATGATCGTGCGCGCGCTCGCGCTCGGCCAGATCATCCGAGACCAGCATACGCGCGTTGTTCGCCAAGGAAATCCGCGTGAGCCTCGTCAACGGCCTGGTGTGGGGCGGGTTGCTCGGGATCATCGCCTATATCCTCTACGGCCGGGTCTCTCTGGGCATCGTCATGACGGCGGCGATGACGCTGAACCTGCTGCTCGCCACCTGCGCCGGCGTGGCGATCCCGCTACGTGCGCTACCGGATCGGCCGCGATCCGGCGCGCGGTTCGAGCGTGCTCATCACCGCCATCACCGACAGCGGCGGCTTTTTCATCTTTCTGGGCCTGGCGACCCTGTTCCTGGTCTGATTCCGCCGTCCCCCGGTTTCACGGCAGAAATGTCCACAGGGGTCCTGAAACCCGCCATTTATCCGCTGGATTTGCGCTTCTTCGTGCCTGTGCCATATTTAGAAGAGAGAGGAATCGCAAAATGCTGCCCAATACCATTCAACTGATCAGTCAGGCCATCAAGGAAAAACGTTGCATCGCCATCCGCTACCACGACCAGCGGCAGATCCGCGTCGTGGAACCGCACGCGGTCTACACCGACGAGCGCGGCGACCTGTCCATGGATGCCTATCAAACGCGTGGCCATTCGGCCTCCGGCCGCCCGCCGCCGTTCTGGCGCCCGTTCCGGCTGAAGAAGATAACCGCGGTGTCGGTGCTCAAGGAAAAATTCCAGCCGCGGATCACGGAAGGATTCAGCGCCAACCGTCTGAAATATCGCAGCGGTCTGGTCGCTATTGTTCAGGACAGCCAGCCGGCATTCGGTTACGTTTATCCCGCCCCGACCACGGAAATCGGTCCGCACCTGCCGGAAGATCAGCGCCGTTAAAAGACAGCCGCTGTTGTTCGTCCCAGCGCCCGCGGTTTTTGTGCATCCTGCACGTCAGCGTTCGGAGTGCGGAATCAGGCTGAATTAACTTCCCCGGTCCGCATTTCCCCGGGCTCAGCGTTGACTGAGCTTTTCCACCAGTGTGTGCACTTCCCGTATGTCGCGAATTTTCAGTACCCGTTTGGCGAATCGGGTGAGTTCCCCCACGTTGCTGTCGCGCACGATTTTTTTGA
>CAVVRV010000034.1:0-23678 GCA_963750625.1 uncultured Gammaproteobacteria bacterium | reverse complement strand
TCCCCGCCGTGCGGCGCACCGCCGTGGCGACCGAGGGCACAAGGCGCAGTGCCCGCGCTAGCGGCATGGAACTCCCGCGGACAAGTGGCGACGCATGAGAAGACTTCGAAGAACGGTGAAATTCATGTTTCTATTCTAGCAGTCGCAACGATTCTGTGGGTAAAAGGATGCCGTCTTTTCAGATGTAACGATCCGTCAGCACGAACGCCCAGGTCAGAATCACCAGCGCCAGAGAAATATACACGGCGGCCGAACCCATATCTTTGGCCCGGCCTGAGAGCTTGTGATCCTTTTTGCTGATGCGGTCGACGGCGGCCTCGAGCGCGGAATTGAGCAACTCGACGATCAGCACGATCATCAGGCTCCCGATCAGCAACGCACGCTCCACGCCGTCCCGGCCAAGCCACGCTCCCAGCGGCGCGAACACGACAAACAACATCACCTCCTGACGGAAAGCCGATTCGCGACGCAGCGCCGCGCGCAACCCGGCCACGGAGTACCCGGCGGCGCGCGCGATACGACCGGCATCGGTCATGCTCAACAGCAGTTTCTTGCCCAGACCCACGCGTGCAGAAGCTCGTGATTATTCGGTTTGTTATGCATGAATTTATTGTCATTGAATTGAAACACCCGGATATGACAACCACGTGACATTTTCGTCCGGTTTTCGTCAAAAAACCTTAACGTCCTGCATGCATAGTTCGCGCGGCAAACAGGAATGAAAAACGATATGTCAGTCACCTCGGTCCACGCGGGCACGGCAACATCGCCCGCCAAGAAAACTGAAGGCCGTTCGCGTCAGCCGGTCGGATCGCGGCGTCGCGTTCGACCCTCGTCACCGTCGTCACGCGCCGATAACCGGCGTCCGCCGATCCTCCGTTCCGGGGCTCCCCTGAATCGGCACGACCCGCTGCGATTCCGCACCGTCTGGATCTCCGACGTGCATTTCGGCACGCGCGCGTGCAAAGCCGAGTTTCTGCTCGACTTCCTGGAGCACACCCGCTGCGAGCGCCTGTACCTCGTCGGCGACATGATCGATTTCTGGAACCTCAAGAGCGGCTGGTACTGGCCGGCGAGCCACAGCCAGGCGCTCCAGAAAATAATGGAAATCGCGGCGCGCGGCACGGAAGTGATCTACGTTCCCGGTAATCACGACGAGTTGTTCCGCGATTACGCCGGCTCGGTATTTGGCGGCGTGCAGGTCGCGTCGCAAGTCATTCACGAGACCGCCGACGGACGCCGTTTTCTCGTGATTCACGGCGATGAGTTCGACAGCATCGTCAAGCACAGCAAATGGCTCGCCGTTCTCGGCAGCGGCATGTACGACTTCCTGCTCTACGCCAATCGCTGGGTTAATCTCGTCCGGCGCCGTCTCGGTCTGACCTACTGGTCACTCGCCGCTTACCTCAAGCACAAGGTGAAGAACGCCGTCAACTTCATCAGCCATTTCGAACAGGCGCTGGCGCGCGAGGCGCGGCGGCATCGTGTCGACGGGATCGTCTGCGGCCACATTCACAAGGCGGCGCTCGAGTACGTCGGGGACATCCTGTATGTCAATGACGGCGACTGGGTCGAGTCCTGTACCGCGCTGGTCGAGCGTCACGACGGTTCGCTCGCGGTGCTGCACTGGGCCGACGAGTGCCGGTGGTTGTTCGAGGAAAGCAGAGCGCGGGCAGAAGCCCCTGAGATTGAGGAGGCAGCATGAACATCGTCACCATCACCGACGCCTGGCGCCCGCAGGTCAACGGCGTCGTCAACACCATCGTCCGCACCAACGAGCAACTTGAGAAACTGGGTCATATGACGCACGTCATCTCACCGCAGGATTTCCGCACCGTTCCGCTGCCGACCTACCCCGAAATACGCCTCGCGCTTTTTCCGGGGCGGCGGGTCCGCGCGATGCTCGAGACGCTCAACCCGGACGCGGTGCACATCGCCACCGAGGGGCCCCTCGGCCTGGCGGCGCGCGCCTGGTGCCTCGAGAACCGCTTTCCGTTCACCACCGCGTTTCACACGCAGTTCCCGGAGTACCTCTGGCTGCGTACGCGAATTCCACTGGCGCTCAGCTACCGTCTGATGCGCTGGTTTCACGGACCGGCCAGCACGCTCATGGTGGCCACGCCAACCCTGCACCAGCGTCTGACGGGGTGGGGCTTCCGTAATCTGGGTTACTGGTCGCGCGGCGTGAATACCGAGCTGTTTCGCCCGCGCACCAAGTCTTACCTCGATGCCAATCGGCCGATTTTTCTGTACATGGGGCGCGTGGCCATCGAGAAGAACATCGAGGCCTTCCTCAAACTCGATCTCCCGGGAACCAAATATGTCGTCGGGAGCGGTCCGGACCTGGAGACGCTCCAGCGCAAATACACCGCCGTGCGCTTTACCGGCTACAAGTCCGACGAGGAACTCGCCAAACATATCGCGGCCGCGGACGTATTCGTATTTCCGAGCCGCACCGACACTTTCGGGATGGTGATGATCGAGGCCCTGGCCTGCGGCATTCCGGTGGCAGCGTATCCGGTTCAAGGGCCGTTGGACGTGATCGAAAACGGCGTCACCGGCTGCCTCAGCGACGATCTGCGCGAAGCCGCGCTTGAGGCACTCAAACTCAATCCCGAGCGCTGTCGTGAGACGGCCATGAAATACACCTGGGAGGCTTGCACGCGTCAGTTCCTCGGTCATCTGGAGACCGCACGCCGCGACAACCCGGCGGCACTCGCCGCCAGTCGTCCGGCGGGCTGAATCAGTCCGCGTGGGGGCCGGCGAGCCGGCGCTCCAGCCGCAAGAACGGCTCGATCAGATTTTGGGTACGCGTTTCGAGATAACGGCGCTGAAAGCGTTGAAACAGTTGGTGCACTTGCCGCTCGCTGTGTTGCGCCAGCCGGCGCAAACCGGGAATGACATCAATCTCATTCGGGGGTTTCGATCGTTCCCCATGAGCGGTCTCGATCGCCTCACGCGCCTGCTGCGCCCCCGCCGCTTCGGCCAACTGCACGAACAGGCGCCGGCGCACGAAACCGTCACACAGTGCCCCGGCCTCGTCCTGAAACTTTTTGAGTCGCTTCACCCCGGCACGCGCTCCCGGAAGGCGCGGGCTCGAAGGCTCGATAAGATAGCGCAGACGCTTGGCCTGAATACGCGCGTCATGGATAGCTTCGGCATCGGCTGCCGAATGTACCCGGGCGAGATCGGCGGCGACTCTGGCGGTCTGGGCGCGTATATGATCGGCCATGACTTCGCCATTGGATGACTTGTTCCGACTGACCGCGAGTGCCTGGCGCAGGTGCTGTACCAGGGCGGTGAAATCGGTCAGCACCTGTGTCCGCAGCTGCGCGTAGGCCGCGTCACGCATTGCTTCGAGCCGTTTCCGCAACCACTCGTGGGCGGCGTCCTCCGTCGCCGGCAACGATGACTGGATGTCGAGCCAGGCGAGGAACACTTCGGAGTCACGGCCGGCGTTCGTGGCGCGCACCACGCGCTTGAGTTGGCGACGCCTTTTTTTCGGCAATTTCCTGAGACAGGATCGATAGGCCCGCAGAACACTGCGCAGGCGTCGCAACGCGACCCGGAAATCGTGCAGGGCTTCGGGATCGGGATCGCTCGCCACACGCTCGGCGGCTTCGCCAGCGGCGTTGAGATATCGATGCGCCAAACGTACCGCAACGTCGCCCGCGGGCTCGCTTTGCCAGCCGCGAGGGCGTGCCGAGCCCGGCTTGGTTGATGCATCAGGCTTTGTGGCCATACAAACAGCGAGCGGGATCAGCCGTGCTCTTTTCCAAGCCGCCAGCACCAGTACAAGTCATCGGTAAGGCCCGTGACGCAACACGCATCGGCCTGATCAGAGTTTGTCGAGCAGTTTGGGAATCAGCATCCATTCCAGCACGCCGCCGCCGGCTGCCGGCGCTTCGTCGAACCGGATTAAACAGGCCGCACCCTTGCGCAATGGTGTGAATGCCGATTTCTTGCCAGTGAGCAGCCAACTCGCCAGGAAACCGAGATCGGGCTCATGCCCCACCAGGACGACGGAGGCGTCCTGGTGCTGTTCCCGCAGCCAGTCGAGCAGTTCCTGTTCGGAACCTCCCGGCGAAAGCGGCATCAGGTCGACGACGGCCATATTGTCATATCGTCCGGCGAGGATCTCCGCGGTTTCACGGGCACGGATCAGCGGGCTCGAGGCGATCACATCGATCGCCGGGACAAGCCTGTGCAGCGCCTTGGCAGCCCGTCGCATGCGCTTACGTCCGGCGTCAGTCAGCGGACGCCGCACGTCCCTTTTCGCTCCCAGGCCCAGCAAAGAACGTGCCTCGGCCTTGGCGTGACGGACAAGCAGGATAAACATGATTGTTACAGTATAACGAAAATCGCATGTCAGTTTTGTTACACTTAAAATATATCGAGAACCGGCCGGAAACCACGATCGGTTCGGACAAACTGTAAGGACGCATCCGTATATATTCAGGAGAGCCATGCAATACCACGACAGCCTGCAACGGTTTATTTTTGAAAACGAGCCCATCCGGGGCGAGATCGTGCACCTCGACGCAACCTGGCAGGCGGTGCTCGAACGGCGCCAATATCCGCCACGCGTGCGCGAGGTGCTGGGCGAGCTGATGGCGGCCGCGGCGCTGCTCACCTCCACGCTGAAATTCGACGGCCGGCTCATCATGCAGATACAAGGCAAGGGGCCGGTCAGCCTGCTGGTGGTCGAATGCACCAGCGACCGGACCATGCGCGCCATCGCGCAGTGGCAAGGAGAAATCCCGGATGCGCCGCTCGCCGCGCTGGTGGGTGACGGTCGCCTCGCGGTCACGATCGATCCGCTGAAAGGCAAGGAACGTTACCAGGCGATTGTCGCCCTGGAGGGGCTGACCGTGGCCGAGGCCTTTGAAAACTATTTCGCCCGCTCCGAACAGCTCGCCACGCGCCTGTGGCTCGCCTCCGATCCGCAACAGGCGGCGGGCATGCTGCTGCAACGCCTGCCGGACGCCGAACCGTCCGACGACGACGCCTGGGTGCGTGCCGTGCATCTCGGCTCGACCATTACGCGGGAGGAACTGCTGGCGTTGCCGGTGCGCGAGATCGTCCATCGCCTGTATCACGAAGAGGATATACGCCTGTTCTCGCGCATGCCGGTCAGCTTTCGCTGTTCCTGTTCGCGTGAGCGGGTCGAGGCGGTGTTGCGCATGCTTGGACGCGACGAAATCCACTCGATTCTTGACGAGCAAGGGGCGGTCAGCGTGGATTGCGAATTCTGCGGTAGCCGCTACGAATTTGACCGCATTGACGCGGAACAGCTGTTTACCGCGCTCCACAGCGTCCCGGCCACGCCGACGCGCCATTAGCCTGCCGCCGGTGGGCTTTTTTCCCGGTAACCGTGTATAATGCGCGGCCTTTTGGCCGTCACCCCCACCGTAAACGGTAAATTCAATGATTCAGAAACTGCGCAACATCGCCATCATCGCCCACGTCGACCACGGCAAAACCACGCTCGTCGACAAGCTGCTGCACCAGTCCGGCACCTTCGCCGCGCACCAGCACGATGGGCACGCGCATCATGGATTCCAACGACCTGGAGAAGGAACGCGGCATCACCATCCTGGCCAAGAACACCGCGATCCGCTGGAACGATTACCGCATCAACATCGTCGACACCCCGGGCCACGCCGACTTCGGCGGCGAAGTCGAGCGCGTGCTGTCGATGGTCGATTCCGTGCTGCTGCTGGTGGACGCCGTGGACGGGCCGATGCCGCAGACGCGCTTCGTCACGCGCAAGGCCTTCGCGCTGGGCCTGAAGCCGATCGTCGTCATCAACAAGATCGACCGCCCCGGCGCGCGCCCGAACTGGGTGCTGGACCAGACCTTCGACCTGTTCGACAAGCTCGGCGCGACCGAAGAGCAGCTCGACTTCCCGGTGGTGTACGCCTCGGCGCTGAACGGCTACGCCGGCCTCGACGCCGGACGTGCGCGAAGGCGACATGACGCCGCTGTTCGAAACCATCATCAAGCATGTCGCGCCACCGGAGGTCGACCCCGAAGGTCCGTTCCAGATGCAGGTCTCGAGCACTCGACTATTCGAGCTACGTCGGCGTCATCGCCATCGGCCGCATCACGCGCGGGCGCGTGAAGCCCAACCAGACCGGTCGTGATCATCGACCACGACGGCAAGACCCGCAACGGCAAGGTCCTGCAAGTGCTCGGCTTCATGGGCCTGGAACGCACCGAAGTGCCCGAGGCCGAGGCCGGCGACATCATCGCCATCACCGGCATCGACGGCCCGCACATCTCCGACACCCTGTGCGATCCGGCCAAGGTCGAGGCCCTGCCGCCGCTGTCCGTGGACGAGCCGACCGTCACCATGACCTTCGAGGTCAACAATTCGCCGTTCGCCGGCCAGGACGGCAAGTACGTCACCAGCCGCCAGATCCGCGAGCGCCTCGAACGCGAACTGATCCACAACGTCGCGCTGCGCGTGGAAGATACCGGCAGCCCGGACAAATTCCGCGTCTCCGGCCGCGGCGAGCTGCACCTCGGCATTCTCATCGAGAACATGCGCCGCGAAGGCTATGAACTCGGCGTGTCGCGCCCGCAGGTCATCATCAAGGAAGTGAACGGCGAGAAGCACGAGCCGTACGAGACAGCTGACCGTGGACGTCGAAGCCCAGCACCAGGGCGCGGTCATGGAAAAGCTCGGCCAGCGCAAGGGCGACCTGCTCAACATGGAGCCGGACGGCAAGGGCCGCGTGCGCCTCGACTACATGATTCCGGCGCGCGGGCTGATCGGCTTCCAGACCGAGTTCCTCACCGCCACCGCCGGCAGCGGTCTGATCTACCACGTGTTCGATCACTACGGCCCGGATGAAGAAAGGCGAGGTCGGCGGACGCATCAACGGCGTGCTGATCTCCAACGGCGCCGGCATGAGCGTCGCCTACGCGCTGTTCAATCTGCAGGAACGCGGGCGCATGTTCATCGGCCCGGGCGAGGACATGTACGAGGGCATGATCATCGGCATCCACACGCGCGACAACGATCTGGTGGTGAACGCCATGAAGGGCAAGCAGCTCACCAACATGCGCGCCTCGGGCTCGGATGAGAACGTCATCCTCGTGCCGCCGATCGAGCTCACGCTCGAACGCGCCATCGAATTCATCGATGACGACGAGCTGGTCGAGATAACGCCCAACCACCTGCGCCTGCGCAAACGCTTCCTCAAGGAAACCGATCGCAAGCGTGCCGATCGCGCCGCCGCCGGCTGATTTTTGATTTTATTGATACTGGCGCGTGGCCTTGCCATACCGCGCCCAGGAATTCCTGCACAGAAAGTACTGCCTCTGTTAGGCTGACGAGCTCGCCTGAGCTATGCTTTGTTCAACGCCTCCGTAGGTAAAGAGGCCTCTATCTGACACCCAACCCGTTAACGGAAGGAGGTGGTTATGAGAAGACGGCTTTATTTCCTGCTGCCGGATGTCAAAAGCGCCAGGCAGGTGTTCAAGAAACTGCTGCTGGCCCGCATCGAAGATCGTCATATCTTTTTCCTGGCCAAGGAAGGCGTTGAACTGAGCGACCTCCCTGAAGCCACCATGCTGCAAAAAAGCGATGAAATCCACGGATTGGGGGTCGGCCTGGTGGTCGGCGGCGCCACCGGTGCGCTCGCCGGCGTGGTTGCCATGATGTTCCCGCCTTCGGGACTGGTCATGGGTCTCGGCGTGATTCTGGCGATGAGCCTGATTGGCGCCATCGTCGGCGTCTGGGCCTCGGGCATGATCGCCTCGGATGTGCCCAACACCCGCCTTGAAAAATTCTCCGGGGAAATAGAGCGCGGAAAAATCCTCATGATGGTGGACATCCCCAAGCATCAGATTGGGGAAATCACCGACATGATCAAGGAACAGCATCCGGACGCCGACCCGCGCGGACGCGATCCGACCATACCGGCGTTTCCTTGAAATCCCGACATTGATGCCTGAAACAAAACGCCCCGCTCGCGGGGCGTTTTGTTTCAGAGCGACGGAACTCCGCATCGCGTGCGCGCGGACGGGGGAATGGATTATGCTTGGCGCACCATGTCGTCATTCTCATCCCGCCGCCCATTGCCTGTCCCCGGCGTTTCCCGTCTTGCCGCGCAAGCATTGCTGTCAGCATGACAGGCGATGACAACGTAAGGACCAGCGCCGAGGAACTGGCGCGCGAGCTGGGGCTGCCATTTGTAACGACGGCGGAGGCGGATTTCGATCTGCTGCTCGTTGTAACGCCCGAACATCTGGAACTCCGCGACAACCGCGACCCGCAGGTGGGGCCGGTGTGCGTGGACTTTTCGCATCTCGATCTGCGCCCCTACAGCCCCAATCTTTCGCGCCGCCAGCCGCTGGCGCGCGCGCTCGGCAAGAAGGCGCAATCGGTGGTGGATGCCACGGCCGGCTATTGCCAGGATGCGTTGTTGTTCGCGCTCATGGGCTATCGCACCACCGCCATCGAGCGCTCGCCGGTGGTCATGGCGCTGGCGCGGGACGGTCTGCGGCGCCTGACCGCGCGTTCCGGCATCACGCTGGACAAGCGATTGCGGTTGATCGAAGGGGATGGACGCGTGTTGCTGCCTTCGATAACGCCGCCGCCCGAGGTGATCTATCTCGACCCCATGTTTCCGCCCAAGCGCAAAAAATCCGCGGCGGTAAAAAAAGAGATGCGCCTGCTGCGCGACCTGGTGGGCGATGATCCCGATGCAAAGGAGTTGCTCGAGATCAGCCGCCGCGTGGCGCTGGACCGCGTGGTGGTGAAACGTCCGGACGACGCCCCGCCGCTCGCACCCGATCCGAGCATGAGTCTCGCGGGCAAACTGGTCCGTTACGACGTCTATCTTACCCGTCGCTGACCCGCGCATGTCCGAGCCGCTGTTTTATGCCGAACATCTTGCCGATCCCGGCGCCACTCTCACGCTCGCGGGCGACGAGGCACGTCATGCCACGGCCTCACGCCGGCTTCAGGTCGGCGAGACGCTCTGGCTTTTTGACGGACGTGGAGGTCTCGTTCGCGCCACTCTCCTGCATATAACAGCGCGCGGACGCGCGCTCGACCTGCGCATCGAAGAGCGACGCGTTGAACCGCCTCCGAAACCGGCGATTCATCTTGCTTGCGCCCTGCCCAAGGGGGATCGACAGGGCACATTGCTCGACATGGCCACCCAGCTCGGCATGACCGAGTTCACACCGCTGGCTTGTGAACGCAGCGTGGTGCGGCCCGGCGCCAACAGCGCCGAGCGATGGTGGCGAATTTGCCTGGAAGCCTGCAAGCAAAGCCGACGGCCCTATTTGCCGATCTTGCATGCTTCGGCCACACCTCAGGAAATGGTGGCACGGGAAGCGGGCCGGGCGAACAGCGTTTGGATCGCCCATCCTTCGGCGACGGCGGTCGCGGTTTCACGCGCCGTCGAGCAAAATGCCTCGGCTGACGTGACCATACTGGTCGGACCCGAGGGCGGCTTTACGGAAGAGGAAGTCGCACGGACAATCGGCGCCGGCGCGCAACAAATTGCGCTGGGATCGGCGATACTGCGGATTGAAACGGCGGCGGTGGCGCTGGTGGCGGCCTTCTCGCTGGCTGCCGCATCACGCACATTCTAGACAGGGCGGCGAAAGGCAGAAATCACCGGGGCAAGAAGATCATTATCTGCGGATATCGGCTTCCCGGCAGGCGCGTTGTTCCTGGATATCGAGCGGTTCGGGCACGTGGATGCCGAATCCCTGCGCATAATCCACGCCCATCTCCCGCAGTTTGGCGAGTATCCGGTCATTCTCCACGTACTCCGCCGTGGTACGGATGCCCATCACATGGCCGATGCGATTGACCGCCTCGACCATGGCATAGTCCACCTCGTCTTCGATCATGTCGCGCACAAATGCGCCGTCGATCTTGATGAAATCCACCGGCAGGTTTTTGAGATAACCGAACGACGACATGCCGCTGCCAAAATCATCCAGGGCGAAGCAGCAGCCGAGCGACCGCAGTGCGGCGATGAACTGGGTGGCGCGTTTCCAGTTGGCGATGGCCGCGGTTTCCGTAATCTCGAAACAGATCCGGCGCGGCGACAGACGCACGGCATGGAATTGCCCCATCACGAAGTCCAGAAACCCGTCATCGCTGAGAGACTGGCTGGATAGATTGACCGCGAGACCCTCTTCCTGCGGATGGTCCGCCAGCCATTCAAAGGCGGTTTTCACCACCCAGCGGTCAACCGTGCTCATGACACCATAGCGTTCGGCGGCGGGGATAAACGCCATGGGCGGCACCAGTTCCCCCTTCTCATCGATCATGCGCACCAGCACTTCGCGATACGGCGGGGTCCCGGATGAGACGGTCAGCGGTATCACGCGCTGGAAATAAAGCACGAAGCGGTTTTCATCGAACGCCTGCATGATGCGGGATACCCACTCCATTTCCCCGTGCCGGTTCGCTATCTCGCGATCGTCGTCCTGGTGCAGCCAGATACGATTGCGGCCTTTCTCCTTGGCCATGTAACAGGCGCCGTCGGCGGCGCTCAGCACCGTGGAGATCGTGCCGCTGCGGGCGTGGATACCGACAAGACCGATGGAAACCCCCACGCGGAAGGTCTTGTCCTGCCAGGCAAAGCGGAATTCCTCCAGCGACTGAAGCAACTTGTGGGCAATCTGTTCAGCCTGCCGGAGGGAACAGCCTTCAAGCAGGATACCGAATTCATCGCCGCCAAGGCGTGCCAGCGTGTCGCTGTCGCGGATCAGGGGGTGCATGAGCGCGGCGACCTGTCGCAGGAGTTCGTCTCCCGCGATATGGCCGCAGGTGTCGTTGATCACCTTGAACTGGTCGAGATCGAGGTAGAGCAATGCGTGGCGCTTGTTCTGCTCCTTGGCGCTCGCGAGCAGCCGCTCGAGCAGCACCTCGAGTTCGCGCCGGTTGACAAGCCCGGTCAGCGGATCATGGCTCGCCTGCCAGCTGAGCTGGTTCTGCATGCTGCGCTGTTCAGTGACGTCGCGGAACACGAGAATCGCGCCCACATCCTCGCCGTCGCTGTTGCGGATCGGCGCGGCCGTGTCCTCGATGGCCAACTCCATGCCGGAACGGCTGACCAGCAGGGTATGCTTGTCCAGGCCGACGATAGGGCTGTCGAGAACACCGAGCATCGCCGGATGTTCCAGCGGCTTGCGCGTGGTTTCGTTGATGATGTGGTAAATCTTGCTCAACGGCTGGCCGCGCGCCTCTTCGCTGCGCCAACCCGTCATCTGCTCGGCCGCGGGATTGAGGTAGCTCACCTTGCCTTGCGCGTCGGCGGCGATCACGGCATCGCCCACGGAATGCAGGGTAATCTCGGCATGTTCCTTTTCCTGCGCCAGCGCGCTTTCAATAAGGCGCGTGCGGTGGACGACATAGCCCGCGATCAGCAAACCGAATGCAATGGCGGCTGCTGTCAGAAACATCATGACCAGATAGGCGGAGCGGTATTCATTCGACGCCTGTGCCGCCGCGGCCCGGCTCTCGCTGCGCTCCATGTCAACCATTTTGTCCAGCCGGTCCAGCATCTCTCTCTGGCGCAACAAGTCGTGATTCAGAATCTCTTCCCGGATACCGTCAGTCTGTTCGTGCGTGATGCGGTCCACCAGCCTCGAATGCAGCGGTTGGTACTCGCGCACCCGCTCCAGCACTCCATCCAGGGCGATTCGTTCTTTTTCGGTAAGGCCGAGCTGGATCAAATGGTCACGCAGCTGGATAAACTCGCCCGCCATATTGGTGAACCGCTGGTACTCTTCCTCGCGCTGGAACGGGTCGTCCATGATGAACATGGCATAGGTGCTGAGCGCGCGCTCGCGGACAATGTGGCGCATCGAGAAGATGATGTCGGTCTTGGCGTTGTACTTTCCGGTGATCACGTCGAGGTGATGCTGGATCGCGGCCATGCGCGTGAGGCCCACGGCCGCCAACGCCACCATGAGCGCCAACATCAGAACGAACCCCGAAACGATGAGGTATCTGGAATTGTGCCGAATCATCAAAAAATCCGGGCGTGCGGCCGGCTCTTGTTCTGGTTATTCGCTGACAACGTTAGACGGCGCGCTGGCATCCGGCGATGCTGGCCGGCGTCATTTCGCGAAAGTCGCGCCAAATCAAGCTGTTGTCCCCTTCCCTTTGTGGCAAGAAAGCTGCAAGAGACATGCCAGCAATATGGTTATTGCGGGTAAACTCGGAAAGCAGAACCTTGAAAGAAATGAATAATTTACGGAGCGTGACGAATTAGGACACGGCTCACAGCGCGATGGAAAAGGCCGATAAAACGACGGCGCACGCCGACAGCTGTCGCTTACTGGCTGTTGATTTCCGAATAGCCCGGAATTGTCGCCGGGGGAACCAGAAAGGTTCAGGCGTTATAGACCAGATTGACCAGGCTGAAATAGGCGTCCATGCCGACATCGCCGAAACTCACTCCGGCGCCGTTGTCGGCAATCCGACGGATCTTGGCGGGGATACGATGCTGCTTGGTCTCGCCACCGGCGGTCAGGGTCAGTCCCAATTCCACGGGGGCATTGAAATAAGGCAGTCCTTGAGGCATACCTTCGATAAAGGCGCCGTTCAGGCTGATGTCGCGCACCGTGCATATCATCACCTGCGCCTGGTAGTTCAGTACGGCATCGATCACTACCGGTACCCGTTGGCTGTCGCGTCTTTCGTTCATTGTCTTGACTACACTCCCCTTGCATAACCGGTGGGCCTTTCGACGCCGGAGTCCTCCAACTGGCGCGCGGCCGTGGCGGTTTTGTTATTAAAAAACCTGTATTTAACGGCTATAAAATACCCGGTTACGCCAAGACTGTCGACGATCATGTGTAACAGGTCGCTAACGTTACACTTTTACCACCGGTCAGCGGCAACTGGTTGTCAAAACATCCCTATTCCGGGACCAGCCAGGACAGGCCCGTGCGGGCGGCCGGATGCTGCCGCAGCACGTCGAGGAGTTCCGGCAACAACCGTCGCAGCGTCTCCTCCAGTTTCCAGGGCGGATTGACCACGACCATGCCACAGCCGTTCAGGCGGAAACTGGAATCTTCGGGATAAGGAGCGAATTCCGCCAGCAGCATCTTGCGAATTCCGCTGGCCACCAGTGCCCGATGGAATCGTTCGATCGGAGGACGGGCCTTGATGGGATACCACAAGGCAAAGATGCCGGAGGACCAGCGATCATGCGCGACTTTCAGACCTTCCACCACCTGCTCGTATTCCCTGTCTGATTCGTACGGCGGATCGATCAGGACCAAGCCGCGTTTTTCCTTGGGAGGCAGATACGCCTTTAGACCGGCGTATCCATCCTGACGCTGCACCACGACCTGCCGGTCGCCGGCAAATCTGGCTTGCAGCAGCGTGCACTCATCCGCTTGCAGTTCCAAAAGCACCATGCGGTCAATTGGGCCGCAGGAAAAAACGCGCGATCGCGGGTGACCCGGGGTAATAATGCAACGTTCCATCGGCATTGCTCGCGCGCACGGCGGCAAGATAATCCGCCAGTTCGGGCAGCGGGTTCATGTCCCACAAGCGCCGAATGCCGTCACGGTACTCGCCGGTTTTCTGCGCCGCCTCGCTGGTTAGATCATATCGGCCCGCGCCGGCATGCGTATCGACGTAGCAGAACGGCGTGTCTTTCCGGTGCAAGGACTTGAGCAACAGGGTAAGCACGATGTGCTTGAAGACGTCGGCAAAATTGCCGGCGTGGAAGGCGTGGCGGTAATTCATCAGGAGAGAAGACCGCGAATCGCGGATGGGCGCCGGTTAGCGGGCGCCTTCCTTCAGCCACCCGGCCGCGCGTTCGGCGAAATAAGTCAGAATGGCGTCGGCCCCGGCGCGCTTGATGCAGAGCAGGGATTCCAGCACGCCGGCACGCTCATCGAGCCAGCCATTTTTCGCGGCGGCCATGAGCATGGCGTATTCGCCGCTCACCTGATAGACGAAGGTCGGCACCCCGAACCGGTCCTTTACGCTTCGCACGATATCGAGGTAAGGCATCCCCGGCTTCACCATCACCATGTCCGCGCCTTCCTCGATGTCGAGCGCGACTTCGCGCAGCGCTTCGTTCGAATTGGCCGGATCCATCTGGTAGCTGTACTTGTTGCTCTGGCCCAGATTGGCGGCCGAACCCACGGCGTCGCGAAACGGGCCGTAGAAATTCGAGGCATACTTGGCGGCGTAGGCGAGGATGCGGGTATGAACATGGCCGGCTTTTTCGAGCGCGTCGCGAATCGCACCGATACGCCCGTCCATCATGTCCGAAGGCGCGACCACGTCGGCGCCCGCCTCGGCGTGCGACAACGCCTGCCTGACCAGCACCGTCACGGTAGCGTCGTTCAACACATACCCTGCTGCCGTCGATGAGCCCGTCCTGGCCATGTGAGGTATATGGATCGAGGGCGATATCGGTAATAACGCCAAGTTCGGGAAATTTTTTCTTGAGCGTGCTGACCGTGTGCGGCACGAGACCCTTGGGGTTGTACGCCTCCTTGGCCTTGTTGTCTTTCTTCGACGCCGGCACCACCGGAAAAAGCGCGATGGCCGGTACGCCCAGTTTCAGGAGCTTTTCCGCCTGCTTGAGCAGCAGATCCGGCGTGACACGGCTGATGCCCGGCATGCTCGGGACCGGCTCCGAACGGTTCTTGCCTTCCATGACAAACACCGGCTGGATGAGGTCGTCCGCGGTGAGGCGCGTCTCGCGCATGAGCCGGCGTGAAAAATCATCGCGCCGCATGCGCCGCATGCGGGTGCGCGGAAATTTTCCTGTTTCACTTGTCATGATGCCGCTTGTCGCCGCTGGAGGGTTTAGCCTAATGCTAGCCTAGTCGTCAGCCGGGTGAAATGGCGGAAGTCACTTAAAGAAACCAAAGCACATGGGCCGGCGGTACCGGCGAACATGAGTTACCTGACCGGGAATTACTTGACCTTTTTGGCCTTGGAAACCGGTTTATGTGCTTTCTTCGGTTTAGCCTTGGGAGCGGCTTTTTTCACTGCCGCTTTCTTCGGCATGGCTTTTTTTGCCAAGGGCTTGAGCTTCGTCGCCGGAGCTACCGCCTTGGCCTTGGGAGGTGCTTTTGCCACTTTAGCCGCGGCCTTGGCGGCGGCTGCCTTGGCCACCGCTGCGGCCTTGGCCTTGGCCGCCTGCCTGGCGGCGGCCGACTCGATCTTGCCCATCACATCCGCGAGCGGCCTGATCTGGGATTCGATGATATCCGTGACATTCTTGAAGATGGCGCTCACCGCGCCCACACCGCGGACGGTGCGCAGCTTGCCCTGGGCCTTGTAATAATTGACCAGCGGCGCCGTCTGCTGCTGGTAGACCTTGAGACGGTTGGCAACCGTTTGCTCGTTATCGTCGGAGCGGTGCGTCAGCGCACTGCCGCATTTGTCGCACTTGTTGGCGGTTTTCGGCGCCGAGAAGTAGATATTGTAGATCGCGCCGCAGGAGCCGCAGGTGCGCCGGCCAGTCAGACGCTTCAACAACACGTCGGTATCGACATCCACCAGCAGCGCGAGCTGCAGCGGCTGGCCGAGGCGCGCAAGCATCGCATCGAGCGACTGGGCCTGCGGGATATTGCGCGGAAAACCGTCGAGAATGAAACCGCTCTTGGCGTCGGGCTTGGCCAGACGCGCCTGGATCATGCCCAGCACGACCTCGTCCGTGACGAGCTGTCCGGCATCCATGGCCGCCTTGGCCCGTTTGCCCAGGTCAGTGCCGGCCGCAACTTCGGCCCGCAGCAGATCACCGGTAGACATTTGCGGAATTTTATACTTCTCAACCAATAACTTAGCTTGCGTTCCCTTGCCGGAACCCGGCGCTCCCAATAGCACGATTCTCATGGTTCTCTCGCTTTAAGTTCCTGGTGGGTGGCGTGTTCTTCGGATTTTCCCCAGTTTAATCGCCGGGGCGCGTAAACTACAATTTTGCCCACCCCGGCGTCAATGGCCCCCTATAAATGGGGCCTATCGCCCGATTCATCTTTCCAAATATTCCAAGGAGGGAAAGTTGGTTAAGCTCGTTTCTCCAGTGCGTCCCTTGCCTGAAAAACCCCGAGAGTGAGCCGCCTAAAATCCAGCCGATGAATATTCCGGACTTCACAGACAGCGAACTTTGGGCGGTGCGCAGCACGCTGAAAGAGCGCTACGGCAAGGAGATCGAACCGCAACTCGCCGATACCGAGGTGATGCTCGGCGGCGAGGCCGGCGGCATGGCCTGGTGCCCGACGCTGTTCTGGTCCGCCAAGGGCGCCAACTTTACCATCGTGAAACTCGGCCCCGAACGCTACCGGGCCTATTTCTATTATCATCCGGAATACCAGCTCGGAACCGGCATCGACAGCCACGATAATATCGGCGACTGTGTGGTCAGCGTACTGCAAGTCGAGGCCGACCATATTCGCAAGCAGAAAATCAGCATCGATCAGAATCCGGCGAAGACCGATGGGTCGCCGGACAAACCGGACACATCACCACTCTTCTGGGGAGACTAATACGTATGGCAAAAAGTAAATCCAAAAATGCGTTCTACGCGCAGTCCGGCGGCGTGACCGCCGTCATCAACGCATCCGCCTGCGGCGTGCATCGAAACCGCGCGCAAGTACCCGAACAAGATCGGCAAGGTCTACGCCGGCCGCAACGGCATCATCGGCGCGCTGACCGAAGACCTGATCGACACCAGCAAGGAATCCGCCGCCGCCATCGCCGCGCTGCGCCACACGCCGTCCGGCGCCTTCGGCTCCTGCCGCTACAAGCTCAAGAGCCTGGAGCAGAACAAGCGCGAGTACGAGCGCCTGATCGAGGTCTTCAAGGCCCACGACATCGGCTACTTCTTCTACAACGGCGGCGGCGACTCCGCCGACACCTGCCTCAAGGTCTCGCAGCTCGCCGAGACCATGGGCTACCCGATCCAGGCCATCCACGTGCCCAAGACCGTGGACAACGACCTGCCGATCACCGACAACTGCCCGGGCTTCGGCTCCGTGGCCAAGTACATCGCCGTCTCCACGCGCGAAGCCAGCTTCGACGTGCGCGTCCATGGCCAAGACCTCGACCAAGGTGTTCATCCTCGAGGTCATGGGCCGGCACGCCGGCTGGATCGCCGCCGCCGGCGGCCTGGCTTCCGACCCCGGACACCGAGATTCCGATCGTGATCCTGTTCCCGGAGGTCGCCTTCGACAAGGAGAAATTCCTCGCCAAGGTCGACGCCAACGTCAAGAAGTACGGCTACTGCACCGTGGTCGTCTCCGAGGGCGTGAAGAGCCCGGACGGCAAGTTCCTCGCCGATCAGGGACTCAAGGATGCCTTCGGTCACGCACAACTCGGCGGCGTCGCGCCGGTGGTGGCGGGCATCATCAAGGAAGGCCTCGGCCTCAAGTACCACTGGGGCGTCGCCGACTACCTGCAGCGCGCCGCGCGCCACATCGCCTCGAAGACGCGACGTGGACCAGGCCTACGCCATGGGCAAGGCCGCGGTGGAGCTGGCCGTCAAGGGCAAGAACTCCGTGATGCCGACGGTCGTGCGCGTGTCGAGCAAGCCTTACAAGTGGAAAGTCGGCGTCGGCTCCGCTGATCAAGGTGGCGAACGTGGAGAAGATGATGCCCAAGGACTTCATCACCGACGACGGTTTCGGCATCACCGCCAAGTGCCGCGACGTACCTCGAGCCGCTCATCCAGGGCGAAGACTATCCGCCGTACAAGAACGGCATGCCGCAGTACGTGCGGCTCAAGAACGTCGCGGCGAAAAAGAAACTCGGCGAGTTCAAGTTGTGATTTTTTTGAAGCGCCAGGGAACGCCGGGGAAATTCAGATATAAATTTTGTTTTCTCCTGGCGTTAAAAGTTCTTATGACATTGGAAAAGGCAACGGAATTGCTCAAGGTCCAGGCGGATTTCGGCGGGTTTTACAACGCCAATTCGGCCAAGCTGATACTCGCCGAAGTCAGCCGCGAACACGGCCAGGCGGCGGTGGACCGGCTGGTCCGCGAACTGAATCTTGATAAGGTGTTCGGTTTCGAAGCCGGAATGCATTTCGAAGGGGGACTGGCAATTAAAAAGTGAAAGTTCCGTCGAGATTGATTTTTGTCAATGTTGCGAATCATTCGATTCAGTTACTTTCTGTGCTCTTTCATCATTAACAACGCGCCAAGCGGCGCAGCAACGTCCAACTTGCAGGAGAAAACACATGTCTGACAGTCTGATCTTTGCACTTGCCTGCGCCGCCGCGGCCATTCTCTATGGCGTGGTGTCCATCAAGTGGGTCCTGGCCAAACCCACCGGCAACGATCGCATGCGCGAAATCGCCGCCGCCATCCAGGAAGGCGCCTCGGCCTATCTCAACCGCCAGTACACCACGATCGGCGTGGTCGGCGTTATCCTGTTCCTGGTCATCTACTTTGTTCTCGACCCACGCACCGCCATCGGCTTCGCCATCGGCGCGATCCTCTCCGCCGCGACCGGCTTTATCGGCATGAACATCTCGGTGCGCGCCAACGTGCGCACCACCGAGGCGGCGAAGGATGGACTTAATGCGGCGCTGCAGGTCGCGTTCCGCTCGGGGGCCATTACCGGCCTGCTGGTAGTGGGTCTCGGACTCATGGGCGTGGCCGGTTACTACGCGATTCTTCAGCATCTTTCCCCCGACGCCACTCAATCCACCCTGATCGCGCCGCTGGTGGGACTGGCCTTCGGCGGTTCGCTGATCTCGATCTTCGCGCGTCTCGGCGGCGGCATCTTCACCAAGGGCGCGGACGTGGGCGCGGACCTGGTGGGCAAGGTCGAGGCCGGCATCCCCGAGGACGACCCGCGCAACCCGGCGGTGATCGCGGACAACGTCGGTGACAACGTCGGCGACTGCGCCGGCATGGCCGCCGATCTGTTCGAGACCTATGCGGTAACCATCATCGCGACGATGCTGCTCGGCAGCCTGGTGTTGCCCAACTTCGGCAATGCCGTGATGTATCCCCTGGTCCTCGGCGGCGTGTCCATCATCGCCTCCATCATCGGCACCTTCTTCGTCAAGGTAGGCAAGAGTGAAAAAATCATGAACGGCCTGTACCGGGCCGTGATCGTTTCCGGCGTGCTGGCCGCCATCGCCTTCTATTTCGTGACGGACAAAATGATGGTGGGCAACGGCTCCTACAGCACCATGCAGATTTACGGCGCGGCGCTCATCGGACTCGCGCTCACCACCGCCATGGTGGTCATCACCGAGTACTACACCGCGACCGAGTTCAGCCCGGTGCAGAAGATCGCGCAGGCGTCGACCACGGGCCACGGCACCAACGTCATCGCGGGGCTCGGCCTTTCCATGAAGGCCACGGCACTACCGGTCCTCGCGGTGTGCGCCAGCATCTGGGGCGCCTATGAACTCGCCCATCTCTACGGCATCGCCATCGCCGCGACCTCGATGCTGTCGATGACCGGCGTCATCGTGGCGCTCGACGCCTACGGCCCGGTCACCGACAACGCCGGCGGTATCGCTGAAATGGCGGAGCTGCCGAAAAAGGTGCGCGACGTCACCGATCCGCTCGACGCCGTGGGCAACACCACCAAGGCCGTGACCAAGGGCTATGCCATCGGTTCGGCCGGCCTGGCGGCGCTGGTGCTGTTCGCGGACTACACCGACGCGCTCAAGCACGCCGGCAAGGCGGTCGAGTTCAGCCTGTCCAACCCCAACGTGATCATCGGCCTGTTCATCGGCGGTCTGTCCCCTACCTCTTCGGCGCCCTCGCCATGGAGGCCGTGGGCCGTGCGGCTGGCTGCGGTGGTGGTGGAAGTGCGCCGCCAGTTCAAGACCATCAAGGGCATCATGGAAGGCAAGGCCAAACCGGATTATTCGAAGGCCGTGGACATGCTGACCAAAGCCGCGATCAAGGAGATGATCATCCCGTCGATATTGCCGGTGCTGGTGCCGATCGTGGTCGGCTTCACGCTCGGCAAGGAGGCGCTGGGCGGCGTGCTGCTCGGTTCCATCGTCACGGGCATCTTTGTCGCCATCTCCATGACCACCGGCGGCGGCGCCTGGGACAATGCCAAGAAGTACATCGAAAACGGCAAATTCGGCGGCAAGGGTTCGGACGCGCACAAGGCGGCCGTGACCGGCGACACCGTGGGCGATCCCTACAAGGACACCGCGGGACCGGCGATCAATCCCATGATCAAGATCATCAACATCGTGGCGTTGCTGATCGTGCCGTTGCTTGTAACCGCAGCTTCGCCGTAATCCAAAGGGCCGGCATAGCCGGCCCTTTGTTTTGAACTCACAGGATTATTATTAATTTTGTTTTATCCTGTTAATCTTGTATCAATCCTGTGAATCCTGTCTAAATTATTCTTTATGAAAATCTGCATCGTTTCCGACAGCCACGATCATCGCGAGCATCTGGCCGCCGCCGTCACCGAAGCCAGGCAACTGGGCGCGCAGGCCGTGCTGCACTGCGGCGATCTGGTGGCGCCATCCACGCTGCATGCCATCATCCCGCTGGGACTGCCGGTGCACATCGTGCATGGCAATAACACGGGTGACCTCTTCCATCTGTCGAAGCTGGCGCACAAGCCGGAGAACCGCGTGCATTATTACGGCCAGGACGGGTCTTTCATCTTGCATGGCCGTCGTATTTTCATTGTTCATTACCCTCATTACGCCAAGGCCATGGCGCTTACCGGCGATTTCGATTTCGTGTGCAACGGCCATGAACACCACGCCGTGATCGAGCGCATCAAGAATATTAAAGGAGGAGAAACACTGCGTATCGATCCCGGCACCGTGGGTGGCGTGAGCGCACCGGCCACCTATGTGCTCGGCGATCTGGAGAAAATGGAATTTGAAATCCGGAAGGTAACGCTGCCGAAAGCTCCGCCAGACAGGCAGCAGGCCTGGGCCTGAGCGCTAAACCCGGGACGGAAAATAATCAGGCTTCGGCGGTCTTGCGTTCCGGCAGCGGCTTTTCGAGAGCCAGAGGCTGAATTCCCAGTTTCGCGAACAACTTAAGGTCAGCGTCGGATTCCGGGTTGGGCGTGGTGAGCAGCTTCTCGCCGTAGAAGATGGAATTGGCGCCGGCCAGGAAACACAGCGCCTGAAGATGATCCGGCATCTGGCTGCGGCCGGCGGAAAGCCGCACGAACGAAGCCGGCATCGCGATGCGCGCAACCGCGACGGTGCGCACAAACTCGATGGGGTCGAGTCGCGGCATTGCTTGATAACGGCGTCCCCGGGATCTGCACCAGCAGATTGATCGGCACCGACTCCGGCGGCGGGTCGAGGGCCGCCAGCTCGGCAAGAAACTGCGCGCGGTCCGCGCGCGATTCCCCCATGCCCATGATGCCCCCGCAGCAGACCTTGAGGCCGGCCGCGCGCACCTTGGTGAGGGTGTCCAGCCGGCTATCGTAACTATGGGTATGCACGATGTTGTCGTAGTGGGCGCGCGAGGTGTCGAGGTTGTGGTTGTAGTAATCGAGGCCCGCCTGCGCCAGTTGCTCCGCCTGTCCGTCGCGCAACAGGCCCAGCGTGGCGCAGGTTTCCATGCCGAGAGCCTTGACGGCATGGACCATCTCCGCGACCTGTAACAGATCCTTCTCTTTCGGCCCGCGCCAGGCGGCGCCCATGCAGAAGCGCGTGGCACCGCGCGCCTTGGCCGCGCGGGCGGCAGTGATCACCGCTTCCTTCGACAACAGCGGCTGGTTTTCGATCTCGGTTTGAAAACGCGCCGACTGGGAACAATAGCCGCAGTCTTCCGAACAACCGCCGGTCTTGATGGACAGCAGCGTCGAGAGCTGCACCGCGTTCGGATCGAAGTGCCGGCGATGCACCGTCTGGGCACGGTAGATCAGATCGCTGAACGGGAGTTCGAACAGCGCGGCAATTTCAGCGGCGTCGGGATGCATCGGGAGTCGTCCGGTAATAATTATTAAGAGCGATCAAGCTAGGGGAAGCCGCGCCGCTTGTCAACTCTCCAGTAATCCGAGAGTTGACGGTGGCTTAAGCGCTGCGCGCTGTTTTCGCGGGGCGCGCCGGCAGCCATGGCGCGCAGCCGGTCGAGGTCGCGCAGCACTATCTGGCGGCCATGAACGCTAATCAAATTCTCTTCCTGGAAACGGGAAAGCAGGCGGCTCACGGTCTCGAGCGCCAGGCCCAGATAATCGCCCAGGTCCTGGCGCGACATGCTGAGCCTGAATTCCACCGCGCCGGTGCCGAGCCGCGCGAAGCGGCGGGAAAAACTCATGAGACACGAGGCCAGCCGCTCCTCGGCACTCATGCGTCCGAGCATCATGAGCATGTCTTCATCGCGCACGATCTCACGGCTCATGATGCGCAGCAACTGATGCTGCAAGCCCAGGAACTTTCTGCGCCAGTTCCTCGAGTGAATCAAAGGGAATCTCGCAGACTTCGGAGGTTTCCAGCGCCTCGGCGCTGCACGGATGCAGGTCCGTGTTGATCGCGTCTATCCCCAGCAGTTCGCCGGGAAGATAAAAACCGGTCACCTGCGCCCGGCCGTCCTCGATAAGTCCGGTGGTTTTGAGCGTGCCGCTGCGGATGGCATACAGCGAACGCAGTGGATCGCCATAGCGATAAAGCAATTCGCCCTTCTTCAGGGTGCGGCGGCGCTTGATGATCTTGTCGAGCGCGGAGAGATCGGGCTCGCTCAGGCCCAGCGGCAGACACAACTCGTGCAGCGAGCAATCCTTGCAGGCCGCCTTGATGCTGGAGATGTTAATCACCGTCGCGGCTTCTTTTTTTTGCATAAGACTACTCCTTCCTGCTGGGAGGCCTTTTTTAGCAGGATTGGCCCGAGGCGTCTATTAAACCCATCCAAACTATACGGGTTCAAACCACCACGTCAACCACTCATAAGTATACGATGAAATCGTCGTATTATTACCCTCGCTCATTAAAACAAGTAATGACAAGCTGAAAACAAGTTATGACAACCTCCCTCCCTTCTCCCTGCTGAGCTGGATCAGGATATCCCGACCCGTGGTGTTTATCGCGAGCTGACAGGAGAGGTGCAATACATGCATCGTTTGGCCGCGAGCGGTATTTCCGAAAGACATTCCGGACATTTCCGGGTGTCCGGTGCCTTGGCCGGCGCTTCTTCCTTCTTCAGCCGGTTCATCGCCTTGATCACCATGAACAAGGCGAAGGCGACGATGATGAAGTCGATCAGCGTGTTGATGAAGAGACCGTAATTCAGCGTCGGCGCGCCCGCGGCCTTGGCAGCCGCAAGCGTCGGGTAACTGCCGCTGCCGAGAGTGACGAACAGGCCGCTGAAGTCCATGCCGCCCATGGCCAGGCCGATCGGCGGCATCAGCACATCGCTGACAAACGAACTGACAATCTTCCCAAACGCCGCGCCGATGACAATACCGACCGCCATGTCCACGACATTGCCCCGCATGGCGAATTTTTTGAATTCTTCCAACATGACTATGCCTCCTAAGAGTTTTGGTTAGCTTTGGTTAAAAGGTAGCGATCAATTTCCCGTGACCATCCGCTGTCCCTTGATGTCGATTTCAACACGACGGTTCTTGGCGCGTCCTTCCTCGGTCTTGTTGCTCGCGATCGGCTGGCGCTCGCCCATGCCCTGCGTCACGTTTTTATTGCCGTCGGCAGCCTTCGAGACGAGACAGGTTTTCATGGAATAGTCTCTTTTGGTTTTCAGTTAAG
>CAVVRV010000033.1:0-123360 GCA_963750625.1 uncultured Gammaproteobacteria bacterium | reverse complement strand
TGCCGCCCCGGATGGCTTCTCGTTTGAGTTCCATCGAGGAGGCGCCGTTCGAGCACGAATTCCTTGAGTTCCTCGGTCAGCTCCATCACTTCGTAGACCGCGATCGCGGCCCTTGTAGCCGGTCTCCGAGCAGGTGCGGCAGCCGCGGCCCTGAAGAGCGTCGCCTTGCGCGATCTCTTCTTCGTTGAGTCCCGCGTCGAGCAGCGCCTGCTTGGTGACCTCGGCGTCGCGCTCCTTGCACTCTTCGCAGACGCGGCGCGCGAGGCGCTGGGCGAGGATGCAGTTCACCGACGACGCCACCAGGAACGGCTCGATGCCCATGTTCAGCAGCCGGTTCACGGTGCTCGGGGCGTCGTTGGTGTGGAGCGTCGAGAGCACGAGATGGCCGGTGAGCGCCGCCTTGATCGCGATCTCGGCGGTCTCGAAGTCGCGGATCTCGCCGACCATGATGATGTCGGGGTCCTGGCGCAGGAACGAGCGCAGCGCCGCCGCGAAGTTGAGCCCGATGTCCTCGTGCATCTGCACCTGGTTGATGCCCGAGAGGTTGAACTCGACGGGATCCTCGGCGGTGGAGATGTTCTCGCTGATCTTGTTGAGCTCGGCGAGCGCCGAGTAGAGCGACGTCGTCTTGCCCGAGCCGGTGGGACCGGTGACGAGCACCATGCCGAAGGGCCGGTGGATGCAGTCCTTGAAGACGTCGAGCTGCTGCCTGCTCGAAGCCGAGCTTGGTCATGTCGAGCTGCAGGTTCGACTTGTCGAGGAGGCGCAGCACGACCTTCTCGCCGAAGAGCGTCGGCAGCGTCGAGACGCGGAAGTCCATCTCCTTGCCGCGTCCCATCTTCAGCTTGATGCGGCCGTCCTGCGGCAGGCGCCGCTCGGCGATGTCCAGCTCCGCCATGATCTTGAGCCGCGACGTGATCGCGTTGCGCAGCTTCATCGGCGGCTTCATCACCTCGTAGAGCATGCCGTCGATGCGGTAGCGGACGCGGAATTCCTTCTCGTACGGCTCGATGTGGATGTCCGACGCGTTGCGCTTGACGGCGTCGGTGAGGATCAGGTTCACGAGCTTGACGACCGGCGCGTCCTCGGACTCGCGCGCCAGCTCGCCGACGTCGACGTCGTCCTCGTCCTGGACCAGCTCGAGGTCTTCGACGTCGAGGTCCGACATCACGTCCGCGAACGAGGCGGACTTGTCGTAGTACTTGTCGATCGCGGCCTTGATCGCCTCTTCCGAGGAGACGACGACCTCGACGTTGTACCCGGTGAGGAACTTGATGTCGTCGATCGCGAAGATGTTCGACGGATCGGCGGTGGCGAGGATCAGCGTGGAGCCGGCGCGGTTCACCGGAATCACGGTGTGCTTGATCGCCACCTCTTCCGGGATCAGCTTGATGACGTCGCGATCGATCTCGAACTCGGCGAGTTCGATCGACGGCAGCCCGTACTGCTTGGCGACGAACTCGGTGAGCTCGGTTTCCTGGAGGTAACCGAGCTTGGTGATCTGGTGGCCGAGGCGAGCGCCGTTGGTGCGCGCCTCGTCGCGGGCGCGCTTCAACTGCTCGGCCGTCAGCATGTTCTGACGGACGAGCAGCTCGCCGATCCGCTCGTTCACCGCGTCCCCTCTCCTGCTGCTTCGCGCGCGCGGACCCGCGCCGGCCTGGCGCCAAAACCGCCGTCCTCTGGCGACCTTGGCGCGGACCGCTGCGGATCCGCGAAAGTCCTGCATTCCCGGTCGGTTATCGGCGGGGCTGAGGAGGGAACTTGATCGGCGTCGGCGGAAGCGGCGTCGGCCAGCTCGTCGAGACGGGTGCCGCGGAAGCGCAGCACGGCGAGCCCGATGCCGGTGGTGGTGACCCAGAAGACGGCGTGGGAGAGCGTCCCGAGCGCCAGCGCCAGCTCTTCGGTGACCCCGAAGCGGCGCAGCGCCTCGCGGGCCGCCAGGTGATAGGGACCGAGGAAGCCGGGCGCCGAGGGCAGCGCGACGGCGATCCCCACCGCCGTCAGCGTGACGAAGGCCGCCGAGACGTGCGCTCGAGCGAGCCGAGGTCGATGCCGAGCGCGCGCATCGCGACCAGGAAGGGCGCGACGCCGAGCACCGTCCAGATCAGCGACCGAGTGCCAGGCGACCCACCAGAGATGGCGGCCGCCCTGCAGCGAGCCGAGTCCCTCGGCCATGCGGCGGATCAGCCGCTCGATCGACGCCGTGCCGCGCCCGCCCAGCGACGCCGAGCACGCCGCGCATCACCCGCACGACCTGCTCCGGCGCGACGCGCAGCCACACCACGCCGGCCAGCGGCAGCGCCGCGCCCGCCAGCAGCGGGATGCCGACCGCGAGCGCCCCGTCGTCGCGCGCCGCCGCGCGCGCCGAAGATCAGCAGCGCCATCGCCAGCACCGCGACGCCGTCGATGCCGCGCTCGAGCACCACGGTGCCGAAGAGCGCCGCGGTGCCCGCGCGCGTCTCGCGCGCGAGGTAGAACGCGCGCACCACTTCGCCGATGCGCAGCGGGAAGACGTTGTTGGCGAGCGCGCCGATCGGCGTGGCGCGGAACAGCGCGCCCCGCGACGCGTCGCACACGGCGTTGGTCAGATGGCGCCAGCGCAGCGCGCGCACCCAGAGCGTCAGCAGATAGATCGGGAACGAGAGCCCGAGCGAGCAGCGGCAGATTGGCGCGCGACAGATCGCGCAGCAGCGTGCGGAAGTCGACGCCGCGCGCCGCGAGCGCGAGCGTCGCCGCGGTGATCGCGATGCCGAGCCACAGGCGCGGATCGCGCAGACGCCGCGCGCGGCGGGGCGCGCGCGTCGGCTCGTCACGGCGACTCGAGCTTCCGGCGCGCCGCCTCGACGTCGCGCGCGATCTGCGCGCGCAGCGCATCGGGGCCCGGGAAGCGCTCCTCGCCGCGCAGGCGCGCCTCGAACGACACCTCGATGCGGCGCCCGTAGAGATCGCCGCTGAAGTCGAGCAGATGCGCCTCGGCGAGCGCCGGGTCGTTCTCCTTGAAGGTGGGCCGGCGCCCGACGTTGGTGACCGCGGCGAAGCGCGTGCCGGCCGCCGGCGTGCCGTCGTCGAGCAGCCGCACGTGGCCGGCGTAGACGCCGTGGGCCGGGATCACCTCGTTCTCGGGCGGCGAGGTTCGCGGTCGGGAAGCCGAGCGTGCGGCCGCGCCGGTCGCCCGCGACCACGCGTGCCGCGCACCGCGAACGAGCGCCCGAGCATGCGCTTCGCCTCCTCGACGTCGCCGGCCGCGAGCAGTTCGCGGATGCGGCTCGACGAGACGTCGCGCCCGCCGATCGTCACCTCGGGGATGATCGTGACGGCGAAGCCGAGCCGCGGTCCGAGCTCGGTGAGCAGCCGCATCGAGCCGGCGCGATCGCGGCCGTAGTGGAAGTCGTAGCCGACGTAGACCTCGAGCGGCGCGATGTGCGCGTGCACGTGCTCGCGCACGAAGCGTCTCGGGCGTCGTCTTGGCGAACTCCGCGCGTGAACGGCTCGAGCACGACGAGATCGATCTGCGCGGCGGCGAGCAGCTCGAGCTTCTGTTCGGTGGTGGTGAGCAGCGAGGGCGCGCGATCCGGGCTGCAGCACCTTGCGCGGATGCGGATCGAAGGTGTAGACGACCGCCTCGCCGTCGTGCGCGCGCGCGCGGTCGATCACCGTTCGCAGGATCTGGCGATGGCCGATGTGCAGGCCGTCGAAGTTGCCGATCGTGAGGACCGCGCGACGCGGACTGCGATCGAGCGCTGCACTGCCTCGTACGACCCGCAATGCTAGCCTCCGCGCCCGTGGGCGTTCTCTCGCGCTACCTGCTCGGCCGCTTCGTCGTCACGTTCCTGGGAGTGCTCGTCGCGCTGATCGTCGCTGATCGGCGTGATCGAGCTGCTCGCGGACTTCGGCGACGTGGTCGGCGCTTCGAACGGCTTCGTCGACGCGCTGGCTCGTCCTGATCCTGCGCATCCCCCACAAGCACCTGCCGATCCTGATCCCCGCCTCGGCCTTCGCCGCAGCGTATCTCTCGGTCGGCACGGCGGCGCGCGCGCTACGAGATCCTCGCGATGAAGGCCGGCGGCGTCTCGCCGCTGCGCGTGCTGGTCCCGGTGCTGGTCGCGGCCGGCGTCATCTCGGGGCTCGCGCTCCTGCTGAACGAGACGGTCGCGGTCCAGGCCCACGAGGCCTCGCGCCGCCACGACGGCGACGGCGGCGAGGTCACCTTCCGCCGCGGTTCGTTCTGGTATCACAAGGGCCACACCATCTACAACGTCCGCGACGCCGACCCGGCCGCGCGCGCGCTGCTCGACGTCGCGATCTTCGAGCTGGACGACCGCGGGCGCCTGCTGCGCACGATCCAGGCCGCGCGTGCGACGATGGGCGAAGGCGGGCCGCTGGCACCTCGCCGACGCGGTGATGCGCGGCTTCGATCCCGACGACGCCGTCGGCGCCCTCGGAGTACCAGCACCTCGCCGACGCCGAGATCGACCTGCCCGACGAGGAGGCGCTGCTCGACGTCGGCGTCTCGGCGCTCTCGATCGCGCGAGCTGCGCGAGTACCGCGCCCAGCAGGAGCCCGGCGACACCGAGTTCGTGCGCGCCGAAGCGCTGCTCCACGAACGGATCGCGGAGCCGCTCGCATCGCTTCGTCTTCGTGGTGCTGGCGCTGCCGCTCGCGCTGCGCGTCGAGCGCACCCGCAGCCTCGCGGTCCCGGCGCTCCAGGGCGTCGCTGCGATCTTCCTGTTCTACATGGTGCGCCAGTACGGCGGCACGCTCGCGACCCAGGGCGTCACGTCGGCGGCGGCAACGCCCTGGGGATCGTCGCGTGCCTTCCTCGGCCTTCGGCGCCTTCGCAGATCTGGCGCATGCCGCGCTGAGGCGTCTCAGGGCGGCGCGTCTTCGCGCTCGGTAGCTCTGGAGCAGCTCGAAGAAGTCGTTGCTCGGCGGCACCACCAGCGTGGTCTTGTCGCCGATCGTCTTCTTGTACGCGTCGAGGCGGCGCACGAAGCCGTAGAACTCGGGCGCCATGCGCGTGGGCTTCGGCGTAGATGCGCGCCGCCTCGGCCTCGCCCTCGCCGCGCAGCATCTCGGCGTCGCGCTGCGCGTCGGCGACCGTCACGCGCGCGTCGCGGTCGGCCTCGGCGCGGATGCGGCGCCCTTCCTGGTCGCCCTCGGCGCGGTACTTGCGCGCGAGCTGTTCGCGCTGGCTGCGCATGCGCGCGTAGACGTTCTCCTCGGTGCCGGCCGGCAGCTCGGTGCGGTTGATGCGCACGTCGCGCACCTCGATGCCGAACTCCGCGAGCGACGCGGCGCTCTTCTCGGTGATCGCCTTCATCACCTGCTCGCGCTCGGTGGTGACGACCTCGGCGAGCGTCTTGGTGCCGACGACCTCGCGCAGGTCCGAGCGCGTGACGCGGTCGATCTGCGCCTCGGCCTGGCTCATGCCCGGACGGGAACGACGCGAAGAACTTGAGCGGATCGGCGATGCGCCAGACGACGTAGTGGTCGACCACCGGGCGCTCGGCGTCGCGCGTCTGCATCTGCTGCGGCTCGGAGTTGAAGTAGAGGAAGCGGCGGTCGAAGGTCAGCACGTTCGAGACGAACGGCACGCGCAGCGAGAGACCGGGCTCGGTCTGCACCGAGACCGGCGAGCCGAAGAGCAGCACGACCTTCTGCTCGCCCTCGCGCGTGATGACGACGGGACCGACGCCGACTTCGCCAGCCCAGACCAGCGCCGCGAAGATCGCCGAGAGGACGAGGAGCGCGAAGAGGATGCGCCTCACTTCGCCGCCCTCCTGCTCCGGAGCGCCGGGCGCTGCGCGCCCCGTGTCGCTGCGCCCGCGGGTCGAGCGGCAGGTACGGCATCACCGCCGTGCCCGGTTCGACGATCACGGTGCGCACCGACGGCAGCACCTGCTCCATCGTCTCGAGGAAGAGCCGCGTGCGCACCACGTCGGGCGCCTTCTGGTACTCGGTGGCGATGGCGCGGAAGCGCGAGGCGTCGCCGGTCGCCTCGGCGATGCTCGCGTCCTTGTAGCCGCGCGCGCTCTCGACCAGCTCGACCGCCTGGGCGCGCGACTTCGGCAGCACCTCGTTCGCGTAGCCCTGCGCCTCGTTCACGGCGCGGTTGCGGTCCTGCACGGCGCCGAGCACGTCGTCGAAGGCGGCGCGCACCGGCTCGGGCGGCTGCACGTCCTGCAGCTCGATGCCGAGCACCGCGAGGCCCGACTCGTAGAGATCGAGCGTCTGCTGCAGCGTCTCCTGGGTCTCGGTCTCGACGATGCCGCGCTTCTCGGAGAGCACGTCGTCGATCGTGTTGCGACCGACCACGCCGCGCACGGCCGCCTGCGCCGCGTCGCGCAGCACCGGCCGCGGGTCGGCGATCCGGTAGCGCGACCTGGAAGGCGTCCTTGATCCGGTACTGCACCACGAACGAGAGATGCACGATGTTGGCGTCGCTGGTCTGCATCGCCGCCTCGAGCTTCTCTTCCTCGGTGGGCTCGGCGGCGCCGGTCACGTAGCCGAACTCCTCGCGGTCGATCGACGCGACGTTCACGATCTCGTGGTCCTCGATCGGCGGCGGCAGGTGCCAGCGCAGGCCCGGCTGCGACTCGGTGCGGACGTACTTGCCGAAGCGCAGGATCACCGCGGCCTGGCCGGGCTCGAGCTGGTAGATGCCGAAGTACGCCCACGCGCCGAGCACGCCGAGCGAGAGCAGCAGCACGGTCAGGTTGGCGACCGTGCGCGCGACGCTCCTGCGGACGCGCTCCTCGGGCGACTCCTCGGGCTCGCGCGCCATCAGCTGCTCTGCTCCATCTTGCGCGCCGCCGCTTCACTCGCGAGGTAGAGCGGCCGCAGCAGGTCCATCGGGAGCGGGAACAGGATCGTCGAGTTCCGCTCGGTCGCGATCTCGGTGAGCGTCTGGAGATAGCGAAGCTGCAGCGCCGCGGGCTCCTCGGAGAGCACGTGCGCGGCGTCCTTCAGGCGCTGCGAGGCGCTGAACTCGCCCTCGGCGTGGATCAGCTTGGCGCGCTTCTCGCGCTCGGCCTCGGCCTGCTTGGCCATCGCGCGCTTCATCTCCTCGGGCAGGTCGATCTGCTTCACCTCGACGGCGCGCACCTTCACGCCCCACGCCTCGGTGTGCTGGTCGATGATCTCCTGGAGCCGGCGGTTGATCTGGTCGCGCTCGGCGAGCAGCTCGTCGAGCTCGGCCTGGCCGCACACGCTGCGCAGCGTGGTCTGCGCCAGCTGCGAGGTGCCGTAGAGGTAGTTCTCGACCGAGATCACCGACTTCTCGGGGTGCAGCACGCGGAAGTAGAGCACCGCGTTGACCTTCACCGAGACGTTGTCGCGCGTGATCACTTCCTGCGACGGCACGTCCATCACGATCTCGCGCAGGCTGATCTTCACCATGCGGTCGACGCCCGGGATGATCCAGGTGAGGCCGGCCTGCTTCACGCCGGCGTAGCGACCCAGGCGGAAGACGACGCCGCGTTCGTACTCCTGCAGCACGCGGACGCCCGCGAAGAGCAGCGCCGCGAAGACGCGCGATCGCGATGACCGGGACCGAGATCATGGTTGCCCCTCCCTCGAAGTCGGGAGCGCAGCCTAACGCTCCGGCGGTGCCCGCCGCACCCGCAGGCGCAGGCCGTCGACCGCCACGATCTCGACGCGCTCGCCGGCGGCGATCGGCTCGTCGGCGAGCGCCGTCCAGTGTTCGCCGCGCACGAAGACGCTGCCCTCGGGCGCGAGCGCGGTCTCGGCGCGTCCGACCATCCCGATCATCTCGCTGACCCCCGCCGTCTGGCGCCGCGCGCATCGAGCGACCGACGCTGACCAGCACGAGCGCCGCGAACGCCGCCACCCCCGTCACCGCCGGCACCAGCACCGACCAGAACGAGACGCGCAGATCGGACACCTCCGGCAGGTCGAAGATCATCATGCCGCCGACCAGCAGGCACGCGACGCCCAGCAGGAAGAGCAGCCCGAACGACGCGACGAACACCTCCGCGATCGAGCAGCCCGACGCCGGCCGAAGAACACGATCAGGCCGAGCCACGAGAACGGCAGGATCTGCAGCGAGATCGCGCCGAGGACCAGACACACGGCGCCGAGCACGCCGGGCGCGACGAGGCCCGGCTGGGTGAACTCGACGTAGAGCCCGAGCAGGCCGGCCATCAGCAGCACCACCGCGATGTCCGGGCTCGCGAGCACGTGCAGGAAGCGCTGGAGCAGCGACATCTCGATGCGCCGCACCTCGGCGCCCGCGGTCGCGAGCGTGCGCTCGCGCGCCCGCCACCTTCACCTTGCGGCCGTTCGAGCTTCGTCGAGCAGCTCCGACTGGTTCGCCGCGACGAGGTCGATCACCTTCAGCTTCAGCGCCTCGTCCGCGGTGATCGCGACCGACTCGCGCACCGCCTTGCGAGGCCCACTCGACGTTGCGCTCGCGCTCCTTGGCGATCGACTCGATGTACGCCGCGAGCAGGTTCTCCGCCTTCTCGCTCGGCGACGTCCTGCTGCTTCTTCTGTCGTCGTCGTCGCCGCCGCCGCCGCCGCCCGGCGTGCCGATGCCGACCGGATGCGCCGCGCCGATCGAGGTGCCCGGCGCCATCGCCGCGACGTGACCGGCCATCGTGATGAAGGTGCCCGCCGATCCGGCCCAGGCGCCCTGCGGCGACACGTAGACGATCACCGGCACGCTCGCGTTGAGCATCGCCTGGATGATGTCCTTGGTCGACGAGACCAGACCGCCCGGCGTGTCGAGTTCGAGGATCAGCGCCACCGCGCCGTCGGCGCTGCTCTGCGCGATCGCGCGCTGGATGAAGTCGGACGAGGCGGGATTGATCGTGCCGGCGACGCGGATCGCGTTCAGGTGGCCCGCGCCGAGCGCGGGCGCCGCGGCAGCGAGAAGGCGAGCACGACCGCGACGCGCGAGCGCGCGCAGCGCTCCGCTCACGAACGCGCCTCGCGCAGCTTCTCGATGCGGTCGAGCAGCTGCTCGGCGACTTCGCGCTTGGCGAGCAGCGGCAGCTCCTCGGTCGCGCCGCCCGGCCACACGAAGGTGACGGCGTTGGTGTCGCCGTCGAAGCCGGCGCCCTCGCGCGACACGTCGTTGGCGACGATCAGATCGCAGCGCTTGCGCTCGAGCTTGCGGCGCGCCGCGGCGACGAGGTCCTGCGACTCGGCGGCGAAGCCGACCACGAGCCGCTGCTCGCGACCGCTCGCCGCGCCCGACCTCCGCGAGGATGTCGGGGTTGCGCACCAGCTCGATCGTGAGGCCGTCGGCGTCGCCGAGGCTCTCCTTCTTGATCTTGTGCTCGGCGCGCGTCGCCGGCCGGAAGTCGGCGACCGCGGCGGAGGCGATGAAGACCGTGCACTTCGACAGCTCGGCGTGGACGGCGTCGCGCATCTCGAGGCCCGTCTCGACGTCGACGCGGCGCACGCCGGCCGGCGTCGCGAGCGCGCGTCGGGCCGCTGACGAGCACCACCTCGGCGCCGCGCCGCGCCGCCTCGGCCGCGATCGCGTAGCCCATCTTCCCGGAGGAGCGGTTCGCGAGCACGCGCACCGGATCGAGCGGTTCGCGCGTGCCGCCGGCCGTCACCACCACGACTTCGCCCGCGAGCGTCGGCGCGCCGAGCCAGCGCTCGGCCTCGGCGGCGATCTGCGCCGGCTCGGCCATGCGGCCCTCGCCTTCCCAGCCGCACGCGAGCGCGCCGCGCTCGGGACCGACGAAGCGCACGCCGCGCTCGACATGGTGCAATTCTGCATCGAGCAGGATTTCACGCTGCGGCTGATCGAGACCATGCCCATGGGCGACACCGGCCGCTCCGCCAGCGATCATTACATGAGTCTCGAAGATGTCCGCCGCCGGCTGGCGGAACGATTCGAGCTGGTGCCGACCGTCATGCCGGGCGGCGGTCCCGCGCGTTACGTGAGCGTGGCCGGCACCAATCTGCGCATCGGCTTCATCACGCCGATCTCGCAGCACTTCTGCGCCGGCTGCAACCGCGTGCGCCTGTCCGCGGATGGCGCGCTGTATCTCTGCCTCGGTCAGGAAGACAAGGTGGAATTGCGTCCGTTGCTACGGCAGGGAATCGGCGATGAGGAATTGAAAAACGCGATCCGGGCGGCGATCGCGCGCAAACCGGAAAAACACGATTTCCGCGAACAGCCTCAGAAAATCGTCCGGTTCATGTCGATGACCGGCGGTTAGAAGCCCCTGAGCCCTTCGTCACTCCGTTCGGTTTGAGCTTGTCGAAGACCGAACGGATACATCATTTCTGAATCCCGGCAGTTGTCGTTCACCCTTCGACTGGCTCAGGGCGAACGACTGCTTGAATCAGAGGATCACTCAGGAAGCGCGGCGACTTTCGATCAGGTGCTTGATCATCTTGTCTTCGAGCTCGATGCGGGAGGCGAGCATTTCACCGAGCCGTGACAGGTCGTCGCCAAACGACAGGCCGATCTCGCAGTGATCGCCGCAATCGTATTTGTCGTTGAAATCCAGCGCCGCCTCGGTGGAGCTGGCGATCTGCGGATAAAGCTTTTCAGCCAGGCTGGAAACCTGCTGCCGGCGTTCGGTGCCGTTGACGATACGTTCGTAAAGACTGAAGTGGCCGGCGGCGATGTAATCCACCAGCACCTGGCAGAACTTCTGAAGCATTTCCTGCGCCGGCTTGACGCGCGAATTCTTGCTGTTCTTGTACGGTTCGAGCCCGGCCATCTGGCAGTACAGCGCCAGCATTTCGGTCCGCTCGGTAATCAGTTTTTGCACCATCTCCTGCGTGACGGAGCGGCGTTCCGCCGTTCTGGCTCGATGCAGTGCCGATTGTTTCTGATGTTCCGTTGTCATGGTTCCGTTTCCCGTGTCCCCTCGTGGAGGCAAAACTATACGCCCTCGGCGCCGGTTTGTTAACTCCGTCAACTCAAACAAAAATACGCTGCATCATCTGGATGAATATCATCCGGGAAGACCGGGTAATCGGCCCTTGACATCGCGCAACATCCGTTGCAGCCCCCCCTTGCCCATGCGCTTCATCATCTTCTGCATCTGATCGAATTGCTTGAGCAGGCGGTTCACGTCCTGCACCTGCGTGCCCGAACCGGCGGCGATACGCCGCTTGCGCGAGCCGCGGATGATGTCGGGGAAACGCCGCTCCTGCGGTGTCATGGAGTTGATGATCGCGACCAGCTGCTTCACCTGCTTGTCGCCCAGTTGCGCCTTGGCCGCCTCCGGTACCTCACCCATGCCCGGCAGCTTGTCCATCAGGCTCGCGACGCCGCCCATCTTTTCCATCTGCGCCATCTGGTCGCGGAAATCCTCGAGATCGAATCCCTTGCCCTTCGCCAGCTTCTGGGCGAATTCCTGGGCCTTTTCCTTGTCCGCGGTGCGGGTCGCCTCCTCCACCAGGCCGAGCACATCGCCCATGCCGAGGATGCGCGACGCCACGCGCTCCGGATGGAACGGCTCGAGCGCGCCGGTCTTCTCGCCCACGCCCAGGAACTTGATCGGCTTGCCGGTGACCTGGCGGATCGACAAGGCCGCGCCGCCGCGCGCATCGCCGTCGGTCTTGGTCAGGATCACGCCGGTCAGCGGCAGCGCCTCGTTGAAGGCCTTGGCGGTGTTGACGGCATCCTGGCCGGTCATGCTGTCGACCACGAACAGCGTCTCGACCGGCTGGATCGCGGCATGCACCGCGCGGATCTCCTCCATCATGGCCGCATCGACATGCAGACGTCCGGCGGTGTCGAAGATCAGCACGTCCTTGAGCCGCTTGCGCGCCTCTTCCACGGCCTGCGTGCGCGATGTCCACCGGCTTCTGGTCGGGCCGGCTCGGGAAAAATTCCGCGCCGATCGTGGCGGCAAGTTTCTGCAACTGGTCGATGGCCGCCGGGCGATACACGTCGGCGCTCGCCACCATGACGGATTTTTTCTCGCGCTCCTGCAGGAAGCGGGCCAGCTTGGCGACGGTCGTGGTCTTGCCGGAACCTTGCAGTCCGGCCATCAGAATCACGGCGGGCGGACGCACCGCCAGATTCAGACGCTCGTTCGCCTCGCCCATGAGCGCGACCAGCTCGTCGTTGACCACCTTGACCAGCGCCTGCCCCGGCGTGAGGCTCGTCAGCACCTCCTGCCCCGCGGCCTTGACGCGCACGTGCTCGATGAAATCCTTCACCACCGGCAGCGCCACGTCGGCCTCGAGCAGCGCCATGCGCACCTCGCGCAGTGTCTCGCGCATGTTCTCTTCGGTGAGCCGGCCCTCGCCGCGCAGACGCTTGAGGGTGGCTTGCAGTCGTTGGCTTAGATTGTCGAACATATTAGATTAAATTTAACCGCCAAGACGCCAAGAGCGCAAAGAATTAAAATCATATAAATATTCTCAGTTTTTATTTTAACCGTTGTTACGCTTTTCTTCCTGGCGTCCTTGCGTTGACGATACATATTCATAAAGCTCAAACACCTGACCCCGTTCGAGCCGCTGCGGCGTGTTATTGGGAATATGCCGCGCGATTTCGCGCATGATGTCATCCTCGCGGCCCGGCATCAAATGCGTGATATGCACCTGTGGGCCCGGTTTCAATTTTTTCAGTTCGTCCGCCAGCAGGGAAGGACACAGATGTTTGGAAATCCGGCTGAGCTCCTCGTCGGCGTCCAAAAAGCTGGTTTCGACGATCACATGCCGGAGATCGCCGGTCGCGTTCAGCACCTTCCAGAATTCTTCCGTCGTCGTGGTGTCGCCGCTGAAGGCGAGGCTCCCTCGGGCACCGCTCAACAGATAACCCACCGCCGGGACCGCGTGAGTGACCGGGATGCTGCGCACGCGCCGCTGATTCAGCGTCATCTCGCCGCCCGCCGGCAGGACATGATACGTCATGAACGGCGCTTCGGGAGTCGGGATGCGGCTGAAGTCCGGCCACAGCTCGCCGTTGAAAAGATGCGTGCGCAACGTGGTCAGTGTCGCTTCCTGCGCGTAAACCCGCACCGGCTCGCGACGGTCGGCGCCCACGGTGTCCAGCATGAACGGCAGCATGGTCACGTGGTCGAGATGCGAATGGGTCAGGAACACGTGGTCGATGGCGCGCATTTCCTCCAGCGTGAGATCGCCGACGCCGGTGCCCGCATCGATGAGGATGTCATGATCCACCAGAATCGACGTCGTGCGCGCCTGCGCGCCGATGCCGCCGCTGGCTCCCAGAATCCGGATTTTCATCTGTGGTGGGAATACCTTTGCAAAATGCTCATACATGCTCCCTTCTACACTTCAAAGGCGGGCCAACCTGTGCCATCATGCGGGCGTTTTATGGCAGACGAACGCAGTAGGGCGACGCAGATCATGGCCAGACGAACGAAGTAGGACGACACATTATGACCAATCCTGTCATGAATTTCCTCGCTTTGGCGCTGTATCTCAGCGCCGCGGTACTGCTTGGCCTGCGTCTGGCGCGCGGGGAAGTGGTGACCGGAAGCGCCAAAATCGGCATTTTGAGCCTCGGGCTCGGCGCGGTCGTGCTGCATGCGACGCTGCTGTACACGCGGCTGTGGCAGGAACATGGCCTGAATCTCGCCCTCACGCCGGCGTTCTCGCTCGTGGCCTGTGTCATTGCGGCGCTGTATATCTTCACCTCCATCATTCGCCCGGTCGACAACCTCGGCATCCTTATTATGCCCATTGCCGGCCTTACGGTGCTGGTCGAGTGGCTGTGGCCCGGGCGCATGTCTCTGCCTCTGGCCTCCAGCGCATCGGCGGTGCACATTGTCGTGGCCATCCTGGCCTACAGCCTGATGTGCCTGGCCGCGGCACAGAGTCTGATGCTGCTGATGCAGGAACGCCACCTGCGGAGCAAACATCCGGGCGGATTCATCCGCGCGCTGCCGCCCATGCAGACCATGGAAAGCGTGATGTTCCAGATGATCGGTTTCGGTTTCGTCCTGCTCACGCTCACGCTGATCAGCGGCTCGTTCTTTGCCGAAGCCATCTTCGGCCAGCCGTTCAAGTTGACTCATCATATGGTGCTGGCGGAGCTCGCGTGGATCGTTTACGCGGTCCTGCTGGTCGGCCGCTGGCGCCTGGGCTGGCGCGGTCGCCCGGCCATTCACTGGACCCTGGGCGGCTTCACGCTGCTCCTGCTGGCTTACTTCGGCAGCAAGTTTGTGCTGGAAGTCATTCTGCACCGTTGAAGCTTTTCTGCGTTGGCCGGTTCAGTGAGGCTGGACGTTCATCTGCATTGCCGGCGTCGTTTTATGCGGCGCATGCGGATGCCAGCCCACCACCGCCAGCATGACGAAGAAGCCGATGATGTAAGCGACGGCGACATGCCAGCCGCTCTTCAGCCAGGCGCCGACGGACCGGGCTTCCGGAAAAAGATTTGACAGGGCCACGCCGGCGGAAGAACCGAACCAGATCATGGAACCGCCAAAGCCCACGGCATAGGCCAGCACTCCCCAGTCATAACCGCCCTGTTTGAGAGCCAGGGCGGTGAGCGGAATGTTGTCGAACACCGCCGAGATGAAGCCCAGGCCAAAGGCGGTCTGCCAGGAGGCGACGGGCAGTTTTTCCACCGGCATCAGGGAAGCGCACAACACCAATGACAGCAGGAATACGCTGCCCTTGATGGCCTCGGGCATGAGACTCCACTCCGGCTTGCGCAGCGGCGTGGCGAGCAGCAGCGCAACCCATACCGCCGCGCCGAGGAACGGGAAGGCATCGGAGAATTCCGCGTAGCGGGTGTTGACGATGACATTGGTGCCGATGGCCGCGGCCAGGATCCACACCACGATGGCCACCCGCGCCCAGTCCGCCCGGACGCCGGCGCTGGCATCCTTCTGGATCGGGGCAAAAGCCTGTTGCTGCCGCGCCGCGAACACGCCGAAGAACAGCAGCGCCGCGATCGCCGCCGCATAGGCGTGGAGAACATCGACGGGATTCACTCCGTCGATCCACATCATGGTCGTGGTGGTATCGCCCACCACGCTGCCTGAGCCGCCGGCGTTGGAGGCGGCGACGATGGCGGCGAGATAGCCGATGTGCACGCGGCGGTGAAACACGCTGGCGGCCACGGTGCCGCCGATCAGCGCGGCGGCGATGTTGTCCAGGAACGAAGACAGCACGAACACCATCACCAGCAGCATGAAGCCGCCCTTCCAGTCGTCCGGCAGCCAGCGCGGCAGTATCTTCGGTATGTGACTTTCCTCGAAGTGGCGCGACAGCAGCGCAAATCCCAGCAGCAGTCCAAGCAGGTTGGTCAGCACCACCCATTCGTGTTGCAGGTGCCCGAGCAATCCGGCAAGACCGCTGCCGGCATGGAAGCCGGTGACCAGCAGCTTGTAGAGCGTAATCGTGAACAGCCCGGACAGCGCCACCGCCAGGGTGTGATGATGGAACAGCGCCACGCCCAGCAAAGTCAGCGCAAACAGAATGAACTCGACGGGAACGCCAAGCAGGGCCGGGGCTTCGGCGGCGTGGGCGGGGGATGCGAATAACAGGCCGACGGCGAGGAATATCGGCAATTTCGTGGCGACGGCCATGACCAGGTTCGATCTCATTGGATTGGGTATATTATCGATTTTCTGATTCGGAGGGTTACATCATGCACAAGATAATGCTTCCCGTGGATGGCTCAGCCAGTTCGGAGAATGCGGCGCGTTACCTGATCGGTTTCGTCAGGGATGTGGGCGTAATGGAGATTCATCTGCTCAATGTGCAGGCCCGGGCCGAAGACTGGGAGGTGAAGCGTTTTCTGCGCGAGGATGAGCTCGCCACCATGGCCCGGGAGTACAGCCAGGCGGCCCTCGCTTCCACGCAGGCGATCCTGGACGCCGCCGGCATTGCCTACACGACGCACATCGAGCACGGCGAGGTGGCCCCGACCATCGCCAGGATGACCCAGGCTCTGGGCTGCGATCAGGTGGTCATGGGCAGCCATGGCCGGGGTGCCCTCGAAGGCCTGCTGCTCGGTTCCGTGGCCACCAAGGTCCTGCACCTGGTAAATGTGCCGGTCACTCTCGTCCGAGTACTCGTCGCCGGTCACCGTGGTGCCGGCGCGGGTGTCTGGCAATTCACTGGACCCTCGGCAGATTTCGTTCTGCTTTTGGCTGGCATACTTCGGTAGCAACCACCTTTGTCCTGGAAATACTGCTCAAGCGCGGCTGATGCAGCACGGGTAACCGGACGATAATAATTTAAAGGATAACTCACCGAACAAAATAAGGGGCTCACATGACTGATCCGACTTCGCACAGCGGCGGCAAGATGATAACGCGCGTCGCAGTCTACGGGTTCATATCGCTGGTGTTATATTTTCTGCTGTACTTTTTCGAGGACTCCATCCTCGCCTTCACCTCGCAGGGCGGCTGGTACTTCATCGCTCCTATCGTGATCGCCTTCGTGTTTTCCTATTTCCACGGATCCTTTACCTCCCACTTCTGGGACACCCTCGGCATCAAGGCCAAGAAATAAGGAGGCGGCGTGGATCTGGCAACGGCAACGAATTTCATCCCGCTCAACGCGCTCGACGTCACCTATCTTCTGGTCGTCGGCTTCATCGGCGGCCTGGTCAGCGGCTTCATCGGATCCGGCGGCGCCTTCGTGCTCACGCCGGCCATGATGAGCATGGGCGTGCCCGGCATCGTCGCCGTGGCCTCCAACATCTGCCACAAATTCCCGAAGGCCCTGGTCGGCGCCGATCAAGCGCGCCAAGTACGGCCAGGTGGACGTGAAGCTCGGACTCGTGATCGGCGTCTCGGCCGAGGCCGGGGTGCTGCTACGGAGCACATATCCAGCAAATGATCCATCAACGCTTCGGCGACGCCGGATCCAACCTCTACGTCAGCCTCGCCTTCGTCATCATACTCGGCATCATCGGCAGCTACGTGCTGTGGGATGCGATGAAAACGCGCACTGACCACGAGTGACGAACCGGAAAAGGTTGCGCGTCTCGCCCGCTGGGTCCAGACGATCCATATTCCCGGCACGATGGTCTATTTCAAGAGCCTCAACGCCCGCGTCTCGGTTCTGTTCACTATCCCGCTCGGATTCGCCACCGGCATGCTCGCGGCGACCATCGCCGTGGGCGGTTTTATCGGCGTCCCGGCCATGCACTACGTGCTCGGCGCGCCCGCGCTCATGGCCTCCGCCACCGAGCTGGTAACCGCCTTCGTCATGGGCGTGGGTGGGTCGATGAAGTATGCCTGGAGCGGACTCGTGGATATCCGCCTCGCCATGATCATTCTTGCCGGGTCGCTGTTCGGCATCCAACTCGGCGCGATCGGCACCACCTACGTGAAGCCGCACATGATCAAGATGGTCATGGGCGTGATCATGGTGCTGGTGATGTTCTCACGCGCCATCGCCATTCCCGTGTACCTGTCGGAACTCGATCTCATCGACAAGCTCGCCCCCCATCTTCCTGGCGCCCTGCTGAACATCAGCTTCGTGGTGCTGATTGCAGCGCTCGCGAGCGGCGCGGCCATCGTATTTGCCGCCCTGTGGACCGGTATCAGTGCCTCACGCCGTGAGGCTGTGCTTGCCACCTCGGCGACCACGGCATTCTCTCCCGATACGGTGGCCTCTCCGGCCACCCCGCAACTCTCGCCGCTCGGCCGCTTCGAGCGCTTTCTGCTTGCCACCGACGGCTCGGAGTACAGCGCCGGCGCCGTGCGCGAAGCCTTGCGCATGGCGAGCAAGTGCGGCGCCCGTTTGCGCGCGGTCAGCGTGGTCGCCGGCGGCGATGCCGAACTTTACGCCATGGGTGAACAGTTGATCGCCAAGGAGCTGAATACCGCTCGTGCTTACCTCGACGATGTGCAACAGCAGGCCGCGTCCGCCGGCGTGGCGTGCGAGAGCGAGGCGACCCAGGGCAACCAGGTCTACCAGGAAATCGTCAGCCAGGCGGAAAAGATGCAGGCCGATCTGATCATCATGGGCCGGCGCGGCCGCCATGGGCTGGCGCGGCTGATGGTCGGTCCGTCGACCGTGCGCGTCATCGGCCACGCGCGTGCAACGTGCTCGTGGTGCCGCGCGCGGCGGAGCTCGCGGGACGACGCTTCATTGTCGCTTCCGACGGTTCGCGCTATGGCGACGCCGCCGCTCTCACGGCGGCGCGGCTCGCAAATTATACGGCACGCCGGTCACGTGATTGCTTCAGGCTGCACCAAAATATACTCACACCGGATAACCATTCATGGCCAGTGTACCAAGCCGTGCTTTGACCAACGGGCGGCTACGTCGCCTGTTTCCTTTTTTGAACTGGATGGGCGAACTACGTGACGGCAAGATACTGCGCGCCGATATCATCGCCGGGATCACCGTGGCGCTGGTGCTGGTCCCGCAGTCCATGGCCTACGCCCAGCTCGCCGGACTGCCCGCCTACTACGGCCTGTACGCCGCCTTCCTGCCGCCGATGGTGGCGGCGCTGTTCGGCTCCTCGCGTCAACTCGCGACCGGACCGGTGGCGGTGGTCTCGCTGCTGACCGCCGCGGCACTCGAACCGATCGCGGCCAGCGGCAGCCCGGGTTACGTGGCCTTATGCCATCACCCTGTCGCTGATCGTCGGCCTGTTCCAGCTCGGCCTCGGGCTGCTGCGGCTCGGCGTGGTGGTGAACTTCCTGTCGCACCCGGTGATCATCGGCTTCACCAACGCCGCCGCGATCATCATCGCCACCTCGCAGCTCGACAAAATCTTCGGCGTGCGCGCCGAAAAGGCCGCGCACCATTACGAGACCGTCTGGAACACGCTGGTCGCTGTGCCCAGCCAGATCCACTGGCCGACGTTCTTCATCGCCGTGGGTGCGTTCGCCATCATGATCGTGCTGCGGCGCGTGAATCCGCGCATTCCCAACGTGCTGATCGCCGTGGCCGTCACCACCGTCCTGGCCTGGCTCATCCATTTCGAGCATCTGGAGACCGTGACGCTCGACCAGATCGGGAACGAGGCCGTGCAGGAAGTGGTGCGCGATGAGACTCGCGCTCAAGCGCGAGATTCCGGAACTCGACAAGGCGATTGTCGACGCCGAAACGAAATACCGGGAGCACACTAGCGCAGTTTCGGCACCGACGACTCACGAACCCTGCTCGCCCAGCATGCATTCGACACCCTCAAACTGAAGCGCGAGCGCCGCATCAAGACCGTCAAGGCCGACATCGAGGAAATCAAGAAGAACCGGTTCGAACATGTCGCGGGCGAAAATGGCCAACCCGGCCACTATCTATCTGCATGGTCACGTACCCGAAGGTGCCGACAAGCGATGGCCACCTGTGGCGCATTCGCAGCGTGGACGGCGAGAAACTGGTGCTGAACGGCGGCGGCAACGTCGTCGGCGACATCCCCAAGGGTCTGCCATCCCTCGCGCTGCCGAAGTTCGATCTCGGCGTCATTCTGCAGCTGCTCTCCGCGGCGATCACCATCTCGCTGCTCGGCTTCATGGAAGCGATCTCGATCGCCAAGGCCATGGCCACCAGACCCGCCAGCGACTCGACGCCAACCAGGAGCTGATCGGCCAGGGCATCGGCAACATCGTCGGCAGCCTCACCCTGAGCTATCCCACCTCGGGCTCGTTCTCGCGCTCGGCGGTGAATATCAGTGCCGGCGCGATTACCGGCTTCGCGTCGGTGGTGACGAGCGTGATCGTCGTGGTCACGCTGCTGTGGCTCACGCCGCTGCTCTATCACCTGCCGCAAGCCACGCTGGCGGCCGTGATCATGATGGCGGTCGTCGGTCTGATCAACGTCAAGGCCGTCAAGCATGCCTGGTTGGCCAACAAACAGGACGGCATCGTCGCCGTCGTCAGCTTCGTGCTGACGCTGGCCTTTGCCCCGCACCTCGACAAGGGCATTCTGATCGGCGCCGGTCTGGCGCTGATCCTGTACCTGTACCGCACCATGCAGCCGCGCATTGCGGTGCTGGCGCGCCACGCCGACGGCACGCTGCGCGACGCCGAGATGTATGGCCTGCAAGCCTGCGAGAACATAGCCATCATCCGTTTCGACGGCTCACTGTACTTTGCCAACACCAGCTACTTCGAAGACAAGGTACTGGAGCGCATCGCCGCCAAACCCGACCTGAAATACGTGATCGTGATCGGCGATGGCATCAACCAGATCGATGCCTCCGGCGAGGAAATGATGTCGCACACTGGCGGAGCGCCTCGACAACTGGCATCCAGTTGCTGTTCACCGGCCTCAAGAAACAGGTCCTGGATGTGTTCATGCGCACCGGCCTGTACGAGAAACTGGGGTCGGGCCGCTTCTTCCGCACCGAGGATCAGGCGCTGGATCACGTCTGGAAGGCGCTCGGCAACAATCACGAAGTGGACTGCCCGCTCAACATCGTGTGTCCGGTGATGCCACCGAAATAATCGTGAATTGAACTAGTCCGGCAACGAACCTAATTAAATTCCGCCATGAATCAGCTTGCCGTTTCTAATCGCAACACCGTCTGGCAGCGCCTTTTTCCGTTTCTGCACTGGTGGCCGCAGGTCAACCGGCATACGCTGAAAAGCGACCTGATCGCGGGATTGACGGTTGCGCTTGTCGCCATCCCGCAGTCCCTTGCCTACGCGCAATTGTCCGGGGTACCCGCCTATTACGGACTGTACGCGACACTCATACCCGTGATCGTCGGCGCACTCTTCGGCTCATCGCTGCTGTTGTCCACCGGACCGGTGGCCATGACGTCGCTGCTCACCGCGGCCAGCATCATGCCGCTCGCCGCCTACGGAACGCGAACAGTTTTATGCCTATGTCATCCTGATGGCGCTCCTGTCCGGTCTGGTCCAGATCGGCCTGGGGCTGGCGCGCATGGGCGTGCTGCTGAATTTTCTGTCCTATCCGGTCCTGCGCGGCTTCATCAACGCCGCCGCCATCATCATCGGTTTATCGCAGCTTCCGCCGATGCTCGGATTGTCGCTGAAAAACACCCAGCATTTCATGACCGACATTCTGCACGTCATCGAAAACATCGATGCCATGCACCTCGAGTCCCTGCTCTTCGGCCTGGGCTCGCTCGCGCTGATGACGCTGCTCAAGAAATTCGCGCCGAAACTGCCCGGCGTACTGATTGTCGTCGTCCTGACCACCTTCATCAGTTACGCCATCGATTTCGAGGGCGTCGGCGGCAAGCATCGTCGGCGTCATCCCGCAGGGTCTCCCCGGCCTCAGCATTCCGCCGGTGGACTGGAAAGCCAGCATACACATGCTGCCGACGGCTTTCGTCATCGCCGTCATCAGCTTCATGGAGGCCATGTCGAGCGCCAAGATCATCGCCATCAAGACACGCACCCGCTGGAACGAAAACCAGGAACTGATCGGACAGGGCCTGGCGAAAGTCGCCGCCGCGTTCAGCCACGCCATGCCCGTCAGCGGTTCGTTCTCGCGTTCGGCGCTCAACCTGGCGGCCGGGGCGCGCACCGGCATGTCCTCGGTCTTCACCGCGCTGGCCGTACTGCTGACCCTGCTGTTCTTCACGCCGCTGCTGCACCACCTGCCCAAACCGGTGCTGGCGGCCATCATCATGATGGCGGTCATCGGCCTCATCAATTTCAAAACCATCAAGGAGTCCTGGATCGCGGGCAAGCCGGACGGCATCGCCGCCGTGATCACGTTCTTCGCCACCCTGGCGTTTGCCCCGAACATCCAGAACGGCATTCTCACGGGCATTACCCTGTCCCTGATACTGTTTCTCTTCCGCACCATGAAACCGCGCATCGTCCTGCTGGGTCTCGACAAGGACGGCATGCTGCGGAACGCCGAGCGATTCAACCTGCCCAAGCTTCACCCGCAAGTGACGGCGATACGATTCGACGGACAGCTGTACTTCGCCAACGTGAACTATTTCGAGGAATCGACCCTGTTCCTCGTCGCCCATGATCCGGACCTGAAATACATTCTGGTGGTGGCGAACGGAATCAACGGATTGGATGCCTCGGGCGTGGAGATGCTGAAAAATCTGCTGGACAGACTGAACCAGAATAAAATCGCGCTGGTTTTCTGCAGCATCAAAGGTAACGTGATCGACGTCATGCAGCGAACCGGATTGGTCGACAAGATCGGCCAGGACAACATTTTTGCCTCCGAGGACGCGGCGCTGAAGGAAATCACGCAACGCCTTGCGCGCGCCGAGCCGAATGCCGGGGAAACGCACGCCATATCTCAAGCGCCCGCGTAAGCGCAGGGGCACAAGCCGTATCTCGCGGCCGCAAAAGAAAAAGGGGATGAACAACTTGTTCATCCCCTTTTCTCTCGCCGCCTCGGCAGGCAATTTATCAGTCCGTGGCCGTTGCCTCCTCCAGCACCGCGTGCTGTCGCTTGTGCTCGCGCATGCCCTGCAACAAGGCGCGCAGCACGATACCCGCGCCCAGCAACAGCGCCACAACCATCACACCGAAGCTGACGTTCTTCAGAAGCTTCGCCGTCTCCGGCGCAAGCGTCGCAATAAGATTGAGCTCGGACAGGTAGACCGGGATCACGAGGGCGCGGGATATCAGCACCGTCATCATGATGACGCTCATCACAACCTTGATCATGAACGGTTTGATGTAGGTCGTGCCGATGGCGCCCAGCTGGATGCCGAACAGCGAGCCCGCGAGAATGATCATGACAAGCCGGATGTCCACGTAACCGCCCCAGGCAAACTTGATGGTGCCACCCAGGCCCATGACGAAAGCGACCACCAGTTCCGAGGCCGAGGCCATCATGGACGGCACGCCCAGCACGTATATCATCGAGGGCACGCCCACGAACCCCCCCACCGCGATGGTCGCCGCCAGCATGCCGGTGGCGAAACCGAGCGGGATGGTGACGAGAACTGAAATCTTCGCCTTGGCGCTTTTGAAGTACACCATCGTGCCCGGGATATGAATAGACTGGATCCAGCGCGCCAGCCGGCCGGCCTGTTCTTCTTCGTGGTAATTGCCGGAACGGTAGATCTTCACGGCGTCGCGCAACACGTAGCCGCCGACGACGGCCAGCACCACGACAAACGCCACGCTGACGTACAGGCTGGAACCGGCTTCACCGAAGGCGCGTTTGATGGATTCCTGAATATGCACGCCGTACAACACCCCCGCCTCGGCCGAAGCGCCCATGACGAGGCCGAGTTTGACATCCACCTGGCCGTACTTGGCCCGTTTGATGGCGCCCACCAGCGCCTTGGGAAATTTGTGGCACATGTTGGTGGCCACGGCCACGATGCCCGGGACTCCTATGCTCATCATCGCCGGTGTGAGCACGAAGGCGCCTCCCGAACCGATGAAACCGCTGACCATGCCGCCGATAAAACCGACAATGAACAGAAACGCGACGTTGGCGGCGTCGAGATCGATGAAATTGATCGCTGTTTCCACTTACTGTGCCTCTCCGGCGATGATATCTTTAGTCAGGACCATCAGGCTTTCTTCGCCTTCACGCCCAGCATGTCCCAAAACTCGCCGGTGAACGCTCCATGCGTATACGAAATGACAAATGCGATCGTCACGGGCGCCCAGAACGCCCATTTCCCCTGCGATGAAATCCCCAGAACCAGGGATTCGTGGTAAAACAGCACCCAGTAGAGCACCGCCGTCAATGCGCCAAACCCCAGTAACCGCCCTGTCTGCTTACCTTTGCCTTTCTTGAACATGTTTTCCCCTCTTGTGTAAAAACGTTTTGAAAAATAAGAAACCGGTTTCGCCGTCGCCACCACCACCGGGCAGGCCAACAGGCGCCAGGGCCTGACCTGCCCCCGCTTCCCCTCCCGGCCCTCCAGTGATTCCACCACGACAAACGCAATGTTCTTGCTTGTCTTCACGTAACGAACGATTTCCCATCCGAGGTCGCCCTGTTTGCGGAAGAAGCGATAACCGATACCCGCGGCACGTAGATCCTTGAAGAACCGCGCCAGTCGTGCCGGCAATTCCTCGTTGTCGGAAATCAGCAGAACTTCGAGGCCGGCATGGACCCTCTGGCAGAGATTGGCCGCACAGACCAAAACGTGCTCATCCAGGCGATCGCCCTCCAGACCCAGCAGAACCTGCCGCTCCAGCGCCATGCCTGGTGAGCCGGTGGCTGCACTGGCAGTTGGCAATGGGAAATTCTCAAATTTATCCTTACGGTTCATTGTCTTATATGTAAAATCTATGTGAATTTTTGGTGAAGATGCGTTACATAAGGCATATCCCATGCCAATTCCGTGTGTAAATATAACTAAATGAAATAGTTATTATTTTTTGTTAGCGGAGGTAAAATCATGATCCTGGAATTGTTGCATTACACAACATAGTTTTTATCCAAAGCTTCAACATGGACAAAGAATTTATAAATATCCATATAATTCAATACATTTAGCATATTTAGTTAATACATGATTAACTGTTTCTTAATGCAATGTTAATAATGAAATGAACACCAGATGAAACCTCGGACTTCGCTACGGGGGAAAATCACCTTCGGGTATTACGCCGTGGGAACCCTGATCGTCGGCCTGTCCCTGTATGCGTTTGTAGAGCTCAGTTTGATCAAGGAAAAGGTGCTGACCCGCGAGCGGGTATCCGATTTTTTCGATGCGGCACTTGAAATACGGCGGTTTGAAAAAAATTACTTTCTCTACCACCAGTCAGTCGACTACCAGGAAAATGTCCACTACTCGATGCTGGCACTCGATCGACTGGATCAGAATGCAGCCGATTTCGCCGATCTGTTGCCCCCGTCGCGGCTGGAAGCACTGCACGCCGAGTTGAAAAACTACGCCAGCCTCATGGCCACTTACGCCAAGGGTGGCAGGAAAAATGAGCTGCTGGCGCAAAATATCCGCAAATCCGGCAAGGAAATCGTGACCACCGCCGAGGAAATCGCCCGCGCCGAGCGGCGGCAACTACAGTCCTCCCTGGATCGGCACCGGAGCAACCTCGTCATCTCCATTATTGCCCTGACACTGCTCATCGTGGCTATTGGACGCCTGCTCTCCAGCATGATCGTGCGTCCCTTGAAGGAAACGGAAGAAAGCATGGAGGCAGTGGCCGCCGGGAAACTCAATAAAATCGACATCGCCGCCTCGGACCGCGAAATCGCCTCGCTGACCGCGGCGTTCAATCACGTATTGCAGGAGCTGGAGCTGCGGCAAAAGCACCTGCTGCGCTCGGAGAAACTGGCCTCCCTCGGCACGCTGCTTTCCGGCGTGGCCCACGAACTTAATAATCCGTTATCGAACATCTCCACCTCCTGCCAAATCCTGACGGAGGAGATAGGCGAAGCCGACCTGCAACACAAAAAAGAACTGTTGGAGCAGATTGATGAACAGACGATTCGGGCCCGCAACATCGTGCGCTCGCTGCTCGACTTCGCCGGTGATCGCGAATTCAAAAAAGAAACGGTAAACCTGCTGCGGTTGACGAACCAGACCGTGCGCTTTCTCAAAGGACAGATCCCTCCACAGGTGGCGCTGACGGTGGACATTCCCATGGATCTCGCCATCGAAGCCGACAAGCAACGCCTGCAACAAGCCCTGCTCAATCTCATCAAGAACGCCGTTGAGACGTTGAATAACGCGGGAGAGATCCGTCTCACGGCCGTCAAACGGCATGCTTCAGACAAAGCGACTTGGGAAGTCCGACAAGCATTATCAATCCTTCGGCAAATGCGAGAACCGTGGAGAGATGGTGGATATCGAGGTCCATGACAGCGGTCATGGCATCCCGCCGGAAGTGTTGCCGCGGATCTTCGACCCCTTTTTCACCACCAAGGAAGTCGGCAAGGGCTCGGGGCTCGGTCTGTTCATCGTTTACGAAATCGTCGAACAACACGGCGGCTGTATCATGGTGGACAGCCATCCCGGAAAGGGCACGACTTTTTGCTTGCGGCTGCCGCTGGCCGGCACACAAGAAACGGTGCCTCATGGCTAGTCGCGGGAAACTGCTGATCGTGGACGACGAGAAGGTCGCCCTGAAGAATCTTGAACATGTGATGAAAAAGGATGGCTACGACGTGGTTGCCACCCAGAGCGGCACCAATGCTCTGGCGCATCTGGAAAAGCGGTCCTTCGATATCGTACTGACCGACCTGCGCATGGAGAAGGTGGACGGCATGCAGATTCTGCAAAAGTGCCGTGAATCCCACCCGGACACCGAGGTCATCCTGATCACCGGTTTCGCCACGCTTGAATCGGCGGTGACGGCCATGAAGGACGGCGCGTTTTACTACATCGCCAAGCCGTTCCGGCTGGAAGAGGTGCGCAAGGTCGTCACCGAAGCCATGGAAAAGATACGTCTGCGTCGTGAAAATCAGACGTTGCGCGAACAGATCGAAAGTTTCCAGGGCAAGGTAAAGATCATCACCCTGGATCCTGAAATGCAGCGGCTCATGGAGGTCGCCCGCCAGATAGCGCCCACCGACTGCAACGTGCTGATCAGCGGCGAATCCGGAACCGGCAAGGAGCTGTTCGCCCGCTACTTGCATTACCACAGCGCCCGTGCCGCCGGACCCTTTCTCGCCATCAATTGCGGCGCGTTCAACGAGGAGCTGCTGGCCAACGAACTGTTCGGCCACACGAAAGGCGCCTTTACCGGCGCCGCCGTCGATAAAAAGGGATTACTGGAAGCGGCGACCGGCGGCACGCTGTTTCTCGACGAAATCACCGAAATGCCGCCGACCATGCAGGTGAAACTGCTGCGCGCGATTCAGGAAAAAGAGGTGCTGCCGCTGGGCGGTACCACGCCCATCAAAGTGGACATCCGCGTCATGGCGGCCACCAATCGCAACATCCAGGAGGCCGTGAAAAGCGGTGCTTTCCGCCAGGATCTGTATTTCCGTCTGAACGTGGTCGCGCTGCACGTGCCGCCGCTCGCGAACCGCCGCGAGGATATTCCGATGCTGAGTTTTTACTTCCTCGCGAAATACGCCGCGCTGATGAAAAAAGCGGTCACCGAAATCTCTCCCGAGGCGATGGAACTGCTCAAGACCTACGATTACCCGGGCAACGTGCGGGAACTCGAAAACATCATCGAACGCGGCGTGGCCATTACCACCGGCAAGGCCGTCGAAACGGCGCACCTGCCGGATGACCTGCGCAATCTGACGATACACACCTTCCGCAAAAAAGACGGCCGCATTTCCTCGCTGGAGGAACAGGAGCGGGATTACATTCAATGGGTACTGCGCGAAGCCAAAGGCAACCAGACCGTGGCCGCGCAGATTCTGGGTATCGACCGGGTATCGCTGTGGCGCAAACTGAAGCGCTACCAACTGGACACGGAGTAAAACTCGCCGCTGATGGCCTTCAAACGATGCTCCCGTCCGGATTGTGCTAGTATCAGGCTCCGTCCCAAAGACCAGGAGGCAAGCAGTCTTTGAATGACATTTCTCTCGGCGTTCTGATCGGCGCCCTGGTTTTCCTGGTTTTTCTTTCCGCCTTTTTCTCGGCTGCCGAGATCGCGATGGTGAGCCTCAACCGTCACCGATTGCGGCATCTCGCCACCTCCGGTCACCGCGGCGCGCGTCTTGCTCAACACCTGCTGGCCCGCCCCGATCGCCTCATCGGCGTGATCCTGCTCGGCAGCAACTCGGTCAACGCGCTGTTCTCCGCGCTGACCACCTTCACCGTCATCCACTTGTGGGGCGAGGAGCAAGGCGCGATCGGTATCGCGACCGTCATCATTACCCTCGCGATCCTGATCCTCACCGACCTCGCGCCCAAGACGCTGGCGGCCCTGCACCCGGAGCGTATCGCGTTTCCCAGCGCCTACGTGCTGCGTCCGATGTTGTGGCTCATCTACCCGGTGGTGTGGGTTATCAACGGCATGGCCAACGGTCTGCTGCGGCTCGTCGGCGTGCGCGTGCAGGCCCGGTCCGCCGACCAGGTAAGCCCCGAGGAACTTCGCGCCATCATCATGGAAGCCGGCGTGCTGATCCCGGAAAGTCACCAGGACATGCTGCTGGCGATTCTCGATCTTGAAAAGGTCGCGGTGGACGACGTGATGGTGCCGCGCGGAAAAATCGAAGGCGTCAACCTTGACGCGGAATTGGATGAAATCATCAGTCAGATCTCCGGAAGCCGGTATACCCGGTTGCCGGTCTACCATGGAAGTCTCGATAACGTCACCGGCATGCTGCATGTGCGCCGGGTCTTGAACCTGATGCGCGAAGGCAGGCTCGACAAGGAATCGCTCGAGTCAGGCCATCGTCGAACCCTACTTCATCCCGTCAGGCACCACGCTCAACACGCAACTGCTGAATTTCAGACAGGTCAAGCGCCGCATCGGCCTCGTGGTGGATGAATACGGCGACATCCAGGGGCTGGTATCGCTGGACGAGATCCTCGAGGAAATCGTCGGCGATTTCACCACCCAGGCCATCGGCAGGATCGATGATATCCATCCCGAGAGCGATGGCAGTTACCTGGTGCGCGGCGCCGTCAGCCTGCGGGACCTGAACCGCCAGCTCGACTGGGATTTGCCGACCGAAGAATCCCGCACCCTGAACGGACTGATCGTGGAATATCTCGAGGACATCCCCGAACCCGGCACCAGCCTGATGATTCACGGCTACCTCGTGGAAATCCTGCGCACCCGCGGCACCGCCATCGAGATCGCGCGTGTCCGGCCGGCCGGCACGCCAGAGGCCGAGAACCCTTCCGCCGCTCCCTGATCGGACGGTGGCGGCTTGAATTTTTCGACCCCAGGCTCTAGCATCACACGCGGCAGTATGCCCTGGGAATCCGGCATCTTTCCCAGTGATTTTGATAAATAATTTTTAATAAGATAAAGCGCGCGGGCGATCGGTTCGCGCCACGTCTCCGGTTTAAGAAAGAGCTTGTCACCGCTGCTCCTCGCCTATCTGGCTCTTCTCAGCGCGCTGGCCTCCGGCGCCGTGGCACTGGGCGCGGACCGCTATCCCAATTTGCTGCGCTACGGCTCCAGCCTGCTGCTCGGATTCTGCGGCCTGTTCGCGATACTCGCCGGCGGCTGGGCCCTCATCGACGAAACTCACTCGACGGATCAGCTCGCGTTGGGATTGCCCTGGCTCCAGTGGCACCTGCGGCTGGATGCCCTGTCCGGCTTTTTCTTCGGCATCGTCGGCATGCTGGTGCTGGCCATCAGCCTGTACGCGCCCGGGTACCTGCGGGAATTCACGCACCCGGGCCACAAGCAGCCCTTGTCCGTGCTCGGCCTGTTCACCGGCTTGTTCATCCTCGGCATGCTTCTCGTCCTGCTCGCCGACGACGCCTTCGTGTTCATGGTTTCCTGGGAGCTGATGTCGGTCTCGAGCTATTTCCTGGTCGCCTATCAGCATCAGTATGCCGCCAACCGCCGCGCGGCGTTTCTGTACCTGCTCATGGCCCATGTCGGCGCGCTCGCCATTCTGCTGGGGTTCGGCGTGCTCGCCGGGTTCGGCGGCGGCTACACGTTCGAGGCCATGCGCGCCGCGAATCTTTCCGCCACCTGGGCCTCCATCGCCTTCGCGCTGGCCTTCTTCGGCTTCGGCATGAAGGCCGGCATCGTGCCGCTGCACGCGTGGCTGCCGGAGGCGCACCCCGCGGCGCCGTCGCACATCTCGGCGCTCATGAGCGGCGTGATGCTCAAGGTCGCGATTTACGGCTTCCTGCGCTTCGTCTATTACCTCCTCGGCAATCTTTATTGGCCATGGGGGCTGGTGCTGCTCGTGCTCGGCACGGTGACCGCGCTCAGCGGCGTGCTGTACGCCATGACGCAGAACGATCTCAAGCGTCTGCTGGCGTACTCTTCCATCGAAAACGTCGGCATTATCTTCATGGGCCTCGGATTATCGATGATATTTCTCGGTACCGATCATCCGGTGCTCGGCATGCTCGGTCTGATCGCCGCGCTCTATCATGTGCTCAACCACGCCCTGTTCAAGGGACTGCTGTTCCTCGGCGCCGGGGCGGTGCTGTACCGCACGCACGAGCGCGATCTCGATCACATGGGCGGTCTCATTCACCGCATGCCGTGGACCGCGGCGTTTTTCCTCGTGGGGTGCATCGCGATCTCGGCGTTGCCGCCGTTCAATGGATTTGTCTCGGAATGGTTGACGTTGCAGACGGCGTTGCAGGCGCCCGTGCTCCATGGAACCATCGAGAGCGCGGTCCTGCGCAGCGCGATCCCGGTGTCGGCGGCAATACTCGCCCTCGCCGCCGCCCTCGCCGCCGCCTGCTTCGTCAAGGCCTACGGCGTGGCCTTCCTCGGGCGGCCGCGCTCGCGCCACGTGACGCACGCGCACGAGGTCAGCACGGGCATGCTCGCGGCGATGGGGCTGCTCGCGGGCTTGTGTCTGCTGCTGGGCGTGCTGCCGACGACCGTGATCGAGGCGCTGGGGCCGGTGACGCAGTTGCTCGTGGGCCAGACCCTGCCCTCGGCCACGGCCCAGGGCTGGTTGTGGCTGACGCCGGTCGCGCCCGAGGTCGCGTCGTACTCGGCGCCGCTGGTGCTGCTGGCGATCATGATTACCTTCGTCATCGGCCGGCTGCTGCTGCGCCGCAAGGCCAAGCCGGCGCGGCGCGGCGCGCCCTGGGACTGCGGCTTCGGGCCGCTCAATGCGCGCATGCAGTACACCTCGAGCGCCTTCAGTCAGCCGATCCGGCGGGTGTTCGCGCCGACGTGGAAGATCGAGGAGCCGATCGAGGTGCGGCGCGAGGCGGGGGCGCTCGGGCGCGCCTTGAGCCTGCGTCACCAGTTGCACGTGCACGACTGGTCGTGGCTGAAGGGTTATCTGCCGATCGGGCGGCTGGTGCTCGGCGCCGCGCGGCGCATCGGGCATATCCAGACGGGGAGCATTCATACCTATCTGCTGTATTCGTTTGTGACGTTGCTGGTGTTGCTGGTTGTGCAGTGGCTGATCGGCTAGCAAGCGGATTTGACAAGCTGACCCCGCGTTCTTACAGTGAAACCTAAAAATGCCTAACGATAATTCCCTCTCCGTTCGTACTGAAGCCCGCGGTGTCGCCACAACGGCCCGTGGACAATGGGCGATGAGGGCGGCGGCGCGGTCGATGTTCATATGAACGCGGCCACGCAGTTGCCGCTGTGGCTGGCTTATACCGCCGTCGGCGCGGCCCTGCTTTCCGGCATCGTGTCGCTGGGCGCGACCCGGCGCCATCCCGGCTTCCTCCATATTGGATCGTTCGCCTTGCTCGCCGCGAGCGGTGCGGCGGGCATCGTCGCCGGCGGCTGGGTGCTGCTTGCCAACTTAACTCTTACTGACCAGCTCGCGCTCGGCCTGCCCTGGCTCCACTGGCACCTGCGGCTCGACCCGCTGTCGGGATTCTTCTTCGTGCTGTTGGGTCTGCTCGTGCTCGCGATCAGCTTCTACGGGCGGCATTACACGCGCGAGTTCGCACGCGGCGACCCGGCCCAGCCGCTGCCGCCGCTCGGCGTCTTCACCGCGCTGTTCATCCTCGGCATGCAGCTGATGCTGCTCGCCGACGATGCCTTCATGTTCATGGTGTTCTGGGAAATGATGTCGGTCGGCGCGCTACTTGCTCGTCGCCTATCAGCACCAGCACGCCGCCAACCGGCAGCGCCGCCTTCCTCTACCTGCTGCTGGCGCACGTCGGCGCGCTGGTCATCCTGCTTTCGCTTCGGCGTGCTCGCCGCTTTCGGCGGCGGTTTCACCTTCGACCAGATGCGCGCCGCCGAGCTCTCGCCGCTGTGGGCGACGCTCGCCTTCGCCCTCGCCTTCATCGGCTTCGGCATCAAGGCCGGCATGGTGCCGCTGCACGTCTGGCTGCCGGAGGCGCACCCGGTCGCGCCGTCGCACATCTCGGCGCTGATGAGCGGGGTCATGATCAAGATGGGCGATCTACGGCATCGTGCGCGTGACCTATGACCTGATCGGCCACATCCAGTGGGAATGGGGCGTGGTGGTGCTGCTCGTCGGCAGCGCCTCGGCGCTGCTCGGCGTGCTGTACGCGCTCATGCAGCACGATCTGAAGCGCCTGCTCGCCTATCACTCGATCGAGAACATCGGCATCATATTCATGGGCCTCGGGCTGTCGATGATTTTCCTCGGCACCGGACACGAGGTGCTGGGCACGCTCGGGCTGGTGGCGGCGCTCTATCACACGCTCAACCACGCCCTGTTCAAGGGCCTGCTGTTCCTCGGCGCCGGCGCGGTGCTGTACCGCACGCACGAACGCGATCTCGATCACATGGGCGGCCTCATTCATCGCATGCCGGTGACCGCGGTGTTGTTCCTGGTCGGCTGCATCGCGATCTCGGCGCTGCCGCCGTTCAACGGCTTCGTCTCGGAATGGCTGACCTTCCAGACGGCGCTGCAGGCGCCGCAGCTGGAGAACGGCGTGCTGCGCGCCATCATCCCCGATCGCCGCCGCGCTGCTCGCCCTCACCGGCGCGCTGGCGGCCGCCTGCTTCGTCAAGGCCTACGGCGTCGCCTTTCTCGGGCAGGCCGCGCTCGCGCCGCGTGGCGCACGCGCGCGAGGTGCCGCCCGGCATGCTGGGCGGCGATGGGGCTGCTCGCGGCGCTGTGTCTGCTGCTCGGCGTGTTGCCGACCACCGTGATCGAGGCGCTGGCGCCGATCACGCAGCTGCTGCGTGCGGCCAGACGCCTGCCCTCTGCCACGGCGCAGGGCTGGTTGTGGCTGACGCCGATCTCGCCCGAGGTCGCCTCGTACTCGGCGCCGCTGGTGCTGCTGGTCGCCATCGTTCCTTGGTCTTCGGTCTGGCTGCTGCTGCGCCGCAAGCGCCGCGCCGGTCGCGGCGCGCAGCGCTACGCCTGGGACTGCGGCTTCGGCCAGCTCAATGCAGCGCATGCAGTACACCTCGACGCGCCTTCAGCCAGCCGATCCGGCGCGTGTTCGCGCCGGCGTATGGAAGGTCGAGGAGCAGATCGACGCGCGCGCCAGCGCGGGGCCGCTCGCGCGGGTCACCGAGCCTGCGTTACAGCTTGCACATGCACGACTGGTCGTGGCTCAAGTGCTATGTGCCGATCGGACGTCTGGTGCTCGGCGGCGGCGCGTCGCATCGGCTTCATCCAGACCGGCAACATCCACACCTATCTGATGTATCTCCTTTGTCACGCTGCTCGTGTTCCTATGGATCGATCGAGCTGACCGCCTGGCTGCTTGCCGCTGCGCAGACGCTGCTGTTCATCGCCGCCGCGCCGCTGCTCGCCGGCTGGCTGAAGCGCGTCAAGTGCCACATGCAGAACCGCGCCGCGCCGGCGCTGTGGCAGCCGTACCGCGATCTCGCCAAGCTGTTCGCGCAAGCACGATGGTGCTGGCCGAGAACGCCTCGTGGCTGTTCCGCGCCACGCCCTACATCGTCTTCGGCGCCATGCTGCTGGCCGCCGCGGTGGTCCCGCTGGTCGCCGTGCGACCTGCCGACCGCCGCGATCGCCGACGTGATCGTGCTGGTCGGCTTTTTCGCGCTGGCGCGCTTCTTCACTGCGCTGGCCGGCATGGACATCGGCACCGCCTTCGGCGGCATGGGCTCCTCGCGCGAGATGACCATCGCCGCGCTGGCCGAACCGGCCATGCTGATGGCGGTGTTCACGCTGTCGATGACCGCCGGCCACGACCAACCTGTCGGTGGCCATCGAGCTACATCCTGCGAAGCGGGCCTGGTGCTGCGGCCGTCGTTCCTGTTCGCGCTGCTGGCGCTGGCCATGGTGGCGGTGGCCGAGACCGGCCGCATCCCGGTGGACAATCCCGCCACCCATCTCGAACTCACCATGATGCACGAGGCCATGATCCTCGAGTACAGCGGGCGCCACCTGGCGCTGATCGAGTGGGCCGCGCAGATCAAGCTCATGATCTACGCGGTGCTGATCGTCAACATCTTCTTGCCGTGGGGCATCGCCACCGGAGTTCACGCGCCGCGGCGCTGGCGCATCGGGCGTCGTCGCCATGGCGGCCAAGCTGATGCTGCTCGCGGTCGTGCTGGTCGTGTGGGAGACGGTGCTCGCCAAGATGCGCCTGTTTCGCGTGCCGCAGTTCCTCGGGTTTGCCTTCCTGCTGTGCGCTGCTCGGCATGCTGACGCACGTGGTGCTGGAGACCGGAGGCTAGGATGACCGAACTCGCCCAGCTTGAGTCTCTACAACCAGGCGATCATCCTGTTCGCGGCGCTGGTGTTGTTCACCTCGTTCATCATGCTCGCCCAGGCGCGCATGATGCCGCTGATCTTCGCCTTCGCCTGGCAGGGCTGTTGCTCGCGGTGGTGACGGCGCTGGTCGCCCTGGTTTCCGAGCATCCGCATCTCTATATCTCGGCGGCGCTCACGGTCGCGCTCAAGGTGTTCGCTGATCCCGTGGCTGCTGTACCGCCTGAGCGTACAGCTCAACATTCAGCTACGACGCCGAGGTGATCAAGCACCCGTCGCTGCTGCTGCTCGCGCGGCGCGGCGCTGGTGATCTTCAGCTACTACGTGGCGCTGCCGATCGTGCACCTGTCGGGGCTGGCCACGCGCAACACCATCGCGGTCAGCATCGCCGTCGTGCTGCTCGGCATGCTGCTGATGATCGCGCGCAAGTAAGGCGGTGGCGCAGGTGATCGGCTTCATGTCGATGGAGAACGGGCTGTTCTTCGCCGCCGTGGTTTCGACCTACGGCATGCCGCTGATCGTCGAGCTGGGCGTGGCCTTCGACGTGCTGGTCGCCGCGATCCTGTTCGGCGTGTTCTTCTTTCACATGCGCGAGTCGTTCGACTCGCTCGACGTCGACCGCCTCAACCGCCTGTCGGAGGCGATCGAGCCGATGCCGCTGCGAGGAACGGCCGGCGAGTCGCTCCGGAGATCACTCGTGACGCTGCTCGAAATCACGCTGCTGGCGCCGCTCGTCGGCGGCCTGCTGCTGGCCATCATCGGCCACCGCCCGATCGGCGGCTGGATCAACGTCGCCGTCGGCGTCGTGACCTTCGGCGCCTCGCTCGCCATGGCGCTCGACGTCTTCGCGCACGGTCCGCAGCTTTCCAGCGGCCGCATGTTCTACATCGACGCCTTCAACGTCTACCTGGTGGTGCTGACCGCCTTCGTCGGCTTGACCACGTCGATCTTCTCGCGCCCCTACATGCGCCACGAAGTCGAGCGCGGGCGCCTCACCGACGGGCGCCTGCGCCTGTATCACTCGATGTACCAGGGCTTCCTGTTCGCGATGCTGCTGGCGCTGTCGACCAACAACCTCGGCGTGCTGTGGGTGGCGATGGAAGCCGCCACGCTGACCACCGTGCTGCTGGTGTCGCTGTACCGCACGCCCGAATCGATCGAGGCGGCGTGGAAATATTTCATTCTCTGCGGCGTCGGCATCGCGCAGGCGCTGTTCGGCACCGTGCTGCTGTACTTCGCCGCCGAGCAGAAGCTCGGCGGCGGACGCGACGACACGCTGCTGTGGACGGTGCTGCACGACTCGGCCGCGCAGCCTCGATCCCGACGGTGCTGTCGCTCGCCTTCGTGTTCCTGCTGGTCGGCTACGGCACCAAGGTCGGCCTGGTGCCGCTGCACAACTGGCTGCCGGACGCGCACTCCGAGGGTCCGACGCCGATGTCGGCGGTGCTCTCGGGCCTGCTGCTCAACGTCGCGCTGTACGCGCTGGTGCGCGTCAAGATGCTGGTGGACGCCTCGCTGCACACCGCACCTCGCCGGTTACCTGATGATGGGCTTCGGCCTGCTGTCGTTCATGGTGGCGGGCCTGTTCCTGCACCGCCAGCACGACATCAAGCGCATGTTCAGCTACTCCTCCATCGAGCACATGGGGCTGATGACCTTCGCCTTCGGCGCTGGGCGGGCCGCTCGCGACCTTCGGCGCGCTGCTGCACATGACCGTGCACTCGCTCACCAAGTCGGCGATCTTCATCACCGTGGGGCACGCCTGCGCAGCTCGCCGGCACGCAGCGCATCGACAAGATCCGCGGCCTGATCCGCACCCAGCCGGCGATCGGCTGGGGGCTGTTGATCGGCACGGTCGCGATCGCCGGTTTCCCGCCCTTCGGCGTATTCATCAGCGAATTCCTGCTGCTCACCGCGACCATGAAGTCCTGGCCGTGGCTCGACGATTCCGCTGCTGCGTCGGCTTCGGCGTGGCGTTCGCCGGTCTGTTCCGCCACCTGCACCCGATGGTCTACGGCGAGCCGCCGCCGGGTCAGAAGCCGGTCGAGGCCAACATGCTGCCGGTGATGGTGCATCTGGTGCTGGTGCTGTGGCTCGGGCTGGCCATTCCCGGCTTCCTCGTCGCGCTGGTTCGAGCAGGCCACGGTGCTGATCATCGGGAGGCTCGCCGCTATGAGCGCCAACGACTGGATCGCGTCGCTGCTCGCCGAACTCTCGACGCCTGGACGCGCATGTGGAACAACGCGCCGCCCCGGGTCTCGCGCCGGCGCAGCTCATCATGCTGCCCGCGGACGACTGGGGCCGGCTCGGCAAAGAGGCCAGCGCCTGCGGTTGCCGCTGGGTCGCGGGCTGGGGCGAGGATGCCGGCAACGATGAGCGATTCGCATCAGCGCCTGTTTCGAAAAGAGCGGTGCCTATCTGCTGGCGCGCACCGTCGGTGCACCGCGCCACGCCGATCCTGCCATCGCACACGCCTTATTATCCCGGCGCCGACCGTCCCGAGCGTCACATCCAGGACATGTTCGGCGTGGCCTTCACCGACCACCCGGACGCGCGCCGCTGGACGCGCCACCAGGCGTGGAAGGACTCCGACTATCCGCTGCGCAAGGATTTCCCCGCGGCCGGCCAGCCGCCGGCGCAGACCCCGACCGATCACGACTACAAGTTCCTGCTTCGCGCATGGCGCGGGCGTCTACGAAATTCCGGTCGGGCCGGTGCACGCCGGCATCATCGAACCCGGGCACTTCCGTTTTCAGGCGGTGGGCGAAACCGGTGCTCAATCTCGAAGAGCGCCTCGGCTACGTGCACAAGGGCATCGAGAAAATCGCCGAGGGGCGCGACCCCGAAGGGCTGGCGCGGCTGGCCGGGCGCGTCTCGGGCGACACGCACCGTCGGCGCACGCCTGGGCGGCGTGCATGGCGATGGAGCGGGCGGCGGGCGTGGAAGTGCCGGAACGCGCGCTGTTCTGCGCGCCCTGATGTGCGAGCGCGAGCGCGTCGCCAATCATGTCGGCGACATCGGCGCGCATCCTCAACGACGTCGCCTTCACCTTCGGGTTCTACCAGTTCGGGCGGCTGCGCGAGGACTGGCAGCGGCTGTCGCGCGAGGCCTTCGGCCACCGCTTCATGATGGATCGCATCGTGCCGGGCGGCGTGGCCGCGGACCTCGACGCGGCGCTGATCCCGCGGCATGCGCGAGCAGCTACCGCGTATTGCGCAAGCAACTCGACAAACTCATGGCGATCGTCAACGAGTCTGCCCTCGGTCGAGGATCGCCTGCGTCGACGACCGGCGTGCTCAAGCCCGAGTACGCCAAGGCGCTCGGCTGCGTCGGCTATGTCGGGCGCGCCAGTCGGGAGTGGATCTCGATGTGCGCCGCGATGCGCCTTACGCGCCCTACGACCGGCTGAAGGTCACGGTGCCGGTATACCACTACGGCGATGTCGCCGCGCGCGTGCGCGTGCGCGCTCGAGGAGATGCCGCGCGGCGTTCGAACTGATCGAGGCCCTGCTCGACGGCCTGCCGGCGGGACCGATTCGCGCCGCCTGGCGCGCGCCCGCCGCCGGAGCCGAAGGACTGGGGCTCGTCGAGGGCTGGCGCGGCGAGATTCTGACTTACGTGCGCTTCGGCGCGGACGGCAGGATCGCGCGCTTCTTTCCGCGCGATCCGTCCTGGACCACCTGGCCGGCGCTCGAACTGCTGATCCACGACAACATCGTTCCCGACTTTCCAGTGTGCAACAAGTCCGTGAACGGTTCGTATTCGGGACACGATCTGTAGGCCATGCTGCGCATTCTGGGAAAAATCCAGCGCATCGGCATCATCACCGAGCGCGCTGCCGAAGATCGAGGAACCGGCGCTCGAGCGAAATCGGCGAGCAGCTGAAGGACGAGGATCGGCGAGCTGTTCGGCGGCAGTCTCGCGATCCGCGAAGTGGACGCCGGCTCGTGCAACGGCTGCGAACTGGAAATCCACGCGCTCAACAATCCCTACTACGGCATCGAGCGCTTCGGTGTGCACTTCGTCGCCAGCCCGCGCCATGCCGACATGCTGCTCGTCACCGGCCCGGTGTCGCGCCACATGGAGGCGGCGCTGCGCCGCACCTACGATGCCACGCCCGAACCGAAGCTGGTGATCGCCGTCGGTGAGTGCGGCGCGAACGGCGGCGAATTCGGCGTGAGCTACGCCTCGTGCGGCGCGGTATCCAACGTGATCCCCGTCGACGCCGTCATCCGCGGCTGTCCGCCGACGCCGCTGGATCTGATGCGCGGCATCCTCGAAGCCATCGGGAAACTGCCCGCCCGTAAATGACCCTGCCGGCCCGCGGAAGACGCCGCCGGGTCGCCCGCACTTGCCGTTCATAGACGATATCCGTATAAAGCTCTCAATGGAAAACATCCACCACAAACCCATTGCCCAGCGCATCGAATGGCTGATGGGGCACGCGCGCCGGCACTCGGAGGTGTTTTCCAGTTCCGAGGCCTTTATCGCCCGGCAGCGCTATCTGGCGGAGCATCCGTCGGCGGTGGCCGCGCTCAAATGCATGGACGGACGCATCAACCTCTCCGTCGCCACCCACACGCCGCTCGGCATCATCCAGCCATTCCGCAATCTCGGCGGGATGTTCAACCTGGGCTGGCCGCACCTGGGCGAGGTGCTGGCCAATTACGTGCACGACCAGGTCAGCACCGGGCGGCGGGTGTTGCTGCTCATCACCTATCACTATTCGAAAAGCGACAAGCAGCGCGGCTGCGCCGGGTTCAACTTCGACACCGAAGCGGCGCGCGCCCACACTTACACCATCAAGCACCAGGTCGAGCATGTCTTCGGCGCCGGCCACGGAACGGTCTATCCCATCGTCTGCGGTTTCGAAACCGACGAGGACGCGCTCGTGCTGCACGGCTCGAACGGCGAAATGCTGGACATATCGCAGCTTGAGGTTCGCGATCAGGATGGATTGCGCCCGCGCCTGGAACAGATTTTTCCGGACATGCCCAGCCAGACCCGCCATGACCTCGAGCCGCTCGTGCTCGGCAACATGGACCGCATCGTCGAGGTCGAGAAGACGGAGCGCACGCTGGACGTCGAGCATCGCGAGTGGATGATCTGCGTCGGGCGCGGATTCGATTTCCTGCACATGCCCAACCTCGCGCTCATCATCGGCCCCTACAGTCCCGACCTCGCCGAACCGATCCACCAGGCGGCCGGCATCATCGACGCCAACATGCGCGCCGGCCGCATTCCCGACGATGGTTTCCTGCTGCTGGCCTCGGTGCCCTACGCCGAGGTCGGCGTGGACCGCGCCCGCGCCGAACTGAAGTCGCGTTTTCTTTCAAAGTTCGCGGCGGATGTCATACGCGCCCAACACCCGAAGCTCGCTCCCAAGATGCAGGTGCGCACCGCCGTGCTCGACTGGCGTTCGCGTGCCCTGGAAACCATCGCTGCCGAGTAGCGACTGAACGCCGCGAAATAGCTGGTTCGTCCTCCGAATACTTATGGAACGTATTGTCTTTCTCGACCGCGACAGCATACAGGCCGATATCCGCCGGCCGGACTTTCCGCACGAGTGGCGGGATTACCCGGTAACTCTTGCGGCGCAAGTCGTGGAGCGGCTGGAAGACGCCACGATTGCGATCAGCAACAAGGTTCCGGTCATGGCCGACAGTCTTGCACGGCTCAAGTCGCTGAGAATGATTGCGGTGTGCGCCACCGGCACCAACAATGTCGATCTCGATTATTGCCGCGCGCACGGTATCGTCGTTTCGAATATCCGGAACTATGCCATGCACACGGTTCCAGAACATGTATTCACGCTGATCCTGGCGCTGCGACGCAACCTGCCGGGTTACCGCGAGGACGTGCGTAACGGACTCTGGCAGAAAGCCGAGCAGTTCTGTCTGTTCACGCGCCCGATTCTGGATCTGCACGGCAGCACGCTCGGTGTGATCGGTCACGGCGCCCTGGGCCAGGCGACGGCAAAATTGGGCGAGGCGTTTGGCATGCGCGTGCTGTTCGCCGACCACAAGAACGCCGCCACGGTGCGATCCGGTTACACGGCATTCGAAACGGTCCTGGCGGAGAGCGACGTGATCACCCTGCACTGTCCGCTCACGCCCGCGACCCATCATATGATCGGCTCGACGGAACTTAAAAAGATGCGTCCCCATGCCCTGCTCATCAACACCGCCCGCGGAGGTCTGGTGGATGAAGCCGCGCTCGCCCTCGCGCTCAAACAGGGCGTGATCGGCGGCGCGGGCTTCGACGTATTGACCGCGGAACCGCCGCGCGCGGGCAATCCCCTGCTCGAGCTGGACCTGCCCAACTTCATCCTGACGCCGCATGTCGCCTGGGCGAGCCGCGACGCCATGCAGATCATGGCCGATCAGCTGATCGACAACATCGAGGCATTCATTCGTGGCGCGCCGCGGAATCGTGTCGTTTGAAAACGGCCCGGCTCCAAATCGAAATGTTTGACAGATGTTTTGCCTGAACTCGCGGTCTGCTGCATACTCCGCCTGTCGAAACCAGGGCGATCCCGCCGAGCGGTCATGAAAATACAGCGTAGCGTCTTTTTTGTCTCGGACCGCACCGGTATCACGGCGGAGTTGCTGGGTAAAACACTGCTGACGCAGTTCCCCGATGTCGAGTTTCACAAACACACCATGCCCTTTGTCGACACGGTGGAAAAAGCCGAGGCCGTGGTGGCTGAAATCAACCGTGTTACGCTTCAGGAAGGAAAACCGCCGATCGTCTTCAGTACCTTGATCAACGATGACGTGCGCGCCGTGGTCACTTCCGCCAACGCGCTGTTTCTCGATTTTTTCGCGGACTTCATCGGCCGGCTGGAATCCGAGCTAGGTCTGACCTCGTCCCACGCGCTCGGTCTCAGCCACGGCATGGGCGACGAGCTGGCCTACCAGAAGCGCATGGACGCGGTGAACTACACCCTTTCGCATGACGACGGCGTCAACACCGCCAACTACAACCGGGCCGAGGTGATCCTGACCGGCGTATCGCGCACCGGCAAGACACCGACCTGTCTCTATCTCGCCATGCAGTATGGAATCCACGCCGCCAACTACCCGCTCACGCCGGATGATTTTTCGGAACAGACGCTGCCGAAACCTCTCCTTCCTCATCACGCCAAGCTGTTTGGCCTCACCATCCACGCCGAACGGCTGGCGAAAATCCGCAACGAACGCAAGCCGGGAAGCCGTTATGCCTCGCTGGAAAACTGCCGCAGCGAACTCCGCGCCTCCGAAGCCCTGATGCGCCAGGCGCAGGTTCCCGTCCTCGACACCACGACCAAGTCGGTGGAGGAGATCGCCATTTCCATTCTCCATGCCACGGGACTGATCAAGCAAGTTAAAAGCTAGCGGAAAGAATTACTCAGAGTCTTTGTCTGCTTTACGGCAACGTCGTCGCGCAGGTAAACCGGCAGCGCCTGCTCCGGTTTCAGTGCTGTTCCTTTTTCATACAGATAAGCACCGAGCTGTGCCACGAAACGGGCGCGGGGGAAACATTGCGCGCGCCATGCCGCCACACGATTCTTCAGGCGCACGGTTAGCACTGCGGCATACTGATCCCAACCGCTGCCGACGCCAACCCATCCGGCGTCATCGGGTACCGGCACCTGCATGGGCGTCAGGACTTTTTCCTCGCCGACAAGTTCGGCCATTCCCTGCGCGTTACGAACGTAGGCACCCCAGTACACCTGATGCATGCGCGCGTCGAACGCCGCCAGCACACGCGCAGCATCGACTCCCTGCGCCAGGGCCGCGAGCGAGGATACCGGAACCACCGGCAGATCCGCGCCGAAAGCCAGCCCCTGTACGACGCCGGCGCAGATGCGCAAGCCCGTGAACGATCCCGGTCCACGCCCGAAGGCAATGGCATCCAGTTGCGTCAGCACCTGGCCGCCTTCGGCCAGCATTTCCTGCACCATGGGAAGAATGCGCTCCGAATGCTGACTGCCGGTTTCAAAACGCTCCCGCACTTCGCCATCCGTCCACAAGGCGACGGAGCAGGCTTCGGTGGAGGCATCCAGTGCGAGAATTTTCAAGGGGAGAGAATGCGCGCGCCATCGTGCGACAGCTGACGGTCAAGCATCCACCGGCTTGCCATCACTCAGTTTCAGCCAGCCTTTGAGGATGCGGTAGACCAGCCACAGCGCAAACACGAAAAGGATGAGCTGGCCAACAATCGAGATATAAGTGACAAATCCCAGCATGATCCATGGCAGACCGAACCAGAACGTGCGTATCTGCCAGCGGAAATGCGATTCGAGCCAGGTGCCGTGCGCGTCGTCGCGCTTGATGTAGCTCAGTATCACCGCGATGAAATAAGGAAACACGAGGAACAGGCTCGCCGCTTGCAGGGCATATACCACCGTGGCGATAGTCTTCAGTGACTGGAGATCGGGTTGACGACTGTTGTTTGTTGTCAGCGGTGTGCTCATGGCGCTCCCGGACCTGCCTGATGGTGCGACGATTCATGCTCCGGCGGCTGGCAGGCGCGGCATCCCGGCCGGAATATCGAATAATAACGGAAGAAAACGAATATCCATACCGGCAATAATCCGATCCACAGCCATTCCCACAGGCCGGCGTGCAATTCGCCTTTCCACCAGCCGACGGTGACGGTAATGGATTGCAGAAAACTGAAGGCAAATGCCATCCACAAGACAAACGCGAAGAGAAGTTTTCGTCCCATGAGCTTCAGCGACCCGTCTTCCTCTGGCGCAATTCACCCAGCCGCCGTTTCAGCTGCTCCGCCAACAGGATTCTGTCCGTCCTGATCATCCGGTGATCGCGTTTACGCATGGCCCATACCGGATCGGGAAAATGCGCGTCGTCGGCGAATCGCGGTATCACGTGCCAGTGCAGATGCGGGACCTGGTTGCCGAGTGAAGCGAGATTGATCTTGTCGGGATGCATCGACTCGCGCAATGCCTGCTCGACGGCGAATACCACGGCCATGAAATGGCCGCGATCTGCTTCGGTCAGGTCGGTCATTTCCTTCACATGTTGTTGCCAGATCACGCGGCAGAAACCGGCGTAATCCGGATCGTCCACCAGTATCACCCGGCAGCGAGTATCGCTCCACAACACGGTTTCCTTGTCAGGACGGCAAAGCGGACAGTCTGTCATCGCCGTCATCCGGTTCAGGCCTTGACCGGCCTGACCTTGGAGGCCGCGAGTTTGGCGCGGGCGCGGGCTTCGTTCGTATCGGCGCCATTGGCCAGGGCCACGCCCATGCGCCGGCGCGTAAACGCCTCCGGCTTGCCGAACAGACGCAGGTCCGATTGCGGCACGCGCAGCGCCTCGTCCACGCCTTCAAACGCGATGCCCTTGGCGTCCATGCCGCCGTAAATCACCGCGCTCGCGCCCGGCGCGCGCAGGGCCACTGAAACCGGCAATCCCAGAATCGCACGGGCGTGCAATTCGAATTCGTTCTGGACCTGGCTGATCATGGTCACCATGCCGGTGTCGTGCGGGCGCGGGCTGACCTCGCTGAACCAGACATGGTCACCCTTGACGAACAACTCCACGCCGAAGATCCCGCGTCCGCCGAGGTTATCGGTGACTTTCCTGGCGATCTCGCGGGCCCGATTCAACGCTTTCATATTCATCGGCTGTGGTTGCCAGGACTCGACATAATCGCCCTTGATCTGCACATGCCCGATGGGATCGCAGAAGAAAGTCTCGACATCACCGGAATCGCCCACGGCTCGTACCGTCAATAACGTAATTTCGTAATCGAACTTGATCGTCTCTTCGACGATCACCCGCGTCTGATTCACGCGCGCGCCGCTCATGGCGTAGTCCCAGGCCTTGGCAACGTCCTCCGGGCTGCTCACGGTGGATTGGCCCTTGCCCGACGACGACATCACCGGCTTGATGATGCAGGGATACCCGATCCCGCCGTCGATTGCCTCCTTCAATTCGCCGAGGCTGGCGGCAAAGGCATAACGCGAGGTTGGCAGTTCCAGCGTTTCGGCCGCGAGCCGCCGGATGCCCTCGCGGTTCATGGTGAGCTGCGCCGCACGCGCCATGGGGATGACCTCGGCGAGCTTATCGCGCTCGATTTCCGCCAGCATGTCCGTGGCAATGGCCTCGATCTCGGGCACGATAATATGCGGACGCTCCTGCTCCACCAGCGCGCGCAGGGCGGCGCCGTCCGCCATGTTGATTACGTGCGCGCGATGCGCGACCTGGTGACCCGGCGCGTGGGGGTAACGATCCACCGCGATAACCTCGACCCCCAGCCGCTGCAGGGCGATGATCACTTCCTTGCCCAACTCTCCCGCTCCCAGCAACATCACGCGCGTGGCGCTGGGGCTGAGTGGTGTGCCGATTTTCATGTGTCTCCTTATTTTAATTTGGCGAAATGATCGTGACCTGTGAATGCCGGGCGATAAGGCCCGCCCGATTCATCCACGATACGCAAGCCGGGCTCCGACTCGATCTCTCCGATGCAATGCAGCCCGCAAGCGAATTGAAGTTTCTCCAATGCGCCGATATTGTGCGGCGGCACGGTAAAGCACAGTTCGTAATCGTCGCCCATGGCCAGTGCCGCCTCCCAGCCGAACTTCGTGATATGCGCCCGGCAGACCGGCGACACGGGTATTTTATCGAGAAAAATGCGTGCGCCGGCCTGGCTCTGCTCCAGAATATGTCCGAGATCCGCTACCAGACCGTCGGAAATATCGATCGCACTGTGCGCCAGGCCACGCAGCGACATACCTTCGCGCACACGCGGTGTGGGCCGGTCGAGACGCTCGACCACCGCGGCGAAATCGTCCTCAGACAGTCGCTGTTTTCCCAGCCGGTGCCGCAACGCCACAGCCGCATCGCCGAGGGTGCCGGTGACATAAATCCGGTCGCCTACCTTGGCGCCGGAGCGCCGCAATGCCGCAGCCTCCGGCACAAAACCATGCGCCTCGATCCCGATCGCCAGCGGTCCGCGCGAGGTATCGCCGCCCACGAGTTGCACGTTGTAGGCGCGCGCCAGATCGAACATCCCTCCGCAGAATCGCTCAAGCCATTGTGCATCTACTTCGGGCAGCGCCAGATTCAACAGGAACCATGCCGGCTCCGCGCCCATGGCCGCGAGATCGCTGAGATTGACGGCCAAGGCTTTGTGACCGAGAGAGTGAGGTTCGACATCCGGCAGAAAATGCACGCCCGATACCAGCAGGTCGGAGGTCACGGCAAGCAGCTGGCCGGCGGGCGGATGCAGCAACGCCGCGTCATCGCCGATACCGGCGGCCACGTCGGCGCGCGACACCGGCTGGCGCGCGAAGAAAGTGCGGATCAGCTCGAACTCGTTCAAAGACCGGGGTCAGGCCGTGGAATGGGCGGCCTTGATTTCGTTCGCGCGCAGACCGGCGGCGACCTTGTCGAGAATGGCGTTGACGTATTTGTGGCCATGTTCGGCGCCGAAGGTTTTGGCGAGCTCCACGGATTCATTCAGAATGACCTTGTAGGGAATCTCGGGGTGAAACTCGAATTCGTAGGTGCCGATGCGCAAGACAGGCGAGCTCGACCGGATCCACGTCATTCAGCTTGCGGTCGAGATGCGGGGAGATGTGATCGTCCAGCTCGTGAATGTGCCGTGGAATCTCACGCACCAGATGGTGAAAGTACTCGACGTCGATACCATTCATCTCGTGGTCGAGGATGAAATGATCTTCAATGTCGCCCGGCGGCTGTTGGGTCAAATGCCACTGGTATAGGGCCTGCACGGCAGCACGGCGCGCTTTGTGACGACTGCCCTTGTTCATGATGTCCCCTCAGATACGCAGTTTCTTGAGCAGATTGACCATCTCGATGGCGGTCAACGCGGCATCCACGCCCTTGTTGCCGGCCTTGGTGCCGGCGCGCTCGATCGCCTGCTCTATAGTATCCACCGTCAGCACGCCAAAAGCCACCGGCAGATCGAACTGCATTCCCACCTGCGATACGCCCTTGGCACATTCACCGGCGACGTATTCGAAATGCGGCGTCTCGCCGCGGATCACCGCGCCCAGCGCGATCAGCGCATCGTATTTCTTGGACGCCGCCATGGTCTTGAGTGCCAGCGGCATCTCGAATGCGCCTGGCACGCGCACGACATCGATGTTGGCCGCCTCGGCGCCGTGGCGCACGAGCGTATCGATCGCGCCTTCGAGCAGCCGTTCGCCGATAAAACTGTTGAAGCGTCCGAGCGCAATACCGAAACGCGCGCTGCGCGCGATCAAATCGCCGTCTATGTTCTTTACGTCGCTCATCGGGATGCCTTTTTCTCTTTGTTGTGCCGGTGATGATCCTGTGCGGACGGCGTCTTACCGCCCTCGATGTATCCTACAATCTCGAGCCCAAAGCCGGACAACCCCGGCGCTTTCATGGCATGACCCAGCACGCGCATCTTGCTCACGCCAAGATCGGCGAGAATCTGGCTGCCGAGGCCGTAGGTGCGCATTTCGGCGCGTCCCGGTTTGCCACTCTTCGATTCTAATGCTTTGCCCTGTTCCTGAAAATGCCGGATGCGTTGCACGAGATCGGCGGGCTTTTCTTCCTGCTGCAGGATAACCACGACACCGGCGCCTTCCGCCGTGACATGCGTTAGCGCCTCGTGCAGCGTCCAGGAACCGGCGCGATGCGCCGTGGTGACCAGATCCAGCAGGCTTTCCTGGACGTGCACCCGCACGAGCACCGGCCGGTCACGGTGGATGTCGCCGCGGACCAGCGCCAGATGCACGGCATCGCCGATGTCGTCATGAAAGGCCACGACGCGGAAGTCGCCGAATTCAGTCGGCATCACGCATTCACCGACACGCTGGATCGTGGATTCATGCTCGGTGCGGTAGCGGATGAGATCGGCGATGGTGCCGATCTTGAGTCCATGCCTGTTGGCGAACTCCTCCAGTTCCGGCAGGCGCGCCATGGTGCCGTCTTCATTCATGATCTCGCAAATGACGCTCGCGGGTTCCAGTCCCGCCACGCGCGCGAGATCCACGCCGGCCTCGGTGTGTCCGGCGCGCGCCAGCACGCCGCCGCGCTGCGCCATCAGCGGAAAGATATGCCCCGGTTGTACGATATCGCTCGGTATGGCATTGCTTTTGACCGCCGCCTGGATGGTGCGTGCGCGGTCGGCGGCGGAAATGCCGGTGGTGACGCCCTCCGCCGCTTCGATGGAAACGGTGAAATTGGTCGCACGCCGGTGATGCGTGTCGCTGACCATGAGCGGCAAGTGCAACTGGCGGCAACGTTCCTGGGTCAGGGTGAGGCAGATCAGTCCGCGGCCGTGACGCGCCATGAAGTTGACGTCTTCCGGACGCGTATGCACCGCGGCCATCACCAGGTCGCCTTCGTTTTCGCGGTCTTCGTCGTCCATCAGCACGACCATGCGACCGCGTTTTATCTCGTCAATAATCTCGTTTACCGGGCTTATCGGCATAAATCCATTACAAATTCCGGGATTGGGCGTGCATTATCACCTATTTTCGCACCGGATGCGCTGATCTCAGCCATATCAAGCCCTTAAGTCTGGGGTCACCGCTTGTCGGGGCTTCTTGGTCTTCCGTCCCGCCTCGCCATGCTATTCGCCAAACCCGCACCATACTTTAGAGAGTAAGCGGGTTCTGCCAGGGAGGGCGGCATCCGCTGGTTTTTTCCTGATCCATATATAAAAACCCATGACCGCCAAGGCCGACAAGCTGCAAAGCACCGTCATTATATCCGGTCGATTCACCGAACGGCGGGCGCAAGTCAGCGCAACGCGTCCGGACGATGATCCGGCAGCGGAGGTGCTCGAGCCCGGCAGCATGGTCGGACGTTATCTGACGCTGAGCCGCGTGGGCGTCGGCGGCATGGGGGTGGTTTACCGCGCCCATGATACTGAATTGAATCGTACCGTGGCGCTGAAGGTACTGCCGCCGCAGCTTTGCAAACACACCGAATATCTCAAGCGTTTCCGCACCGAGGCGCAGGCCCAGGCGCGGCTGAACAGCCCCCACATCATCACGCTGTACGAACTGATGGAGCATCCTGCCGGAGAGATACTGGTGCTCGAATACGTTGAAGGGGAAACGCTCGAAAATCGCCTACGTCATTACGGCCCGATGTCTGTTTCCGAGGCGATCCGCATCTTCGATCAGGCGCTGCGCGGCGTGGAACACATCCACCAGATGGGCGTGGTGCATCGCGATCTCAAGCCAAGCAACATCTTCATCACCCGCGATGGCGTGATCAAATTGATGGACTTTGGCGTCGCGCGGCTCATGGACAACCACGACCCGTCACAGAACGGCACCATGGTTGGGACACTCCTTTATATATCCCCCGAGCAGATCAACGGCCGGGAAACCGACTGCCGTTCCGATATCTATACGCTCGGCGTCAGTCTGTTCGAAGCCGTCACCGGACGACTGCCCTTCGAGCGCCGCAGCGATTACGCGCTCATGCACGCGCACGTGCAGGAAAATCCACCGAGCCCAAAGGAATTCCAGCGCCGACTGCCGCGCGAGCTTGAATCGGTCATTCTCAAGGCAATTGAAAAAGACCCGAACCGGCGATTCCAGACAGCCGCTGAATTCCGCGCCACCCTCCTTGGACTCGGTCTGGTTGAACGCCGCCAAACCACTCTCAGTCGCACCGGCAACGAAAAACGCCGCCCATGGAAGCGCCAGCAAGAATCCGCAGGGCAGCGTATCTGGGGCGGCGCATGGTTTGATGTTTCCCTGGCTACCATGGCATTGCTGCTGGTACTGGCGCTCGATATCTATCCGTTGCACAAATCGTCAGAGGATAATAACCTTGCCGCCAATGCTGCCACTCAAAAGATCGCGCAGCGGAAATCGACCATAACCGCCCCCAGACAGCCGGTTTCCATGGCACCCAAAACCACTGAATCAAATCAGGTCGCCGCCAAAAAACCCCGCGACAAATATGAGACTTTGCGTCAGGCCTGGGGCAGCTGAACCATTACGGAGATTCACCGTTGTTTGACATGACGCGCGCTCAGCGCTGCTTCCACCTGCGCCGGCTTGTTCCGGTAATTCTCGTCGGATTAAGCCTGATGGCGTCCGGCTGCGCGACTATCCCTGAGGAAACCTGCGAGCAATTCGAGGCGAACCGTAAAGACACCGACTACAGTACGCAATATCAATTTTCCGAGTCGGATACGGAAACGGCCGCCAAAAACTTCAAGCCGTTACCCCGCGGCGCAAATGCCGTGGTCCGCCTGTACCGGATACAACTCGACCCTCCCAAGGTAAAGCCCTGCCGCCATCTCACGATCCATAAGGAAATATATCTGCTGCAAAGCGCCCGGCTGAAACGGACGCTGGAAGAAGTCCGCGAAATCTACACGTCCGACGGCGCACTGATCGCGACCAAGACAGAATCCATCGGCGACCGGCTCCGCACCAGCGGCTACTATACGGGAGAGACAATGCTGCCGATTCCCGAAAACGCACCGTTGGGGAAATACCGTATCGTGAGCAAGCTCGTGTTGAAAACGAACAAGAAATCCAAGGCTATCGTGCTCGCCAAAACCAGCGTGAGCTTCCAGGTATTGTCGCGGCAATAGACCGGCTATTTGATAAATCCATGCTTGGCAAGAAACTCGCGGGTGATCTCTGTTCCGCCTTGTGCCGCGCACTCGCCGTGTATGAGTCGCTCCAGATAACGCGCCACAAGATCCACCTCGAGATTGACCCCTGAATCCTCCTTGATAGCTCCCAGCGTGGTCTCCGCCAGCGTATGCGGAACGATATTGACCTCAAATTCCACGCCATGAACGGCATTGACGGTCAAGCTCACGCCATCCACGCAAACAGAACCTTTTTCCGCGATATATTTTGCCAGGTCTTCAGGCGCCTTGATCCGGAACTGCACTGACCGGGCCGCCTCGCGGCGACAGACCACAACGCCCACCCCGTCCACGTGGCCACTCACCAGATGTCCGCCCAGCGGGGTCGACAGCGTCAGGGCCTTTTCAAGATTCACGGAATCGCCGCTACGCAGACGGCCCAGTGTCGTGCGTGCCAGGGTTTCGCCGGAGACATCCGCCGTAAAACCCGCGACGGAATGCTCGACAACCGTCAGACAGACACCACTGACGGCAATACTGTCGCCGGTGTTTACATCCGACATATCGAGTTTCCCGCAGGCGATGCGCACGCGTGCATCACCGCCGCTGGCTTCGAGGGCGGCGATTTTTCCGACCGACTGAATGATTCCCGTGAACATATGGCAATGAAATGTGTAAAGTGAATAGTGAAAAGTTGAAATCGCGTCTTTAGTTCCAGCTTTTCACTCTTAACTCTTCATTTTTCACTGACTCTGGCGATCACCCGCCAATCTTTCCCGATGGGCCGCACATCCGTGATTTCAAGATTAACCCGATCCACCATGCGTGCCAGCGGCGGTAGCGCAAACATCCCGCGCTCATTATTCCCCATGATTTGCGGTGCGTAATAGAGCACCAATTCATCCACCAGGTTCGCCCGCAACAACGCGCCGCACAACGTGGCGCCCGCCTCGACCAGCACCTCGTTCATTTCCAGCCAGGCGAGATGCTTCATCAGCGTCCCCAGGTCCACGGTTTTCTGCTGCGTGGGCATATCGGCGATCTCGGCGCCGGCTTTTTTCAATTTCTCCGTCAACGCCATGTCCTGACTCGCCGTGACCACCAATGTCTTGCCCTCGCCGCGCAACATACGCGCCGTGACTGGCATCCGCAGGCGGCTGTCCACCACCACGCGCAGCGGCTGACGGCCGGTCTTGATGTCGCGCACATTCAGCGAAGGATCGTCCGCGAGTACCGTGCTTACCCCCGTCAGGATTGCCGAACTGCGCGCGCGCCATTTTTGCACGTCCGCGCGCGCGGCCTCGCCCGTGATCCACTTGCTCTCGCCGTTGGCCATGGCAGTGCGTCCATCGGCACTGGCCGCAAGTTTCACTCGAACATAAGGCCGGCCACGCTTCATGCGGCTCACGAATCCCGGGTTTAGCGTTTCGGCCTCCTTCTCCATCAGCCCGACATCCACCCGGATACCATGACTTTCCAGTTCCTTGACCCCTTTGCCCGCGACATGCGGATTCGGGTCGTGCATCGCCGCCACGACCCGCGTCACGCCTGCCTTGATAAGCGCCTGGGTGCATGGCGGCGTGCGGCCCTGATGACAACAGGGTTCGAGCGTCAGGTACACGCCGGCGCTGTGTGCCTGAATTTTTCCCGCCTGATTCAGCGCATTGACCTCGGCATGCGGTTCACCGGCACGCTCATGCCAGCCTTCGCCGATGATTTTCCCGTCCTTCACGATCACGCAGCCGACGCGCGGGTTGGGATCGGTCGTGTACATCCCGCGGCGAGCGAGCTGCAGGGCGCGCGCCATGAAGCGCGCATCGGCGGCGGAGGTCGTCATGACTTCTTACCCGCGGTGTGCGGTTTCCGTCCCTGCGCGGCGCCTGACTTGGGCGGCGTCTCCGGCTCGGGAATCAGCGAAAGCTGCTTGCGCCGCGTCTCGGCGCTCGGCTCGTTCTGCAAACGCTGCACTTCCTCGCGAAAGGCATTGAGGTCCTGGAAGCTGCGATATACCGAGGCGAAACGCACGTAGGCCACCGGGTCGAGATCCTTCAGCTCTTCCATGATCCACTCGCCGATCCTGCGCGAAGCGACCTCGCCCTCGCCACTGGCCATGAGTTTGTGACGAATGCGACCGATGATTTTCTCGATCGCATCGGTATCCACCGGGCGTTTTTCGAGTGCGCGCGACAGGCCGTTTTGCAGTTTCTTTTCGTTGAACGGCTCGCGGCGCCCGTCGGACTTGATGATCTGGGGCAGGCGCAGCTCGGCGCGTTCGAAAGTCGTGAACCTTTCGCCGCAGACCTCGCACTCACGCCGGCGGCGCACGGAGTCGCCTTCGTCGGAAAGCCGCGAATCGACGACACGGGTTTCATCGGCGGAACAGAACGGGCAGCGCATAGCAGAATAGTAGCAAGCAGCGGCTGAAAGGCGAACCGTCCGCCCCGCCAGCGGTTAGCTGCTAGCGCTGGCTGGACTCATACACCGGAAACCGCCGACAAATATCCAGTGCCTTGGCGCGAACCGCGGTGCGCACCGCGGCGTCGCTCATGCGATCGAGAATATCGCAGATCCAGCCGGCCAGCTCGCGGGCTTCCTTCTCGCCGAAGCCGCGCGTGGTAATGGCCGGCGTGCCGATGCGGATGCCGCTGGTGATAAACGGCGATTGCGGATCGTTGGGCACGGCATTCTTGTTCACCGTGATGTTCGCCTCGCCCAGCGCCGCTTCGGCATCCTTGCCGGTAATGCCCTTCTCGATCAAACTGACCAGAAACAGGTGATTGTCGGTGCCACCGGAAACCACCTTGTAACCGCGGTCCATCATGACTTTCGCCATGGCGCGGGCGTTGTTCAGCACCTGCTGTTGGTAGGTTTTGAATTCGGGCGCGAGCGCTTCCTTGAAGGCCACTGCCTTGGCCGCAATGACATGCATCAACGGGCCGCCCTGGCTGCCTGGGAAAACCATCGAGTTCAATTTCTTTTCGATCTCGGGATTGGCCTTCGCCAGAATAATGCCGCCGCGCGGTCCACGCAGCGTCTTGTGCGTGGTGGTGGTCGTGACATCGGCGATCGACACAGGATTCGGATAAATACCCGCGGCGACCAGTCCGGCGACATGCGCCATATCGACAAACAGGTAGGCGCCGACGCTGTCCGCGATGCGGCGGAAGCGCGCCCAGTCGACCACGCGCGAGTAGGCAGAGAATCCCGCCACGATCATTTTCGGCTTGTGTTCGCTGGCGAGACGCTCGACCTGCTCGTAGTCGATCTCCTCGGTCTTGTCGCTCAAGCCGTATTGCACGGCGTGGTAGATCTTGCCGGAGAAATTCACCTTGGCACCGTGCGTGAGATGCCCGCCATGCGCGAGGCTCATGCCGAGAATGGTGTCGCCGGGATTGAGCAGGGCCATGTACACCGCGGCATTCGCCTGCGAACCGGAATGCGGCTGTACGTTGGCATAGGCCGCGCCAAACAATTGTTTGGCGCGTTCGATGGCCAGGCGCTCGGCGACATCGACGTACTCGCATCCGCCGTAGTAGCGCTTGCCCGGATAACCTTCGGCGTACTTGTTGGTGAGCTGAGAACCCTGAGCCTGCAACACCCGCGGGCTGGCATAGTTCTCGGAGGCGATCAGCTCGATATGCTCTTCCTGGCGCCGGGCTTCGTTCTGGATCGCGGTCCACAGCTCGTCGTCAAAGCCCTTGATGGTCATGTCATTCGTGAACATTTAAACCTTGCTCCTGTCCGTTGCGTACCGCCCATCCCGTTCGATAACGGGGGTTAGCGGCCTGAAAAGCGGCCTAGGATATACGATTATGCCCGGCGATGCATGGGTGGACGTGGAACACGCCACGCATCGAGCTTGAAGCCCTCGGGAAATGTCAGTGATCCAATCAGGGATATTGCGGCTGCAATAGATTTACCACTCCGGCAGCAAATGGAAGTCAGACATAGAGTTTAATGGCCTGAGTCAGAAATTCCGCGTAGTTGATATAGTGACTGCCATCGCAGGAAAAATTCAGCCCCACCAGACCGTTCACCACGTTGAGGGAAGCCGAACGCAGGTAGATATGATTATCCTGCATGCGCAGGCGCTTGAATTCGGCCAAAACTTTCGGGATTTCCGGCGTGGGAACGAGCGCCTCTTCCGTATAGGGCAGGCGTGGATAGGCCAGGCAGATGTCCGGATCGAGAAACTCTTCCTTGACGTGCACGCGGTAGCGCAGCGGGTCGTCGAGCAGCCACAGGGTCACCTGTCCGGTGGAGAAGTGCATCTTGGCGTGAAACACGCCGTGCCCCAGAATCAGTACCTCGACGCGCGCGAGCACTTCGTCGAGACGCTTGTCGAATTCATTCGGCACGCGCGCCTGCTCGAACACGAACTGGCGCACGGAGGGATCGCCACGGATTTGCAGCCACCGTGAGCGCATTGCTCTACTTCTCCTGCATCAGTTTCCTGGTTCCGCCGAAACTGCGCAACAACATCAGGGAAAACCAGTACCAACCGACTTTGAGCGCGCCCAGATTCTGTATCATGGTTTGCGTGAACATGGGTTTCCCTCAATGGCCGACGGTACGTGCTCTTTCATATCCTTGTGCAGCATGGCTCTGACTCCCGGTAGGCGTGGTGCGCATGTTGTATTCAATGGCTGTTATAGCAACCCGTGTGCCAACCATACACGATGAAAAACCGGCGCGGTTTCAAGTAATTATGCGAAGCAACGAGGTGCACACACGATCGAGTTGCACCAGCAACGGGAATCGCGCCGCGCCTTGAACTAATTTGGTGCAGAAAACAACGCCAGCAGCGTGAATAGCATTGCGCATATGACTTACCGCTGCCGTGAGGATCGTATTACGGCACGAGGCTGAAAGATGGAAAGGACTGTCTGCCCGGGTGGGCGGCGGGCTGAAGCGACTACTAGGGGCGGCCGTCTTCGAGCGTCTCTTTCTTCACCGGCATGAGATCCTCGCGCGAGACACCGAGCCACATGACAATGGGGCTCGCCACCAGCGCCGAGGAATAGATGCCGAACATGATGCCGATGGTGAGCGCCAGGGCGAAGTAATGCAGCGTCTCGCCGCCGAAAAACAGCATCGCGAGCACCGCCATCTGGGTGCTGCCGTGAGTGATGATGGTGCGCGAAATCGTGCGCGTGATGGCGTTGTCGATGATCTGCGGCACCGTATGCTTGCGCAACTTGCGGAAATTCTCGCGCACGCGGTCGAACACCACCACCGACTCGTTCACCGAGTAGCCGAAGATGGCGAGCACCGCGGCCAGCACCGTGAGCGAGAATTCCCACTGGAAGAAGGCGAAGAAGCCGAGGATGATCACGACGTCATGCAGGTTCGCGATGATCGTCGCCACGCCGAATTTCCACTCGAAGCGGAACCAGAGGTAGAGCACGATGCCAATGGAGACGAACAGCAGCGCCAGCGCGCCGTTCTCCACCAGCTCGCGGCCGACCTGGGGGCCGACGAACTCGGTGCGGCGCAGCTCGACCGTCGGGTCGCGCCTGGCGCAGGGATTCCATGACCGTCTCGGACAGCTTGGCGCTGGACGTTTCCTTCCTGAGCGGCAAACGGATCAGCACGTCGTGAGAGGTGCCGAAATTCTGCACCGCCACGTCGCGATAACCAAGCTTGGCGAGCGAATCGCGGATCTGCGGTACATCCGCGGCCTGGCGGTAATTGACCTCCATCACCGTGCCGCCGGTGAAATCGACGCCGAAATTCAGGCCCTTCGTGATCAGGAAAAACACCGCGAGCAGGAACGTGATGCCCGAAATCACGTTGAACGCCAGCGCATGGCGCATGAACGGGATGTCTTTTCTGATTTTGAAAAATTCCATGGTGCGTCTTACCCCGTGGCCGAACTCGTTTCTTTCCAAGCGGTATTGCCGATCGGAATTTTCTCCAGCTTGCGCCGGCTGCCGTAAATCAGATTGACCATGCTGCGTGAGACCATCACCGCGCTGAACATGGAGGTGAGGATGCCCAGGCACAGCACGACGGCGAACCCTTTTATCGGACCGGTGCCGAACATGAACAGCGCCAACCCCGCGATCAGGTTGGTGACGTTGGAGTCGAGAATGGTGCCGAAGGCCCGTTCGTAGCCGGTGTAGATACTGGCCTGCGGTGTATTGCCGTTGCGCAGCTCCTCGCGGATGCGCTCGTTGATCAGCACGTTGGCGTCGATCGCCATGCCGACGGTGAGCGCGATACCGGCCATGCCGGGCAGCGTGAGCGTGGCCTGCAGCATCGACAGCAACGCCACCAGCAGCAGCACGTTGACGGCCAGCGCCACCACCGAGATCAGGCCGAAGATGACATAGTAAACGCTCATGAAGACCGCGATCGCGGCGAAGCCGACCCAGGTCGAATGGAAGCCCTTGGCGATGTTATCCGCGCCGAGGCTCGGGCCCACGGTGCGCTCTTCGATGATCTCCACCGGCGCGGCAAACGCACCGGCGCGCAGCAGCAGCGACAGCTCGTTCGCTTCCTGCACGGAATCGAGGCCCTCGATCTGGAAACGCTTGCCCAGTTGCGAACGGATCACCGGCGCCGTGATCACTTCTTCCACGCGTTTGCTCACGCGCATGCGCGCGGCCATTGGCGTCCAGCACCGGCTTGCCCTGCTCGTCGAGTTTGGGTTCGGACTTGATCTCGATATACACCACCGCCATGCGCTTGCCGACGTTCTCGCCGGTGACGCGCTGGTTGATGGCCGCGCCGCGCGCGTCGAGAGTGATCGAGACGATCGCGCTGCCGGTCTGACTTTCAAAGCCCGGCGCGGCATCCACGATGTTGTCGCCCGAGTAGATGAGCCGGTTCTTGAGCAGGATCGGACGGCCGTCGCGCATCTTGTACAGCTTCGAACCGGCCGGAACCTGCCCGGCGAGCGCGCCGGCCAGATCATGCTCCTCGTCCACCATCATGATCTCGAGGGTCGCGGTGCGCCCGAGAATTTCCTTGGCCTTGGCGGTGTCCTGCACGCCGGGCAGCTGCACCACGATGCGGTCCTGCCCCTGCTGCTGGATGATCGGCTCGGCCACGCCCAGCTCGTTGACGCGGTTGCGCAACGAGTTCATGTTCTGTTCCAGCGCAAACCGGCTCTTTTCGAACACGGCGGTTTGCTTCATTTTCGCGTTGATGGCGAAGTCACCGCTACGATCCGCGTCGACAAGTTCGACGTCCGGGAGCTCCTTGCGGAGAATGTCACGCCCCTTGTCGCGCTCGGCGGCGTCGCGGAAGCGGATCTCGATACCGCCCCGGTCGAAGCGCGTCACCGTCAGGTACTGCACCTTTTTCTCGCGCATGACGCGGCGCATGTCGTCGACGTAACTCTCCTCCGCCTTCTTCAGCACCGCCGCCATGTCCACCTGCATGAGGAAATGCACGCCGCCGCGCAGGTCGAGACCGAGGTACATGGGCTTGGCGCGCAGCGCCTCGAGCCAGCCAGGCGTCGCCGGCAGCAGATTCAGGGCGACGATGTATTGCTCGCCCAGGGCCTTCTGCACCAGATCGCGTGCCCGTAACTGGGTTTCCGTGTCGGTGAAGCGGATCCGCGCGCCCTTGTCGTCGAGCACGGCACTTACGTAAGAAATATTCGCCTGCTTGAGCTGGTTCTCGGCAAGGGACAGCAGGCCCTGATCGACCTTGGTGGTGCGTGTCGGCGAGATCTGCACGGCGGGATACTCGCCATAAAGGTTGGGCAGGGCGTAAACGATCCCGACCACGACGACGATGAGGATAAGCAGGTATTTCCAGAGCGGATATTTGTTCATATTTAAAAATTATTTTTAACCGGCAGGACACCAGGGGCGCCAGGAGAATCGTTTCTTGTTCTCATTCCCTGGCGATACTGGCGTCCTGGCGATTCAGATCAAATTTTTGATTCTTAAACCGACTTGAGCGTGCCCTTGGGCAGAACGGTCTGGATCGCCTGACGTTGCACTTTGATCTCCACTCCCTCGGCAATGTCCACCGTCACGTAGGCTTCGCCGAGATTCGTGACCCGGCCGAGGACGCCGCCCGCCGTCACGACCTCGTCACCCTTGGCGAGCGCGGCGATCATGGCCTTGTGTTCCTTGGCGCGCTTGGCCTGCGGGCGGATGAGAATGAAATAAAACGCGGCGAACAGCACGCCGAGCATGATGAGGGTCACGAACGGACTGCCCTGTGCCGGCGCACCGGCGGCGGCCGGGGCTTCGGCCCAGGCATCGGAAATCAGAAAGTTCATGGTGTTTCCTTCGGTTATGTCAGTCGGATCCCGTCGGCGCCTCCTTGCGGAGGCGGCCGGGCGGCGCATACGATAAAACTTCTCGACGAAATCATCCAGTTTTTTTTCTGCGATGGCCTGGCGCAGGCCCTGCATCAGCGCTGGTAATAATAGAGATTGTGGATGGTGGCGAGCCGCGCGCCCAGGATCTCGTTGCCTGCTGCAGGTGGCGCAGGTAGGCGCGGCTGTAATGCCGGCAGGTGTAACAGTCGCACTGCGGGTCCACCGGGCCGGTATCGCGGGCATAACGGCTGTTTTTGATCTTCACCGCCCCGTCATGGGTGAAACAGCCAGCCGTTGCGCGCATTGCGCGTGGGCAGCACGCAATCGAACATGTCCATGCCGCGGCGCACCGCCTCCACGAGGTCCTCGGGCGTGCCGACCCCCATCAGGTAGCGTGGCCGGTCGGCCGGCATCTGCGGCGCAATGTGGTCGAGAATCCGGAACATTTCGCTCCTTTGCTCTCGCCCACCGACAGGCCGCCGATGGCATAACCGTCGAAGCCGATCTGTTTGAGTCCGGTGAGCGAAATATCGCGCAGATGCTCGTACATCCCGCCCTGCACGATGCCGAACAGCGCCGCGGGATGGTCCGCATGGGCGATGCTTGGAACGCTCGGCCCAGCGCAGCGACAGTTCCATCGAGGCGCGCGCTTCGGGCTCGGTCGCCGGGTGGTTCGTGCACTCATCGAAGATCATGATGATGTCGGCGTCGAGCGCCTGCTGCACCGCCATCGACTCTTCCGGACCGAGGAAAATGTTCGCGCCGTCCACCGGCGACTGGAACGACACGCCCTGCTCGCTCAGCTTGCGCAGCTGTCCCAGGCTCCACACCTGGAAACCGCCGGAGTCGGTGAGGATGGGGCCGTCCCAGTGCATGAAGCGGTGCAAACCGCCATGCGCCTTGATCGCCTCCATGCCCGGGCGCAGCATCAGATGAAAGGTGTTGCCGAGAATGATCTCCGCACCGCACTCGCGCAACTCTTCCGGCGTCATGCCCTTGACCGTGCCGTAGGTGCCGACCGGCATGAACGCGGGCGTCTCGACGGTGCCGCGCTCGAAAATCATGCGCCCGCGGCGCGCGGCGCCATCTGATGCAATCAATTCAAAACGCATTGGTCACCGGCATATGGCGGGTCACGAACATCGCATCCCCGTAGCTGTAGAAACGGTATTTTTGCGCCACCGCGTGCCGGTAAGCGCTGAGCACATGCTCCGTGCCGCCGAAGGCGCACACCAGCATCAGCAGCGTCGATTCCGGCAGATGGAAATTGGTCAACAGCGCATCCACGATCTGGAAACGGTAACCCGGATAGATAAAAATTTCTGTCTCGCCTTCATAGGGCGTCACGCTCCCGCTGTCTGCCGCGCGTCTCCAGCGCTCGCACCACGGTGGTGCCGACCGCCACCACGCGCCGCCCTTCCCGCTTCGCCGTATTGATTTTTTCGCAGGTGGCCTGCGATACGCTGAGATATTCCGCGTGCATGCGATGCGCGCGGACGTCGTCCACCCGGATCGGCTGAAACGTCCCGGCGCCGACGTGCAAGGTGACAAAGGCGGTCTCCACCCCCATCCCCTTGAGACGCGCGAGCATGGCCTCGTCGAAATGCAGACCGGCGGTAGGCGCGGCGACTGCACCAGGATGGTGCGCGTACACCGTTTGATAACGTTCGCGGTCGCTCGCATTGTCCGCACGTTCGATGTAGGGCGGGAGCGGAACATGACCGATGCGCTCAAGAATCTCCGTCGCCGGAACATCCGTTTCGAATATCAGATGGTGAAATTCACCCTCGCGCTGCTGCACGGTCATGGTAACATTCCCATCCAATATTAGTTTCTGTCCCGGCTTCGGCGGCTTGCTCGCGCGCAGCTGGGCAAGCACACGATGGGTATCCAGAATACGCTCCACCAGCACTTCGACGCGCCCGCCACTGTCCTTGTGGCCGAACAGACGCGCGGGAATCACGCGCGTGTCGTTGAACACCAGCAGATCGCCCGCCCGCAGCAGCGCGGGCAGATCGGTGAAACGCAGATCGCGCCGGGCGCCGTCCGCGCCATCGAGGGCCAGCAGGCGGCTGGCGGTGCGCGACGCTGCCGGATATTGCGCGATCAGATCGTGGGGAAGGGAATAATGAAAATCGGATTTCCGCATGTACTTTGACCAAGCCCCGCGCACGCAGCGCGGATATGCCTCAACCGCCCTTAAGCGGACGGCATACTATACTATGTAGCCAGAACCAGTCTCGGAACAAACGAAAGGAACCATGCCCGGCACCCGTTACACACTTGAAGTTCAACCCATTCTTCCGGAACGGCTGAAACGCCTGCAGGAACTGGCCAATGACCTGCTGTACAGCTGGGACCGGGAGGTGCGCGGCCTGTTCTTCCGTCTCGACCGCGAACTGTGGGAGGCCTGCGGCCACAACCCCAAGGTATTCCTGCGGCGCTTGTCGCAGAAACGGCTGAACGATGCCGCCGAGGACCGCGTGTTCATGGAGGACTACAACCGCGTCCTGTCGGGCTACGACACTTACCATCAGGAGCGCGCCCGCTCCGATATCCTCCAGTATCTCGATCCGAACGAGGATCTGGTCGCCTATTTCTGCGCCGAGTTCGGCTTCCACGAAAGCTTCCAGATTTACTCCGGCGGCCTCGGCATCCTCGCCGGCGACCATTGCAAGGCGGCCAGCGACCTGAATATTCCCGTTTGTCGCGGTCGGCATGCTCTATCGGCAGGGCTATTTCACCCAGACCATCGACACCCACGGCAACCAGGTGGCGCATTACTCGCCCACGCACTTCGGCGACCTGCCCATCGTTCCGGCCATCGACGCCGACGGCAAGGAAATCCACGTGCAGGTCGACATGCCCGGCCGGCGCGTCATGCTCAAGGTCTGGAAGGCCAAGGCCGGTCATATCACGCTCTACCTGCTCGACAGCGATCTGCCGGAAAACGCCGAGGTCGACCGGCGCATCACCTATCAGCTTTACGGCGGCGACATCAACACGCGCATCCAGCAGGAAATCGTGCTTGGCATCGGCGGCGTGCGCGCGCTCGGCGCGGTCGGACTCAAACCGACGGTATGGCACATCAACGAAGGTCACGCCGCGTTCCAGATTCTCGAGCGCTGCCGCGAAGTCGTCGCCCAAGGTCTGGATTTCGACAGCGCCCTGGAACTGGTCGCAGCCAATACCGTGTTCACCACCCACACGCCCGTGCCCGCCGGCCATGACATCTTCGATTACACGCTGATGGAAAGATATTTTGGTCATCAGCTGAAAGCGCTGGGTCTGGACATGGAAAAACTGTTTTCTCTCGGCTCCAGCCCGGACAGTCAGGGTGGTTTCAACATGACGGCGCTGGCCCTGCGCGGCTCGCGCTTTCGCAACGGTGTTTCGCGCATTCACGGCAACGTGGCCTCGCGCATGGACGCCTACATCTGGCCGCAGATTCCCCCGGAGGAAAACCCGGTCGGTTACATCACCAACGGCGTGCACGTGCCGACGTTCCTGGCGCGCGAATGGGCGAACCTGTTCGACATGCGCTTCGGCAGCGGCTGGCGCAACGAATTGCTCAACGATGAATTCTGGAAGCACATTGACGACATTCCCGACCACAGCTTCTGGAGTCTGCGCCAGTCATTGAAATCGGAAATGCTCTCGGAAGTAAAACGCCGGGTGATCCTGCAGCACCGGCGCAACGGCACGAGCGAGGCGCTGATCGAACGCTACACGCAATACCTCATGCCGCAGGACGCCGACATTCTCACGATGGGCTTTGCGCGCCGCTTCGCCACCTACAAGCGCGCCACGCTGCTGTTCTCCGACCCGGTACGCCTGGCGCGTCTGTTCAACGATCCCAAACGCCGCGTGCTGCTGATCTTCGCCGGCAAGGCGCATCCGCACGACCTGCCGGCACAGCATTTGATCCAGGTTATTCACGAGTACTCGCGCCGTCCGGAATTCGAGGGAAAAATCATCCTGCTCGAGGGATACGATCTGGCGCTGGCGCGCAAGCTCGTCACCAGCGTCGACGTGTGGCTGAACACGCCGGAATATCCCATGGAGGCGAGCGGCACCTCGGGAGAGAAGGCCGGCATCAACGGCGTCATCAACCTGAGCGTGCTCGACGGCTGGTGGGGCGAAGGTTATAACGGCGATAACGGCTGGGCGATCACGCCGCACGGACCGCAGTATGACAGCGCCTATCGCGACCGCGAGGAAGGCCAGGAATTGCTCGATATCCTTGAAAAGCAGGTGATTCCGCTTTACTACGCACGCAACGGCCACGGTTATTCGGACGGGTGGGTGCGGAAATCGAAAAATTCCATGAAGTCGCTGATCCCGCGCTTCAATTCCCAGCGCATGGTCATGGACTACGTGCGCAACTATTACGCGCCCGCGAAACGTCAGCGCCTCATGATGATGGGCAACCAATACGCGCGCGCCAAGGAAATCGCCACGTGGCGCAAACGTCTCGATCAGAGCTGGCCGAACATCAGCCTGCGGCGTGTGGACGGTGGTCCGTCTGAAATCCGTTCCGGCCAGGTATTTTCGCTGCGCGTGTCCGCGCGCCTGAACGGCCTGCACCCGGATGACGTCCTCATGGAGTGCCTCGTGGGACACGAATCGGAAAGCGGCGAGTTCATCCGTCTCGACAGCCACATCTTCACGGTGGAATCACACAACGAATCGGGGGAGACGCTGTTCAGGCTGGATCTTTACCCGCGGCTGCCGGGCCTGCAATATTACAAAATCCGGATGTTTCCGTTCCATCCCTCCATGTCCCACCGCTTCGAATCGGGGTACATGATCTGGCTTTAGTGAGTAAGCCGAACGCAGAACGCCAGGAAATCTAAGGAGTTTGTCAAGCTGATATTCGCTTTTCTCGCGACCTGCGGTTAAATCTTTCATGCCTGTAATTTCCGACCGTACAGCCGCGCCATGCGCGCCAACCGCTCCATCAGATCGGGCGGTAATTGCTCCCAGGCAAAACGCCAGCGCCAGTTTCCCTCCGTCGTGCCCGGCGTATTCATGCGATATCCGCGCCCTAGTGCCAACAAGTCCTGCATGGGAATAATCGCCAGTTGCGATACCGACGCGAAGGCGGAACGGATAAGCGGCCATGGCATGGACTCGTGCGGATAGCCGAGATATTCCACGGCGCGTAATTGCGTTTCCGCCGGCAGATTCTCGAACCACGCCAGTGTCGTGTCGTTGTCATGCGTGCCGGTGTAGACCACGCTCGCCACGCAATGATTGTGCGGCAGATAGGGATTGTCCGCACCGCCGTCGAAGGCGAATTGCAGAATTTTCATGCCCGGCAATTCGAATCGGTCACGCAGCGCGTAGACTTCCGGCGTGATGAGACCGAGATCCTCGGCCGCCAGCGGCAACGCGCTGAAATGCGTTTTCAGGGCTTCAAATAGCGCCGCGCCCGGAACCTTCACCCAGCGGCCATGGATCGCGGTGTCTTCCGTCGCCGGAATTTCCCAGCAGGCCTCGAAACCGCGAAAGTGGTCCACGCGCAACAGATCGAAACGCCTGAACTCGGTGGTCAGCCGCGCGATCCACCAGCGGAAACCGTCCGCCTGCATGCGCTCCCAGCGGTACAGCGGATTGCCCCAGCGTTGCCCCTGCTCCGAAAAATAATCCGGCGGCACGCCGGCGACCACGGTCGGCTGGCCTTCGGCATCGAGCATGAAATATTCACGCTGGGTCCAGACATCCACGCTGTCGTGCGCCACGAAGATGGGCATGTCGCCAAACAGCAGCACATGGCGTTCGTTGGCATGTGCCCGCAAGGCCTGCCATTGACGGGCAAACACAAACTGCTCGAAGCACACCTGCGCAATCTCGTCGATAAAGCGCACGCGCGCCTCCGCCAGTGCCTGCGGCTCGCGGTCGCGCAGCGGTGCTGGCCATTGAAACCAGGCCCGCCCGGAATATTCCCGGCGCAGCACGCGATAAAGCGCATAATCGTCCAGCCAGTGCGCCTCCGCGTTGATGAAGGCCTCGAAGGCCTGCTGGTCGGAAACGGAAGCGCGCTGCGTGAAAATGCGGTGCGCCTGCGCGAGACGCTTGAGACGATAACCCACCGGATTTTCCGAACCGGCGGGTTTGGCGTCATCCAGCCAGCCCCATTCCACCAGACGTTCCAGGCTGATGAGCATGGGGTTGCCGGCATGCAACGACAACGAATGATAAGGCGAACCGTCGCGGTGCGGCGGTCCGAGCGGCAACATCTGCCACACGCTGAAACCGGCCTGTGCCAGAAAATCCACGAACCGGTGCGCATCCGCGCCGAGATCGCCGTTGCCGATACCGCCCGGCAGCGAGCTGGGATGCAGCAGCACGCCGGCGCGCCGGCGTTCGAGCACTGCGGGAATCATCCGCTGGAAAGCTGGCCGGGGCGCATGGCGCCGCCGTGCACTGGCGCGCCGCCACCGTGCGTGAACACCTGCGAGAGATACTCCGGCGGTTCGGCGGCGATCAGCTGATAAAGATTCGTCAGGTGCTGGCGGTAGAGGCGCTCGAAATCGGCCACCGTCGCCGCCGGATTGTCGCCGCCAAACCACCAGAACCAGTCCGAACCCTCGCACACCGCGAGCTGCCGGGTCGCGCGATCGAGATGCGCGGCGTCGAGGCGGCCGGCGGCGGCATCGAAGGCGCGCTTGGCGTCGCCCAGCATGTCCCAGCCGCGGTTTTTGTCCGGCTCGCCGATCCAGGTGGACAGCGTACCGTACACCCATGAACCGGCGGTGAGCGTTTGCAGGGATTTCACCGGCATGGTTTTCAGACAATCCGAGAACGTGGTCAATTCGATTTTCGGATGCTCCGACAGGCGGCGATAGAGCGCGTGCAGAAAATAATAGGCGTTCTCCGGATAATGCTCCCAGGCATTTTCGCCATCCATGATGATGGACACCACGTGCTCGGGGTGACCGTTGCAACGTTGCGCGATCTCTTCAAGATGATGCAGCGAGATTGCTCACGGCGTCATCGGCATGCCACGTGGCATAGCTGAAACCGATCTGATCCGACAATCCGTCGTCGCGGAAAAAACAATTTATGCCGCTGTCCGCCACCGAATAAACTTGGTAGAGCCAGGTATCTTTCGCGCCATCCGTCTTGGCGCCGGAATGGGCAAGGCTGTTATGCAGCACGCTTTCGCCGCTCGCGGCCCAGCGAAAACCCGCCTCCGCCAGGAGTTTCAGCGAAGCCGTGCTCACCGCGCCTTCGGATGGCCAGCAACCGGCCGGCACGAAACCGAAATAACGACGGAACGTCTCGATACCTTCGCGGATATGCCAGCGTGCCCGCTCTTCCCCGCCGGGATACTGCTGCAACAAGGGCAGCGGCGCCTTGGGCATGGCATCGTGCGCGCACTTGAAGTCGAGCAACAGCGGCAGAATCGGGTGGGCATAAGGCGTCACTGAAAGCTCCACCTGCCCGCGCGAGGCCAGGTTTGCATAACGGGGAATCACGTTGGACAGCAGCTCGCCGATCACGGTCAGCAGTTCGCGCCGGTCATGCAGTGTGTAACCGGAAGTCTTGTCGAGCAGCCGTTTCACGCGCACATCGCCGCGGCGCACGGTTTCACCGAGCCAGGCAAGGTGATACCACACGAGGAGATCGGTGAGAAACTGGTTGTTCAGGTAACGCATCGCCTCCGGGTGCGGCAAAACCCAGGCGGCCATGTCGGCGAGCCGGCGGTAGGCGGGAAAACGACCGATGACGCGCGATTCGTTGGCGCGCAGGCAGTCCTTGATGAGCGTCATGCGCTGCTCGTCCGACAGCGGCAACGCCGGGCTCACCAGCGCCGCCAGAAGCGGATCGCGGATCGGCAGGCTGTTGGTCAGGAATCCATCCACCTGCCGCGCATAGTCTTCAATCTGCTCGAGCAACAACGGCGCGAAATTGACCACGGCGCGCGCCGCCGGCACGGCCTCGAGATGCGCTGCCATGTCCACGTAATCCTTGATCGTGTGCAGGTAGGTCCAGGGCAGATGCGACGTGCCGCTCACCAGATCGCGATACTGCGGCTGGTGCATGTGCCAGCACAGCACAAGCTTCGAGGCGCGCTTCATCGGACATGATGCAGTTCCTGACCGAGCATTTCGGCTGTCACCAGCACCACCCCGCGTGGCGTCACGTAAAAGCGCCTGGCGTCTTCCTGCAAATCTTCGCCGATGATCATTCCCTCGGGAATCAGGCATCCTCTGTCGATGATCGCATTCTTCAGACGGCAGTGGCGCTGGATGACGACATCGGGCAAAACCACCGAGTCGGCGATCTCGCAGTAGGAATGCACCTTGACGTTCGAGAACAGCAACGAATGACGCACCTTTGAACCCGAAATGACACATCCTCCCGAAACCATCGAATCCACCGCCATGCCCCGCCGGTCGTCGTCATTGAACACGAACTTGGCCGGCGGCAGTTGTTCCTGATAAGTCCAGATCGGCCAGTCGTCATCATAAAGATTGAGCTCGGGCGTAACGTCGACCAGCTCGATATTCGCTTCCCAGAACGCATCCACGGTTCCCACGTCGCGCCAGTAAGGTTGCTTGCCCGTGAGCGGGTCGCTGAACGGGTAAGCCATCACGCGATACGATTGGATAATCGAAGGAATGATGTCTTTTCCGAAATCGTGCGCCGAATCGCGCAAGTCGGCGTCGCGGATGAGCTGTTCATACAGGAACTTGGTGTTGAACACATAGATACCCATGGAAGCCAATGCCGTATCGGGGCGGCCCGGCAGTGGCTCCGGATTTTCCGGTTTCTCCTGGAAACCCACGATCCGGTGATGCCCGTCCACTTCCATCACCCCAAACTCGCGCGCGCGTTCAACCGGCACTTCAACGCAGGCGACCGTGGCATCGGCACCGCTTTCGACGTGATGCACGATCATGGTGCCGTAATCCATTTTATAAATATGATCACCGGCGAGAATCAGGACGTAGCTCGGGTCGTGATTGCGCAGGATGTCGAGATTCTGGTACACCGCGTCCGCCGTGCCGGTGTACCACGAGGTTTCGATGCGCTGCTGCGCCGGCAGCAACTCGACGAATTCGCCGAGTTCGCCGCGCAGGAATCCCCAGCCTCGCTGGATGTGCTTGATGAGCGAATGCGCCTTGTACTGGGTCAGCACGCCCACGCGCCGGATACCGGAGTTCATGCAGTTGGAAAGCGGGAAATCCACGATGCGGAACTTGCCGCCAAAAGGGACGGAAGGTTTGGCGCGCCACAAGGTGAGATGTTTCAGGCGTGAACCGCGACCGCCGGCAAGCACCAGGGCCAATGTGTCGCGCGTCAGGCGCGTGATATGACGTGCGGCAGTGTCCCGAATCATGGTTCGCTCCCTTGATTATCTGAGGCAGCCTGAATCAACCAGGAATGCCGCCACATTAACACGTCGCCACGGCCACTGGGACGGCCACCTTGCCGCCTCAATAATCCGTCAATCATAATATTTTTGTTACCGATCCGGCATTCCTTCGTGGCAGCCACGGCAGAGGAACATCCGTCGCCCAAACCACCATTTGAGAAGCATCGTGCCGAATCAATAACCGCGGCGCGCATGACAATTCTGTTGCCGCCGTTACAGAATTTACCATAACGCCGCGAATTCAAATACACTAGTGCCGTTCCAACTATTTATGGCTACCTTCTTCAGGCTCATGCGGTTATGGTCGCCGGGCATCCAAACCATGTAGGTTAGGGGAAAATATGTTGGAACGGCACTAGCGGGCGTCACCGATATAACCGTTATCGAACCAGACAAAACTTGACCAAAATCCTTTTTGTCGCAAGCGAAGCTCATCCGCTGATCAAAACCGGCGGGTTGGGCGATGTCGCCGGCAGCCTGCCGGTCGCCCTGCAATCCTCGCACACCGACGTGCGCCTGCTCCTGCCTGCCTACCACGATGCCGTGGCACGCGCCGGCAGGCTGAAAACCGTCACGACGTTGACGGTTCCCGGCCTCGATGCGCCGGTCCGGATTCTGGAAGGCCGGCTTCCCGGCACGTCATTGATCACCTGGCTTGTCGATTTCCCTCCGGCCTACGACCGGCCCGGCAACCCCTATCTCGACGCTCTTGGCCAACCCTGGCCGGACAACGCCATGCGCTTTATGCTGCTGGCGCACGTGGCGGTCACGCTCGCGCTCGGCCGCACCCGGCTCAAATGGCGGCCCGATGTCGTGCATTGTCATGACTGGCAAACGGGCCTGGTGCCCGTGCTGCTGGCGCCGGAAAAAAATCGGCCGGCCACGGTTTTCACCATTCACAACCTGGCCTATCAAGGTTTGTTTCCCTACAAAACTTTTACCGCATTGGGTCTTCCCGCTTCGCTCTGGTCGCCCGGCGCCCTGGAATTTCATGACCAGTTGTCGTTTATCAAAGGCGGAATCGCCTTTGCCGACCGTCTGACCACCGTGAGTCCCACGTATGCACACGAAATCCAGACACCGGAATTCGGAAGCGGTCTGGAAGGTCTGCTGCGTCAGCGCGCGGAACGATTGACGGGCATCTTGAACGGCATAAATGGCGAGGAGTGGGATCCGGCACGTGATCCGTTTATCGCCAAACCCTATTCCGCACGCCGTCTCCAAGACAAGCTGCCCAACAAGCTCGCGCTGCAAAAGAAATTCGGCTTGCCCGGAGAAACGCAGACAAGCTTGATCGGCATGGTGGGAAGACTGGTGCAGCAAAAAGGCATTGACCTGGTTCTCGAGACGCTGCCCGGGCTCATGCACCGGCCGCTGCAACTCGTGATTCTGGGCACGGGCGAGGCCGGCTATGAAGCGGCGTTGCGCGCACAGGTGGCGCGTTATCCCGGGCGCCTGGCGGTACATATCGGTTATGACGAACGCCTGGCGCATCTGATCGAGGCCGGGGCGGATATGTTCCTGATGCCGTCGCGCTTCGAGCCGTGCGGACTGAATCAGCTCTACAGCCTGCGCTACGGGACCATCCCGATCGTGCGGCATGTCGGCGGGCTGGCCGACACCGTGGTGGATGCCACCGAAGAAAACCTCAAGGCCGGAAAAGCCACGGGCGTCGTGCTCGCCGAGGCGCGCGCGGGGGCGCTACTCGCTGCCGTGGACCGTGCCCTTGTATTGCATCAAAACACCCGCCGCTGGAAACAAATGATGCGCACAGGCATGCATCACGATTTCACCTGGCACCACAGTGCGGCGGAGTACCTGCGGCTCTATAAACAGACCGCACAGGCGAACCGACAACATCAGGACAATGAGCCCAACAGGAAGGATGCGCATGTCCCTGGGAAAAGAGGAAAACGAGCCGGACCGAAGCATTGATGCCGAGGCGGTAGTCCTCGACATCACACGGCGTCTGGCCGCCGAGCTGCGCTCTCACCCCGCCACCGCCAGGGAAATAACGCTCGACAGTCTTCTGGATCGGGAGCTGGGTTTTGACAGTTTGGGCAGGGTGGAACTACTTGCCCGTATCGAACGTGTATTCGATGTGAGTCTCATGGAACGGGCGCTGGCAGCGGTGGAAACGCCGCGCGACCTGCTGCGCGCGGTGCAAGCCGCCAGGCCGGCTCATTTGCCGTTGACACCCGCCCCGCCGCAACCTTCTCCGCCTCCCGGCACAACGGAACTGCCGCCGCCGGAGGCGAATACCTTGCTGACGGTCCTGGACTGGCATGTGCAGCGCCCATCCCGCGCGCCCGCATATCTATCTGATCGCGGAAACCGGAAACGAAGAGGAAATTTCCTATGCCGTGCTGCAACAGCGCGCGGACGCCGTGGCGGCTGGCTTGCGGAAACGCGATTTGCAGCCCGGCCAGACGGTGGCAATCATGCTGCCCACGAGCTGGAATATTTTTTCAGTTTCTACGGTGTGTTGCGGGCCGGCGGTATTCCGGTCCCGATCTACCCGCCAGCGCGGCTGTCGCAGATCGAGGAACATCTGCGCCGCCATGCGCGCATCCTCGACAATGCCCGCGCTGCGCATGCTGATCACCGTCGCGGAAGCGAAACCCTTCGCGCGGCTGCTGCGTCTGCAGGTGGAGATGCTGCACACGATTGTCACCCCCGAGGAACTCGTCGAGGCCGCGGCGCCGGCGGGCCAGGCCGCGCCCGCGGTGCAGGCGCAGGATATTGCCATGCTGCAATACACCTCCGGCTCCACCGGCAACCCCAAAGGCGTGATTCTCACGCACGCCAACCTGCTGGCGAACATCCGCACCATGGGCGAGACAATCGGCGCCAGCTCACGCGATGTGTTCGTCAGCTGGATGCCGCTGTATCACGACATGGGCCTGATCGGCGCCTGGCTCGGAAGCCTGTACTATGCCGTGCCGCTGGTGGTGATGTCGCCGCTCACCTTTCTCACGCGACCGGAGCGGTGGCTGTGGGCGATCCATCGGCACCGCGCGACACTGTCGGGCGCGCCCAACTTCGGCTACGAACTGTGCCTGCGCCGCATCCAGGACCGCGACATCGAGGGCCTGGACCTGAGTTCCTGGCGCGTGGCATTCAACGGCGCCGAGCCGGTCAGTCCCGATACCATCGCCCGTTTCCAGGAACGATTCGCGCGCTACGGTTTACGGCACGAAACCATGTACCCGGTGTTCGGGTTGGCGGAATGCTCCGTCGGCCTGGCCTTCCCGCCACCCGGGCGTGCGCCCGTGGTCGATCGCATCAACCGCGAGGTGTTCATGCGCGAAGGCCGAGCCGTGCCCGCCGCGGCGGACGATGCGAACGCGCTGCGCTTTGTCGCCTGCGGACAACCCCTGGCCGGGCACCAGATTCGCGTTGTCGATTCCACCGGGTACGAGGTAAGCGAACGTGAAGAAGGCCGACTCGAGTTTAAAGGGCCTTCGGCGACTTCCGGTTATTTCCGCAACCCGGAGCAAACCCGGCGTCTGTTTCACGACGGATGGCTGGATTCCGGCGATCTCGCTTACATGGCCGGCGGCGACGTGTACATCACCGGGCGCGTGAAAGACATCATCATCCGCGCCGGGCGCAATATCTACCCGCATGAACTGGAAGAGGCGATCGGCAACCTGCCGGGCATACGCAAGGGGTGCATCGCCGTATTCGGCAGCATCGATCGCGCTACCGCCACCGAGAAGCTGGTGGTGCTGGCGGAAACGCATGAGACGGAGCCAGACGCGCGGGAACGGTTGCAAACCGCGATCACCGCCCTCGCGGTGGACCTGGCCGGTGCCGCGCCGGACGATGTGGTGCTCGCGCCCCCGCACACCGTGCTCAAAACCTCGAGCGGCAAGGTGCGACGCGCCGCCAGCCGCGAACTGTACGAACGCGGCCGCCTGACCGCACCCACGCGCCCCGCGTGGCGACAGATTCTGCATCTGGCCTGGACCGGCATGACGCCGCAACTGCGCCGGGCCGCGCGCGGGGCCGGCGCCATGCTGTATGCGCTCTATGCCTGGATGCTGTTCTGGATATTGGCGCCGCCGGTCTGGCTGGCGGTGGCAGCGCTTCCGCGCCCCGCCTGGGCACTGGCCGTCATTCGCGCCGCGGCAAGAATATTGCAGCGGTTATCCGGCGTGTCCTTACATGTGCAGGATCTCGACAAACTGCCGCGCGGCCCGTACGTCATCGCGGCCAACCACGCGAGTTATCTGGATAGCATCGTTCTTGCCGCGGTGTTGCCCGGAGAATTCAGTTTCGTTGCCAAGCGCGAGCTCACCGCGCGTTTTGTCGCGCGCTTGTTTTTGCGGCATATCGGAGCGGAATTCGTGGAGCGTTTCGAGCTGGCACGCGGCGTGGAAGACGCGCGCGTCGTGGCGCGCGCCGCGCGCCGCGGGAAAACGCTGGTGTTTTTTCCCGAAGGCACCTTCACGCGCACGCCGGGCCTGTTGCCGTTTCACATGGGCGCTTTCGTCGCCGCCGCCGAGGCGGGCGTGCCGCTCGTGCCCGTAACCATCCGCGGCACCCGCTCCATCCTGCGGTCGGACCAGTGGTTTCCGCGCCGCGGAACGGTGGCTGTCACCATCGGCACACCGGTCCAACCCGAAGGCGCCGACTGGGCGGCGGCGATCCGGCTGCGCGATGCCGCGCGCGCGGAAATCCTGCGGCATTGCGGCGAACCCGATCTGGCCGATCGGCCACCGCCTGCCTGAGCCAGTCCGATTTCCTCCGCTTTCAGCGCGATAAAAAATCCGCCACCTCTTTCATTCGGCTTCGGTGAATTGCATCGGTGGCATCCTGGAACGGGTGCGCAAACTCCGCGCGCTGCACGACCCGCGCGCCGCGAAATTTTGCCGCAAACAGAAGCTCCTGTATTTCTTGCGGGCGCACCACGCGGTCGCGCCCGCCGGCGATGATCTCGAGGCGGGAGCTGTCCGCCGGTAAATGATTGATTGGATCGTATTGCTCCGGGCAACCCAGCGGCGATATCCGGCTGGGCGAGGAATCGATAACCAGTGAGGAATAATCGCCGCTCTCCCCCGCGGCGTTCAGCAGGATGACTCCGCCCATCGACATGCCGTACAGCGCATGGCGGTGATAGGGCTGGGTGTTGAGGTTCGCAATGATCTCCCGGTAATCAGAAATAATCGCGGTCAGGCGGCTCCTGCCCTCGGAAAGGCCGTAACCGCGATAATCGTAAACGTAAACATCGAATCCCCGATCGCGAAAGTATTGCAACTCGCCCATGATCTGATCGGCGAGCATCGCATTGCCCTGCGCCACCAGAAGATACCCCTTGGGTGCGGCGGCGCGCAGCCGGTAACCGCCCAGGGTCCGGCCGTCTCCGGCCTTGAATGTCAGACGTTCGATATCGCGAATCCCGGCGACGCGCCCGGCGTCGGCCGACCCGGCCGCGCGGCGGAACAACCAGAACGCCAGCGGTTCGCGGATAAAACCGCAGACGCTGGCTTCCGGCGCGCGCGTGCCTGGTTCCATTTTCCCGATACCGGATGTAGCCGCGTCGGTCCCGCTGTTTGCGCTCATCAGGGCCGCCGCCAACAACATGATTCCCCGCGTCCGTTCGAACGGCACGTCCTTATGCCACCGCGGTTCGAGATGCACCGAGCCGCGCCGCGGTTTTGCCGTTGCGTGCCCGCAGCAGCGTCCAGTAACCGAGGGCGTTGACGGGTGTCCGTTCCGCCACGTCCAGCCCGGATTCACGCAGAAAATTCTCAAGGGAAAAATCCGGATGGAATCCCATCAGCCGGGACAGCGGCGCAAACAGCCGCTCCAGCCCGCCCACCACCGGGTTGGCGTGCTGGAAATGATTCACGATGAAGAGCTCGCCGCCCGGCCGGCATACGCGGCGCATCTCGGATACCAGACGCGCCGGATGCGGCGCGACCGACACGACGTACATCGCCACCACCTTGTCGAAGCTGTCATCGGGAAATTGCAGGGACTCGGCATCCATCAACCGCAGCGCCATCACGTGATCGAGATGCAACCGGGCCGTACGGGCGCGAGCGCGCGCGAGCATTTCCCGCGATATATCGATGCCTGTCACATGCACGCTCCGCGGATAGAGCGGCAGAGACAGGCCCGTACCCACCCCGACCTCGAGAATGCGATCGCCGGGACGGCAATGCATCTTCTCGATAATCGCCTTGCGCCCGGGCTGAAGCAACGCGCCAAAGTAAACGTCATAACCCTGGGCGTAACGTCGATAGACCTTCTGGATGGCATTGATATCCACGCGCATAACCCCCTTGCACTGGTGTCATGCCTGAATCTCGCCGTACACGCGCCCGGTTGCCCGGGCAGCATATCAAGCGCCTGGCGCCGTGTGCGTCTTCACTTCACCGCGCTGGCGCCGGGCGAAATCTTCCAGCTGACGGGTAATGGCGACAAAGGCGTCGCGAATGGCGACATAGACATCTTCATCCTGGGCGCGGTTCGCCACCAATTCGGCGCCCGGGACGGTGAGATCGATACGCACGCTGTAGAGTTTTCCCTGGTGCTGGTGCCGTTGCGGCGATTCCACCACCACCCGGCAACTGTTGATCTTGTCGTAAAAGCGGCCTAGTTTGTCGGCCTTTTCTCGGATGCGGGATTCCACCGCTTCGGATTGCGGCATGTCCTTCAAGGTTACCTGTAACGGAATCTGCATAATCATGCTCCCCCTTTAATGCATTGGTGACCGGGCAACAGTGACTCTTTGCGCTGAGACGTCTTGTATGACAAAAGCATACGCTGATTTTATATCTTTCGCTCCTTGTAATGCCTGTCCAACCAGCAGCGCGGCAGATGTTCGCCTGAGAGAAACAGCATGTCGGTCTTGTGGAACCCGGTCGGGTCCTGCATTTCCTCGCCGGCGTGAAATCGTCCCTTGAAATCGGTCCTGAACGGATCGAACAAGGCTTCGAGGTCCATCACCTCAACAATATTGCTGCTGGGTTTATGCTTCAAAAACATGGTACCTCCGCATTCCACCTGCCACCGCCGGAGTCAGGAATTTCTGGCACTCCTGGCCGCGGCAAAACAATCCTCGCGCCACCGGCAACCGGTTTGATCGCACACTCCGCCATAGGCCGTGGCGAAACAATCGAAATTGCCTTCCTTGATCTGGATCGCCTTGATCAACTCGGCTTTGCCGGCTTGGCCCGGGTCCAGCCCCTGCTCGCGGGCTATCTCGCGTACTCTCTGGATTTTCATGATCTCGCCTCCTTGAGAAATGTGAGAAGTTCCAAAGATACGCCTGCACGTCTGACAAAATCATGACGCCGCAGGCGCGGTTCGACTTTGACCGATGTCAATAAATCACAACTGTACTGACAACGCCATAGATCAGGCGTTCACTCCCGTTTTCGGCCCGGGCCTTTACAATTCCGGCCAGGAGTGAAAGGATGGCGGTGACCCGACGAATGTTATTTTCCAACGCGCTTTGCCGTAACCCTGCAAGCAAAGGGTAGATTTATGACGACCAAAACCCTCACCGAACTTCGCGCCCTGGCCCGCGCCCGTGGCCTCAAGGGATATTCAAAAATATCCCGCGGCGAGCTTGAACGCCTGCTGGCCGGGAGCGACTCGCCGAAACCGGCCGCCGCGAAAAAACCGGAAAAAACACCATCCGCGAAAAAGACATCGGCGACCAAATCCAAAGCCGCACGAGCACCGGCTAAATCGGCGCTCACCCGCGGGAAAAAGAAACCGGCGGCAACTCGCGCACAAACCACGGCGCCGGCGGCGGTTCCGCCCGCGCCGGTACCCCGATGGGAATGGGCGGGCGACATCTCCCGCCAGTCCACCGAGGAAGAGCGGGTCGAAAGCGCTAAATACGCGACGGCCCTGCCCGGCAGCGCCGCTCCGCCCGCCGTGACGGCGGCCGATCTCGGCGAGGATATCGATAATCTGCCGCCGGTCACCGAGGCGACACTTTGTCTGCTGCCACAGAAACCGGGCGTACTGCACGGATATTGGGTCATTCCGCCGAACACCCCGCTAAATACCCGATCGCTCAAGCTGCGTCTGGGGCGCATCGTCCGCGATGCCTTTGTAATCGTCGATGAAATCTCGTTGCCGCACGAGCGCGGACACTGGTATTTCCATCTCGATGAATCCGCCGACATCGGCGAGATTTATTTGCAGCTCGGCTATTACGAACCGGACGGGAATTTCGTCACCGCCACCCGCCGCGGCATCGCACGCATCCCGAGCCTGCACGCCTCCGAGCGCACCGATCGCCTGTGGTGGGTGAGCGAAAAACAATTCCGCGCCATGTACCGGCGCGCGGGCGGCATCGTGCGCGGGGGGCGCCTGGGCTGGGCGGCATCGATCAGCAGTCCGGGCGGCGCGGCTCCTGCGCCCTCATCCGAACGCCTCGCCTGGCCGGGTAACATCAGCAGCCCGCATAAATAAAGGATCGCACCAGCTCCCGGCTGAATATGGATCCCAAAGGCTATCTTCGCGCTCGTCCTGCACGCGCACCTGCCGTTCGTGCGCCATCCGGAACACGACCGCTTCCTCGAAGAAGACTGGTTCTTCGAGGCGCTCACCGAAACCTACCTGCCGCTGCTCAACGTCTTCGAGGGGCTCGCGTCACACGGCGCGCATTTCCGCGTGACGATGTCGCTCACGCCGACCCTGCTCTCGATGATGACCGACCCGCTGCTGCAGCAGCGTTACGTGCGCTATCTCGACGAACGGCTCGAAGCGCTGAAGGGCGAGAGCCGCCGCACCGAGCACGATGCGTATTTTCACCCGGTGGTGCAGTTCTACACCGACCTGTACACGCGCCTGCGCCGCCGCTTCGTCGAGCAGGATCGCCTCGACGTCACGCAGGCGTTCCGCCGCCTGATGGAAGCCGGCTACCTCGACATCCTCACCTGCGGCGCCACCCACGGTTATTTCCCGCTGCTCGCGGTCAACGAGGAAAGCCTCTACGCCCAGCTCTCGATGGCGGTGCGCACGCATCAGCGCATCCTCGGCCGGCGCCCGCGCGGCATCTGGCTGCCGGAGTGCGGCTACAAGCCGGGCGTGGACCGTCTCCTGCGCGAATTCGGCATCGAGTATTTCATTCTCGATTCGCACGGCCTGCTCAACGCCGACCCGCGCCCGAAGTACGGCGTGCATCGCCCGGTCCGCACGCCCGGCGGCCCGGCGGCGTTCGCGCGCGACTACGAATCGAGCAAGCAGGTGTGGGCCGCGGAGGAAGGCTATCCGGGCGATCCCATCTACCGCGAGTTCTACCGCGACGCCGGTTTCGACGTGCACGATCCGCACATCGCGAAACTGCGTCACGCCGGCATTGCGACCTTCACCGGCCTGAAATATCACCGCATCACCGGCAAGACCGCCTGGAAAGAACCGTACCACCCCGGCTGGGCGCGCGAGCGCGCGTCGGAACACGCGGGACACTTCATGTTCAACCGCCAGATGCAGGTCGGCTGGCTGGCCTCGTTCTTCGACCGTCCGCCGATCATCCTCGCGCCGTACGACGCCGAGCTTTTCGGTCACTGGTGGTTCGAGGGTCCGCAGTGGATCGATTTCCTGCTGCGCAAGATCGCTTACGACCAGAACGATATAAAAACCATCACGCCGTCGGAATACCTCGACCGCTTCGGCGATCTGCAACCGGTCTCGCCGCCCGAGTGCAGCTGGGGCGCGGGCGGATTTCACGAAGTGTGGCTGAACGGTTCCAACGACTGGATCTATCCGCACCTGCATGCCGCCGCCGAGCGCATGAGCGCGCTGGTGCAGCGCTTTCCCGACGCGGATGGTTTACAACGCTGGGCGCTGGATCAGACCGCGCGCGAGCTGCTGCTGGCGCAATCGAGCGACTGGCCGTTCATCATGAAAACCGGCACCAGCGTGGAATACGCCGTGCGGCGCTTCAAGACCCACATCCACCGCTTCAACCGCCTGGCCGGCATGGTCGAATCCGGCCACTACGACGAGAATTATCTGCGGGAGGTGGCGGCACGGGACAGCCTGTTTCCGGACATGGATTACCGGATTTTTCAGACGCGCCCCTGGTAATCAACGGAGTTCCTCAAAGCACTGTCTCCAGGACGTAACCGCGCTCGCGAAACAGGCGCACACAGGCATCCACGGCAGCCGGATCGTATTTGACGCCGCGATACTTGACGACCTCCTCGAGCGCCGCGTCGATGCCCCGGCTCGGACGATACGGGCGGTGCGCCGCCATCGCCTCCACCACGTCGGCGACCGCCAGAATCCGCGCCTCGAGAATGATCTGGTCGCCTTTCAACCCCTGCGGATATCCGCTGCCGTCGAGGCGCTCATGGTGCTGCATCGCCACTTGCGCGACCGGCCACGGGAAGTCGATCTCCTTCAACACTTCGTAACCCTGTTCCGGGTGCGACTTGATGAGCTCGAACTCGGCCTTGGTCAGCTTCGTGGGCTTGGCCAGGATCTCGGCCGGCACGACGATCTTGCCGATGTCGTGCACGTAACCCGTGATCTGCAGCCCCTTCACCACCTGGGCGTCGAGACCCATCTCGGCGGCGATGGCGCCGGACAGATCGCCCACGCGCTGCTCATGACCGTAGGTATAGGGATCGCGCAGCTCGCTCATCACCGACACGGCCTTGATGGTGCTGAGCATGCCGCGCTCCAATTGCCGGATGTAGTCCTGGATCCTGGCCTCGGCGCGCTTTTTGTCGCTGATGTCCTGGACCACGCCGATCACCGCCGGTCGTCCTCGCGTGCGTGGCGCGGTTGATGTGGGCGCCCACGTCGACCAGTCGACCCGTCGCGGCGCCGGCAGAGATAGGCCAACAGCTGGCTCTCTTCCTCGCCCGCTCAGGCAGCGCGACAGGTTCGCGCGGAAGGTCGGGCGGTCGTTCTCGACGATCGTCTCGACGGCGTCGTGGCCGATGAGATCGGCTGGTTGGTAACCCAGGATCTCGGACAAGCGCGGGTTCACGTAGACGTAACGGCCGTCGACGATGATGAAGATACCCGCGATCGACTGTTCCACCAGCCCCTGGAACTGCTCGGCGGCGGCCACCAGCTTTTCCTGGTTACGCTTGCGCTCCCATCCTTCCAGAGCCAGCGACACCAGGTTCGCCACGGCGACCGCGAAGGTCTTTTCGTCCGCCGTCCATTGGCGTAGCGGCCCGACATGCTCGTGACACAGGACACCATCCACCACGCCGCCCAATTGGATGTGCGTATCCATCATGGAAGTAATGCCCAGCGGGCCGAGATAGTTCTCCGAGAACTCGCCGGTGCGTGGGTCACGATGGGCGTCGTCCGCCGCAATGACGTCCTTTTCCAAAAGCGCGCGGAAGTAGGACGGATAAGCGGTGGCGGACAATTCCATACCCGCGGAGTGCCGATCCGCCTCCAGTTCATAGAGGTCCACGCACTGAATGGCGGTGCGTTCGCGGTTGTAACGCCAGATGCTGACCCGCGCGACGCCCAGCGTTTTGGCGTCTACTTCCGTAATCCGTCGAAATGCCGCTGCCAGGTCGTCGGTCTCCAGCGCCTTGCTCGTCGAAAGACTTATTAAAGCATTCCGCTGTCGCAGATAACGGTCTTCTTCCGCATGCCGCAAATCCTCTGCCTGTTTGCGTTTGGTGATGTCGGCGACGGTAGCGACAAAAAAGTCCGGTTCCCCGGTCGCATCGCGCACGCATTTCACGTCGATCATGACGTACACGACCTGCCCGTCCTTGCGGATGAAGCGCTTGTCCATCGCGTAACCGTCGATCTCGCGGCGCAGCACGCGCTCGAACTGCGCGACGTCCGCCGGCAGATCGTCGGGGTGAGTGAGTTCCGCCCAATTGAGTTCGAGCAATTCCTCGCGCGGGTATCCGAGCATATCGCACATCGTCTGGTTGACCTGCAAACAGCGTTTGGTCTTGGCCGAGGTGATCGCCATGCCGATGAACGACAGGTCGAAAAACAGGCGTAGTGTCGATTCGCTCTGACGCAGCTGCTCGTCGTACCGCTTGCGCTCCGTGACGTCGCGCGCGACCAACTGGTAATAATGTCGCCCTTCGACCTCGACGCGTGTGGCGCTGACCTCCACCGGCACCTCCTTGCCGTCCCGACCCGCTGGATCGTCGTCTCGTAGAGCACGCGGCCCTCGCTCTGCAATGCGGCCGTAATCCCGTCCCGCCTGCTCGCGCGCCGACGACGCTCCGGAACCGGGTCAGTGGTGACGCCGATCATGTTCGTCGCGCGCGTAACCGAGCGACCTGCGATGGCCCGATCATTGACCTCGATGATGTGCTGAAATCTTCGTCCGTGAGCACGATCAATGTCATTCGCATTGCGCGACAGGTACTCGAAGTGCTTGGCGAGTGCCTGCTTTTCTGCTTCATGCATGTGCTGGCGCAGCGCGAAATTGCGCATTTGCTGGCGCCAGCCGAGTCCAACGAGCAAGCCCACGAACATGATGGCCACGAGCGTGATCGTGGCGGACACCAGCTGCACATGGCGGATGGGCGCGAGCGCCTCCTCGCGATCGATCTTGGCGATCATGTACCAGGGCGTACCGTAAATCGGCCGCAATGCCGAAAATACCGGCACGCCGCGGTAGTCGGTTCCTTCGAACGTCCCGATCTCACCTTGCACCGCTTGGGCTGCCGGAAGACCGGGCGTCGTGACCGGCATTCGCAGCGTGAGCGCGCTCCCCGGGTGATATCGCAGCTCGCTCAGAAACAGCACCTCGTCGCCCTCACGGCGCACGATCAGCGTCTCGCCACTCTGGGCTTGCAACGGCCAGCGCTGGATCTAGACCGTACAGGTACCGGGTCGGATCGACACGCAACACCATGACGCCGGCGATGAATAATTTGTCCTGGCTGCCGGCAGCCAACGGCATGACGAAATCGAGATGTAGGTGGTCGGGTCTGCGGACGTCGCGATAAAGGTCGGAGAACTGCGTTATGCGGGACTTCACCGCCTCGTTCACGAGCCGCTCAAGGCGCGGGTTGTTGCCGTGCGCCTCGCCAAGTTCCAGCCGCAGCCGGCCGCGCGCGTCGTAAAGCAGGACCGATTCGTAATCGTTGCTGGCCCGCACGGCCTGCAGGCGTGTCACGACCCGGTCGCGTTGAGCATTATCGCCGAGGTCGAACCAGCGGTGGATACGATCCCCGAACCCGCGATCGCCGGCGAACACGCTTGCGTCGCCCCAACGCTCATCGATCCATCGCTCGATCTCATCCGCCTTGAGGTCCGCCATGGCGTTGAGCTCATCAAACTTCTCCTCGCGGATAAACCGGGTGATCTGCGAGGTCACAAAGTAGCTTGTGATCAGAATCGTGGCGGATAAACCGATGAACGCCCCGAGGACAAATCGCGGGTTCACGGGACGGTGAATGCGACTGTCCGCGACATCGGATACGGCGCTGGGCCCGGCGACGTCTCCCGCGCGCAACAGCAGATACAGGAACAATCCGGTCACCGCGACGAAACCCAGGCCCTTCATCTGGCTGAATATCGTCTGATACGCCGGATCCGGCACGAAGGTAAACAACGCCCAGTCGGAGGCGAGTATCCACAGCACCGCGAATACCACATACCCGAGGGCAATGCGCAGCGGCGACCGCCGCGCCTTCGTGGCGTGCGCGCGTCCGTGCGCGTGACAACTTCCCGGTCCATGGATGAACGGCACCCCCTGCTGTCGTTCTGACGTCAGACAAGCGGAAGTGCAAGAGCACTGGACCGAACGAGGTAGTCGGATGGTTAAGACTAAGAATAGTTCACAATACTGAACAGGGTACGCTGTTGCAGCCGTTTTGACCAAGGTCATAAGCTGGGCTGGAATAGTCAGGATTAGCCTTGAGAAAATGCTCGTGGCGGTTATTTCCGGCCAATTCAGGTGGTTAACAGCCGCCCATGACAGAGCCTCGCCGGAGAAATGCACACGAAAATAGCGTCAATAGCGTATCGGATTTCACGCGACCTCCTGTCAGGCCCACTTGACCACGACGTAAACAATCACCGCGGCGATCGCGCCCCAGAATACCAGCGTCGCCAATGAACCGCCCTGCCTTCGCTGTCTGGCGAACATGGCGGGGTTCCTGGCCTCCAGTTCGGCGGCCAGCTTTTCCACGGCGTCCTTTGAATCCTTCAGATCCTTGCCGCTGGCGGTGCGATAAAATTTTATCGCCTCGATCTTGTTGCCCGCATAGATGGCATTGCTGACGGTCGTCAGTTGTTCCGGAGTCAGTTCATTCACCACGGTTCACCGCCTTTGCGCGTCAGGATTACATCAGCCGGGTCGCCACCAGTATGGCTCCGGTCAATCCTACTTCCGGCTTGGTCACCACTTGCACCGGAATGGCGGCGACGTACGGCCGCATCTTGCCCTTGTTGAGAAACGCGCGCATGAATCGGCCGTCGGTGAGTCTGGATAGAATTTTCGGCGCGATGCCGCCCGCGATGTAAACCCCACCGGTGGCCCCGGCGGTCAGCGCGAGATTGCCCGCCTGTGCGCCGTAGATGTCTACGAACAGATCCAGTGCCCGGTTTGCCAGCGGATCGTTTTGCTCGAGTGCGGCGCGGGTGATGATCGCCGCCGGATCGTCGCATCGCATGGCTCCGGCCACAGCCGGCGACTCCGATACCTCACCGCGCGCTTTCATGAAAGCATAAAGGTCGACCAGACCATGGCCGGAGAGAACCAGTTCCCAGGAAGTGCGGCCGTGGGTTTTCAGCAGATACCGCGCCAGATCGAGCTGCAGCTCATCCGTGGGGGCGAAATTCGCATGCCCGCCTTCGGTCGCCACCGGAGAATAGTGGTCATCATTCCAGACGAGAATTCCCTGGCCCAGCCCGGTTCCGGCCCCGAGTACCGCGCGCGGGGCGTGCCGGACCAGCCGGCCTTTCTGTAAAACGACAAGGTCTTTTTTCGCCAGCGCCTCGATGCCATAACCGATGGCCTGGAAGTCGTTGATCAGGCGCAGTGCGGAAAATTTGAACTTGCGCCTGAGATCCGGTCCGTGGATTTCCCACGGCAGATTGGTGACCTTGACGCTCTCACCCTTTGCGGTTTGCTTCACCGGCCCGGCAATGCCGAAGCAGGCGGCCTTGACGCTTTGCTTCTTATCTTCTTTCAGGAATTCACGGATGATGGACGACAGGCTGTCGTAGGCTCCGCTGTCGAACCGCTGCTCGCGTACCGGACGGCATCGCCCCGCCCCGCATTCCGCGATTTGCAGCAGTGTCTTGGTCCCGCCGATGTCGCCCGCCAGCACGCGCATGTCGATTCAACCCAGGTATCGGGGACAGGACATCACATTGTGAGGAGCTTGGCAAGATTGATATACTGCGCGCCTCAAGCCGGGGTGGCGGAACTGGTAGACGCGCCAGACTCAAAATCTGGTGGTGGCAACACCGTGTCGGTTCGATTCCGACCCTCGGTACCAATCTCAACCCGCAGGGTGAGGTGATGCATCCTGCGGTTAGCTTGCCGCCTCAAGCAGATCCTTGATCTCCTCGATTTTTTCCCGCGCCGCCGCTTTGCCGGCCGCGATCGCTTCCTTGCCGCGGTAAAATTCAACTCTACCGATGCGTCCGACATCAGGCACCAGCATGAGATCAGGCGGGTTTCTGGCCGCGTGCAGGCGCACCATCTCCGCTTGCGTGATAGCCATCACCTGATCCAGCACCCGGCGCGCTGTCCACCACGGTTTCATGTCCTGGGCCATACGGTAATTCTCGAGCTGCGCTTCCAACCATTCCTCGAGTCCCTGCGTGCGCGCCATCCAGGGTTGCCGCAAGAGTTGCCGGATGCGTACCGGCAACTGTCTGGATTTCGGCTGGCGGACGCGCTTGGTCTGCTGACGCACGGCGGAATGCACCGCCACGGCCACCACCGGGCCACCGAAGCGTTCGCGGGCCACGTCAAACGGCACGGGATTCAGCACGCTGCCGTCCACGAGCCAGCGGCTCCTGATGCGATGCGGCGCAATCAGCCCCGGAATTGAAATGCTCGCGCGCACGGCATCGACCAATCCGCCGCGGTCGACGATCACCTGTTCTCCGGTTTCAAGATCGGTGGTGACGGCGGCATAACCCATGGGGAGATCTTCTATATCGTGCGCGCCCAGCTTGGTATTCAGAAAATCCATGATCTTCCTGCCGGACACCAGGCCTCCGGTCGGCAGGTCCGGCATGAACAGCTGCAGCGTCTGCTTCCAGTCGAAATCCGTGGCGAGACTTACCAGTTCGGCGATGGGCATGCCGCTCGCCGTGAACGCGCCAATTTCGGCACCGATGCTGGTACCAACGATGGCGCGTACGGGAATGGCATTTTCCGCCAGTGTCTGCAGGACGCCGATATGCGCCAGGCCGGCGGCCCCGCCGCCGCTGAGCGCCAGCACAATGCCGGATTTGCCGTGAGAAAGATTATCCTGGGGCTGCATACCTGCGCCGATTCATGAATATTCCGCGAAGCGCGGAACCATCGAAGAAATTTACCGGACGATACCCTGTCTGAATAGAGCCGTATAGCAAACCGATGAAATCGTCGCCAGCGCGGCGGGGTCTATCTATTCGACGTTAGGCGGTAGATCGTGTCGGGAGGAAGAAGTTCAAAAACCCGGGCCGTCTCAACCAATACCAGCTACTGAAACGCCGAACAGGAAAGCCGCAGATGCTCTCCCTGCATGGCGCCAGCCGGTACGGTGACAGCGTATACGGTCGCAGCATTTCCGCATTTCCACTCGGCGGTGAAAACCTTGGCACAGTTCGGCGCGGCATCTTCCGGCGCGGCCATGTCGATTTGGTATTGGCAAACGGCCTGTCCGTCGCAGGCACGCGCCACCTGGGTCGTGGCATTACCGGATTTTGCGCCGCAATTGCCTCCATAGGTGCCGGTTACCACCCTGATCGTGGATTTGGCGTTTTCCATTTTTTCGTTCGCGCCCGGCTTGTCCGCCGGCATGGCTCCGCCCGGAGTCGCCATGGCAAGCCTTACCATCGCTCCATCCTGGTTATTGCCCAACGCCCGCGTGGACGCGGATAGCGGCGCGCTCACGCTTTCACGCAGCCTGTCCCGTAGCGCATCTGTCTCGTTAAAGTGCATCGCCAAACCCACGGTCAGGAGTATGACACCCACGATGATCGCTCCGATTCTGCCCATTTTCCCGGGCTCGATCTTGCCCTCGATCTTGCCGAGCACCGCGAGCAGGAGAAAGATAATGGAGGCAAGCACGAACATGCGCGCCAACGGCACGTCAACCAGCCTCATCATGATGTCTTGCATATATTTCATCGTCCTTTGCTACCCGGGTCTTGTCATGGGCCCCATAGTGCAAATAGTAGATAGACTACCGGCATGTCATCCGGCCAATGATCTGTCCAAGTTCGCCGCTGGTCGCGGTTTGCCCTGAAATACTCCATCGGGACCGGCATGCCAAACGCAGGCAGACTGAGGAGACAGGCATCACGGTTCGCTGATCAACCAGCGAAAAACACGGGATGCATCGGGAGAAAAGCCGGGAATACCCGGATCCGGCGGTCAGGCGACCTGGACCGGGATGGAATTACGCGTGTGGGTGATGTGGTTGTGACTGTTGACGTACACCAGGCGCGGCTTGAAGGTGGCGAGCTCCTTCTCCTCGAACTCCGCGTAGGCGCAGATGATGACGATATCGCCCGGGCTGGCCTTGTGCGAGGCGGCGCCGTTGACGGAGATGATGCCCGAGCCTTCCTCGGCGCGGATGGCGTAGGTGGAGAAGCGCTCGCCGTTCCTGAGGTTATAGACATCGATGCGCTCGTACTCGCGGATGTCGGCGGCGTCCAGCAGACGGCCGTCGATCGCCACCGAGCCCTCGTAATCGGGCTCGGAATGCGTGACGGTCACGCGGTGCAGCTTGGATTTGAGCATGATGCGGCGCATGAATTAATTTCCTCCGGCGAACACCCATATTATCGGGTCTAACTCGCGCGGATTCAAATAGCTATTTCAGTTCGAATTCGACGTTATCAATCAGGCGCGTGCGGCCGAGCCACGCGGCCGCCAGCGCCACCAACCGGCGGTCCTCGGGCTGCGGCACGGCCAGATCGCTCTGCCGGCGCACGCTGACATAATCGGGTCGGAAACCGTGAGATTTGAGCGACTCCACGGCCGCCTCCTCCGCTTCCTTGGTCAGGCTGCCGTGCCGCAGCACCCGGTCGCGCAGGGCGCAAAGCGTTTCGTACAATTGCGGCGCCGTCCGGCGTTCGGACGCGCTCAGATAATTATTGCGCGAACTCAGGGCCAGCCCGTCCGGTTCGCGCACCGTGTCCACGCCGACGATCTCCACGGGAATGCCGAGATCCGCGACCATGAGGCGAATCAGCATTAATTGCTGATAATCTTTTTTACCGAAGATCGCCACGTCGGGCGCGACCAGCGTGAGCAGGCGATGGACCACGGTGGTCACGCCGCGGAAATGGCCGGGACGGAAGGCGCCGCAAAGATCCTCGCTCAATCCCGGCACTTCGATGACGGTCTGCGCACTGCGTCCGCGCGGGTAGATGACGGTGTCCGAGGGCATGAACACCACGTGCACGCCGGCCGCGAGCAAGGCCACCTTGTCATGGCCCGGCGTGCGCGGGTAGGTGTCGAAGTCCTCATTCGGACCGAACTGCAGGGGATTGACGTAGATGCTGGCCACCACCGCCTGCGCGTGCTGGCGTGCCTCCTGCATCAGATGAATGTGTCCGGCATGCAGATTGCCCATGGTGGGCACGAACGCGATGCGCTTGCCGCCCTGCCGCGACTTCGCCATCTGCTCCCTGAGACCGGCGGCGGAATCAACCGTGATCATGTGGCATGAAAACCGTGCTCCGGTCCGGGGAAGGTGCCGGATTTCACGGCGGTGATGTAGGCTTTCACCGCGGCTTCGGGGCTGGCCGCGCCTTGCATGAAATTTTTGGAGAATTTCGGACTCGGACGCGGATAAAGTCCGAGCATGTCGTGCAGCACCAGCACCTGGCCGTCGCAATCGGGGCCGGCGCCGATGCCGATGGTGGGAATCTCCAGGTCCAGCGTGATGGTCTTGGCCAGTTCCGACGGGACCGCCTCGAGCACCAGCAGGCTCGCGCCGGCGTCCTGCATTACTTTCGCGTCGCGACGTATGCGTTCCGCGGCGGTCGCTTCACGCCCCTGCACGCGGTAGCCACCGAGCTGATGCACCGATTGCGGCGTCAGGCCCAGATGCGCGCACACCGGTATGCCGCGCTCGACCAGAAACCGCACGCTCGCCGCCATCGGTTCGCCGCCTTCGAGTTTCACCACCTGCGCGCCCCCCTTCTGCATGAGACGTCCCGCCGAGGCGAAGGCATGTTGCGGGCTTTCCTGATAACTCATGAAAGGCATGTCCGTGACGATCAGCGCGCGCTCAACGCCACGCGCCACGCAGCGGCTGTGATACACCATGTCGGCGACGCTGACCGGTAGCGTGGTGTCGTGGCCCTGCATGACCATGCCCAGCGAGTCCCCGACCATGATCATGTCGACGCCGGCGCGGTCGAGCAGGCTGGCGAAACTGTAATCGTAGGCGGTGAGGCAGGTGATCTTCTCGCCGCGGCGCTTCATCTCCCGGAGCGTGCTGACGGTGACCGGCTTCACAGGCTGGCGGCGAGAGGGTTGAGGAAATGACGGCCGCTGCGGATCTTGCGGATGTGCGACAACAGCATCTGGAAATCGTCGTCGTTGTCGACGATGTTGATGCGCTCGGCGTTCACCACCAGCAGCGGCGCGGCGGTGTAGTGGTGGAAAAACTGGGTATAGGCGTCCACCAGAAGCTGCAGGTATTCGCGCTCGATCTGTCGTTCATAGTCCACCCCGCGGCGGCGCATCCGTTCGTGCAGCACCTCCACCGGCGCCTGCAGGTAAATCACGAGGTCCGGCACCGGCAGGTGCAGGCTCATTTGCGCATAGACCTGCTCGTAGAGCCGCAGTTCGTCGTCGTCCAGATTGGCGCGCGCGAACAGCCTGTCCTTGTCGAGCAGGAAATCGGCGACGTATCCGTTGCTGAACATGTCACCCTGCTTGAGCGACTCGATCTGGCGCGCGCGCTGGAACAGGAAAAACAATTGCGTCGGCAGCGCGAACTGCTTGCGCGACTGGTAGAACCGCTCGAGGAAGGGATTGTCCTGCGGCTGCTCCAGCAGCGGCTCGGCGCCGAACGCGTCCGCGAGACGCATGGCGAGGCTGGTCTTGCCCACGCCGATCGGACCCTCGACGACAACATAACCTGGATTGACGGTATTCATGTGCTGATGCTTCCCGCTTCTGGACCTGTCTTGTCCTCAAATATCCATCTTCTGCACCCGCTGACCGGTGCAACCCGCCAGCAGTTCGCGCAGCGAACCATGCCCCGGTATCACCAGGTCCGGTTCGAGTTCGGACAAAGGATACAGGACGAAAGCGCGTTCGTGGAGTCTCGGGTGCGGCACGGTCAGCGCCGCGCTCTGGATGGCCTCGCCGCCGTACAGCAGCAGGTCGAGATCGAGCGTGCGCGGGCCGCCCTTCTCGCCACGGCGCTCGCGCCCGTGCTGGCTTTCAATTTCCAGCAGATCATGCATTAACGCCGCAGGGGCCAGCCCGGTACGCACGCGGCAGACGGCATTGACGAAATCCGGCTGATCCTGCCGGCCCACCGGCGCGCTGTGGTAAAGCGAGGAGCAGGCTTCCACGCGCGTCTCCGCCATCCGCGCCAGCGCCGCGACGCCGGATCGTATCTGCGCCACGGGATCGTCCAGGTTGCTTCCCAAGCCGATATAAGCGCGCGCATCGCCGTGCGACGGTTTACTCATGTCGGGGCGCCTGCGCGGACTATGGCCGCCGGCGACGGCGGCGTTTGCGTTTGCCGGTACCGGTGCCGGCGGCGGCGCCATCTGCGCCGTCATGGCGCGGCGTTCGTCGTCTCCCGCCGTCTGGAAATGCGTCCACCAGTCGGCGAGCGCCTGGTCGGCTTCGCCGGTGGCGGCGCGCAGCAGCAGAAAATCGTAAGCCGCGCGGAAGCGTTTGTTTTCCAGAAGACGGAACGCCTGTTGACCGGCGCGCCGTTCGAAACGATCCTGCATGCTCCAGATTTCGCGCATCGGCACGCTGAACCGTTTGGGGATGGAGACGTGCCGCAATTGTTCCCGGAGCACCTGGTCCGCCGCGCGGAACATGGCGTCATAGCTGTTCATGCCGCTCGCGATCAGTTCACCCACCTGCTGTCTTACCGGCTCCCACAACAGGGCGGCGAACAGAAACGCGGGCGTGACCGGCTTGTCCTCGTTCACGCGCGCGTCGGTGTTGGCCAGGGCGCGTGGCACCAGCGTCACGGGAAATCCCTGTTCTTCGCGCTCGAGGCTTTTTTCGGTGAGCGGGAACAGATGCTGAAACAGTCCGTAATGGCGCAACAACTCGTAGGTCTCCAGCGCGTAGCCGCCGTGAAACAGCTTCAGCACCTCCTCGAACATGCGCGCCGGCGGCACGGTGGTCAACAGCGGCGCGAGATCGCGGATCGGCGCAGCGGTCTTCTCCTCGAACTTGAATCCGAGCTTGGCCGCGAAACGCACGGCCCGCAACATGCGCACCGGGTCTTCGCGATAGCGCGATTCGGGGTTGCCGATGACGCGCAGGACGCCACGCTTCAGATCCTCCGCCCCGCCGACGTAATCCATGACGCTGAAATCGCGGATGTCGTAGTACAGCGCGTTGACCGTGAAATCGCGCCGCACCGCATCCTCTTCCTGGGAGCCGAAGACATTGTGATCGGTCACCTCCGCGGGCGCGTCGTCCTCGAATTCCTCGATATCTTCTATTTCATCTTCTATTTCTTCGGCTTCTTCCCCTTCCTGCGGAATAGGCTCCTCCGAAGCGTCATGCGGAATCGCGCGGAAAGTGGCGACCTCGATGATCTCGCGTCCGAAGCGCACGTGGACCAGACGGAAGCGCCGGCCGATCACGCGCGCGTTGTGGAACAGTTTGCGGATCTGTTCCGGGCGGGCATCGGTCACGACGTCGAAATCCTTGGGTTCGCGTCCCAGCATCAGATCGCGCACGCACCCGCCCACGAGCAGGCTGGCGTAACCGGCGTCTTTCAGACGGTACAGGACCTTGAGGGCGTTTTCGCTGATCAGCGCGCGGGAGACGTGGTGCTGCGCGCGAGGAATGATGACGGGGTTGTTAATGGTTCTTCCACCTAATCAGATGGCCGATATGTAAACGATCTGTTGGTGCTTTGTCGGCCCGCACGTATAATAACACCCCTTTCGGCGCGATGCGCCGACTCCTCACGCTCCCATCGTCTAGTGGCCTAGGACGCTGGCCTCTCACGCCGGTAACAGGGGTTCGAATCCCCTTGGGAGCGCCAAAACTAAAGAGGGCCTTATGGGTCCTCTTTAGTTTTGGATGTTATCCCTTCCCAAGGGGATGCAGAACCCTCGGCTTACGACGCATCCGCGTCCGCCCTTCGGGCGCACTAGTGCGCCATTTTGTTCCGACAAAATGTCGACAGTTCGCGAGCGATTTTTGAACAGCGCGCGAAGCGGCGCTGGCCCGAAGGGGCGAGCCACGGGGCGAAGCGGATCAAAGAAACGGTCCAGTGGACCTTTTTCCCGCTGAGCGGGCGAGGCAGGGCGAGCCGCGAATGCGGCGAACGCCCGGCCATGCGAGGGCCGGGCCGGACTTCGAACGAAGCTGGGACAGCGCAGTGAGAAGCGAGCCCCGGCTTTCGAGCGAAGCAGGACAGCGAAGCGAGAAAGTGCCGAGTAATCCCCTTGGGAGCACAATTAGCGCCAAAAACAGAAAGGGCCCAAAGGGCCCTTTTTCATTGCCGGTCTCTGTCACACCCCTTCAGTTTTCCGTTGCGCCGGCCTTTTTCAGTAATTCGGTAATGCGGGTATAACCGCCGCGGATGGAGATCTTGACCGCCGTGTCGTTGCGTCCGTCCTCGGCATTCACGTCCGCGCCGTTGTCGAGCAGCATCTGAATAATATCGCTGTAACCCTTGTAGGCCGCCGCCATCAGCGGTGTCTTGCCGCTGATGGTCCGCACATTCACGTTCACGCCCTGGTTCAACAGCGACTGCACGACCGCGATGCGCCCTTTGAGAATGGCGGTGAACAACGCCGCCGCGCCGTGCGCGGTCTTGGAACGACCGCTCTTCTCGAGGCCCGTCGGCAACTTGAGCAGCCGATTACTGAGCGAGATGACGATCATGGCCACCAATCCCAGCATGCTGATCTGGGGATCGAAACCGAATTCCTTGGCGATGTCCGACGGCACATTGGCGCCGGCGGCGAGCGCCACGATCACAAGAATAAGGGTGAACTTGAGATACCTGACCAGCGCGACCGCCACGACCGCGATCAGGCCTCCGAGCAGATAGCGACGGTCGAAGTTGATCCTATCCGTCCATTCGCTGGGCAGATTGGCGCCGATACTCAGGAGGATAACAACAATAACGAGACCCCAGTCACGCGGCGATTCTTTTAATATGACCACAACAGCTCTCCTCTGTTCGTATACCTTTTGACGCTATCGCCGCCGTCAAATGGCTGTCGAGCGGCGCTTAGTCTTAAGTCTAGATGATTTTCCGCCGTGTGAAGTCCAGGGCCGATCTATACACGCCGCAGCACGGAACATCGCCTAAACCACGACCACGCCACGCAAAATCCGCCCCCGCTGGCCGTTTCACCCCGCCACGTTCATGAGCACGCGCCCCAACCAGCGGGAAATATCCCGAATTTCATCCGGGCCCACGGTGTGTCCGATGGAATAAACGCGCCATTCCGGGGAAAGCCCGTGTGACGCCATGAGCCGGTGGACCTTCTCGGCGGCGGCAAAGGGGACCATCCGGTCGTCCGTACCGTGCGCCATGAAGACCGGCACGGCGGCATTGGCCTGATGAATCTCAGCCATCAGATTTTCGGCAAATGGCACCGGTGCCGACAGTGAAATGATGCCGGCCAACGGCTTCGGATAACGCAGGCCGGTGTGCAGCGCAATAGCTCCTCCCTGGGAAAATCCGGCGAGCACAATTCGCTCGCCGGGGATGCCGCGCTGCATTTGCTCCTCGATCAACGCCTGAAGGATTTCTTGCGATTCCCGGATATGCTCCGCGTTCTGCTCAATACCGTGTTCCGTCATGGCGATGTCATACCAGGCGCGCATGATATAACCGCCGTTAATGGTCACCGGCCGGAACGGCGCCTGCGGAAACACGAAACGCAGCGCGGGCTGCGCCGGCAAGTGCAGCTCGGGAACAAGACCTTCAAAGTCATGTCCGTCGGCGCCCAGGCCGTGCAACCAGATGACGCTGGCCAACGGGCGCTGCCCGGTTTCGATCACTACCGGAGATTCGTCGCGCGGGTGGATGTCCATGCGCGTTCAGTCTTCCCCGCGATAAATACAACCGGCGGTGCAAGTCTCGCGCACGACGACTTCGGAAAGCCGCGGTAGCGCGGGCTTGAGCTTGCGCCAGATCCATCGCGCCAGGCGCTCGCTCGTGGGATTCTCCAGACCTTCGATCTCATTCAGATAATGATGATCGAGTTGCTCATAAACCGGCTGGAAGGCCCGGGTGATGTCGGCGAAGTCCATGACCCAGCCTGCCTGCTCCTGCACCGGCCCGGTCACACGTATTTCGATCCGGAAGGAATGGCCGTGCAACCGGCGACATTTGTGATTTTCCGGAACATTCGGCAGAAGATGTGCCGCTTCAACGGTGAATATCTTGAATATTTCCACAGGAATAAGCCGGTGTTAAAAATGACCGGACAAGTTTAACGGCTTTCCTGGTCCACGGGAACCACAGCGGATCTCGCCGCATCCTTCGGCCGGCGTTAGAATGCTCCTTCAGCTGAGGAAGCTCTGATCAAGTCTCCCGTTCGCCCTGAGCTTGTCGATACGGAAGCGTCAGGTCACCACGAACGGACTCAATCAGGCCTCCCTAACTCCCATTGGTTCATCGCGTCGACAACGGAATCATGGTCCAACCTCTTCTGCCACTGATCGTCGAACCGGCGGAGCTGGTCAGGAATCTGGACGCAGAAAACCTTTTGATCGTCGATCTGTGTCGGCCCGAAACCTATGCGCAAACCCACGTGCCGGGCGCGGTACATGTCGACTATGCGCAAATCGTCGCGGCACGTCCGCCCGCCATGGGCATGTTGCCAAGCGAAGCGCATCTGTCCGAAGTATTCAGCAGTATCGGCCTGACGCCGGACAGACATGTGGTGGCCTACGACGACGAAGGCAGTGGGCGCGCCTCGCGGCTGCTCTGGACGCTGGATGTCATCGGTCATCCGCACTACTCGCTGCTGAACGGCGGCTTGCATGCCTGGCTCAACGACCGGCATCCGGTCAGTTCTGAAGCGGTTCGCCGGCCGCGAAGCCAATACACGGTGAAATTTCGCGACACCGCGGTGGCGGACAAGAACTACATCGTGAGTCACCTGCACGATCCGAATGTGGTCTTCGTGGACACGCGGACACCGGCTGAGTACCGCGGCGAGACCCGGCGCGCCGATCGAGTCGGCCATATTCCCGGGGCGGTCAACTTCGACTGGGTCAACGCCATCGATCAGACGCGCAGCCTGCGCCTGAAACCGGCGCAAGAACTAAAGCAGATCTTGTCGCAAATGGGAGTGACGCCGGACAAGGAAGTGATCGCCTATTGCCAGACGCATCACCGTTCGGCGCATACTTATATAGTTCTGAAAAGCCTCGGATACCCCCGCGTGCGGGGGTATCCGGGTTCGTGGTCGGAATGGGGCAACAGCCCCGAAACGCCTATCGAATAAAAGGCCACCCGGCATCGTGGCGATGATCAGCCCAGCGGTTGTCCACTCGCGTGAGATGACGCACCGCGCGATCGCGAACCAGCACGGCGTAGATGTCTCCCCCGTACACCATGGCCGCGGTTTCCCACCGCCCGGCATCGTCCGTCTGCGCGGATTTCAATGCCGTTATTTTTCTTTTTAACGCCTTCAACCATTTCATTATTATCGACCCCCCTTTTTTCCTCCAACCCGTGGTAATTCGGGCACTGCCAGATACTAATGGCAATTCCTGTGCCACTCGTGAGAAAAAACAAGACACGCTCATTCAACACGCTGAATTACAGATCATTTGGAAAATAAAATGAACTCGCCTGCCTGACAATTATCAGTGATGAACGGTTGATTTGTAATAGCAGGTTTACACAATTTAAACCTCCAAATGCATCATTCATGCAAACGGATAACTCGCATTTTCTCCAGCGATGATTCTTGTCGCTACTAATCAAGGATTTAGATAACATCCCGAAAACTGATGCACGGTCTTTTCTTCATCCGGTAGAATGTAAAAAAACCCGACGAAACATTCTTAGTTTGCAGAGGGGCATACTTATGATGAACAACACATGGATTCTCGTAGCCCACCGGGGCGGGGCAAGGCTATTCGAAAACAAGGGCCCGGGCAAAGGGCTGAATCTCCTCCACGACATCCCGCATCCCGAGGGCAGACTCAAGAACAAAGACATCGGTGCCGACAAACCAGGACGCAGTTTCGACAGCAATGGCCAGGGACGTCATTCGTTGAGTTCCGAACAGGAACCCACGGCACATGTAACGGAACAATTTGCCAAACAGTTAAGCACGATGCTGGATGACGGACGCCACCAGCAGCTTTACGGGAAACTCGTGCTGGTCGCCGAACCGCGTTTTCTGGGCAACCTGCGTGCCGCCTTGAGCACACCCACTGCAGCGCTGGTGACGGCGACGGTCGGAAAGGACCTGGGAGGCGTGGAACTCCACAACATGCCCAAACATCTGACCGATACTATCCGCCTGTAAGCTGTCCTTCCCGAACCGGTTTCCTCCTGACTTTTTTGCGGCGCGGCTGGATTTCGCGCCGCGTCCAGGCCTGGCCTGCGCACGGCCTCTCCGTCAGAACATCTACACTAAGAGAGGAGAAACCTCTTATTCTCGGGGCAATACCGGAAACCATGAATCAGCGGCAACGACTCGCGGAAGATCTCCTGCTGCTTCGGGAGCGGGCTTCCCAATACGCGTTGTACGGCGTCTACATCGCCAGCGCCAGCGTGGTCATTGCCACGCTGTTGGTCTGCTATGTGATGGTCGACGACATCACCATCGATGGCATCATCCTCGCACAGACATCGAATATCGCGCTGTGGACGGTGGACTCCATGCCGTTCTTGTTCGCCATGTGGGGGCAATATGCGAGTTTCCGCATGGCGCGCGAGGCCAACGATCTCGTTCAGCACAAGACGCAATCTCTGCGCGAGGCGCTGACCCAGGCGGATTTCACCAGCAAGGCCAAGAGCGACTTCTTCGCCAAAATGAGTCACGAGCTGCGCACGCCCATCAACGGCATCATCGGCATGAGCGACCTGATGCTCGAAACGAAACTCTCGGACGAACAGCGCCGTCATGCGGAAATCATCAAGTCATCGGCGAGCGGTCTGCTGACGCTGATCAACGATCTCCTGGATTTCTCCAAAATCGAATCCGGCAAGCTGGTAGCTGGAGGAAATCGATTTCGACCTGCGCGATTGCATCGAAAAATCCGTCGCGCTGCTGGCACAACAGGCGCACATGAAGGGGATCACGCTCACCAACCTGATGCAGCCGGACATGCCGAACCGCCTGCTCGGCGACCCGGGACGGTTGCGGCAGATCATCATCAACCTGCTGGGCAACGCGATCAAGTTCACCCATCAGGGCGAAATCGTTTTGAGCGTCAAGAAACTCCCCGAGGAATCCGCCGATCGCCTGCGACTGCTCATTGAAGTCGCCGACACCGGCATCGGCATCTCGCCAAAGGACCAGGCGAAGCTTTTCCAGCCGTACAACCAGGCCAAGACTTCGACCACCAACCGCTACGGCGGCACCGGCCTCGGCCTTGCCATCACCAAGGAGCTGGTCGAGGCGATGGGCGGGCATATCGGCGTCAAGAGCGAAGAAGGCAAAGGCAGCATTTTCTGGTTCGCCGTCAACCTGCGAAAACCTGTTGCCGTCAGTGTCACACGCGCTCCCGCGCCGATCAGTCTTCAGGGACTGCGTGTGCTGGTAGCCGACGGCAACATTCCAGCGCGCGTGAACCTCGTGGATCAGATGAAGACATTGGGCATGGAGGTGCAATCCATCGGCAACGGCAACGCAGCCTTGCAGATGATCCGCTCGGCGGCGGATTCCAGTTTCCGTTTCGACCTGGTGATGGTGGACATGTTCCTGCCGAACCTGAACGGCGAGGAACTGGGGCACGAAATCAAATTACATCCGGAAATGCGCGACACGATTCTCGTGATGATGACGTCCGCCGGCGTGCGCGGCGACGCGCAGCGCCTCAACCAGGCCGGTTTCGCCGGGTACTTCGGCAAACCGATACCGCCCGAAGACTTGCCCGGCCTGTTAAAGGCGGTCATGGCGACACGGGGCCTGGACGAACAGGAACGCCAACGCGCGGGCTTGGTCACAAAATACACCCTCTCGGAAATACGCAAGAAACAATCGCGACTGCTGCTCGTGGAAGACAGCCCTGTCAACCGGGAAGTTATGCTCCACATGCTGTCCAAACTCGGCTACACAGCCGATATCGCCGAAACCGGTCTTGCTGCCGTCGAGGCGGTGCGGCGGGAATCCTACGGTCTGATCCTGATGGATCTGCACCTCCCGGATATCAGCGGCGTCAAAGCGATCGAGTCCATCCGCGCGCTTCCGGGCACTCACGCCAAGACCTCCATCATCGTGCTGACGGCGGGCGCCACGGATGCCGAGAGGGATCGCTGCCGTGTTTTGGGTGTGAAAGATTTTCTTACCAAACCCGTGGAATCCGGTGTTCTGGGTGACATGCTGAAACGCTGGAGCACACAGCATTCCCCCTCATCCAGCCTCGCCAATACAACGCCGGAAACATCCGACGATACGGCCGGGAAAGACGCGGTCAGCCCCGACCCGAAGCTGGTGGAAATTTTCATCAAGGAAGCCACGCAAAGACTGGCCTCGCTGCGCCAGGCCTTCGCCGCTTCCGACGCACAACGCGCCGCGCGCGAGGCACATACCCTCAAAAGCTCGAGCGCTTATTTCCAGGCCCATGCCATGCATGAAGCCGCGGAGCAGCTTGAAAAAATGGCGGACAACGGCCAGCTCGGCAAGGCAGGGCCCGTGTTGCAGGCGCTCGAAGGCGCGTATACCGCGCTGCGCTCCCGTCTTGAAAGAGACATGATCTAGATTTTCGTAAAGTAATCCCGCAGACGGGAAACACCTTCGCGCAGATTTTCCAGCGTATTAGCGTAGGAAAAACGCGCATGCCGTGCTGCCTGGTGGCTCCCGAAATCCAGACCCGGTGTGATGGCCACGCCGGCGCGCTCGAGCAAATCGAGCGCCAACGCCTGACTGTCATCGGTGAAGCTCGAACAATCCGCATATAAATAGAATGCGCCCGTCGGCACCACCGGGATGATAAATCCCAGTTCGCGCAAGGCCGGCAGGAGGTAATCACGCCGTTCACGGAAAATATTCCGGCGTTGTGCCAGCTCTTCCTGTACCCCGGGAGTAAACGCGGCAAGCGCCGCGTGTTGCGCCACGGTGCTCGAGGCCAGGAAAATATTCTGGGCGAGCTTGTCGATCGATGGAATGTAAGCCATCGGCGCCACCAGCCAGCCCAGGCGCCAGCCGGTCATGCCGTAATACTTGGAAAAGCTGTTGACCACGAATACACTCCGGTGAATGCGACAGGGCCGTCACCGCCTCTTCCCCGTAAACCAATCCGTGGTAGATTTCATCCACGATCAGCACGCCGCCAAGTTCCGTTACGGTCCGGACGATCTCCGCCATCTCGTTGCTGGAAATCAGCGTGCCGGTGGGATTGGAGGGCGAAGCGAGCAGTACCGCCACCGTGCGTTTTGTCCAGTGACGACGGATCAGATCGGCGTTGAGCTGATACGCCGTCGCAGCATCCACGGGAATGCTCACCGCCTCCCCCTCGAACAGACGCACAAAATGGCGGTTGCAGGGGTAACCCGGATCGGCCATGAGCACTTGATCGCCGGGATTGATCAAGCTGGCGAAAATCAATTGCAGCGCGCCCGAGGCGCCGGGCGTCACCACGACCCGCGCGGGATCGGGACGCGCATGAGCAGGATAACTGGCGGCGATGGCCGCGCGCAGTTCGGGCAGGCCGAGCGCGGGCGTGTAGTGGGTATGTCCGGCCTGGAGCGCCGCGATGCCGGCCTGCACGATGCCCTCCGCGGTCGGGAAGTCCGGTTCGCCGATCTCCATATGGATGATGGACCGTCCCTGCGCCTCCATGGCGCGTGCCCGAGACAGAATATCCATCACATGAAACGGCTCGATACGGCTCAGACGTCTGGCAAATGGCTTCATGCGTCGGCCTGTAACTGCTCCAGCAGTTTAAGATCGAGACAGCTTGCGCCATTCACGGCGTATCCGGACAACACCTGAAACGGACGGCTGGGCTCGCCGAGATGATCGAGAACCATGGCTGCGCCGTGAAAATCATGCGCGCGCGTGTAGTCATTCACCGTGATGACGGTCTTGAGGCCTGCCGCCTGCGCCGCGCGCAGGCCGTTTTCCGAATCCTCGAACGCCATGCATTGCGCAGGCGAGAGACGCAATCGATCGAGAACATAATAATAGATATCAGGCGCCGGTTTTTTCGCCGCCACCACATCGCCCGCGCCGATGACCTCAAACCATGAAACGGCCTCGGGTGAAACGGCGTGGCGCAGCAGCGCGGTAACATTGTCCGGCGTGGTGGTCGTGGCAATGGCCAGGCGCACGCCGCGAGCACGCGCCTCCTCGAGCAGGCGCCGCACGCCCGGCCGCAGCGGTATGCCTCCCTGTCCCAGCAGCGCCGTGTAATGACGCGTCTTGGCGGCGTGCAGCCGCGCCACCAGCGCGTCGAAATCGGCCGGCTTCACGTAGTCCGGGCGATACCGGTCGACGTAATGACGCATGCGTTCCTTGCCGCCGGTGACTGCCAGCAACTCGCCGTACAGTTCCACGTCCCAGCGCCAATCCAGCCCGGCCTCGGCGAACGCCTGGTTGAACGCCACCCGGTGTCCGTCACGCTCGGTGTCGGCCAGGGTCCCGTCCACATCAAAGATCAAAGCCTCGAGTGCCATGGAATTGTCACCAAAACCCCGGTAAATCCGTCATAACGGCGGCGCCTGTTCGCCGTGTCTATACTCTAACGGTTGCGACCCCCGGGGGTTTCTGGTATAGATTCGCGCTTATTTTTTTACCCCCCACCCTTCCGGGGCTACATTATTGCAGGAGTTGAAGCATGTCGGCCAGAAAAAAGAAGGAAAAGGAACAATCCGTCTCTCCCGTATCGGGCATGAAACCCTACGTGGCGAAGAAGGGCGAGAAGTACATGAACAAAAAGCAGCAGGAGCATTTCCGTGCCGTGCTGAACGCCTGGAAGTCGGAACTGGAGGAAGAAATTTCCCGCACCGTGCAGCAGATGCGCGACGTGCCGGAAAATCCGCCCGATCCGAACGACCGCGCGAGCCAGGAAACCGACATGTCGCTCGAACTGCGCTCGCGCGATCGCGAACGCAAACTCATCAAGAAGATCGATGAGTCCATCGATCGCATCGACACCGGCGACTACGGTTACTGCGAAGTCTGCGGTGTCGAGATCGGCGTGGAGCGCCTGGAAGCCCGCCCGACGGCCGAGCTCTGCATCGACTGCAAGACGCTCGACGAAATCCGCGAAAAGCAGATGGGCTGACGCCCGGCTTTCTGACATTAACATTCCCGCCAACTCTTCCGCGATAACTTCTCCGCACCGAGATCGCCTTTGCCCAAGCTACTGATCCGCAACGCCCGCCTCGCGCGCCCGGACGGATCAATTATCGAAGGCGACCTGCTGTGCCACGATGGTGTGATCGAACGCATCGCGGCGCAAATCACCGCCCCCGCGGACGAAACACTGGATGCCGGGGGAAACCTCCTGCTCCCCGGCGTGATCGATCCGCAGGTGCACTTCCGCGAACCCGGCAAGGAATACAAGGAAGACCTCGGCTCCGGCTCGCGCGCCGCGGTCAAGGGCGGTGTCACCAGTTTTCTGGAGATGCCCAACACCGATCCATCCACCAGCAATCAGGCGGCACTCGACGACAAGCTCCGGCGCGCGGCGGAAAAATGCGTCGCCAACTACGGCTTCTTCATCGGCGCCACCCCCGACAATCTCGACGAGATCAACCGCGCCGGCCCGGCCTGCGGCATCAAGATCTTCATGGGCGCGAGTACCGGCAGCCTGCTGGTGGACAAGGCGGAGGATCTGGAACGGATCTTCGCCAACGGCTCGCGCCTGATCGCGGTGCACGCCGAGGACGAGGCGCGCATCCGCGCGCGCCGCGAACAGTTCAAGGGCCGCACGACGTGGCGGTGCATTCCGACATCCGCGACAACCGAGAGTGCGCTGCTGGCGACGGAACTCGCGCTGGGACTTTCGAAAAAATACCGCCGCCGGCTGCATATCCTGCATCTCTCCACCCGCGAGGAAGTGGAACTCCTGCGGCGCGACAAGCCCGCCTGGGTGACGGCCGAGGTCATCCCCAACCACCTGCTGCTCAATGTGAACGACTACGCGCGGCTCGGCGCGCTGGTGCAGATGAATCCGCCGATCCGCCGCCCGGAGGACAACGCCGCCCTCTGGGCCGGGCTGCACGACGGCGCGATCGACTTCATCGCCACCGACCATGCGCCCCACACGCTGGAGGAGAAGCGCAAACCCTATCCGCAATCGCCGGCCGGCATGCCGGGAGTGGAAACCTCGCTGCCGCTGATGCTGACGGAGATGAAGGCGGGACGCTGCACGCTCGCGGAAATCCAGAAATGGATGTGTCACGGCCCGGCCGAGGCCTACGGCATTCGCAACAAGGGAAAGATTCTCGAAGGCTGGGATGCCGATCTCACGCTCGTGGACATGGAGCACGCCCGGCCGGTACGCAATGAAGAAATGTTTACCAAAGTCCGCTGGTCGCCGTTTGACGGGCGCGAGCTCACCGGATGGCCGATCTACACCATTGTCGGCGGGCAGGTGGCGTTCGATCGCGGAAAAATCCGCGACGGCGTGCACGGCCGTCCACTCTCATTTACATAAACATAAACAAGAAAGAAACACGCATGGAACTTCGCTCTTCTGATCAAGGCAGTCATTCTCGGTATCGTCGAAGGCCTGACCGAATTTCTGCCGGTCTCCTCCACGGGCCATCTGATCATCGTGGGAGATCTGCTCAATTTCAACGACGAAAAAGGCAAGGTCTTCGAAATCGTCATCCAGCTCGGTGCGATTCTCGGCGTGGTCTGGGACTATCGCGTCCGCGTCGGGCGCCTGATCACCGGCATCGGCAGCCGGCACGAGCAGCGTTTCATTCTGAATCTGTTCATCGCCTTCCTTCCCGCCGCGGTGGCGGGCTTGTTGCTGCATAAAACGATTACCACCTACCTTTTTAATCCGCTGACCGTGGCGGGTGCGCTCATCGTTGGCGGCATTCTGATCCTGGTCATCGAACGCCTGCCGCTGCGCGTGCGCGTGAACAGCATGGAAGACCTCGGCCCGCTCGACGCCCTGAAGATCGGCATCGCCCAGACCTTCTCGCTCTTCCCCGGCGTGTCGCGCGCCGGCGCCACCATCATGGGTGGATTGCTTTCCGGCCTGTCGCGCACCGCGGCGACGGAATTTTCCTTCCTGCTGGCGATGCCGATCATGTTCGCGGCCACGTTCTACGAGCTGTTAAAGAATCACGAGCTGCTGCACGCCACGGATATCCCGTTGTTCGCCGTCGGTTTCGTCATGTCCTTCGTGACCGCGCTGGTCGTCGTCAAGGCATTCCTTAAATTCGTGTCGCGTCATGATTTCACGTCGTTCGCGCTGTATCGCATCGTGTTCGGGCTGCTGGTGCTCGCTTATTTCTGGTAACCGTCGTGATCGAAAAAATCATCACCCTGCTCGCCGGATTCATCATCGGCACGATTTCACGCCTGGGCTATGGCGGCGTCGTGTTGCTCATGGCAATCGAAAGCGCCTGCATCCCCTTGCCTTCGGAAATCATCATGCCCTTCTCCGGCTATCTCGTGTCCACCGGCGAGATGAATCTGTGGCTGGTCGGCCTGGCGGGCGCGGTCGGCTGCGTGCTCGGTTCGATCGTCGCCTACTACGCCGGCGCCTGGGGCGGCCGTCCCTTCATCGTGAAATACGGAAAGTACATCCTGATCTCGCATCACGATCTCGACCTCGCCGACCGCTGGTTCCAGCGTCACGGCGACATCACTATATTTGTCGGACGCCTGCTGCCGGTGATCCGCACCTTCATCGCTTTCCCGGCGGGCGTGGCGCGCATGAACCTGTGGCGGTTCAATCTCTACACCTTTGTCGGCTCCTATATCTGGAGCGTGGGTCTGGCCTGGATCGGCATGAAGCTGGGGGAGCACTGGAACACCCTCGGCGTCTATTTCCACCGGTTCGACGCCGCCATCGGCGTGATTCTGCTCATCGCCGTCGTATGGTATGTCCGGCGGCACCTGCAGCACATGAAGCGCTGAAGTCGCCGGTTTTCCCCGGCAACCGCGTTAATCCGGGGGAAATCCCCCTACATTCGGTACTTTGAATGTACCCCACGCGTGCACTATGTTTATTCCTAATGGACACACAAACCCCGGGTGCCGGCAAAACCGTGCCGGACACCGACATCCAGCCGAATCAAGGAATGAGCCTTAAGCCAGAAACCGCTGCGCCCGCGGCTGAAAAAGTCCGGGTGCTGGTGGCGGATGACTCGCGCGTCATTCGCAAGGCGATCAGCAAGATACTCAGCAACGAATTCGAACTTATCGAGTTCGGGGACGGAGAATCCGCGTGGGAGCACTTGCTCCAGGACGGCTCCATCGAGGTGCTGATCTCCGACATCGAGATGCCGAAACTCGACGGCTACTCGCTTATCTGCCGCGTTCGCGCCGCCGATCCGGAGCGCGTACGCAATATTCCCATCATCGTCATCACCGGTGCCGACGATGAATTGACCCGCGAACGCGCGTTCGCCTGCGGCGCGACCGATTTCATCATCAAACCCATCGACGGCGTGCAGTTGCTGGCGCGAACCCGCGCCCACGCCAAGCTCGATCAGACCACGCGCAAGCTGGAGGAAACCTCCACGGCGCTGGAAGAGCAGACGGCGATCGACCCGCTCACGCAACTGCACAGTCGGCGTTACTTCCTCCAGCGCGGCGTGCAGGATATCGCTTACGCCAAGCGTCATAACAGCGATGTATCCATCATCCGCATCGACATCGACAACTTCCGCTCGCTCTACAAGAAATACGGCGATCAAGTCAGCGATCAGGTCCTCATCTGGCTCGCCAAAAAACTGACTGCCTCGAGCCGCACGGAAGACACCGTGGCCCGCACGGGAGGCGGAGAGTTCGCCATCCTGGCTCCGTCCTCGGGGCGCATGGAAGCCGCGGTACTGTGCGAGCGGGCGCGCGCGGCGGTCAATGCCGAACCTTTCAAAAACGATGATGTGACGATACCGCTGACGATCAGTCTTGGCCTGGCGACGCTGGGACGGGATCCCGGGGAGACCGTCGAGGAACTTGCTCGCGCTGGCCGAACAGCGCATGACGTTGGCCAAGGCGGCCGGCGGAAATCGTCTCGGTATCAGCTATCAGGAGGAAGCGCCCAAGCCGGAAGAATCCGTCATCGAACAGCCCGATCTCGAAACCGCGCTCAAGATGCTCGGCGCCGACGAGGGCGGCAAACTGGTGCCGTTCCTGCCGGACCTGGTCATACGCTGCATCCCCCTGCTCGAATTTTGCAACAAGAAGCTCGACCTGGGTCTTGGTTTCGCCATCGAATCCCTCAAGGAAAAAATCGCGGATATGCGATAATGGTCCGAAACCAGCTCGGCAGCTTGGACCATGAGCGAAAGCGAAACGTTTTACAAAGTCTTCCGCGGAAACTTCAGCAGCCTGCGGCCTAGCGAACACCGCGAGGATTATTGCGGTAATGTCTATACCGACAGCATGGAAGCGCCCGCCCTGATCAAAATCTTCGAACCGCACCTTCTCGGCGTGTCCTGCGGTTTCAGCAACAACCCGCCGCTGCCCGGCTGGGTCATGAGGCTGATTCCTCCGCAACCGATAGAGAGCCGGCGTCCGTTGCCCGTCAGCCGCCAACGTTGGTGGCAGACTCTCTGGACCTGACGCCAGCGTTCTTCTCTTCCATATCCATGGATGGATGTTTCAAAGCCGCCTGGTGGTGCCGAGGTCCGCATGGTCAAACCCTGTGGGCACGTCTGGCGCGCCGCCCTCCCCACGTCGCACTTTGGCGTGAACGTCTGGAATTACCGGACGGCGATTTCATCGACCTGGACTGGACGGAAAAAGGCAGCGGGCCGATCGTCATCGTTTTGCACGGCCTCGAGGGCTCGTCCGACTCGCCATACGCCCGCGGGCTGCTGCGAGCGATTGAGCGCCGCGGCTGGCGCGGTGTCGTCATGCATTTCCGCGGCTGCAGCGGCGAGCCCAACCGCCTGGCACGCAGCTACCACTCCGGCGATACCGGCGATCTAACTTTCCTGGTCACGACCTTGCGCCGCCGCGAACCCCGCGCACCGCTGGCAGCCGTGGGATTTTCATTGGGCGGAAATGTCCTGCTCAAGTGGCTGGGAAAGGCCGGTGGTGTGGCGCCCTTACACGCGGCCGTGGCGGTATCGGTACCGTTTGTACTGCATAGCGCCGCCGAGCGGCTGCAACAGGGCTTTTCGCGGATATACCAGTGGCAGTTGTTGCGCTCCCTGCGGCACACCGTGGACGCGAAACGACGCCACATGGAATTGCCACTGAAAATACGGGACTTATCGGCGCTGAAAAACTTCCGCGATTTCGATGAGCACATCACGGCGCCGTTGCACGGCTTTGACAGCGCCGATCACTACTACACCGTGTCGAGCTCCCGGCAGTATCTCGGGGGAATTACCGTACCGACCTTGCTGCTGCACGCGCGCGATGATCCGTTCATGACCGAGTCGGCCATACCCCGGCCGGATGAACTGTCTGAATCCGTGACGCTGGAGCTCTCGCCTCACGGCGGACATGTCGGGTTTGTCGCGGGGATCTGGCCGTGGCGGCCGCGCTACTGGCTGGATGAACGCATTCCGGCGTATCTTGCTCGTTATCTGTAATTGCGGTACTTGGCGCGTGCTCACGTGTCGGTTTTGAAAGTAATCTCGCCGCCAGTAGGTATAGAGCGCGAACCCCCACCAGCAGATGACAACGATGATGCTTGTCAGCATGATCGCCTGCATGATAAGCGCGCTGTCGACGCCCTGTGATCGCAAGGCTTCTTCGTATCCGCTCATCTGCTGCGCGATGAAGTTCTCCATCGCATGCCGGCCCAGGATCAATTGCAACTTGTCGAGCGTGTAAACTGTTGTGGTCACAAATACGAGCGCGTAACCCCACTTTTTGGCGCTCCACAAACCGACTCCCAGTGCCGCAAAGAGTGCGGCGTAAAGACGTGATAATGCCGACGCTCAACCCGCTTCTTACTTCTCCCAACAGAGGCTCTTGCGCGGTGATCGAGATGAGCTCAAAGACAGCGGAAGCCATCAATAGCACCGCCGTGGTGCGAAATGTGAAATGGCCTTTTTTTCTGCCCGGCTCCATCTTGTCTCCGTCAGGGCCGCACCAGGGATGGTGTGTTGCGCGCGATCTCAAAAGCTAATTGCGCGGTGGCTCCGCCCCTGCGCCCTGGCGTGACTCTTCTTTGCTTGTCCAAGGGAAAGTCACCAGGACGAGGACACCCCGGAGCCGCCGACCTTTCCCGCTAGCGCCTCCGCGCTCCGCGGGAAAGCCCGGGGCTGCACATCCCTGTGCGCGCCGTTCGCGCTGCCACTGGCAGCGCTGCACCCTTGCGCTTCTCGCCCGACCGGCGGCCTGCGCAACTCCGCCGGGCTGCATGAACAACGCGCCTTGGCTCGACACGAGGCTCGCTGAAACCCCGATTCCGGCTGCGATGCTCGGCGGCGGCTACGGGAATTTAAAGTAATCCCGCCGCCAGTAGGTATAAGAGCGCGAACCCCCACCAGCAGAGGACAATGATGATGCTTGTCAGCATGATCGCCTGCATGATAAGCGCGCTGTCGACGCCCTGTGATCGCAAGGCTTCTTCGTATCCGCTCATCTGCTGCGCAATGAAGTTCTCCATCGCATGCCGGCCCAGGATCAATTGCAACTTGTCGAGCGTGTAAACTGTTGTGGTCACAAATACGAGTGCGTAACCCCACTTTTTGGCGCTCCACAAACCGACTCCCAGTGCCGCAAAAAGTGCGGCGTAAAAGACGTGATAGATACCGACGCTCAACCCGCTTCTTATCTCTCCAAACAGAGGCTCTTCCGCGGTGATCGAGATGAGCTCAAAGACGGCGGAAGCCATCAATAGCACCGCCGTGGTGCGAAAAGTGAAGTGGCCTTTTTTTCTGCCCGGCTCCATTGCGTCTTCCTCCGTACTGTTTTCGCGGTAAATGTACGCGTCAACCGGCTGAAGTCAATTGGATTGGGTCCTGTTCAAGTCGGATCTCGGAAAATCCTGGCGGGAGATCAGCCTTTCGGCGGCCAGCCGTGCTTTTCATTCTGGCAGTCGCGACACCACGCATAGAGCGCATCGTACATGACCATCCCGTGACGCAACATCTCGTGATCATCGGCATATACGCGCGACAAGCCGAGCGAGAGCGCGAGCAGCCCCGGCGCCTGCGGCGCGAGATCGAGCCGTGACGTGTCCGCGCCACGCACGATCACGGCCAGTTGATGCAGCGCGGGATCGGTCAGATGATATTTCTTGAGAAAAGCATCGAAGCTGCAAAATTCGCCTTCGTGGCTCATCTCCACGCCCGGGATGTCATAAGGAACCGCGCCGGTTTCGTGCGCCACCGCGAGCACCTGTTCGGTCGGGACAAACAGGAATTCAGGTGTCTTGTCGATAAAGCGCGCGATCAGCCACGGGCAGGCGATACGGTCGATCTTGGGACGCTCACGGGTAACCCATTTCATGATGCGCCGGCGTTACTTTGGCTTGGTGGCGCCGCTATCAACGGTCTGCCCCCCGGCTGGCCTTCCATGCCTCGATCCCGCCTTCGATGAATCGCGCCTTGACGCCCTTCGCCTTCAGCTGGTCCACCACCGAGTTACTGACAGAACCGCCGCGCACGCAGTAAATCACGATTTCCCGGTCGAGCGGCAATGCCGTGCTCCATTGCGTCAGCCTTTCCGGATCGAGCCAGGCCGCACCCGGAATCTTCTGGCCGTCGGCGTCGTAATCGACCCGGCGCCGCACATCGAGCAACAATATGGTTTTGCGGTTTTCCAGGAGCTGCTTGAGCTCGCTGGGCGAGATGGTCCGGTTCATGCTGGGCGTTCCTCGAAAAGGATGGGATGACATAGATGCAATTAAAGTAATTATCTTCTAATCCCGCAAGTCCGCTAGGCGGAAATAATCGGCTTAATCAAAGCATATCCAAGACCGACCAGGCCGCAGACTCCAATCACCGGAATGATTCCAATCTTGAAGCGCCACAACGCGATAAAGGCAAGCGCGCCGATCAGCGCGGAGAACCACTCAAAACCGGTAAACAGCGTCTGAACGCTGAACGGTTGGGAGAACCCCTGGGGCCACAACACGTGATAGGCGAAGAACACGGCCAGATTCAGGACCACGCCGACCACGGCGGCGGTGATGCCGGTCAGGGGCGAGGTGAATTTGATGTCGCCGCGAGTGGTCTCTATCATCGGCGCTCCCAACAAGATGAACAGGAACGACGGCAGGAACGTGAAAAACGTCGCCACGGTCGCTCCGGCCATGCCCGCCAGCGCCAGCGAATCCGGACCAAACAATTCCTTGGTCCAACCGCCGACGAAACCCACGAAAGCCACCACCATAATAAGTGGTCCAGGCGTGGTCTCGCCCAGGGCCAGGCCATCGATCATCTGGATACCGGTTAACCACTGATAGTGCTCCACGCCGCCTTGGTAAACATAGGGCAGAACCGCATATGCACCGCCGAAGGTCACAAGTGCCGCTTTCGTGAAAAACCAGCCCATCTGCGTGAACCCGCCCTGCCAGCCAAACTGAATAAACAATACCGCCATGACAGCGAACCAGATGAGAAGCCCGACAGCGCCATAGGTAATCACCCGCGCCCATCGGAACCGCGCATGCTCGGGCGGCGGCGTATGATCGTCAATCAGCGCCGGACCGTAACCCTTTTGACCGTCACCGTGATGACCGCCCGCCTTGAACTTTTTCGGCGCGATACGTCCGCCAAAATAACCGATCACGCCGGCGGCCAGCACGATATAAGGGAATGGCACGTTCAAAGCGAAAATCGCCACGAACGCCGCAGCCGCCATGGCCCAGAGCACGGCATTCTTCAGTGCGCGTGAACCAATGCGATAGGCCGCGAAAACCACAATAGCGGTCACGGCCGGCTTGATGCCATAAAGTATTCCGGCCACCGACGGGATATTGCCGAAGGCGAGATAAATCCAGGTAAGCGCAATGAGAATAAACAGCGAAGGCAGCACGAACAGCACGCCGGCGGCGATGCCGCCTTTCACGCCATGCATCAACCATCCAATGTAAGTGGCCAGTTGTTGTGCCTCCGGGCCGGGCAACAGCATGCAGTAATTGAGCGCGTGCAAAAAGCGGTGCTCCGAAATCCAGCGACGCCGTTCGACCAGTTCCTGATGCATCATGCTGATCTGCCCGGCCGGGCCGCCGAAGCTGATGAAACCCAGCTTCAGCCAGTAGATAAAAGCCTCGCCGAAAGAAACCTCGGCGGGTGGTCTGGTGGTGTCGTGAGCTTTTGAGGCGGTCGGCATGATTGTCTCCAAGATTGATTATTCTTTGGCGTAGGACATGTACAGGAAATCGAAAGTCCTGCTCGCTTCCTTGAGCAATTTATCGTCATCAACGAATTGTTGGCGCGCGCCGTTCAAAATCATCTCGAGCCCGGCTGCTTCCGCTACTGGCACGCCACCCACGTCGAGATAATGCACCAGCGCACCCATGCGCGTGAGCGCGACATTTTCTTCCAGGCCAAAGCTCGTCAGCAGCACTTCGAACGTAACGCGCGCACCGACATGCGTGAATGATGCGTTGTCAAAATCGAATCCGAGCGCATCGGCCGGACAATCCTTCGGATCCTTCAACCAGATAAAACGCGCCTTGGGGTCGATGAATCGCCGGATCAGCCAGGCCGAGGCCAGGCGATCCACCCAGGGACGGGTGCGCGTCGCCCACGAGCGGTTCTGATAACCGGCTTTATTGAGACGGAGGATTTCTCGTGCCGCGGCATGCGGCTCGCCCGGCGAGAGCAAGGCGGTAACCGCCGCCTCGGTTTGGGACAATAGCAGCTGAACCTGTTCTTTTGCCGGTCCCGCGAAATGATCGGTCGCCGCCACGGCTTCAAACTCGCGACGGATTTTTTTCAGATGGCGCGAAACGGATTCTGCACGCTTTTTCGTGAGACCGGATTTATGCTTCCGGATCGCCTCGATAAGCCGCGCGTAATCGGCGGTACGATCAAATAGCTTGCGAAAATGCTCTGCCTGCTGCTGGCCGGTACTGGTGAAAGTGAGCACATGAGCATCACCGCCGGAAGCCATCACCGCCTCGGCCTGTTCCTGCAGACGCCTGGCAGCCGATTCGCTGTGCGGCAGCAGATAAACACCGTCGCGCAGCACCACCGCCCCCAGGCCCTTTAATGCGCGCCATATCCGCATACGCGGCGTGGCACTGCGGCCGGGAAGGCTGATCACCAGCATGGACCACAGGGGCTCGACGGATTGTCCATGTGGAATATTCTACATATTGTAGCGTCTATTACATAGTATAATTATTCAAAATCCACCTATGAGAAACCTGACCATGCGCCTACTCATCCTCATTGCCGGCTTGCTACTGAGCTTTTCAGCAGCTTCCGCTGAATTGATCTTGAAACCCGTGAAAGTCGCCCCTGATATTATGCGGTCATTGGCGATCTGGGAGGACAAACCTACGAAAACGAGGGTTGAACAACAATCTGGGATTTATCGTTACCAGCGCGGCGTGCTGGTCATCAACACCGGGCCCAGCATGCGCGTGGCCAAGGCGCTGCATGTCGCGATCAAAAATATCACGCCGCAGCCGGTGAAGTGGGCGGTGAACGTCAACAGCCAGAACCATCAATGGCTGGGCAACGGCTACTTCAAATCCATTGGCACGACGATCCTGGCGCACAGGGAAGCCGATCGGATCATGCGCGACGTTGGCGAAATACAGATCGCGGCCAATAAAACACTGCTCAAGGAAAAGGCGGCAGGCACGACGCTAACCTACCCTGACAAATTGGTGGATAACAAACGCGAAATAAAACTGGGCAATACCGACGTGCAACTTCTGCACTTCGGGCATGCACATACGCCGGGTGACATGGTTGTCTGGCTTCCGCAACAGAAGATAATCTATTCCGGCGACATTGTTTATACCGAGCGTATGCTGGGAGTACTCCCGCTCAGCCACTCTGGAAACTGGGTGCAGGTCTTCGACAAGCTGGCGCAACTTGACCCGAAGACAATTATTCCAGGTCACGGTCGCCCCACTAACCTGGAACGGGCACGCAAGGAAACGCGCGATTATCTTTTTTATCTGCGTGAAGAAGTCGGAAAATCACTCAACCGGGGTGACACGCTGCAAGACGCCGTGGAAAAAATTGATCAATCCAGATTCAAACATCTGGCCAATTTCGACCAACTGGCCAGACGCAATGCCAACCAGGTCTTTCTTGAAATGGAGAAAGAGGCTTTTTAAGGCCGGCGCACCGTTCGCTTGCGCCGCGCGCCCTGATGCGCCCGTGAGATGCCGGGTCCACGCTGTGGACGGCCCTTGCCGCGCGGCTTGAGCGGTCTGGACAGGTTCCGTTTCGGTGGCGTCGGCAATTTCAAACCGACAAAATCATACAGGGCCGCGGCGGATTCATCATCCATCTCGAGCGTGCGTCCGGTGTGGAAGTGCGACGGGAGCTGGACGGGGCCGAAGCGAATACGCATCAGCCGGCTCACCTTGATGCCCACGGCCTCCCACAACCGGCGCACCTCGCGGTTGCGTCCTTCCTTCAATACCACGTGGTACCAGTGATTCGCGCCGGCGCCGCCGGCATCGACGATGGAAACAAAATGCGCCGGACCGTCTTCCAGCATCACGCCTGCTTTCAATCGCGCGAGCATTTCGTCGCTCACCTTGCCGAGCACGCGCACCGCATATTCGCGCTCGATCTCGTGCGACGGATGCAACAGTCGATTGGCCAGCTCGCCATCCGTCGTGAACAGCAGCAGGCCGGAAGTGTTGAAATCGAGGCGACCGATGTTGATCCAGCGCGCGCCACGCAGCTTGGGAAGTTTTTCGAAGACCGTCGGCCGGCCCTGCGGATCGGAACGCGTGCAGACCTCGCCCACCGGCTTGTGGTAAATCAGGATACGCGGCTTGGTCTGGAAGGCATGCGTCGGGACCTTTCGTCCGTCGACATTTAGGGTCTGATCCGGAGTGACTCGCGCGCCGAGCGTGGCGGGCTTGCCGTCCACGGTGATGCGGCCTTCTTCGATCCAGCGCTCGATCTGCCGTCGGGAACCCCAGCCGGCGCGCGCCAGAACTTTTTGCAGCTTTTCCCCGGCGGGGACGCCCCGGTCACTCACGCTCGGCCGAGCGGACCTCGATCAAGGCCGCCGGCTCCGGCACGTCTTGCGCCTCGTCGTGCGATTCCGCGTCAGGAGCGGACATGGCGGCGGGGGACGATGTCTCCGCGCCCGGTTCCAGGTCCAGACGCAGGTTCAATTCATTGCTGATGACGTCCAGGTCGCGCAGCGCCGAAAGCGGCGGCAACTCTTCCAGGCTCTTCAAGTTGAAATGTTCGAGGAACTCACGCGTGGTGCCGTAAAGGGCGGGACGTCCCGGGACATTGCGTATGCCCACCTGGCGTATCCACTCGCGCCCCACCAGCGTCTTGATGATGTCGGTGCTCACGGACACGCCGCGGACATCCTCGATATCGCCGCGCGTCACCGGCTGACGGTAAGCAATGATGGCCAGGGTTTCGAGCAGCGCGCGTGAATAGCGCGCGGGACGCTCTTCGGCCAGCCGGGTGATCCAGGGGGCGTATTTATCGCGGGTCTGAATACGCCAGGCGCGGTCGATCTGCTTCAGCTCAACCACGCGTTCGGCGTATTCCTCTTCCAGCTGGCTGATGGCATCGCGGATTTCCTCGCGCGTCGGCGGCGATTCGGACGGGAACATCGCCAGCATCTTGTCGATGGTCAGCGGCTGGCCTGCCACCAGCAGCGCCGCCTCGATGATATTCTTCAGTTCTGCGTTGGGCTCGCTCATCAGGCCGCCGCCTTGAGATGAATGGGTGCAAAAGGTTCCTGCTGGACGACAACCACCAGCGATTCCTTCAGCAGTTCGAGAATCGCCATGAAGGTCACCACCAGACCGCGTCGTCCCTCGTTCAGGTCGAACATTTCCTCGAAACTCACAAACGTCTCACTATTGATCCTCGCCAGTATCCGGGTCATGCGTTCGCGTACCGATAGTGGTTCCAGCTGAACACGATGATGCCGATAAAGTTCGGCACGCACAAGCACCTCTTTGAAAGCGTCCAGAAGATCGAACAAGCTGACATTCGGCTCGATACGCTTGACGGGCGGGTGATCGTTTTCGATGACCACCAAATGCACCTCGCGTCCCACCCGCGGCATCTGGTCCAGGGACTCGGCGGCGGTGCGGTAACGTTCGTATTCCTGAAGCCGGCGTATCAGTTCGGCGCGCGGGTCGGCCTCCTCTCCCTCGCTCGCCGGCCGCGGCAGGAGCATGCGCGATTTTATTTCCGCCAGCATCGCGGCCATGACCAGGTACTCTGCGGCAAGCTCCAGTTTCACCGTCTGCATCAGCTCGACGTAGCCCATGTACTGGCGCGTGACTTCGGCGATGGGAATATCCAGGATATCGAGGTTCTGCTTGCGGATAAGATACAGGAGCAGATCGAGCGGGCCCGAGAAAGTTTCGAGGAACACCTCCAGCGCATCCGGCGGAATGTACAAATCTTCCGGCAGCTTGGTGAGCGTCTCACCACGGATGACGGCAAGCGTAACGGCAAGTGGTGATTCCGTGTCGGTCGGTGTGCTCATCCGTTGTATCCCAGTCCAATGGCGGCGCGGACTTCGACCAAGGTGGCTTCCGCCGCATCCTGCGCACGCTTGGTGCCGTCGGCGATGATGCTCTTCACTGCCAGCGGGTCGCGCGAAAATTCCGCGGCGCGTTCCTGCATCGGTTTCAGTTCCGCCAGCACGGCATCGATGATGGGCTGTTTGCATTCAAGGCAGCCAATTTTCGCCGAACGGCAGCCGTTTTGCACCCAGTCCTTCTTTTCCTGGTCCGAGTAGACGAGATGAAAATCCCACACCGGGCATTTGTCCGGGTTTCCCGGGTCGGTACGATGCACGCGCGCCGGGTCGGTGGGCATGGTGCGAAGCTTCTTTTCCACCTCCGCCGGCGGATCGCGCAGGCTGATGACATTGTCATAAGACTTGGACATCTTGCGGCCGTCGAGCCCCGGCATCTTGGGCGCGTGGGTCAGCATGGCCTGGGGCTCGGGGAGAATGATCTTGCCTCCGCCTTCCAGAAAGCCGAACAGCCTTTCCTTGTCACCCAGGGCGATGTTCTTCTGTCGCTCAAGCAGCGCGCGCGCCGTCTCCAAGGCCTCACGGTCACCCTGCTCCATATAGGCCGTACGCAGCTCGCGATAGAGCTTGGCGTTTTTCTTGCCCATTTTCTTGATGGCTTCTTCGGCGCGCTGTTCGTAACCCGGCTCCCGCCCGTAGAGATGATTGAAGCGACGTGCGACCTCGCGCGTGAGCTCCACATGGGCCACCTGATCTTCGCCCACCGGCACCATACCCGCACGATAAATAAGGATATCGGCACTTTGCAGCAGGGGGTAGCCCAGAAAACCGTAGGTCGAAAGATCCCGATCTCCCAGCTGGAGCTGCTGATCCTTGTACGACGGCACGCGCTCCAGCCAGGACAAGGGCGTGATCATCGATAGCAGGACATGGAGTTCGGCGTGTGCCGGTATGCGGGACTGGATAAACAGGGTGGCGTTATTCGGGTCCACCCCGGCCGCCAGCCAGTCCACTACCATGTCCCATACGCTTTCCTCGATGATATGAGGGTCTTCGTAATGCGTGGTCAGGGCATGCCAGTCGGCCACGAAAAAGAAACATTCATACTGGGACTGGAGTTGTACCCAGTTTTTCAGCACCCCGTGATAATGCCCAAGGTGCAGCCGTCCCGTGGGGCGCATTCCCGACAGTACCCGCATCGGCTGGCCGGGAAGGACACTGCTCATCCCAGCCCCACAAGCTTCATAATCAGATGCTCAATTCCGTTTATCGGCGGACCGATAATGACACTTAGGGCGCCGGTCGCGAGAAGCGCCAATAGAATAAAAAAACCGAAAGGCTCAATTCGGGCCAACTGCCAAGCTAAAGGGCCCGGTAGAAGTCCCACGGCAACCCTCCCGCCATCAAGCGGAGGTAGAGGAATTAGATTAAGAACCATCAATATAACATTGATTTCTATACCATATATACCCATGTACTGCATAGGCATGCCGGCCCATGAAAACGTCCCGAGATGCACGCCAGCAACCGCAATGATTGCCCAGAACAATGCCATCACCAGATTTGCTCCGGGACCGGCCGCTGCCACGATCGCCATGTCGCGTTTGGGATGACGCAGATTTTCCCAGGTAACCGGCACTGGCTTGGCCCAGCCAAATAGAAAAGGGGCATGCATAAGCAGCAAGAGGCTCGGTATCAGCAGGGTGCCAACCGGATCGACGTGCTTCAGCGGGTTAAGCGTCAGGCGCCCCAGTCGCTGTGCCGTGGGGTCGCCAAATTGCTTGGCCATCCACCCATGCGCGACCTCGTGGACCGTGATGGCAAACAGCAAAGGCAGGAATATTACGGCAACTATCTGGGGGAGGCTTAGGTCAGGCATTGGCCGCGGAGTATATCAGGAGCGCAGGCAACATAAAACGCGAAATTTGCCTTTATCCAGTTGATTTTCAGGAGATATTCAAACCGTAAAGCGCGCATTGTCGCCCTTGCCCTGACGCGTCACGCGTGGCGCGGCCGCCTTCGATCTCGACCACGGTCGTCGGCTCTAGACCGCAAAACCCGCCGTCCACCACCAGATCCACATCGTGCTCAAGCCGGCGGCGGATATCCTCGGGATCGCTCAGAGGCAGATCATCTCCCGGCATCATCAGGGTGGAACTCATCAGCGGTTCATTCAGTTCGGTTAACAAGGCCTGGGCTATGACATGGTCCGGTACGCGCAATCCAATGGTTTTGCGCCTGGGATGCTGCAAGCGGCGCGGTACCTCGCGTGTGGCCGGCAGAATGAAAGTATACGGCCCGGGCGTATTGGCCTTGAGCAGACGGTAGTCGGCGTTGCTCACGCGCGCGTACTGCGCCACTTCGGAAAGATCGCGGCACACCAGCGTGAAATTGTGATTTTCATCCACGCGGCGGATACGGCGGATGCGTTCCATGGCCTCCTTGTCGCCGATATGGCAACCGAGGGCATAGCTCGAATCGGTGGGATACGCGATCACCCCGCCCGCGCGCACGATGTCCACCGCCCGCTTGATCAGTCGCGACTGCGGATGCGTCGGGTGAATCTGGAAATACTGGGCCATATCGCCCTAGGACAAGACTTCCTGCCGCGGCTTGGCTGCGTGACCGGTCCGGCCATGTTCCCAGTCCCGCCAGACCGGAACACAGCCATCCGGCAAGGCCGGCAGCCTTCCAAGATCCATCCAGGTCTTCTCTGGGCCGTGGTAATCGGAACCGGCCGAAGCGAGAAAATCCTGTTCGGCGGCAACGCGCGCAAAATGCCGATTGGCCTCGGGCGTATGACTGCCGGAAATCACTTCGATCGCCTCACCGCCGCATTCGCGGAAATCGCCGAATAACCGCAGCAATTTGCCGGCGCTCAGTTTGTAGCGCGCCGGATGGGCCACCACCGCCTGGCCGCCCGCGGAACGAATCCAACCCACCGCCTCGTCGAGCGTCGCCCATTGGCCGGGCACGTGGCCGGGCTTTCCGCTCCCCAGAAACTGCTTGAAAGCCTGCTGCATGCCGCGGACATAACCCTGCTCGACGAGAAAACGCGCGAAATGCGTGCGCGAAACGATGGTTCCTTTCGCCAGACGCCGTGCGCCTTCGTATGCGCCTTCGATTCTTTTTTTCTGCAACCGGCGGCCGATTTCCACCGCGCGCCATTGGCGGAACTCGCGCAGGCGCGAAAGGCCCTGCTGCAAGGCGTGGCCCGCGGTATCGATATTAAGACCCACGATATGCACCGTCAGGCCCTGCCACGTGACGGAAATTTCAACGCCCGCGATCAATCTCATGCCCAGCGAAGCCGCCGTGGCCCGCGCCTCGGCGATGCCATCGGTCACGTCATGGTCGGTCAGCGCCAACACGTCCACGCCGGCCGCCTGGGCCCGCGTCACCAGTTCCGCCGGCGTGAGGGTTCCGTCCGATTGCAGACTGTGTGTGTGCAGATCGAAACACCGCGCGGGAGAATCAGCAGAGGGTGTATTGGTATTGCTCATGTCGCAAGCAGGATATCATGAATAAACGCGTTATACTTTAGGGTTACAGGACAACCGATGACCACTACCCTGCCACCCAGCCTTGCCGAAGCGGCGCTGCGTTTCGAACACGCGGCGAGGGATATTATTGACACCTACGAAGCACGGCGCCCGGCCAACACCAATCAGGTCACGCCGGGACAATTGGCGGAGGCCATCGAGCAGTTTCTGGCGATTATCACGCGGATCGATCGGGAGGAAGGCGAAGTCGGGCCGATCGCCAAGGAAGATGCGACCCAGCTTGGCGATTACGGTGTAACGCTGCTCACCGATCTCATCGCTTGGGCGGGTCAACTCAACATGCCCGTGCCGCGGACGGATCTTGAAATCGTGATACTGGCGGCGGCCGACTGGATCATGCGCCACGACGGCCAGATTCGCGCTCTCGATCCGGTGGTCAATGCGCTCGCCAATTTTTCCAACCGCATGCATGACCCGGCGTCGCTCGAGCCGATAACCCATTTCATGGGCCGCGTGATTCAGGCCAGCGCCAGCCTCATCAAGGAGGATCTGGAAAAAACCAATCCCGGCCGGCCGTGGCGCGTCCTGCACCTGAACCGCGGCATTGTCGCGACGCGCACGCACAACCCGGAACTCATGGAAAAGGTTTTCGAGGACCTGGTGCGTTATCTGCCGGAAGATGCCGCCGCATTCTTTGCCGAAGGCATGCAGCAGATGGAGGCGCTTAACTACCCTCAACCGGTGCGGCAGGTCATGGGACGCTTTTTCGACCGTTGGACACGGACCCGGATGCACTAGCGAAACCCTGAATTAATTGGCCATTCGCCCTTCGACAAGCCCAGAGCGAACGGACTTAATCAGAGCTTCCCGGCCTCCAAGACGTCCTTGCCGCTTTTGTGGCGGAATGCGAAAATAGCCGCCCTTTTGCCACTGTCTGTACGATGAAATTCCTTTACGATCTGTTCCCGCTGCTGCTGTTCTTCGCGGCCTTCAAGTTCTACGACATCTATGTCGCCACCGCCGTGGCGATCGCCGCGTCATTCCTGCAAACCGGACTCTTCTGGCTCAAGCACCGCCGCTTCGAGACCATGCACCTGATCACGCTCGGCGTCATTGCCGTCTTCGGCGGCCTGACGCTGGCGTTGCACGACGAAACCTTCATCAAGTGGAAGCCCACGCTGGTCTATTGGATACTCGCGGCGCTCTTGCTCGCCAGCCAGTGGTTCGGAAAGAAAACCATCATCGAGCGCATGATGTCGGCGCAGGTCGATTTGCCGACGCCGATATGGAAACGTCTCAATCTGAGCTGGGGAATTTTCTTCGCGGTACTCGGCGCGGTGAATATTTACGTGGCGTTTTTCTACGGCCTCGATCTCGACGCCGACACGCGACGCAGCATCTGGGTCAACTTCAAGGTCTTCGGACTGCTGGGGTTGACGTTGCTCTTCGTCGTGGGACAGGCCTTCTTCATGGCCAGGCACATGCAACACAAACCGGAAAACGGTGAATCGGTCGCCGACAGGACGGGAAAATAAATGATGTGGTACGTCATTAACGGCACCGATACCGAAGACAGCCTCGAGCGCCGGCTGTCCGTGCGCGCGGCGCATGTGGCGCGCTTGCAGCAACTTCAGGACGAAGGTCGCCTGCTGCTCGCCGGCCCCTACCCGGCCGTGGACAGCAATGACCCCGGCCCCGCCGGGTTCACCGGCAGCCTGATCGTCGCCGAGTTCGATTCGCTCGAGGACGCGCAGACCTGGGCCAAGGCCGATCCGTATGTCGAGGCAGGCGTTTATGCCAGCGTCAACGTCAAACCGTTTCGCAAGGTGTTGCCATAAGATGGAGCGTGTAACGCTGATCGAAAACCGCTTGCGCGAAGCCTTCACACCCCAGAAAATTGAAGTACGCGACGACAGCCGCCTGCACGCCGGGCACGAAGGCGCGAAAAGCGGCGGCGGGCATTTCGCCGTCACCATCGTCTCGCCGACGTTTCAAGGCAAGAACCCCGTGCAGCGGCATCAGATGATTTACCAGGCGCTGGGCGACATGATGAAAAAGGAAATTCATGCGCTCAGCATCCAGGCTTTCACACCGGACGAGCTCTGAGCGAATCCGTCAGTCAAACCACAACCGTCACCAAGGAAAATCCATGTCAACCCTACGCACATCCCTCATCGTGTTACTGGCCGCGGCGGGCCTGCTCGCCGCCGGCTGCGACAAAAAGCCCGCCGACCAGGCCAAGCAGGAAGAGGCCAAGCCCGCCGCCAAGGTCATCGCCACCGTCAACGGCGACAACATCATGGAGACGGACTATCAGGGCTATTTGCAGATCCGCCAGCAGCAGGTCGGTCCGATCGCGGACAAGGACAAGGAAAAGAAGATCGTGCTCGATGAGATGATCGACAAGATGCTGCTCGCGCAATACGCCGTGAGCAACAAGATCGATCAGGACCCCGAAGTCAGTTCGCTCATGAAGCGCGTGCGCGAGGAAATCCTGGCGCAGGCCGTCAAACGCAATCTGCTGCGGGACAACCCGATCTCCGAAGACGACGTCAAGAAGCGCTTCGAGCAGGAAGTGGAGAACACGCACAAGACCGAATACAAAGTGCGCCACATCCTCGTGAAGGAGGAAAGCGAGGCCAAGGACATCATCGCGCAACTGCAGAAGGGCGCGAAATTCGACAAGCTCGCCAAGGAAAAGTCCATCGACACGCAGAGCGGCAAGAACGGCGGCGAACTCGGCTGGATCAATCAGGGAATGGTCGTCCCCGAATTCTTCAACGCCCTCATAAAGATGAACAAGGGCACGATATCGACCGAGCCGGTGAAATCAGACTTCGGCTGGCACATCATCAAGGTCGAGGACACCCGTCCGCTCAAGATCCCGACTTTCGAACAGTTCATGGCGGATCAGCACGCGCGCGCCAACATCTACCGCAAGATGCAGGATGACAAGATCAATAACCTGCTCAAAGACATCAAGGCCAAGGCCAAGATCACGGTCAACTGAGACGGCCATGACCGACCCATCCCGCCACGGGCGGGATGGGTTTTTTTGCCCGCCACATCTCTGCGCTGCTACTGAAACCAGTGTCGCAGCGCTCCGTTGCCCACATTCGTTCCTGGCGATTTTTTCCGTCTAGAATTTCTCCATGGAGAGGCATTTCCTCAAAACGGGACTCATCGCGATCGCCATGCTTGCGATATCGGCCGGTGGGTATGCTGACACGCCGACCGATCTGGAAACCCGGTCCGTCGCGCTATCTGAAACAATCAAAATTGGCGACCGAATAGGCCACATCCGTTTCCTCGGCATGCTGCAATTGCCGAATCCGACGGTGGACGGGATGCGCTTTTCGCAGCTCTCCGGCCTCGCCTGGGACGATGACGACGGTATCCTGTACGCCATCTCCGACAAGGGCTTCCTGTTTCATCTGCAACCGACGTTTGAAAACGGTGTGCTGACGGGTTTGAAACTCCTCAAGGCATTCCACCTGCGCGAACCCGGCAAGCAAGCCGCTGATGGGCGCGCACCCCGATTCCGAAGGCATGGATATCCTGAACGGACGCAACGGACGCAAGGGTGACGCAGAACTGATCATCAGCTTCGAGCGCTTTCCGCGCATCGTGCGTTACCGTCCCGACGGCTACGCGATCAGCGAATATCCCCTGCCCGCGCCGCTCAACGACGCCAGGAATGTATCAAGATTCCAACAAGATGCTGGAATCCGTGTGCGTCGATTCCAAACTGGGAGTTCTTACCGTGCCCGAAGCTCCGCTGAAGGGAGAGCGTCAGGGCATGACACGCATCTTCAGCCTCGAGGGAAAATCCTGGAGTTATCCAATACCGGAAGGCAATCGCATCTCGGCCCTGGAATGCCTGGGCAACAACCGGGTGATGGCGCTGGAAAGCAATTTCAGTGGCATCCTCGGCCGCCTCGAGGTATTCCTGAAAATAGCGACATTGTCACCCGACGGTTCGCCCACGGCAGCCCGTGCCAGTTGAAACGGCCGTTGTCCTCGACAGCGGCAAGGGCCATCAGATCGACAACTTCGAGGGTCTGGCGCGGCATCGCGGCAACCGCTTCTTCCTCGTCAGCGACGACAACGACCTGTTCTTACAGCGATCGCTGCTGATGTATTTCGAATTGCTGGACGATTGAATATCGGCCGCATTCGCATGCGTGGATCCGTTATTTGACCAGCCCGCGGGACTGCAAAACGGACCTCAAACGCTCCACCCTGCTCCGATTGACACCGAAGTCCGAGTATCCGGTTCTCGAAGCCGAACGGACAGCGATGATCCCTTCGCCGGGGCGCAACTCGAGTTCCAGGTCATCCACGAACCGGAATACCATGCTCCGGCACTCGGCGTGCAGATAGTTGTCCGTTATCTCCGTTATCGTTGTCCGGGGAATATCATTCACCGCCTCCCTGACCAAACGCCATGCCTCCTTCGCCGGAAGATGATCGCGAATGGAGGCACGCGATGCGACGGGTCGGTCGCGTCACTCGAAACGCAGTTGGGAGAATCCGGACAGGAGGCGAGTCGGCCGGGCATGGGCTCAATTCCCTGCGCCGCGAAAACCGGCATCGCGTGCGGCAGAACCAGCATCAAGACCGTCAGTCGTATACGCCATGACATGGTTTACGCCGATGAAATATTAGCAAGGAAATAAGTATCGCTGATGGCGCGATTCAGGTCGATAAGTCCGATTTCGAGTGTGTCGATGAATTCGTGCAACTCGGCCTGATCGAAATTCTCCGGATGGGCCGCGGTCACCCGCTCTTTGAGATCCGACACGCAGCGCAGCGGCAGTTCCCGGCGCGGAAGGTGCCGGAGACAGGATTCGACCTCGCTGACGGTGTGATAGAAGGCCCGCGGAAACAGCCGCTCCTTGAACAGGAACCGCAGCACGTCCGGACGGCGCACGCGAACCTGCATGGCGCGCCGGTACATCTGGTAGGCGGAAAGGGATTTCAGCACGCTCATCCACTGGATGTTCTCGAACGGGGTGAGCTCCTTGCTCATCTCCGGCAGCAGGTTGGCGGTGCGCACATCGATGATGCGGATGGTCATGTCGGCGCGCTCCAGGTTCCGGCCCATGCGCAGCATGTCGTAACCTTCATCGTGGGTCATGGTCCCGGCGAGCAGTCCCGTGATCTGTTGCACGCCCAGTATGATGCCGCGCAGGTATTCATAACGGCGGCGATGCCCGAGACCGCTTGCCAGATTTCCCTTGGCGTACAGATACAGTTCGTTGACCTGCTCCCAGGTCTCGCGCGGGATGAAATCGCGCACGGTGCGCGCATTCTCGCGCGCAACCGCCTGAGGCGAGAGCGTCCGGTCCAGGTTGTCGTCGGCGAGCGCACCCGCTGCCGCCGGGGCGATGAAAAGCGTCCACGTCGCCACGGCCGAGGGCCCGGCTGCCATCACGACCGTCGCAAGCCGGCCCTCGCCGTCTCCGCGGAAGTGGTCCGACACGCTGCCGAGAAACCAGATGAACGCGGCCGATCCGATGCCCAGGAACGTCGCAGCGAGCAGGATGGTGGTCGAATCGTGCTGCATCCAGGTCGCTATTTCGGCGCCCGGCGCGTCGTCGGCGGGCTTGTCCCCCGACTCGCCGATGAGGATCGCCACCACCCAGAGCACGACCGCCACCACACCCATTAGCGGCGCAAACCGCCCGAGACTTTTCGTCATCGCTCGCTCCTCTTCTGCGGAGGCGCCCGCTGCGCCCCGTTAACGGGAGATCATCTCAGGCGGAGCCGGAGAAGCAACCTTTGTCAGCGAAGACGTCAATACCCACCGACAATGCGACCCATGTGCGTTGCGGACGCCGTACTGTGGACGCTGCGGCCCGGCACCCTGACCGCTGCGTGGTCCGGGTTCTGCCCGGAATGCCGGCAGCGGGAGTTCGGGGCCGAGAAGTGGGCAGGCCCCCGCCGGGAGCGGCCGGTGTCGAGGCGGAAGTTGCGCTTCTTGGCGACACTTGACATGATCGCGCCCCCAACTCCGTCATCCAGTCAGCGAAGTCATGGCGTCAAAACGAGATCAGCTCGTCGGCAACCGACTCGCGCTCGTCGGGGCGGTTCTCTACTTCATGGAGTGGATCGGCATCGTTCTCGCGCCGTCGCTGCCGACCGACAAGCTCGGGGTCGGCCCGACCTCTATCGTTGCGGCCTACACCGAAAGCCCGACCAAGACGGCGTTCCTGGCAGGCTGGCTCAGCTTCGTGTTGCTCGGCAGGGTCGTCTTCGCCGTTGGTCTGCGTGACGCTTTCCGGCTCTCGCCACGTTCGTTGCGACTCGCGGACGTCGCCGTCGCCGCCATGGTTGTGGGTGTCGTGATCGAGGTGATCGGCTACGGCCTCGTCGCCACGGGTGCGTGGCTCGCCGACGCCCACGCGGCCCCGACTGCCATCGTCGCGCTCGACGCGGCCAACACGACGCTGTTCTCCACTCATCATCGCCCCTCTTGGTGTTGCGGTGTTCACAGGGTCACTCGCGATGCTCTTCTCGAGCCTCTTCGCTCGCTGGATCGCGTGGCTCGGTCTAGTCGCGGGCACACTCCTCGTCGTCGGCGGGATCGAGAGCAGCGCCGCCACAGGATCCAGCGGCTTTCTCCACGATGTCGGAGGCTTGCCGATCTCCCTCTTCTGGATCTGGATGATCGCCACCGCCATCATCCTGTTCCGGGCATCCCCGGGACGCGAGGCAACCACGCCCTGACGGGCCGCTTGCGACTCACGCCGCCGTCCTGTCGACGCTGCGGCGCGGCACCTGACCAATGGCTCGTGTTTGTGCTCGACGTGCCGAGAGCGGAAGGTCCGTCTCGATTGTGGCACCGGAGGTGGCGGGGCCGGGCAAACGACGCAACGAACCCTTTGACCAAACCACTTGCCGCGGTTCCTGCACAACGCTTCAGAACCTGTGCGGGGTGGTAACCCCACGCTCGGTCGGTTCGACTCCGGCGCCGCTCCGTTAAGCCGTTTCTGGCGTGTTCGCGCCGATTGCGGCCGGCTCGGCCTCGCGGGTCGGGCCGAGTCGGATCTTCCGCTCAAGACCGCCTGACACGGTGCAAACTATCGCGCACCTGAGGGGTTCAATCAATCCCAGGGCGGGACTTGGGGTCGGCCATAGCTCGGATCTTCCACTCAAGTCCGCTCAAGCCCGCTTGAGAGGTTGGAGCCTCGTCCTACGTCGGGGAGAGGTGTGGATCAGCGCATGCCTGTGATGTCGTTGAGGTCACGTAGGAGCGCTGCCGGTGAGTACTGATCAGGCCCGGCCACAAGGACTTTGGCTCCCCCGAAACCGTTGCGACTCCAAGTGCAACGCCGGGAGCAA
>CAVVRV010000032.1:0-87068 GCA_963750625.1 uncultured Gammaproteobacteria bacterium | reverse complement strand
TAGGCCCCGTCCACGATCCGGCGCGCCTCGCCCGAGGGATAGACGTCACTCAGCTTGGTCATGACATGCCCGCCGGAGAGTGGAGCCCGGATTGCGAGCTCCGCCTTGACGGGACCGGCGAGGTCGAGGGGTTCGCGAACCACGTCGGATGTGAACGTCAGGACGTCGTCGCGAACCTGTGTGAGCCGCTCGTCCGGCCGTCTGAACCATCCCCCGACGGCCTCGCCCTCCAGGCTCGGCACCAGCCTCAGAGGATCATGGCCCCACAGTGCCTCCATCGGAATGTGGTCGGGTCGATTCGACAGCGAACCGCCTTCGGGGCCGCGACGAGCCTGTCCGGCATCGCCGAGATACAGGCACAGCGACTCGACCCCGGGCGGAGGCCACGATTGGGAGACCTGCTGGCCGACATGCGTCAGTGTCCACGTCACCGGGGCCGCTTCCGGGGTGTCGTCCGCTCCAAGTAGATGCCTGCGAAGGAACGCGACCTCGGCGCCCAGGATGGTTGGCATCCGCGCCGCGAGCGTGTCGAAATCGGCGAGGGGATCCGGCGTCGGGCCATCGCCCCAGTCGTGCCCGGCGTGGTCGGTGGCCTCGACGACGAGGCGGCTCAGGCGGTGGCCACGCCCCGCGTGACGCGCCCAGTCCTGCAGCTCGCCGCGCCCGAAGAGGTCCCACCAGCCGGCCGTGAAGTGCGACGGCACGCGCAGCTCGTCGATGAGAGACGGCCAGCCGGCATGCTGGCCCCACGGACGTTCAGGACCCGCCCCGCGAGCCCATGCGTCGAGGACCGCCGGCACCCGATCCGGGACCACGGCGGGCACCATGGCACACAGCGGACGGATTGCCCAATCCAGGTCGGGTGCGATGTTGTCGCGACCGGACCAGGCCGCCAGGGCCCATCGGACGACGAACTCGAGCCGGAGCACGCCCTGGTGGCGGAGCCAGTCGCCGGCGATGTCCGTCGACGTGGCCCGCAGGGCCGCCGCTCGGATCGCTGGATGGCGGCTCGATGCGGCGGCCAGCGCTGTGTACCCGACGTACGACTCCCCGAACACGGCGATCGTCCCCTCCGACCACGGCTGGCGGACGATCCATTCGCACGTGTCATACCCGTCCCGAGCCTCGTGCTCGAACGGCTCGGCGACGCCCTCGCTCCCGTAGTGACCGCGGGTGTCCTGGGCGACGAATGCCATGCCGTTCTCCGCGAACAGCCGTCCGATGGCGGGGAACCAGACAGGGTTGCCGCGCGTGCCATACGGGGTCCGGGCCAGGACAGCGGGGACGCGTCCGGGTCGCCGGGGCAGGTATACGTCCGTCGCAAGGCGGGTTCTGTCCCGCATCGTCACGAGGGTCGATTTCGTCGGCTCTCCCACCTGTGCCCCTCGTTGCTCAGGCGCTCGTGGCTGCGGCGGCGCGCTCGATCCGGTACAGCAGGATCGCGATCTGCGTCCGGAGACGTGCTGCAGGATCCTGGAGGTCGGTGCCTAGGTGCTGCTCGATCCGCTTGAGCCGGTACTGCACCGTCGTGTGATGCAGGAGTACCTGCTGGGCCGTCTGGCGGAGGGACATCGTCGCGAGATAGCGCTCGAGCAGGTCAAGGTCGCTGACGGGGGTGCCTCTTGCCTCGAGACCCGCGACGCGGAGCACATCCGGATACCGCGCGAGGTCATCGGTGGGGATCTCGGCAAGCAGGTGCAGGACCCCTAGCTCCTCGAAGTGGGTGACCGGCGCCGCGCTGCGGCGGCAGCCAAGGCCGATACCAGCATCGGGCGGCCATTCACTTCGGCAAGCTGCTTCGGGGCGCCGAAACGGCTGCTGGTACCCGCCGCAAGAATGACGACGGCGAGCGTCCCCCAACGCTCGATCACCGGCATCCCGGGAGGTGTCGCCGACGGCGGTAAGCAGCGATGGTTGACCCTGGGCAGCCAGGTGGCGGGCGGCCAGGCGGCCGAAGAGAAGGCGCAGCGGCGTGTCGGCCTTGTTGAAGATCGGCAGCAGGCGGGCGGCCAGGTGGGCGTGCCTTGGCGCCGCCGGCGGGATGGACGAGCAGGTCGGCGGCGTGCCGGGGGTGAAGCGTGTCGGCGCTGCCGGGCAGGTCCAGCACCTGGCGCACCAGTTCGTCGCGATGAAACAGACGCGGAATCGATGGCTGCGCCGATCGGCGTCCAGTCCCAAAACTGGAGCAAGCAACGTCGTCGTGGCCGGCAGGACCGGTTCGTGTTCGGCCGGTGCCTTGGCCGGACGCATCTTGCTGCCGTCGGCTTCGACGGTGATGGCGGCGATGCCCAGGCTGGCGGCCGCCTGCGCCAGCGCGTCCACCAGGTGCGGCGGCAGGCCGGCGCGGCGGTCGGCTACCACCGGCCCCGTGAGCAGGCAGACGTTGTGCGCTGTCGAGCGCGCGCGGCAATCGTCCGCCCAGGGGCAGGGCATCGTCAAGGACTTCCACCATCGCCGGCGACCAGGCGGTCTGGAAGGCGGCGATGCGGGCCGTGTGGGTGATGACTGCCCGCTGCGCCGAGCTTGGGCCAGATCCAGAGCGATACGAAAGACGGCGCTGCTCTTGCCGCCGCCCCCGACAACGGAGATCACGTCAGGGTGGGCGGGGTCGAGTGTAAGGCGCAAGGCGGTGTGGAGCTGCATGTTCAACTCTTCCCGGTAGGCTCAGAGGAGGACCGACTCGATGATGGCTTGGTAGCCACGGGCGGCGGCCTGCAGGTCGGCGATGGCCAGGCGCTCGTCGATGACGTGGGCGTCGGCCTCGGTGGCAGGGCCAAAGCCGACGGTCGGCACGTGGGCGATGCCGGCGCTGTAGGCGGCATTGGTGCAGAAACGGTAGGCGCTGGTCGTGGCCGGAATGCCCGGCGGCATGCAAGCCGACCGAGGGCGGCGGCGACAAACGGGTCATCTTCGGCATAGAGCCAGGCAGGGAAGAACTTTTCACAGACCAGGAGTCGCGCCGGTGTAGGCGGTGTAATGGCCGATGCCGATCTCGGCGTGCAGGTTGATGCCCTGCAGCGACGGGATGCCGGCGGATGACGTCCAGCACGTCGGCGGCAGTTTCGCCGGGCAGCAGGCGGCGGTCGTAGGTGGCGCGGCACATGCTGGGGATGACCGAATGGCCCGGGTAGGGATCGGAGATGATATCGGTCAGGGCCAGAATGGCCGGGCCCATGAAGGGGTCGGACGGCAGGGATATGCTTCGACGGCGGCGATCACCTTCATCATGTCGAGCACGGCGTTGCGGCCAAGCTGCGGCGACGAGGAATGGGCAGGGCGGCCGATGGTGGTGAGATGGACCTCGGCGCGGCCGCGGCCGCCGCGCGCCAGCTGCAGGTTGGTGGATTCGCCGATGACGACGAAGTCTGGCTGGACCTGGTCCATTACCGCCTGGAGGGCTACGCCTTCGAGCACCTCTTCGAGGGTGGAGGCGCTGACGACGACGCGGCCGGCGAGACGGGATGCGGTCCACGGAGGCGGCAGCATGCACCATGGCGGCGAGGGCGCCCTTCATGTCGGCGACGCCGCGGCCGAAGATCTTGTCGCCGTCGATCTGGGCGCCAAAGGGTTCGTGCTGCCAGGGGACGCCGGGCGAGATGCCGACGGTGTCGGTGTGGGCATCGAGCAGGATTGTCTTGCCGTCGTGGGCGCCTTCGACGATGCCGACGACGCTGCCGTTGCCGTCGATCCAGACGCGGTCGAAGGCCAGGCGGCGCATTTCGCTTTCGACGCGCTTGGCGACGGCCTCTTCCTGCCCGCTAAGACTGGGGATGCGGACGATATCTTGCGTGAATTGGATAAGTTGGGATGAGATCCATGGTCAGCCTTCATGAATTCAGTATGAGTCAATGGCAGATCTGTATGCAGCGACGCCTGCTAGGTGGGCATAGATTGTAACACAGGGGGCGTGTCGGCATGTGTACAGGGAGATTGTACGAAAGCCCATTTACAAAGATCGCGGTGTGATGTACACTCCCGCCATCACTCCACAAGTTGCCCTGGTGTGCATGGGGTGTCTAGGTATTCAAAGGGAGTACTTTGTGAGCATCACGCAAGTGTTTCATTCCCCCGCGCAGGTCAAAGACGCGCTGAGCAAGCAGAAGTATATCGCCAGCGACGAGATCGGCACGACTGTGTTCCTGACCGACCAATTGGGCAAGCCGCTGCTGCTCGAAGGGCCGGCCGGTGTGGGCAAGACCGAACTGGCCAAGAGCGTGGCGGCGGCAACCGGCCGCGAGTTGATCCGCCTGCAGTGTTATGAAGGGTTGGACGAAACCAAGGCGCTCTACGAATGGGAGTATGCCAAGCAGCTGCTGTACACGCAGTTGCTGCGCGACAAACTGCAGGAAACGCTGGCGGAGGCCAGTTCGCTGGCCGCAGCGGCAGACCGGCTGGCGGGTGAAGAAGATGTCTTTTTCTCGATGCGCTTCCTGCTGCAGCGCCCGCTGCTCAAGGCGATCCTGAACGAGACGCCGACCGTGCTGCTGATCGACGAAATCGATCGCGCCGACGCCGAGTTTGAGGCGTTTTTGCTGGAGGTGTTGAGTGATTTTCAGGTCAGCGTGCCGGAGTTGGGCACGCTGGCACGCCGTGCACCGGCCGCTGGTCTTTCTGACCTCGAACAACACGCGCGAGCTGTCGGAAGCGCTCAAACGGCGCTGCCTATACCTGTTTATCGGCTACCCGGCCGTGGAGCAAGAGTTGGCCGTCGTGCGTTTAAAGATTCCTGAGCTGTGCGCCCAAGCTGGCGCAGCAGGCGGTCGAGCTAGTGCACAGGCTGCGCTACGCTCGACCTGCGCAAGTCGCCGTCGATCAGCGAGACGCTGGACTGGGCGAAGTCGCTGGTAGCGCTGAACGCCAAGCAGCTGGACCGCGCCACGCTGGACAACACGCTGAGCGTGCTGTTCAAGCACGAGACGCGACCTGCAGAAGGTGCGCCGGCGCATCCAGGTGAACGAGCGGGGCGCGCAGCTCGACGACGACGACATGCGGCCGTCGCAGCGGTGGCGCAACTAGCGAGCGAGGAGATGTGCCGGGGACGTGCGGAAGCGAGCTTCGGCATGGCGTCCCGGCACTGTTGATTGACGAGGTAAGTAACCATGGAAGAACGGATGATCCAGTTTATCGCCGCCCTGCGCGCAGGTGGGGTGCGCATCAGCCTGGCCGAGAGCGCCGATGCGTTTACTGCCGTGGATCGGCTGGGCGTGCAGGAGCGTGAGGATTTCCGGTTGAGCCTGCGGGCGACGCTGGTGAAGGATGCCAGCGGACTGCCCGTGTTTGACGAGCTGTTCCCCCTCTTTTTCGACAGCAGCGATGCGCCGCCGATGTCGGACGTGACGGAGGAGATGACGCCGGAAGAGGCGCAGATGCTGGCGGACATGATGCGCCAGTTCAGCGAGCAGCTGCGCCAGATGATGGAGAAGCTGCTGCGCGGCGAGCAGTTGAGCCAGCAGGAGTTGGACCAACTGGGCCAGCTGACGGGCCTCAACCGCGCCGAGGACATGAAGCACAAGGATTGGTACGTCCAGCGGATGATGCGTGCCATGCGCTTCAAAGACCTGCGGTTACTATTCCGCGATCTGGGCCGGGGCGCAGACGGTGTACGCGCGCTCGATCAGTCTGCTGGCGGACGACATCCGCGAACAGCAGCCGACGGTTCTTATCAGCGTCCCGCGCATCTTCGAACGCATCTATTCCAGGATGCAGGAGGCCATGGCGCCCGGTTCGCTCAAGCGCAAGCTGTTCGAGAAAGCCACGGAGGTCGGCTGGCGGAGCTTCCGCGGCGAATCCACCTTCACCGACAAGCTGTTGTGGCCGGTGCTCAAGGCGCTGGTGGCGAAGAAACTTTACCGGCGTCTCGGTGGGCGCATTCGCCTGATCATCGTCGGCGGGGCGGCGTTTGCACCGCATCTGGCACGCGTGTTCATCGGTCTCGGGCTGCCGATTATCCAGGGTTATGGACTTACCGAAACGTCGCCGGTGCTGGCCGCCAACCGCATGGGCGACAACGATCCCGCCTCGGTCGGCCGCGCGCTTGAGGGTGTCGAACTGCGCTGCACCGAAAATGGGGAGCTGCTGGCGCGCGGGCCAAACATCATGCTGGGTTATTGGAACAAGCCCGAAGCGACCGCCGCCATGATCGACAAGGAAGGCTGGCTGCATACCGGCGACGTGGTCACGATTCGTGGCGGCAGCGTGTACATTACCGGACGCGTGAAGGACATTATTGTGCTGTCCAACGGCGAGAAGGTCCCGCCCACGGACGCCGAAGCGGCGATACTGCGTGACGCCGCTTTCGAGCAAGTGATGGTGCTCGGCGAGGGCCGGCCCAAGCTCGGCCTGCTCGCGGTGAGCAAGATCGGAGACGCGGCGACATTGTGTGCCCGTGCCAACGCCCAACTCTACGACTTTCCGGGTTATGCGCGTATCTGCCATATCACGCGCCTGGAAGAACCCTGGACCGTCGAGAACGGACTGCTGACCCCGACCCTCAAGCTCAAGCGCAATGAAATCGAGAAACGCTTCGCGCGCGAAATCGAGGCGATGTATGCGTCGTGCGATGTTTGCTGTCCGGCCGGTGAACGGAAGGGTGCCATCTGAACCTCGGCATCGCTCCGGCGTCATGGCTCTGGCGGCCCATGGGCCATTCCCTCAGAATGCGGAGACAACGCCAGTGATGAACAAGGAGGAACGATGCAGATCGGCATGATTGGCCTCGGCCGCATGGGCGGGAACATGGCGCTGCGCCTCATTCAGGCCGGCCACAGCGTGGTGGGATATAATCGAAATCCCCGAAGCATCGACGCGGACGGTGAAGGCCGCGATAGTTTCCGTGCCGTCCGTGGCGGAGCTGGTGAAACGGCTCAAGACACCGCGCGCGGTCTGGCTCATGGTCCCGCACGGCCAGCCGACGGAAGAAACGATCGATACGCTGCTCGAACTGCTCACCCCTGGCGATATCATCGTGGACGGCGGCAACTCGCGTTACACCGATTCCGCGCGCGCCGCCGAGCGCTGCGCCGCGCGCGGCGTGAATTTTCTCGACGTCGGTGTCAGCGGCGGGGTATGGGGGCGGGAGATCGGCTATTGCCTCATGATCGGCGGCCCCAAAACGGCTTTTGATTATCTGGAGCCGATCTTTGTCGCGCTGGCGCCGAAGGATGGCTATGCGCTCGTGGGCGCGAGCGGCGCCGGACATTTCGTCAAGATGGTGCACAACGCCATCGAATACGCCATGCTGCAGTCGATCGGCGAAGGGTTCGAATGTCTGCAGCGCTCGGAGTATGGTATCGACCTGGGACGCGTCGCCGCGCTGTGGCAGCAGGGCTCCGTGGTGCGTTCGTGGCTGCTCGATCTGCTGACCAAGGCGCTGCGCGAAGAGGGCAATGCCCTGGAGCACATCGCCGGCTATGTCGACGATTCCGGCATGGGGCGCTGGAGTATTGCCTATGCCGTGGAAAACGCGATTCCGATTCCGGTGATCACGCAATCGCTGTACGAACGGTTTGCTTCGCGTCAGGAAGATCGTTTCAGCGCCAAGGTCATTGCGGCGTTGCGCAAGCAGTTTGGCGGTCATGCGGTGAAGAAGGAGTGAGCCGATGAGCGAGATGGAATTCGCCCCGCGTTGCGTCGGGCTCAGTTCCGGCAAGCCCACCGATCCCTGCTGCATCGTGGTGTTCGGTGCCGCCGGCGATCTGTCGCGGCGTGAACTCATCCCCGCGCTGTACGATCTCGCCTGCCAGGCGCTGCTCCCGGAACCGTTCACCATCGTCGGCTTTTCGCGCGACAACTGGGATGACCAGGCCTTCCGCGAGCGGATGCGCCGCGCGGTTTCCGAGGAACGAACGTTCGATCCGCAAGCACTGGGAACGCTTCGCGCCCCACCTCCACTACGTGACGGGAAATTTCGATGCCCCGCCCGAAGGCGATTACGCCTTGTTGCGCGACAAACTGCAATCGCTGCAACAACGTCACGGCATTCCGGACAACGTGCTGTTTCATCTCGCCACGCCGCCCGATTTTTTCTGCGGCATCGTCAACCGCCTCGACGCCGCCGGCCTGGCGACCAGCGATCACGGCTGGCGGCGGCTGGTGATCGAGAAGCCCTTCGGCACCGACGAGCGCTCGGCGCGCGACCTCGACCGGAAAATTCTCGAAGTGTTCAAGGAAGAACAGACTTATCGCATCGATCATTTTCTCGGCAAGGAAACGGTGCAGAACCTGCTGGTGGTGCGCTTCGCCAATCCCAGCTTCGAGCCGATCTGGAACCGCAACTACATCGACCACGTGCAGATCACCGTGGCCGAGGACATCGGCATCGGCACCCGCGCGGGCTTTTACGAGAAGACCGGCGTGGTGCGCGACATGGTGCAGAATCACCTGTTGCAATTGTTGTGCATGACCGCCATCGAGCCGCCGGTGCGTTACGATGGCGCGGGGCTGCGCGACGAAACCGCGAAGGTGATGCAGGCGATCCGCCCGTTGGATGTTCGCAAAGATGCCGTACGCGGGCAGTACGGACCGGGACACATGGACGGAAAAGCGGTGCCCGGGTATCGCGCGGAAAAGAACGTGGCGTCCGACTCGAACACCGCCACGTTTGCCGCGCTGCGCATCATGATCGACAACTGGCGCTGGGCCGGCGTGCCGTTTTACCTGCGCACCGGCAAGCGCCTGGCGCGCAAGGTGACGGAAGTGGCCATCCACTTCAAGCCCACACCGCACCTCATGTTCCCGATCGAGCAGGACAGCTCCAGCGGAAATGTCCTGGCGTTCCGGCTGCAGCCGGAAGAGGGCATCATGCAGACCTTTGTGGCGAAGCAGCCGGGTCCGGGGCTGTGTTTGGAGCCGGTCACCATGAATTTCCGCTACGCCAGCGCCTTCGGCATCGAGCAGCTCCCGAGTGCCTATTCGTGGCTGCTGCACGACGCCATGGGCGGCGACCAGACGCTGTTCGCGCGCGCCGACTGGATTTACCGCGCCTGGCAGATCGTCGAGCCGGTCATCGCCCATTGGACCTCGGAAGTGGCGCCGGACTTTCCCAACTACACGGCCGGGTCGTGGGGCCCGCTGGCGGCCGACGGCCTGCTGCGTGCGGACAAACGCGCGTGGAAATCACTGTAGCAAGACACCGTGCCGCTCGATGACCATCGCATCGTGGTTGCCCCGGAAGCACTGCCGGAAATCGCGGCACGTCACATCGCCAAGCTGATCGAGCAGGCCGTCGCTGACCGCGGCCGGGCGAGCGTGATGCTCGCCGGTGGCAGCACCCCGCGCGCGGTCTACCGGCAATTGGCGCTGATCCAAGGTCTCCCGTGGGAAAAAGTAGAAATTTATTTCGGCGATGAACGCGCCGTGCCGCCCGGCGACTCGCAAAGCAATTACCGCATGGCGCGCGAATCACTGCTCGACGCGGTGCCGATTCCTCCCGCTCAGGTGCATCGCATGCCGGCCGAGCGGCCTGATCGTGAAGCCGCCGCCGATGAATATGCGCGGCGGCTGCCGGAACGCCTGGATCTCGTTATTCTCGGGCTTGGCGAGGACGGTCATACCGCCTCGTTGTTCCCGGGTTCCTCCGCGCTTGAGCGAACGTGTCCGCAAGGTGCTTGCCGTCGTGGGGCCCAAGGCGCCGGTCCACCGCCTGACCGTCACGCCGCCCGTGATCGCGGCGGCGCGCGAGAAAATCATTCTGGTCAGTGGAGCGGGCAAGGCGGGCGCCGTTGCGCAAGCCCTGGAAGGTCCGGATCAGCCTATCCAATGCCCGGCGCAGCTGGCGCGTGACGGGATCTGGATCATGGACCGCGCCGCCGCTTCCGGTCTGCGTCACGAGCCACCCCGGTAACCCCCAGCCGCTTCACGGTCAGCGCGCGGACGTAAACGTCGCGTGATACTGCCGCAGTTGCTCCGCCGTCAGCAGAAATACGCTTTCATCTCCCGCGGAAGTGGTCAGCCAGGTGAAAGGCACCGCGGGGAATTTTTCCTGCAAGCGTTCGGCGCTGTTGCCGACTTCAGCCACGAGTATGCCACCGGGATTCAGGTGTGACGGCGCTTCCGCGAGTATGCGGATGACGGCATCCAGTCCCTGCGCACCGGAGGCCAGCGCCAGCGTCGGCTCGTGACGGTATTCCGGCGGCAATGCCGCCATTTCGACTTGCGCCACGTAAGGCGGGTTGGTGACGATAAGATCGTAGCGTTCGTCTTTCAGGGCGCTGAAAAGATCGGAACGCAACAGCCGCACGCGTTTGCTCCAATCCGTGGTTCTCCACGTTGATGCGCGCCACCGCCAGCGCCGCCTCCGATATATCCACCGCATCCACCGACGCCTCGGCAAAGGCATAAGCGCAAGCGATCGCCATGCAACCGCTGCCGGTGCACAGATCGAGTATCCGGCGCACGCGCGCGGGATTGATCCAGGGCTGAAATTGTTCGGCGATGAATTCCGCCGTGAGCGAGCGCGGCACGATCACGCGTTCATCGACGTAGAATTTCAATCCGGCGAACCAGGCTTCTTTCAGCAGGTAGGCGAGCGGTTGACGGGTGCGAATGCGTGAATCGACGAGCGCGCGGATCGTGTCCTGCTGTGGCGGCGTGGGCTCGTCTTCCAGATGTTCTTCGAGTTCGTGCGGCGTGAGTTTCAATGCGCTGCCCACCAGCCACGCGGCTTCGTCCAGGGGGTTATCCGTGCCGTGACCGAAGCAGAGTCCGGCTCCGGCAAAACGCCGTTCCGTCCAGCCGATGAAGTCGGCGACCGTGCGGGGTGGGGCGGTCAAAGCGGGTTACTTATTGAGCTGGTCGAGATCGGCCTGGACCATGGCCGCCGAGCGCATGAAGGCGGCCGATTCCTCCGGCGTCAGGGGCAGTTCGATCACCTGTTCCACGCCGTTCTCGCCTAAAACGACGGGCACGCCCATGCCGATGTCGTGCAGTCCGTATTCGCCCTGCAGCACCGCCACGCCGGGAAGGATGTGGCGGCGATTGTGGCTGATGGAGTCCACCATGGCGGCGATGGCGGCCGCCGGAGCATCGTAGGCGCTCGCGGTTTTGCGCAGCGAAAGAATTTCGGCGCCACCGCCGCGCGTGCGTTCGACGATTTTCTGAATTTGTTCCTTTGTCAGGAAGTGCTCGATCGGAATGCCGTTGATGCAGGTGAAACGCGTCATCGGCACCATGGTGTCGCCGTGGCCGCCGAGCACCATGGCGGTGATGTCCCTCACGGAGAACCCGGTTTCCATGGCCACGAAACTCGCCATACGCGCCGAGTCGAGCACGCCGGCCATGCCGAAAACGCGGCTGCGCGGCCAGCCGGTGCGCTTCCAGGCGGCGTAGGTCAGCACGTCGACCGGGTTCGAGACCACCAGCAACATGGCATGGGGCGCGGTCTTGAGCAACATATCCACGATTTCGTTGACCACCGCCAGATTGGTGCCGAGCACGTCGGAGCGCGACATGCCGGGTTTTCGTGGGATGCCGGCGGTGATTATCACCAGCTCCGAGCCGGCCATCGCATGGAGGTCGTTCGAGCCGGCGAGCGTGGTGTCGAAATGGAAAATCGGCGCCGATTCCTGGATGTCGAGCGCCGTTCCCTGCGGCACGCCTTCCTTGACGTCGATCAGCACCACCTCGCGGCACAATTCCGCCTTGGCAAGATTGTGCGCGGCGGATTCACCGACGCGCCCGGCCCCGACGATTGTGATTTTATTCATGGCCTGTCCCTTTGGTTCTGGCTCAAGAGTGAGTATAGCCGGATAAATTCCCGGCCCGCCGCGCGGAAACGGTCACGCTCCCGGTTTCGGGTAATGCGCGGGATAGGCCGCGCGCGCCACGCCGGAATCGATGGCCGCGCGCGCCACCGCCGGCGGCACGGTATGAATCAGGCGCGGGTCGAGCGGCTTGGGGATGATGTAGTCGTGGCCGAATTCCAGGTGCGTCAGGCCATAGGCGCGCAGCATCTCCGCCGGCACCGGTTCGTGGGCGAGCTTGGCGAGCGCGCGCACGGCCGCGACCAGCATGGCGCGCGAGACGGAGCTGGCGTGCACGTCGAGCGCCCCGCGGAAGATGTAGGGAAAGCCGAGCACGTTGTTGACCTGGTTCGGATAATCCGAGCGCCCCGAGGCCATGATGAGGTCGGTGCGCGCCGCGTGTGCTATCTCGGGACGGATCTCCGGGTCGGGGTTGGCGAGCGCGAACACGATCGGTTTGGGCGCCATGGACTTCACCATTTCGGGCGAGACCACGTTCGCGGCCGAGACGCCAATGAACACGTCAGCACCCTGCATGGCATCGGTGAGCGTGCGTTTATCAGTCGCCTGGGCATAGCGGCGCTTGTAGATATTGATGTCCGGGCGACCGGGATGGATCACGCCCTTGCTGTCGAGCAGCAGAATGTGGTCGCGCTTGGCACCGAGGGCGATCATCAATTGAATGGTCGCGAGCCCCGCGGCCCCCGCCCCGAGCAGCACGATCCGTGCCCCGGATAATTTCTTGCCCTGGAGTTCGAGGGCGTTCAGCAGTCCCGCGCAGATGATCACGGCCGTGCCGTGCTGGTCGTCGTGAAACACCGGAATGTCGAGGCGCGCGCGCAGTATCTCCTCGATCGCGAAACAATCCGGCGCGGCGATGTCCTCGAGATTGATGCCGCCGAAGGTCGGCGCGATGTGGGCCACGGTGTCGATGAAAGCGTCGCGCGATCGGCGCGTCGACCTCGATGTCGAACACATCGATGTCGGCGAAACGCTTGAACAGCACCGCCTTGCCTTCGAGCACGGGCTTGCAGGCCAATGCCCCCTGGTTGCCCAAGCCAAGCGTTGCCGTGCCGTTGGTGATCACGGCCACGAGATTGCCCTTGTTGGTGTAGCGATAGGCGGCCTCGGGATCGGCGGCGATGGCGCGCACCGGCTCGGCCACGCCGGGCGTGTAGGCGAGCGAGAGGTCGTACTGGGTCTCGCACGGCTTGGTCGGCACCACGGCGGTCTTGCCGGGTTTCGGCAGCGCGTGATAGTCGAGCGCGGCCTGCTTCATTTCTTTTTTCATGAGTTGCTACCTATTCGATGATCTTGATGAGTTCGCCCGCCTGACGGTTCGCCGTCTGGGTAGCGACGATTCAGCAGTCGCAGGAGGCTTTCCGTATTTTTGTCCGGGAATGCGTGAGTTCCGCGCGAGCGATGCGAACGAGTCTCCTGTTTTGGCGCGACGGATATGGAGCGAAAGTGGCTTGGGCAGTCCATCAGTCGCTTGGCACTGATTCGGTGCTTTTGGCTACGGACAAAAAAATTGCATCATTTTCGATGAAAGCTTTTTCGTCCGCATATCCATAAAATGAATAGCCGTACCACGCAGCTTTGCTGTTTGCAATTACGCCGGCGCGTATTGTCTGCATACGGCCACCGAAAAGTGTTGGGGTCGATTTATGAACGACCCCGGTGCAGGAGCTTGGCCCATACTCACGAACGGATTTCAATTCTGTTACCGAAGATGGTGCCATCAGGCTGGCAAGTGTTTTACAGGGGTTATCGACATCAAGCGTCGTTATTCTTTCCAGTCTGTAATCGTGCTTTCCAATCCGGGCGTACCAGCCAAAGTTGGTCGCGCTTTTCGTTCATCCACACGAGCCAGCCTTCAGGAACCTCCAAGGCGAGTCTCCATTGCGCGAAATATCGCTTGTGGTTATACGGTATACCCTCAACTTTAGCTGAACCGAATTCGATTCCGTTAAGGCGTGCGAGAAAATCAGGCTGTGGGGTGGTCGTCGTCTCTGTATGAGATTGGTTTGTCATTTCAGCGAGTTTTTCGTGTCTTTTTTCTGTTGTAGGATGACTCGCGTAGACCCGATGCCACCATGCGACTGTTTACCTCCCGCGGCTTTTTGCTGATCGCGATCGTATGCTTCCATGCTCGCCAACAGCTCCATCGTTGTTTGCATCGTCTCCGGGGGAAATCCGGCGCGGCGCAGGTACTCCGTTCCGCGCTGATCGGCATTGAGTTCGTCCTTGCGACTAATGGCAGCCATTCCTGCGCCTTCTGGTGCTGCGGCGAGTTGGGGGAACAGAAGAAACTCGGGAACAGCGATAATCGTAGCAAGTACCCCTAGTTCCATTATGTTGCCGACAGCCTGCTGGTGTGGAATATCCTGCGCGCAGATGTGTCCTGTTTCATGGGAGAGTATCGCTGCCAGTTCGGCATCAGACTGGAGCAGGGCTAGCATGCCCCGGGTGATATAAACATAGCCTCCCTGCGTCGCAAAAGCATTCGGTGTGGGAGAGTCAAGTACGGTGAATTGCCATCGTAAACTGGAACGGTCGCTTGTAGCCGCCACTTTATTGCCGATGGAACTGACATAGTCCGAAATTTTGGTGTCGTTGTATGCTCCGAACCGTTTCAATATCAGCGCATGTTGTGTCGCGCCCGCTTCAACCTCTGACTCTTCATCGAAGGACCAGATTTTTCCCGTGGCGCATCCGGCAGTAGTACCGGCCACCATGGTGGTCAGCACCAAGGGGATCAGCAGGCCCTGAAAGGCGGGGATACGCATGGGTTCAATCGCGCCATGTTAGCATGGCCGGATGCGGCACACGCAGGTGCAGTCGGCCCTTGGATTCCGTGAGCCAGCCGCGCGCGACGACGCGGCGGCCGACCCAGTCCCTGGGTTTGCCGCGGTGGTATTTTTTCCAGTCCTCATGGGTTACGACCAGGGCCACCCGCGGCGACAGATCGAAATAGATCAGCTTGCGGTGACTCTGGTAGCGCAGAATAGTGCCCTCGATGAAGCGGAATCCCGTGCCCTGCGCGGTGAGCCGCTCCGCCGGCGTCGGCGCGTAAGCCGGCTCGCCCCACACGCCGCGCCCCGCGCCGCGTGCCTCGTTTTCGGTGTTAATAAGAGCCGGGAGCTTGCCCACGTTCGGCGGGACCGCCACCGCCCAGGCCAGCCCCTCGCGCAACAGGATTTCCTCGACATCGCGACCGTCCGGAAGATAAACATGCGCCAGCAGCCGGCCGTAATGGTCCTGGCGTTCACGCTCGAAGGCGAGCGTCACGCGTTGGCCCCGCACCAGTTGCGCCAGCCGGTCGCGCGCCCGGGTCGCCAGCGGCTGGTCCGGTGCGCCATCCCTGCCGAGCTCGGGGGCATTGATGCCGATGAGGCGCACGTGCTGGTTGTTTTGCAGGATAACGGTGTCGCCGTCGAGCACATGCCTGCACCTCGGCGGTTTCCGTGGCGGCTAGCGCTGCCGCTGCCGTGAACAGGGCCCAAAATAAAAAGGCGCTCGTATAGAGCGCCTTTTTGCGTGCCGCCGTTTTCACGGCTTATTTTTTCATGCCGTACTTCTGGCGGAATTTCTCCACGCGCCCGCCGGTGTCCACCAGTTTCTGCTTGCCGGTGTAGAACGGATGGCACACGGAGCAGACTTCCACGTGCAGGTCGTGTCCCAGGGTCGAGCGCGTCTCGAAACTGTTGCCGCAGCTACAGTTGACCTTGGTTTCCTTGTAGGCGGGATGAATGCCTTCTTTCATGTCATTGATCTCAAAGCAGTTCCAGCGATTTTCGGTCGCCGGGTTTCCAGAGGGCGCGTAGTCTATGCAAAATCAAGGGCTTGAGCAAGCGCCCCGTCAGCGCTTCATGGAATCGAAGAATTCGCCATTATTCTTGGTGGCCCGCAGCTTCTCGATCAGGAACTCCGAAGCCTCGAGCTCGTCCATCTGGTGCAGCAGCTTGCGCAGGATCCAGATCTTCTGCAGCTCTTCCGGAACCAGAAGCAGTTCTTCGCGGCGGGTGCCGGAACGGTTGATGTTGATCGAGGGATAGGAGCGCTTTTCCGCCAGACGCCGGTCGAGATGGATTTCCATGTTGCCGGTGCCTTTGAATTCTTCGTAAATCACATCGTCCATTTTGGAGCCGGTGTCGATCAGCGCGGTGGCGATGATCGTCAGGCTGCCGCCTTCCTCGATATTGCGCGCGGCGCCGAAAAATCTTTTCGGCCGTTGCAGCGCATTCGCGTCGACACCACCCGTCAGGACTTTGCCGGAAGCCGGAACCACCGTGTTGTAAGCGCGGGCGAGGCGGGTGATCGAGTCGAGCAGGATCACGACGTCCTTCTTGTGCTCGACCAGGCGCTTGGCTTTTTCGATCACCATCTCGGCGACCTGCACGTGGCGGCTGGCCGGTTCGTCGAACGTCGAGGAAATCACCTCGCCGCGCACCGAGCGCTGCATTTCCGTCACTTCCTCCGGGCGCTCATCGATGAGCAGCACAATGAGAAAGCAGTCGGGATGGTTGGCGGTAATCGCATGCGCGATGTTCTGCAGCATGACCGTTTTACCGGCCTTGGGCGGCGACACCAGCAGGCCGCGCTGGCCCTTGCCGATGGGCGCGATGAGGTCGATCACGCGCGCGGTCAGGTTCTCGGTCGAGGCATTGTCGCGCTCGAGTCCGAACCGTTCCGTCGGATGGAGCGGCGTGAGGTTCTCGAACAGAACCTTGTTCTTGGCTTCGTCCGGATTCTGGAAATTGATCTCGTCGACTTTGAGGAGGGCGAAGTAGCGTTCGGATTCCTTCGGGGGGCGGATGTTGCCTTTGACGGTGTCGCCGGTGCGCAGGTTGAAGCGGCGTATCTGCGAGGGTGAGACGTAGATGTCGTCCGGCCCGGCGAGGTAGGAGGCGTCCGCCGATCGCAGGAAGCCGAAACCGTCCTGCAGGATTTCGACCACGCCTTCGCCGATGATGTCCTCGCCCTTTTTCGCCTGGGCCTTGAGGATCGCGAAGATCAGGTCCTGTTTTCGCAGTCGCCCGCCGCCTTCGACGTCCAGGGCCGCGGCCATTTCGGCAAGCTCCGTGGCGGGCTTGCGCTTGAGTTCAGAGAGGTTCATCAGGGTTGCGTTCATTTGGTCACCGCTTCCGGACGCACCAGGGGCGCAAACTGCCCGCTGTCGAAGTCCGGGGAATGAATAATCAGGAAATTAGTTTAAAAAGCAGGAACGTCTTGGAATTTTTTTACATCCAGCCATTCAACATTAGCATCAGTTATTGTCCCCGTCCAGCCCCGGGGACCACGGGTAATCCTAGAGATTTCCGTCAATGAAGGCAGCCAGCTGCGACTTGGAAACCGCGCCCACTTTGGTTGCCTCGACACTGCCGTTCTTGAACAGCATCAAGGTCGGAATGCCGCGGATGCCGTACTTCGGCGGGGTCTGCGGATTCTCGTCGATGTTCAATTTGGCGATCTTGAGCTTACCCTGGTATTCCGCGGCGATTTCCTGGAGCACCGGCGCAATGATCTTGCACGGGCCGCACCATTCCGCCCAGTAGTCCACCAGCACCGGCCCATCCGCCTTGAGCACTTCCTCCTCAAAGCTGTCATCGCTGATGTTTACAATACCTTGACTCATGTGTTGCTTGCCTCCGTCGTCATTGAATGGGATTCGGCCGGACTGGCTGGCCGTGGGCTGTCGTGAACGGGTAATGGGCAATAGTTTGGGCAGAAATACCCATGGAATGCAAGTCGGACTGTTGCCGAATCCCAAAAGTGCCGTCGGCGAAGCAATAATGTTATGCTTGGCGCCCGTTTTATGAGTGATCACCACCTTACCGGCCAATCCTTCGCCGGCCTTAACCTGCCCGAGGCCCTGCTTCAGGGCGTGCGCGAGGCCGGTTTCGAATTTTGCACGCCGATCCAGGCCGAAGCTCTGCCGCTGGCACTGGCCGGGCAGGACGTGGCCGGCCAGGCACAGACCGGCACCGGCAAGACCGCGGCGTTCCTGCTCGCGGCCTTCAATTATCTGTTGACGCACCTGCCGGAAGATCGTCGTCCGACGCAGCCGCGGGCAATCATGCTCGCGCCGACGCGCGAACTGGCGGTGCAGATTCACAAGGATGCCGTGGCGCTGGGCGCGCACACCGGATTCAGGCTGGGTCTCGTTTTCGGCGGCACCGGTTACGACACGCAGCGGCGCATGCTGGAAGAGGGCGTGGACGTGCTGATCGGCACGCCCGGGCGCATCATCGATTATTTCAAGCAGCACGTGTTCGACCTCGAGGCGGTGCAGGTGATGGTGCTCGACGAGGCCGACCGCATGTTCGACCTCGGCTTCATCAAGGACATCCGCTTCCTGCTGCGGCGCATGCCGCCGCCCGGCGCGCGCCTGAGCATGCTGTTCTCGGCCACGCTTTCCTACCGCGTCACCGAGCTCGCCTACGAGCACATGAACAATCCGCAGTTCGTGCGCATCGAGCCGGACAAGCGTCACCGCCGACAAGGTCACGCAGGCGCTGTACCACACGGCGATCGAGGAGAAGATTCCGTTGCTGGTGCACCTGCTGCGCCAAAAGGATCCAACCCGCAGCCTGGTGTTCACCAACACCAAGGACGCGGCGGAAACCATCGCCGCCTGGCTCAAGGTCAACGAGCTGAACGCCGAGGTGCTCTCGGGCGACGTGCCGCAGACACAACGCCTGCGCATCCTGCAGGATTTCATGGAAGGCCGGCTGCCGGTGCTGGTGGCGACCGACGTGGCCGCGCGCGGTTTGCACATCCCCGACGTCTCGCATGTGTTCAATTTCGACTTGCCGCAGAACGCCGAGGATTACGTGCACCGCATCGGCCGCACCGCGCGCGCCGGCGCTTCGGGCGATGCCGTGAGTTTTGCCTGCGAGCGCTATGTGTTTTCGCTGCCGGAGATCGAGGAGTACATCGGCCACAAGCTCCCGATCCACCCGGTGCTGCCGGAAATGCAGCCCATACTGAAGCCGCCGGCCAGGCGCGAATACCGTCCCCGCCCCGGCGCCGAACGCGGCCGCGGCGGCCGTCCGGATCGGCATGGGGGCCGGGGGCGCGAGGCGCGGCATGGGGAGCGCGGACGTCGTCCCGAACGCGAACGTCACCACGAGCACGAAGCACGGCGCCCGGAACCACAACCGGCGCGCACGCCCGAACCGGAAGCACACCCGGTGCGTCCACCGGAGTCACGTCCGTCCCCGCCGGTATCCGCCCAGGCAAAACCCGCGACCAGAGCCAAACCCCTGATCAAACCGCTGGCGCGACGCACCGGCGGCGATAAACCCGTCATCGGCTGACACCCATTCAACACGGAGGAAACGATCATGGCCCGGATCATTTTCCCCGACGGAAAAGAGCTGAAAGATCTGCCCGCGGTCCAGAGCCGGCTCGCGCGCCTCGGCATCACGCTGCGCCACTGGCCCGCGCCCGCGGACCCGCGCGCGAATGAATTGCTGGAAAAGAAAAGCCTGAGCGACACCGAAAAGGAGGAACTGCTCGGTTTCGTCCAGAACCGCTTCGAGGAACTGAAGCGCGAGAAGGGCTACCAGACGCGCGACATGGTGGTGATCCACGAGGACATCCCGGGACTCGCCGACATGCTCGGCAAGTTCGACAAGATCCACACGCACTCGGACGACGAAGTGCGCTACATCCTCGCGGGCACCGGTTACTTCGGATTCGTCGAAGCGGACGGAAAGCAATTTCTTCTCGAAGTCAGCGGCGGCGATTACATCAACGTCCCGGCCAACGCCGAGCACTGGTTCGAGATGCGCGGCTGCACCCGCTGCAAGGCGGTGCGCTACTTCATCGACACCTCCGGCTGGACGCCACACTACACCGGCCGCAACCGCGCGTTCGCCGAGGCGGCGACGGCCTGAACCGGCCGGGCGTCAACGCTTACCGCTGTCGCGGGCTCAGGGCGGTCAGTTGCCAGTTATTCTTTAGTTGATCAGCCGGTGACTTCGATTCGATAACGCCGATCGTTCACGACACGGCCGTCGTCATAACGGAAACTGAAATCGATCTGCGTGCCGGTCGACATCATTGGGATATCCGGTGTCGCGACGTGCAGGCCCAGTCCGCTATCATCGGTGCGCAGCTCATGGACAGTATGCCAGCCGTCCAGGCTCCACTGCACGGTCGACGGCGCATGCAGGCAGAGGCGCAAGCGTTGACCCACGGTGATATGCCCGATCGGCGCCTGTTCGCACCAGTGCCGCCACGTCGCCTTCGGTCGCTTGCCCTGGTAGCGTTCCCACACCGCGGTCGGCCGGTCAAAGGGCGCTCCCAGTGCGCGTGACACGGCCAGCTTGATGTACTCCGCATGCGCCCAGGCCAGCGGCATCGCCGAACCGGAGGGGCGTCCGGGATAGAGCCAGTGCGCCGGTATCGCCTCACTGTCCCAGATCTGCTCCGGCATCATCCCGCCCTGTCCGCACATGGACGACCATGGCGGCAAGCAAAGGCAGCGGGTCGCGGCCGGCGCACAACTCATAATGCCCGCGTTCGCCGGTGAGCAAGGGCCAGGCGCGGCCCTGACCGGTGCCGTTAAACGGAGTGCCGTCGGGATGTTCGCCATAACCGTCGCCGTTATAGCGATGCCACGCCGGACCGCTGGGCGTATCGACTTTCAGTAATTCATCGACCACCTTCAGCGTGTCGACGATCAACGGGTCATCGGCACGGCGCAGACCGAAGCGCACCAGTTGCAGAAAATCGGTACCGACCTGTTCCGTGGCCGACAGCCCGGGGTCCTGCACGCGGTTCTTGATCGGCAGGGTTTCGCTGAGCGCTTCTTCATTCATCAGCGTGTCGGCCGGTGCGACGCGCACGTAATAACCCGCCACGCCGGTGCGACGCGCCAGGTCGGTCCCGCGCGCCACCGTCCATTTTTCAATCTGGGCATTCCAGTCGTCGGCCAGCGCCAGCGCCATGTCACGCGCTGCCGGTTCGAGAAAGCGCGCACCGCCCACCAGTGCCGCGATGCACGCTGCCAGCGTGAAGGCATTCACCCCGGCGTCCTCTTCCCAGCGGTCCTGGTCGCTGGCCGGTCCGGTGCGCGCGATGAAACCGAGCGCCCGGCGCACCATGTCCGTCACCTCGGTACCGGCCAGGGCGTCGTGTTCGTGCAGGCGCGCGGCCAGCAGCACCGGAAACGCGGTCTCATCGAGCTGGATCCCCTGCCAGAACGGCTTGCCGCCCAGCCACTGATTCTGATTCCAGTGTCCGTCGGCATGCTGGGTCGAGATCAGGTAGCGCAGGACTTCGCGCGCCTTGTCCTCGGCGCCGAGCGCCAGCAGCGCGCCCGCGCATTCCACCAGGTCGCGCGGCCACACCAGGTGATAACCGCCGCGTTCGTTGCGGGTGTTGCCCCAGGGAATGCTCAGGCTCGCCACCATCGCCCCGGGGTAGGTCAGATCGAGATGCGTTCGCAGCACCATCGCCGAAGTCGTGAACTGCTCGCGCAAGGCCGCGGGCAGATCGGGCGCGGACTTGCAGCATTCACCGCACCCGGCATGCCATGCCTGCCAGCGGTCGATATGCGCCTGCCAGTGGTTGGCAAACGGTTGCGTCAGCGCTCCGACCGCCAGCGTGGCGGCCGACTCGCGGCTGCTGCCGAAGCCGAGCGCCAGCGTCGAACGGCGCGGCAGTTCACCCATGAGCGCGACATTGCCGGGACCGGCCTCCCGGTACTGCCACTGCATCGCGCCGTTACGCTTGAAGTCCTGCCAGCCGTCGCTCATGCCGACATAGCCGGCGCTGGCGCGGCCCCAGGCATCGCGCTGCGTCGCGTCCACGGCGGCCAGCGCCAGACCGAAGGGTCCCTGTTCCGCCCACAGCACCCGGCGACCGTGATACTCATCGATCGCCGCGCGGTTGTCGTAGCCGGTGCCGCCGAGATGCGGCGCGAGCAGCGCGTAAGGCCGGAGGCTTTCATCGCCTTCAAGCTGAACATCTATCAGCAGCACGTCGCGTTGTTGATCCGGCGCGATGCGCAGCGTCAGATCGAAACGCGGGTGGTGATGCACCACTTCCACTCCCGGCACGCCGGGCGCGGCGGTGCGCAGAGTGCGGCCGCGCAGACGCTTGACCTCCACCCAGAATCCCTTGCCGTCGGCGACGATGAAACCCAGATCGCGAATCTGCGGAATGTCGATGCGCGGATAATAGACCTCGTTGACGATGCCGTAGCCGACGGTGTACCACAGCCGCGACGACCCCAGCGCGCAGCCGACCATGTCCTTGGAACTGCTCGACCAGGTGGGAGAAATGCCGGGCGCGCCCGGCGCGATGGGTTCGGTGACAGGCGTGTGTGTCATCTCGTCCATGGCAACTCCGTATATGGAATCAGGTTGCCGACGCTGATGGCGGCAGCGTCGGCGTCAGCCAGCTGTTGCCGTCCGCGGCCACCAGCGCCTCGGCCGATTCCGGTCCCCAGGTACCGGCGGCGTAATTGGGAAAATCATTCGGCGGATTGTCCGCCCATGACTCCAGCACCGGCATCAACACCTGCCACGCGGCCTCGACCTGGTCGGCGCGCATGAACAGGGTCGCGTCACCGGTCATCACATCATGCAGCAGCGTCTCGTAGGCCTCCGGCGACGGCATGTTGAATGCCTCGCGATAACTGAACCGCATGTCCACCGGGCGCAGCCGCAGGGCCGAACCGGGTTCCTTGGCCATGAACTTGAGCACGATACCCTGCTCGGGCTGCATCTGGATCACCAGCCGCACCGGTTGTGTGTTGAGTCCGGCGGAAGCCGGGAACGCGCGATGCGGCACGTCGCGGAAGCGAATCGAGATTTCCCATACCGCCGCCGTCAGGCGCTTGCCGGTACGCATGTAAAACGGCACGTCCTGCCAGCGCCAGTTGTCGACGAAGAGTTTCACCGCCGCGTAGGTCTCGGTGTTCGACTGTGGCGCCACATCCGGCTCGTCGCGATAGGCCGGTACCCGGACACCGTTGATCCAGCCGGCCGCGTATTGACCGCGCGCCGCGGACTGCGGCACCTGTTCACGGGTGATCGGCCGCAAGGCGCTCAGCACGTCCATCTTGCGGTCGCGTATGTTATCGGCGTCATAGGCCACCGGTGGTTCCATCGCCACCAGGCACAACAGCTGCATCAGATGGTTCTGCACCATGTCGCGCAACGCCCCGGCCTGCTCATAGAACGCCCCGCGATGTTCGACGCCGAGTGTCTCGGCCACCGTGACCACGACGTGGTCGATGTAGCGACGGTCCCAGATCGGTTCGAAGATCGGATTGGCGAAGCGCATCGCCAGGATGTTCTGCACGGTTTCCTTGCCGAGAAAGTGATCGATGCGGTACAGCTGCGGTTCGCTGAACTGCTCGCCCAGCACCGCGTTAATCTCGCGGAACGACTGCAAGTCATGGCCCAGTGGTTTCTCGACCACGATGCGTGACCGCGACGGGTCGCGCGCCAGTCCCGCGGCACCGAGACCGCGCGCGATCGGCGCGAACAGTGACGGCGGCGTGGCCATGTAAAAGATATGTTCCGCCGTCGGGACCGTGACGGCTGACAGTTGTTTGCCCAGCGCCGTGTAGGCCGCCGGATCGGTCAGGTCCATGCGCTGATAATCGATCATCGCCGCAAACCGGGCCCAGACATCTGTCGCCGCCGCGCCGCGCCGTGAGAAATCGACGACACCCTGGCGAAAACTCTCCGCGAGCGCCGTGGCATCGCTGTCCTGCCGGTCGATACCGAGCAGCCGAAATCGAGGCGGCAGTTGGCCGTCCAGATACAGATTGAACAGCGCCGGAACGATCAGCCGCCGCGACAGATCACCGCCCGCCCCGAACAGCGCGAACAGGGTATCGGGATTGGGGGTTCGGACTTCCATGCGCGCCTCGTGTTCTTGTTCTGACGGATGAATTCAGGGGGGAGCGGGAACTTGCTCTACGCCCGTTTCGACTCGGGCGCGACCCGAACGTTCCCCGTGACCGGCCCGGGCAGTGGCAAATCAGTTTCAGAGTTTGCGGCTGTCGTAGGCCCAGTGCAACAGCGCCTGCCGTTGTTTGCGCCGGCAGCGAACGTCGCCCTTGCGGCAGTGCTTGCGGATCTGGGCAATGTGCCGCGTCATCGCCTTCCAGCGCCTGATCTGGCGCGCATCATCCGGGCCGCGCCGGCCCAGGTAGTAGCGGCAATACCACTGGAACCAGCCGCGCGGGTCTTCGGGATTGATCCAGCCTTTCTTTTTCCAGTACGACAACGGTTTGGAGGCATTCACCCCGAAATAATTCAGCTTCGGATCGTGGAACTCGTGGCATAGCTTGGCCTTGGCGTACCATGACTTGGGAAATTCCTTGCGGCAGTCGGTCAGGTACTTGCCGCCGAAGACGCCGAGCTCGAGCATCTGTTTCGGGGTCAGCTCAGGTTTGAATTCGGAATGAAAATTTTTCCCGACCGGTTCCACGGGCCAGTAGATGTAGTTCTTCTGCATCATATCGTTGACCATCACGCGGCGTTTTTTCATTGCGGATTTTCTCGCGTTAACGCCGTACAGCCGTGGTTGGCAACAACCCGCGAAGTTCCGCGTCGGACAGGTTGCGCCACTGGCCGACTTTCAGGTTGCCGAGCTTGATATTCATGATCCGGATGCGTTGCAGCCGGCGCACCTGGTACCCGAACACCTCGCACATGCGCCGGATTTGCCGGTTCAGTCCCTGCGTGAGAATAATGCGAAACACGTAATTATCCACGCGGCTGACCCGGCAGGGTTTGGTGCGTTCGCCCAGAATATTCACCCCACGGGCCATGCCCGTGAGGAAAGTTTCCGTCACCGGCTTGTCGACGGTCACGATGTATTCTTTTTCGTGATTGTTCTCCGAACGCAGGATCACATTCACGATATCGCCGTGGTTCGTGAGCAGGATCAGGCCCTCGGAATCCTTGTCCAGCCGCCCGATCGGGAAAATCCGCTCGGCATGGCCGATGAAATCGATGATATTGCCCTCGATGTGCCGCTCGGTGGTGCAGGTAATGCCGACGGGTTTATTCAGACAGATATAGATATGCCGTTTCTTTGCGCCGACCACGCGCTTGTCCACGCGCACCTCATCGCCCTCGTTGACCTGCGTGCCGAGTTCGGCGCGCTTGCCGTTGATGGTCACCCGGCCGCTGGCGATCCAGGCATCGGCTTCGCGGCGCGAGCAGATTCCGGTTTCACTGATGTATTTATTCAATCTCATGAGCTTGCGCGCCGCGGACGGTGGGTCCGCCAACAGCCGGTTAGTCTGCGCATTTATACGCCAAGCTGGCGATCGGGATATACCATTTTGGCTTCATGCGCCCAAAATCGATTCGGCGATGGGAACGCAGATTCTTCTTTGAGTCCAGCACACAGGATTGTCCGCTTTGACGCACGAACACCACCCAATGCCAATGGGGGCGGCCGTTTTCAAGATGCCACTTGATCGACAACAGGGCGAGGTCCGGCAGCGCCGCCCACGAACGGAAAGGCACTTCACGGGGACCTGTCTTGATGTCCAAGTGTCCAAGCAATTTCCGAACGTGCGAAGTTTTCGACCACAAACTCTTGTCTTGAGCGAAGATGCCGAGTGAATTAGCGATCGCCTTCGCTTTCGGATACGAAAGACCGGCGATCGCGGCGACGCTCGCAATACCGCAACCGGTACGCTCCAACTGAACCACTGGTTTCATGATGGACGCACAACACGATGGCGCAAGACTTCCGGCACCATTTCAAATTCGTCGTCGTTCGTCGACGGCGATGTTCTTATATTTTGTATGAGAAAGGCGCTGCGCGCAGCTGGAGTCACAGGTTCGGCAAACCGTCTCAAACCGCGCGGCCCACCGTTTTGGAGCGTAGCGCCTGGAGCTGTTCAATCGCCTGTGAGGTCAATGGCGTAATGGATTTCCCGCCCAGCAGAATAATTTCACAGGCCAGTTCGAAAAACTCCGCATTTTGCAGCACATGATCGAAGTCCCGGGCCGCGGTGACTTGCCCATGATTACTCAGCAGCACCATGTCGTGCGCGCCATGGCCTGCGTGACCGCCGCGGCCAGCTCTCCGGACCCGGGCGTGAAGTACGGAACCCGCGCCACCGGACCGATATAAAACGGGACCTCCGGAATAAGAGAAAAGTCGATATGGTCCGCGGGCTGGCAGGCCACGGTCGTGGCACAGGGTGTCTGAAAATGCAGCACGACGTTAACGTCCGGACGCGACCGTAGAATGCCGGCATGGAACCCGGTTTCGGAGCTGGGTTTTTTGTCATTGAGGCTGTTCCCGTTTTCGATGCTGCAAACGGCAACCTGATCACGGGTCAGATTACTCATCCAACTGCCCGTGGCGGTGACGAGAAAGCATTCTTCATCCAGACGCATGGAAAGATTGCCGCAGCTGCACCGCACCAATCCATGTTTGGCGACTTCGTGACAGGCATCAACGAACCGATCCAAGCTTGCTTCGGGTATCTCTCGCATGCTGTGCCTCCGATAAAAAAGTCGAACGGAACATGACCTGGAATCATACGCGCAAATTTCTCGGCGGTGTATAATTCAGCCATCAATAACAACCGAATGCATGACAATGCGTTCAGCACGAAAGCTTCTGTTTTCTCATGCCACGGTTTCCGCCGTTAATGGCCTCCAAAAACAGCGCGACCATCAGCGTATTGAACGGCGTCAGACGAGCCGTCCAGGAACCCTCGGACACGCCATGAGGCCGGAACGGTAATGGCCCGATTGCTCGATGAGCTCCCGCCGCGCGCGGCGCTGGTTGAAATTGCGCGTGACTTCCATGCGCGTGGCTGGATGGCGGGCACGGCGGGCAATCTGTCCGCGCGCGAGGATGACAATCATTTCTGGATCACCGCGAGTAGTTGGCCCAAGGGCCGGCTGGATGAACTGGATTTTCTGCTGGTGCGCGTGAAGGACGGCGAGGTCGTCGAGCGCGTGCGGCCGGAGAACAAGCCCTCGGCCGAGACCGCCATTCATCGCACGCTCTATACACTGTTCCCGAACGCGCGCGCCTGCCTGCACGGCCACAGTGTCGATGCCTGTCTCGCCGCCGATCGCGCGAAGCAGGGTGCCAGGGCGCTGCGGCTCGCGCCGATCGAGATGATCAAGGGTTTTGATATCTGGAAGCAGAACCCGAAAGTCGACCTGCCGCTGTTCGAAAACGTCCTCGATGTTGCGCGCATCGCCGAGGACATCCGCAAGCGCTTCGCCAAAACCGCGCCGGCCATTACCGCGCTCATGGTCCGCTCCCACGGCCCGACCGTGTGGGGCGCGAGCCTGCAGGAAGCCTATAACCGCTTTGAGATTCTGGAGTTCATCCTGCGTTATCAGGCGAACTCCCGCCGCTGATTTTGCTCTAACCGGGACGCGGTTCTACCCCCGGCCCAATGTCTGATAAGGTGTGTCGTATGAAACGCCTGCGCATCCTGCTTTTGCTGCTCGTGGCCTGGCCGCTGCTGCTGCTGGCCAAGGACGCCGTCACGCCCGGGCAGGTGGTGGTGCTCAACATCAGCGGTGCCATCGGGCCGGCGACCAGCGACTACGTGCACCGCGGGCTGGAGAAGGCCCGCGACGAAGCCGCGACGCTCGTGATCCTGCGCATGGACACCCCCGGCGGGCTCGACACCGCCATGCGCCGGATCATCCAGGACATCCTGGCCTCGCCCATGCCGGTGGTGACTTTCGTCGCGCCCTCGGGCGCGCGCGCCGCCAGCGCCGGCGCCTATATTCTGCTGGCCTCCCATATCGCCGCCATGGCGCCCGCGACCAACGTCGGCGCCGCCACGCCGGTGCACATCGGCGGCGTGCCCGATCCGGGCGGCGGTTCCAAGCCGCCGGAGAAGGAGGACAAGAAAGATTCCCCGGACCAGAAGGGCGCCAAGGAAAAACCCGCCAAGGCGGGCAAACCCGGCATGGACGAGAAGGCGATGAACGACGCCATCGCCTACATCCGCGGGCTGGCGCAGATGCGCGGGCGCAATGTCGACTGGGCCGAAAGCGCGGTGCGCGAGGCGGCATCGATTTCCGCGGAGGAGGCGGTCAAGAAAAACGTGGCCGACTTCATTGCCACCGACAGCGCCGACCTGCTCAAGAAGCTCGACGGCCGCAAGCTGAACGTCCAGGGCCGCGACATCACCCTTAAGACCGCGGGTTTGCAGGTTCACACTACGATCCCGACTGGCGCAGCCGCCTGCTCGCCGCCATTACCGACCCGAACGTCGCTTATATTCTGATGTTGCTCGGTATCTATGGGCTCTTTTTTGAACTTTGGAATCCCGGTTATGTATTGCCAGGCGTCGTCGGCGGCATCTGCCTGCTGCTCGCGCTCTACGCGTTCCAGGTGTTGCCCATCAGCTATGCCGGCCTGGGACTCATCCTGCTCGGCATCGCGTTCATGGTGGCCGAGGCGTTCCTGCCGAGCTTCGGCGCGCTCGGCATCGGCGGCGTGGTCGCGTTTGTCGTGGGCTCGATCATTCTCATGGACACCGACGTCGAGGGCTATACCGTCGCCTGGCCGTTGATTGCCGCCGTGGCGGCGGTGAGTGCGGCGTTTTTCATCGGCGTGGTGATCATGGCGCTCAAGGCGCGCAAGCGAAACGTGGTGAGCGGACAGGAAGAAATGATCGGCGCGCCCGGCGAGGCGCTGGAAAATTTCAAAGGCGAGGGACGCGTGCGCGTGCACAGCGAGGAATGGCAGGCGCGCTCAGGCACGGCGCTCAAGCGCGGACAGAAAGTGAAGGTCGTCGGAATCGAGGGGCTGATTTTGACGGTGGAGCCGTATAACCCGGAGGGTCATTGATATGGGATTTATCTCATGGAGTTTTGTTCCTGTTGTTATTATCGTGCTGGTGTTCTCGGCATTTCGTATCCTGCGCGAATACGAGCGCGGCGTGGTGTTCATGCTCGGACGCTTCTGGAAGGTCAAGGGACCGGGGCTGATCATCATCATCCCGGGCGTCCAGACGATGGTGAAGGTCGACCTGCGCATCATCGTGATGGACGTGCCGCCGCAGGACGTGATCTCGCGCGACAACGTGTCGGTGAAGGTCAACGCGGTGGTGTTCTTCCGCGTCATTGACCCGCAGCGCGCCATCATCCAGGTGGAGGACTACTACTCCGCCACCAACCAGCTCGCTCAGACCACCCTGCGTTCGGTGCTCGGCAAGCACGAGCTCGACGAGATGCTGGCCGAGCGCGACAAGCTCAATGCCGACATCCAGAAGATTCTGGACGCCGCCACCGACGCCTGGGGCATCAAGGTCACCGCGGTCGAGATCAAGCACATCGACATCGACCCCACCATGGTGCGCGCCATCGCGCAGCCAGGCCGAGGCCGAGCGCACACGGCGTGCCAAGGTGATCCATGCCGAGGGTGAGTTGCAGGCGGCGGAGAAGCTGGTCCAGGCGCGGGGATCTCTTGAGCAAGAGCCCGCAGGCGCTTGCAGCTGCGTTATCTGCAGACGCTGGCCGGCATGGCCAACGACAAGAGCAACACCATCGTGTTCCCGCTGCCGATGGATCTGATTACGCCGTTTCTGGATTTTCTGAAGAAAAAGTAGCGGCGCCGACGATTACTGCACCAGCCAGGCGTCAATGGAAGTGGCGCCGGTGGTCATGCCGAATTCGAGGGAGGGGAAATAGCCTTCGGCATTCGGCAGCGCGGTGCCGGTGCGCTCGATGAGGTTGGGCACGCCCTGGACGGTGGTCAGTGGCAGCCAACGCCCGTTTTTCCGTATCACCAGGGGTTCTTCGTTGAGCAGAAACTGCGGCACCCACCGACCCGTGGCGTTTTGGTAGTAGCGCACCTTGACGATGAAGAGCAGAGTGTTTTGAGTGCCCGTACCCTGGTAGAAATTGACGCTACGGTCGCCGGGTTGCACCTCGCTCTTGAGGGCGTCTCCCGCACGGATAATCCACTTGGTCTGAGGCTTACCCTTTTCGGGTGACGCCACCAGCCCGTCTTTCAATTCGATCTTGGTCTGGATCGGTTTTCCGGCTTCCGTGTGTTCCAGAAGCATGAGCACGGGCGCGCTCGCGGCTGCAACGGGTTGAGACTGAAGCCCGTCAGAAGCATCGCCACAATGCCATCGCGGCAACGGCGAACCGGCGCGCCGTCCCTGTGCCAACCCGTGCCGGGTAACTCGTTCCGTCATGAGAAACAGCCTAGCGGCTGGCTCCGGGGCTGTCCACCCGCGCCGGCCAAAAATCATTCCGGCGGCACCGGGCGTTTCTGGCGCTTCTCGTCCACCGCCACGTAAGTCAGCACCGCCTCGGTGACCTTGACCACCTCGCCGGGTTTGGGAGAGCGCAGGCCACGCTCGGCATAGACTTCGACGTCCACGGTGATCGAGGTGGTGCCCACTTTCACGACCTGGGCATAGAAACTGACCAGGTCGTTCACGGACACCGGCGCGACGAAGTGGAAGGCATTGACCGCCACGGTGACCACCCGCCCCTTGGCGCGGCGCACGGCCGCGATCGAGCCGGCGATGTCCACCTGCGACATCACCCAGCCGCCGAAGACATCGCCGGCGGCGTTGGTGTCCTTGACCATGGGCACCAGCCGCAGCGTGGCGTGCCGGTCGGGAAGTTGCACGGGATCGCTCATGTCGCCTCCGTCGCGAGCCAGTCGCGGGGTTTCAGGAAAGTGTCATACAGTTTCGCCTCGGGCGTGCCCGGCGCAGGCCGCCAATCGTAGCGCCACTTTACCAGCGGCGGTAGCGACATCAGGATGGACTCGGTGCGCCCGCCGGATTGCAGGCCGAAAAGCGTGCCGCGATCGTAGACCAGGTTGAACTCGACATAGCGCCCGCGGCGGTACAGCTGAAAATCGCGCTCACGCTCGCCATAGGGCGTTGCCTTGCGCTTCTGCACGATCGGCAGGTAGGCGGGCAGGTAATGATCACCCACGCTCTGCATGAAGCCGAACGCGTGTTCAAAATTTTTTTCGTTGAAATCGTCGAAGAACAAGCCGCCGATGCCACGCGGCTCGTTGCGGTGTTTGAGGAAAAAATATTCATCACACCATTTCTTGAAACGCGGATAGATATCGGCGCCAAACGGATCGCACGCAGACTTTGCCGTGCGATGCCAGTGGATGGCATCCTCCTCAAAACCGTAATACGGCGTGAGGTCGAAACCGCCGCCGAACCACCACACCGGTTCGGCGCCCGCTTTCTCGGCGATGAAAAACCGCACGTTGCAGTGCGACGTCGGCACATAGGGATTGCGCGGGTGAATCACCAGCGACATGCCCAGCGCCTGGAACGAGCGGCCGGCGAGTTCCGGGCGGTGCGCGCGTGGCCGAGGGCGGGAGATTCTTGCCGTGCACGTGCGAGAAATTCACACCCGCCTGTTCGAACACCGCGCCATCGGTGAGCACCCGCGATTTCCCGCCGCCGCCTTCGGGGCGCTCCCAGGCGTCGTCGCGGAATTTTTCCTTGCCGTCTTCTTTTTCCAGCGCCGCGCAGATCCGGTCCTGCAGATCCAAGCAGGTAGGATTTGACGCGCGGCTGATTGATCCTGGCGTGCGACATGCCGTTAACCCTCGCGTACCAGTTTGCCGCTGGCGGCGTCGCGGATCGGCGTCGGTGCCGGCGCATCGCCGACCATCCCGGGCAGCACGTAATCCACTTCCCCCTTGAAGCGGCGCAGCGTCTCGCGATAACTGCGCGTCGGCGCGCCGCCGCTGCGGTTGGCGCTGGTGGAGACGATGGCCATGCCCGCGGCCCGGCACAGGGCCGCGGCCTGCGGATGCGCGGTCACGCGTACCGCGATCCGGGGATGATCCCCCGTAATCCAGCCAGGCACGCCCTCGCGCGGTTCGAGCAGCCAGGTGTGCGGTCCGGGCCAGGTGGCGAGCACCGGTGCCGGGATAGTGTCCACGTAGGAATCGAGCTGGTCGACATCCGCGGCAATGAGTATCAGCCCTTTGTCGGACGGACGGCGCTTGATGCGCAGCAAGCGCCACACTGCCGAACGGTTCATGGGGTCGCAGCCGAAGCCGAAGCAGTATTCGGTGGCATAGGCGACGATGCCGCCGTTCTTGATGATGCGCGCCGCCCGGGTCAGCTCAGCCGTGATCAAGCGTGCTACTTGGCGAATTTCTCGCGCACGGTCTTGTCCCTGGCGAGAATCTCCGTGGCGTTGGCCTTGCGCTCATCGGCCAGACGCTGCACGAGTTCCTTGTCTGACAGGGCGAGTATCTGCGCCGCGAGATAGGCGGCGTTCTTGGCGCCGGCCTTGCCGATGGCGACGCAGGCGACCGGAATGCCGCCCGGCATCTGCACCGTGGACAACAGCGCGTCCTGGCCCTGCAAGGGACCGGCGGCCATGGGCACGCCGATGACGGGCTTGTTCGTGAGCGCGGCCACGGTGCCGGCGAGATGCGCGGCCATGCCGGCGGCGGCGATGAACACGGCGCAACCGCGGGCGTCGGCGTCCTTGACGTAGGCATGGGTGGCGTCGGGCGTGCGGTGCGCGGACAGCACGCGCACCTCGCGTGCAATCTGGAGCTTGTCGAGCGTCTCGACCGTGGTCTGCATGGTCTCGAGGTCCGAGTCCGAACCCATCAGGATGGCGACGAACGGTTTGCTCATGCGATGTCTGCCCTTAGTGCGATGATCTTTCCCGCGCGATCGCGCGGTAGCCGATGTCGGTGCGGTACTGCGCGCCGCGCCAGTGGATTTTTTTCACGGTCTCGTAGGCGCGCTTTTGCGCCGCGCCCACTGTAGCGCCCAGGGCGGTGACGCACAACACCCGGCCGCCGCTGGTGACCACCGCGCGATCCTTGAGCGCGGTGCCGGCGTGGAACACATGGCAATCGTCCGCCGCGGTTTCCGGCAGGCCGGTGATGACGTCGCCCTTGCTGTATGAACCGGGATAACCGCCCGCGGCCATGACCACGCCCAGCGCGGCGCGGCTGTCCCATTTTGCCTGCGCCCGATCCAGTTTGCCGTCGAGCGCGGCCTCGATGAGTTCGATGAAGTCCGACTGCAGCCGCATCATGACCGGCTGGGTTTCAGGATCGCCGAAGCGGCAGTTGTATTCGAGCACCTTGGGCGTGCCGTCGGGCGCGATCATGACCCCGGCGTACAGAAAGCCGGTGTAGGGATGTCCTTCCGATGCCATGCCGCGCACGGTGGGCTCGATCACCTCGCGCATGATGCGCGCGTGAATCTCCGGCGTTACCACCGGGGCCGGCGAATACGCGCCCATGCCGCCGGTGTTGGGGCCGGTGTCGCCGTCGCCGACGCGCTTGTGGTCCTGCGAGGTGGCGAGCGGCAGGATGTGTTCGCCGTCGACCATGACGATGAAGCTGGCTTCTTCGCCGGTGAGGAACTCTTCCACCACCACGCGATGCCCGGCCTCGCCGAAGGCGTTGCCCGCGAGCATGTCGCGCATCGCGGCGATGGCCGCGTCCGTGGTTTGCGCGATGATCACGCCTTTGCCGGCCGCCAGTCCGTCGGCCTTGACCACGATGGGCGCGCCCGTTTTTTTGATATAAGCCTCGGCGGCGGCGACCTCGGTGAAGTTGCCGTAGGCGGCGGTCGGAATCTTGTGACGCGCGAGAAAATCCTTGGCAAAGGCCTTGGAGCCTTCGAGCTGGGCGGCGTCTTTCGTGGGACCAAAGATGCGCAAGCCCGCGGCGCGGAATTTATCGACCACGCCGAGCACCAGCGGCGCCTCGGGGCCGACGACGGTGAGATCTATCTTGTTCTGTTGCGCGAACCGGAGCAGGCCGTCCACGTCCTCGGCGGCGATAGCGACGTTTTCGCATCGGGGCTCGCGCGCGCTGCCGGCGTTGCCGGGGGCGACGAACACTTTTTCGACCCGGGGCGACTGCGCGATTTTCCACGCCAGCGCGTGTTCGCGACCGCCGCCGCCGATGACGAGGACTTTCAGCTTCATTTGAGTTTCAGCGCGAAGTGATGGCAGATGATGTCCATGCGTCGTGTCAGGTAGAAGCGGTGCGCCCCGAAACGCTGCACGCCGGAATCGAGATGAAACTCATCGCAATTATTCTGTTTCGCCTGCGCCACCAGCCAGTCGAAAAGTTTCCCGCCATGACCGCGCGAGCGCTGTGCCGGCGCCGCGACCAGATCGTCCACGTAAAGAATTTTGCCCCAGGCGAGCGTTTCGAGATAGCGGAACCCCGCCACGGCGCGCACCTCGCCGGCCTCCTCGAGGTAGGCCAGATGGAAGCCCGTGGCCTGCTGCTTTCGTACCCGCGATGCAAATTCAGAGGCGCTAAGGTGTGGCCGCAACTCGACCATCACCGGATAGCAGCGCGCGATGTCGGCCTCGGTCTCGGCGAGCGCGATTTTCATCGGCGTCCTTCAGTGCCGGAAGTGGCGCATGCCGGTGAACACCATGGCGATGCCGTGCTGGTCGGCGGCCTCGATGACTTCCTTGTCGCGCATCGAGCCGCCCGGCTGGATCACGGCGGTGACGCCGACCTCGGCCGCCTGGTCGAGCCCGTCGCGGAACGGGAAGAAGGCGTCCGAGGCCATCACGCTGCCGCGCACCTCGAGGCCGGCGTCGGTCGCCTTGATCGAGGCGATGCGCGCGCTGTACACGCGGCTCATCTGGCCCGCGCCGACGCCGATCGTGCGGCCTTCTTTACAGTAAACAATGGCATTGGATTTTACGAACTTCACCACCTTCCAGGCGAACAACAGATCGCGCAGTTCCTGTTGGGACGGCGCGCGCTTGGTGACCACCTTGAGATCTTTTTCCGTCACCATGCCCTGGTCGCGTATCCTGCACCAGCAGGCCGCCGGTCACGCGCCGCATGTCCATGCTCGCCGGACGCGTCGCGCCCCAGGCGCCGGATTCGAGCACGCGCACATTGGGCTTGGCGGCGAGAATCGGTTTGGCATCCGCGTCGATCGAGGGCGCGATGATGACCTCGACGAACTGGCGGTCGAGAATCGCTTTGGCGGTGGCGGCATCGAGCGGGCGGTTGAAGGCGATGATGCCGCCGAAGGCCGAGGTCGGGTCGGTGCTGTAGGCGCGCTGGTAGGCCTCGAGCACCGTGTCGTCGATGGCAACGCCGCACGGGTTGGCGTGCTTGACGATGACGCACGCGGCCTCGTCGAACGATTTCACGCACTCGAGCGCGGCGTCGGCGTCGGCAATGTTGTTGAACGAAAGCTCCTTGCCCTGCAGCAGACGCGCCGTGGACACGCAGGCCTCGGCGGCGTGGCGTTCGACATAGAACGCCGCTTTCTGGTACGGGTTTTCCCCGTAGCGCAACGCCATGGCGTGGTGGAACTGCAGATTATAGGTTTGCGGGAACGCGCCGCGCGTCCCGTCCGGACGCAGGCACCCGAGATAATTGGCGATCGCGCCATCGTACGCGGCGCTGTGCTCGAAGGCCTTGGTCGCCAGGCGAAAGCGCAGTTCATCGCCCACCGATCCCTGGCGTTGTTTCATTTCGTCGAGCACCGGGCCGTAATCGCGGCTGTCCACGATCACGGTGACGGCGGCGTGGTTTTTCGCCGCCGCGCGCAGCAGCGTCGGGCCGCCGATGTCGATGTTCTCGATCGCGAGCGCCAGCGTGCAATCCTGGCGCGCGATGGTTTCCTCGAACGGATAGAGATTGACCACGACGAGATCGATGGGCGGTATCCCGTGATCGCGCATGGTTTTGACATGGCTGTCGGTATCGCGCCGTCCCAGAATGCCGCCGTGGATTTTCGGATGCAGCGTCTTGACGCGTCCGTCGAGCATTTCCGGGAAGCCGGTGTAGTCCGACACCTCGATCACGGCGACGCCGTTGTCGGCGAGCAGTTTCGCGGTGCCGCCGGTGGAGAGAATTTCGACGTTATGCGTTTTGAGCGCGCGCGCGAATTCCAGCACGCCGCTCTTGTCGGAAACGCTGATCAGCGCGCGCCGGATAATTGTCATGGAGTACGGGATCCGGATTGGGATAGATAGGAGGGGGGAATTCTAAATTCCGCCGCCCGCCTCCGCAATCACATTCCGTCAGACCAGCTTGTACGTCTTGAGCTTTTTGCGCAGGGTATTGCGATTAATGCCGAGGATTTCCGCCGCCTTGCACTGGTTGCTTTTGACATGGCGCATGACGATCTCGAGCAGCGGCTTTTCCACCTCGGCGATGACCATGTCGTACACGTCCGTGGTCTTCTCGCCATTGAGGTCGTTGAAATAGCGTTCCAGCGACTGCCTGACGCACGCCGCGAGCGGTCCCTTGCGATCCTTGGTCATGCCGCCATCTCTTCATGGCCTGACGCAGTGCCGGACGGCCATGCTGTCCGTCGCGCTCCCGACGACTTCTCGCGGCATTAGTGCGTCCTGCACGTCAAAGAACTCACGCACCATGGTCAGCTGCGCTTCGCAGGTTTCCACCTGGTTGACGCGATGCCGGAAAGCGGCGCCGTCGCGCAGGCCCTTGCTGTACCAGGAGATGTGCTTGCGCGCCATGCGCACGCCGCTGTATTCGCCGTAGAACGCGTACAGGGTATCCAGATGGGCGAGCAGCGTGTCGCGCACTTCCGTGACCGGGGGCGGGGCGAGTTTCTCGCCGGTGGCCAGAAAATGCGAGATTTCCCGGAAAATCCAGGGATTCCCCTGGGCCGCGCGGCCGATCATCAGGCCATCGGCACCCGTGTGCTGGAGTACAAAAGCGGCCTTCTCGGGCGTGGTGATGTCGCCGTTGGCAATCACCGGAATCTTCACTGCGGCCTTGATGGCGGCGATGGTGTCGTACTCGGCCTCGCCCTGGAACGCATCGGCGCGCGTGCGGCCGTGCACCGCGAGCGCCTGGATGCCGCAATCCTCGGCGACGCGCGCGATGGCCGCGCCGTTCCGGTTCGCGCTGTCCCAGCCGGTGCGGATCTTGAGCGTTACCGGAACATCGACGCTTTTCACCACCGCATTGCAGAATTTCCGCGACGAGTTTCTCGTTCTGCATCAGCGCCGAACCGGCGTACACGTTGCAGATCTTCTTCGCCGGACAACCCATGTTGATGTCGATGATCTGCGCGCCGCGTTCGGTGTTGTAACGCGCGGCCTGCGCCATCAGCGCCGGATCGCTGCCGACGATTTGCACGGCGCGCGGCTCTTCCTCGCCGGCATGATCGGCGCGGCGCCTGGTTTTTTCGCTGCCCCACAGCAGGGAATTGGACGAGACCATTTCCGAGGCGGCCATGCCGGCGCCGAGCCGGCGGCACAGGCCGCGGAACGGTCTGTCGGTGACACCGGCCATGGGCGCAAGGAACAGATTATTTTTCAGTTTATAGTGACCGATTCTCATGATCGGATTTCTCTACCCTGGACGACGAGGGGGAGCAATCTTAACCAGAAACTCCGAGCGCAGGGAAGAGGGGAACGATGAACGGCGGAAAGAATTTTATTTCGTTGATTGAAAAGCGGGATGTCGAGGCGATGTAAGGCTTCGGTGGATCCCTCCGGATTAATTTTATTTCGATATTGGGCGACACACAGAATAAAAGTCCATTTCGGCGCGAAACCGATCATGGGTTTGCATGTTGTCGCACCGCATTGGTGCGTCGTCATTCGCCGGTTCAGGGCGTAACCAGTCGGATTTCATATCCAACGGCTTTGCCGTCGGGATTGGTTACATCGAGCAATGCCGTGGCCACCACGTTCGGGGTTAGCGCAGAGCTCGCCAGCGGTTCGAGGTATTGCGCCGGGGCGAAAGTGCGGCGCGCGAGCACGTTGCCGGCGTTACTGGTGAGACTGATTTCCATTCCGGGGTATGCTTGGGCAAAGGTGGCGCGGTTGACCAGCGTCGCCCGGATGCGCAGGGCATTGGCGTATTTCGGATGCGGCGCAATACTGGTCTGGAGCAGTTCAATGCGGGCGATGTCCTGACGCGGACGCAATTCGCAGCCGGCATGATCGCAGAATTCCCGCACCACGGGCCGCCACGAAGGATCGGCGGCCAACTCGTCGTGATAGAAGTAGATAATCTGGCCGGCGAGCAGGAACAGCAGCGCCAGATTTCCGAGCGACCAGAAGAACGAACGCCAGAACGACCGCGGTTTGACGAGGCGCTCGAGTTCGGTGACGGTGGGAATGGCGGCATCTTCGGCGTTCGTTGTCAGCGCGGGCTCAATTCTGGTGCGGCGACGCCTGGAACTTACCCTCCGGTTTTTCCCGCCACGCATGCGTTTGGTATTTTTTGGCTGCAACGGTTTCTTCCCGGGGGGGCGCCGTGGCTTCCGCGCCGGGCGTGGGCGACACCTGCAGCAGGCGCTGCTTGGCGTGAAAGATCGCCGAGCAGATGCCACAGCGCACCATGCCGCCACGCGCGGTGAGCTGCGCGGGCGTGACCTTGAATGTCGTCAGACACGCGGGGCACTGGGCGTACATGAATGGAGCCCTACTCGCTATCGCTCGTTCGTCTTGTCATATGACTAGTCGTCCTACTGCGTTCGTTTGGTCATAAGAACAGTCGACCTACTCCGATCGTCTGGACATGATATGAGCTTAGCCGAGATCGCCGGTTTACGTCCCGCGAGCAGCACCCACTTTTGCCGTTCGCGTAAAGTGAATTCGAAGGGCGGCTCATAATACGGGCGCACCTCCGTTGCTTGATCGCTCCCCAGCAAACCCGACAGCACGAGCCAGCCCCCCGGCCGCACGCGCGCCTTGATATCCGGGGCCAGCTCGATCAGCGTGCCGAAAAGAATGTTGGCGATCACGATGTCAGTCTGAAGGTCTGCGGGCAATTCGGACGGCAGCATGACGTTCAGGCCGGTGTGGATGCCGTTATGCAGCGCGTTCCGGCGCGTGACTTCCAGGGCCTGGGGATCGATGTCCACGGCATAGGCCTGGTTCGCGCCGAGCTTGAGCGCGGCGATCGAGAGAATGCCCGAGCCGCAGCCGTAATCGAGAATGATCTTGTTGGTGAGCGTCTGTTCCGCCAGCCATTCGAGACACAGCGAGGTGGTCGGGTGATCGCCGGTGCCGAAGGCGAGTCCCGGATCGAGAATGATATTGACGGCGTCCGGTTCCGGCGGCGTGCACCAGCTTGGCACAACCCACAGATCTTTGCCGACCTGCAATGGTTTGTAATGCGCCATCCACGAATGCGCCCAGTCCTCGTCACCGAGCAGATCGATTTCGTGCGGCGGGTTTTCCGCGAGACCCAGGCATTCGCGCGCGCGCGAAAGAATATCGTCAGTGTCGGTGTGTTCCGGGAACAGACCGGTGACTTGAACCTGCGACCACAGCGGGCTTTGTTCCCAATAGGTATCGAATACCGGCTCGTCGCCGGCGTCCTGCAGCGTGACCGAAATCGCACCCCACTCCTCGAGCGCGTCGGCAAGCACCTGCGCTTTATCCTGATTCGCGCGCAGTTTCAGTTTGAGCCAGGGCATGAACCGGTGTTCGTGGGATATCCAGCGGATCGATTGTCTGCTCGATATTCCTAGAGGCCGAGTTTCTTGTGCAGGTAGTGGATGTTCACCCCGCCGCGGATGAAAAACGTGTCGTTCATGATGTCCTGGTGCAGCGGGATGTTGGTCTTGATGCCGTCCACGATCATTTCGGAAAGCGCGATGCGCATGCGCGCCAGCGCTATCTCGCGCGTGTCGCCGAAGGCGATGAGCTTGGCGATCATCGAATCATAGTAGGGAGGCACGAAGTAGTTGGTGTACACGTGCGAGTCCACGCGGATGCCCGGTCCGCCGGGCGGGTGCCACGTGGTGATGCGCCCCGGCGAGGGAATGAAATTCTTCGGATCTTCGGCGTTGATGCGGCATTCGATGGCGTGCCCGCGCCAGGTAATGTCTTTCTGGCGGAAGGCGAGATTCTCGCCCGCGGCGATGCGCAGCTGTTCGCGCACGATGTCCACGCCCGTGACCATCTCGGTGACCGGGTGCTCGACCTGCACGCGCGTATTCATTTCGATGAAATAGAACTCGCCGTCCTGGTACAGAAACTCGAAAGTGCCGGCGCCGCGATAATGGATCTTGCGGCAGGCGTCGGCGCAGCGTTCGCCTATCTTGTTGCGCAGCTTCTCGGGAATGCCCGGCGCCGGCGATTCCTCGACCACCTTCTGGTGACGGCGCTGCAACGAGCAGTCGCGCTCGCCCAGATGGATCGCATGACCGTGGGTGTCGGCCAGCACCTGGAATTCGATGTGGCGCGGGTTGTCGAGGTATTTCTCCATGTAGACGGTGTCGTTGCCGAAGGCGGCCTTGGCCTCGGCGCGTGGTCAGGGACACGGCGTTGAGCAGGGCCGCCTCGGTGTGCACCACGCGCATGCCCTTGCCGCCGCCGCCGGCGGCGGCCTTGATGAGCACCGGATAGCCGATGTGCGCGGCGAGCTTCAGGACTTCCTTTTCATTGTCGCCCACCGGCGCCGTCGGAGCCGGGCACGCACGGCACGCCGGCCTTTTTCATGGTGCGGATGGCGGAGATCTTGTCGCCCATCAGGCGGATGGTTTCGGCGCGCGGGCCGATGAAAATGAAACCGCTTTGTTCCACGCGCTCGGCGAAGTCGGCGTTCTCCGAGAGAAAGCCGTAGCCGGGATGGATCGCCTGGGCGTCGGTGACTTCGGCGGCGCTGATCACCGCCGGGATGTTCAGATAGCTGTCGGTCGCGCGCGGCGGCCCGATACACACCGATTCGTCCGCGAGCTTGACGTACTTGGCCTCGCGGTCGGCCGTGGAGTACAGGGCCACGGTGCGGATGCCGAGGGCGCGGCAGGCGCGCTGGATACGCAGCGCAATTTCGCCGCGGTTGGCGATAACCACTTTCTCGATCATGGCTTACTCGATGATGAACAGGGTCTCGCCGTATTCCACCGGCTGGCCGTTTTCCTTGAGGATCGCCTTGATGACGCCGGCCTTGTCGGACTCGATCTCGTTCATCATCTTCATGGCCTCGATGATGCACAGGGTGTCGCCCACGTTGACCTGGCTGCCGACATCGACAAAGGATTTCGCCTCGGGTGAAGCGGCTCGATAGAAAGTCCCTACCATGGGTGAAATGACCGCATGACCCGCCGGCAGCGCCTCCGCCGGTGTCGCGGCGGGCGCGGCGGCCGGTGCCGCCGGAGCGGCATGGGGCGCGGCGTGCATGGGCGCCGGCGCCATGTGCACGACCTGCGTGCCGCCGGAACTCCCGCGGCTGATGCGGATGGCTTCCTCGCCCTCGCGGATCTCGATCTCGGAGAGGCTCGATTCCTCCAGCATCTCGATCAGTTTTTTGACCTTGCGTATGTCCATGATGACTGCCCTATTTTTTCAATCGTTCAATGGCGGCCGTGAGCGCCAGTTCGTAACCCTGCGCGCCCAGACCGCTGATCACGCCGGCGGCGAGATCGGAGAAATAAGAGTGCTTCCGGAACGACTCGCGCGCGTGCACGTTCGAAAGATGCACCTCGATAAACGGGATATGTGCCGCGGCCAGGGCGTCGCGAAGCGCCACGCTGGTGTGGGTGAAGGCCGCCGGGTTCAGCAGGATAAACGCTACCTTGTCTTTCATCGCCTGCTGCACCCGCCCGACCAGCTCATGCTCGGCGTTGCTCTGGAAGAAACTGACGCGGTGTCCGGCGGCCTCAGCCTGCTTGGCAAGGCGCTGATTGATGGCCTCAAGCGTGGTCGTGCCGTAGTGCTCCGGCTCTCTTGCGCCGAGCAGATTCAAGTTGGGGCCGTTCAGTACCAGGATTTCAGCCATGAGATGCTTTGGTTCGGTAGGTAAGTCCGATGGCCGAGGCAGGCCCGGAATATGCGGGCTATTTGCGTGATCTTTCCTGATTTACGCATGTATTTGTCGCTATCTTCTCCAGATGTAGAATTGTGCATCTCAAATGGCAGTTTGTCCAGCTAATGTATTGTGCTGGCAATATTGACGGAGATTACCGATATATCCTGAAGATATAGGCAGAATCCCGAGTGAAAACGGCGGAGATGGGTTTATTGGCGGGTTAACAGAGGATCAATCAGGCTTTCAAGCTCGGTTTGATTGAACACACCGAGTTTGCGAACCGCAATCGAGCCGCTGCGGTCGATGATCACGGTAAAGGGCAGGGAGCCCATGCGGTTGCCGTACTGGGCCACGCAGCGGCATGGCATCATTCTCGCCAATCAGGATCGGATAATTGATGCGCACGGACTGGCGGTAAACCATCACGGCGGTCAGGGTATCGATAGCAACCCCGATGACCTGCAGGTCGTCCGCCGGATGTTTTTTCTGCAGGGAGATAAACAGCGGGATCTCCTCGCGGCACGGAGGGCACCACGTGGCCCAGAAATTCAGCACAATGACCTTGCCGCGCCATTCGTGAAGTGAACGCTTTTTCCCTTCCACATCGGGAAGGGTGAAGTCAATCAGTTCGCCGCCGCCATAAGTGAGAGTGGTGGTGACCTGTTCCGCCGGACGCATCGACTGTGCAATCCAATAGCCACCCATCAGCGCCAGCACCGCCGTGATCAGCAGCAGCAGATTTTTAAATGTCGCGGACATCAATCAGGTCGAGGAGCCGCCGCGCTCAGATTTTGCGCAACAGGGACAAGGAATTCATCCACGTTGCGAAAACCGTAAGTGCGAAGCTCCCGATGTTCTTCTCCATTTGCCGCAAAGAATAGCATGGCTGGCGGGCCGTAGACGCCGAAGCGGCTCTTGATCGCTTTCGCCTTCCGGCGTTGTTCGGGTCGGTTACGTCGGTCTGCAGCAACACGAAACGATTGCGCAGTTGCTCGCGCACGCGCGCATCGGCAAAGGTGGCTTTTTCCATGCGCAGGCAGTCGGTGCACCAGTCGGCATAGTAATCCAGTATCACCGGCTTGCCCGCGGTCTTGGCCGCCGCCAGCCGGTTTTCGAGATCGCTTAACGAACCTACCCGATCGAACAAGCGCTCTTGAGTGACAGGCCCGGCACTGCCGGCGCCCGGCATCGCGCCGGAGACAACCGAAGACAGCGGCAGCGGATGGAGGATATCGCGCTGGCCGGCGAATCCGCCGAGCAGGGCGAGCCCGCCCCAGATGAGCAGAACGGTGCCAATCCCTTTCCACAAATAGCGCCAGCCGCCCGCGCCTTCCGGCAGGCTCTGGGTGGCGCCGAGGTAGACGGCGGAGACGATGAGCAGCGCCGCCCACAGGAACAGCACCGGCACCTGCGGCAGGTACCCGAGCAGGTAAATCGCGACGGCGATCAGCAGGGCGCCGAACAGATGCTTCACGCTGTCCATCCATTTGCCGACCTTGGGCAGCAGGAAACCGGCGCCGATGCCGAGCGCGATCAGGATCGCTCCCTGACCGTGAGCCAGCGCGAACATGAGCGCGCCGCCGAGCACCGGGTCCTTGGCGGCGATGGCCGCGCCGAGCACCGAGACCAGCACCGGCGACACGCAGGCGCCGATGATGAGCGCCGAGATCAGGCCAAGAATGAACGCCCCGATCAGCTCGCCGCCGAGCCATTGTTTGACTTGATGATGCATGCGGGTGGAGTGGTGGTGCAGCAGCGACTGGATCGAGGATGGCACCTGCAATTGATAGAAGCCGAACATCGAGAGCGCGAGCAGCACCAGGAGGGCGGCGAAGGTTCCGATGGCCCAAGGGGTCTGGAAATAGGCCTGCAGCTGTTCCCCGGTGGCGCCGGCGACGGCGCCGGCGACGGTGTAGGTGAGCGAGGTGCCGAGCACGTAGCTGTACGAGAGCAGTCCGCCGCGCAGCTTGGTGATGTGCGTGCCTTCCGTGCCCACGATGACGCCCGACAAGATCGGCACCATGGGGAGCACGCAGGGTGTGAAGCTGAGCAACAATCCCGCGCCGAAGGCGGCGAGCACGGCGACCATCAGTTTGCCGGTGTCGCGTGTCGGCGGGACCACGGGCGACGCCGCGGCGGTTTCCGGTCCGGCCGCCACGCTCAATGCGCCGGCACGGAATTGCACGCCGAATTTTTTCGTCACCGGCGGGTAGCAGATGATCACCCCTTTTTCCGAACAGCCCTGATACGTGACATGCAGCAACATGTCGCGATCCGGTGCGGCGCCGCCCGCGATCGGGAGTGCTACCTCGAAACCGGTTTCATAAATTTCGGTCTTGCCGATGAACTCATCGGTTTTGATTTTGCCTGCCGGCAGCTCGACACTGCCAAGGCGCACGTCCGCGGGCAGCGCGCTGCCATCGGCCGCGGTCAGTTCGAACTTCATCTTGTCGCGGTAGAGATAACAGCAGTCGGCGATGTCGATACGCGCGAGCAGCGCCTCGTTGCCGCGCGCCGTGATATTCATCCTGAAGGCTATTTCCGGATCCACCGGCTCCGCCGCGCCGCTCCCTAACGTCGTCGACTGGGTGAGGTCTTTCAGTGACCGGACTTCGCCGACCGGTGTTGCCGCCACCGCGGCGACCGGCGCGCGCGATGCTTTTACCGGCGGCAGTTTGAAATCGACTTCCTTCACGATGGGTGGGTAGCAGACGCCCACGGGCTCGTTGCAACCTTGTGCCGTGATGCGCAGCCGCAGGCTTGGCGCGGATCCCTGACGCTCGATCGGCAAGCGAACCTTCACTGATTTGGTGTAGGTTTCCACCGTCCCGAACAGCGGGTCCTGCTTTTTCTTGCCGCGCGGGAATACCGGATCCTTGAGCGTCCCGCCCTCGATCGCCTCGAATTTGAACTTGTCCCGGTACAGGTAATAGTCGGGGGCGATCTTCCAGCGCGCCTCGAGCGTGGTGCCGTTGACCGTGCGCGTGGATAGCTGGAAGGCCTGATCCGCTTCCAGCAGGTCCTCATTGGATTGTTCCGCGCGCGCCGGTGACAGCAGCAGGAGCAGCAAGACAGTGAAATATCGGGTCATCATGTTTTATCCGGGTCGCGAATCCAGGCGAGGTAGTCGGGGTGGCCGTCGGCAACAGGGACCGCGATCACTTCGGGAAGTTCATAGGGATGCAGTTCGAGAATCCGCTTCTGGATCGCGCGGTAAGCGCGCGCCATGGACTTGATCACCAGTAATTGCTCGGCGGCAGACTCCACCTTGCCTTTCCACAGATAGATGGATTTGGCGATGGGCAGGACGTTGACGCAGGCGGCCAGCCGCTCGCTGACGAGCGCGTGCGCGATGCGTTCCGCCGCCGCGGCATCGGGGCAGGTCGTGAGAACCAGCTGGTACTGGTGAGATTCCATTCGTTTTCAGTGTCCCGATCCCGTCCGGTGACGGCGCCGGAGCGGTGTTTATTCATTGTAGCGAAACTGACGCCGCCCCGTCCCGGATGCGACGCAACGGCTGAGCAGTTATGCTGCGGGCCTACGATGGTATAGGGCCCTGTCTTCATGTTCATGATTCTGTTGCTGCTGGTGCCGGTGGCCGAGATCGCGGTCTTCGTCCAGGTCGGGTCCCGCATCGGGGCCGGCATGACGGTCTTGCTGGTGGTGGTCAGCGCGGTGGTCGGTGTCTGGCTGGTCCGCCGCCAGGGCCTGGCCACCGCCACGCGCGTCCAGGCCATGGTGGCGCGGGGTGAATCGCCCGCGCTCGGGATGCTGGAGGGTTTGGCCTTGCTGGCCGCCGGCGTGCTGCTGGTCATCCCCGGGTTTTTAACCGACATCGCCGCCTTTGCACTGCTGATTCCACCCCTGCGCCGGGGAATCATCCGGCTGTACCTGCGCCATATGCGCCTGGAAAGCGGCGTCGTGCACCACCCTCCGGGGACCGACGAGCCCGGGCGTACCCCCCTGGAAGGCAAATCCCGACGGGTTGACTGAATACCCGAGTGCCGGGGTTGACAAGATTCAGCAGCGGTTTATCATTAGCACTCGCTTGGTAAGAGTGCTAACAACCCTCTTAACCCCGATTTTCAATACTTTACCCAAGAGTCAGTCACACAGGATAAAGAATCAATCAAGGAGCACAGCATGAGTGTACAACCCCAGTCCAAAGGAGAACCATCCGTGAAAATCCGTCCGCTTCACGACCGCGTGATCGTGCGCCGCCTGGAAGAAGAGCGTAAGTCACCCGGAGGCATCGTCATTCCCGATACCGCCAAGGAAAAACCGATCCAGGGCGAAATCGTCGCCGTGGGTCACGGCAAGATCCTCGAAGACGGCAAGCTCCGTCCGCTCGACGTCAAGGTCGGCGACAAGATCCTCTTCGGCAAGTACTCCGGAACCGAGGTCAAAGTCGGCAATGAAGAGCTGCTCGTGATGCGCGAAGAAGACATCATGGGCGTAGTCGAGAAGTAACCAACCGAACGAATTCAGAGAGGAAATTATTTATGGCAGCGAAAGACGTTATATTCGGCGATCCCGCCCGCACGCGCATGCTGCGCGGCGTCAATATCCTGGCCGACGCGGTGAAAATCACGCTCGGTCCCAAGGGCCGCAACGTGGTGCTGGAGAAATCCTTCGGCGCCCCGACGGTCACCAAGGACGGCGTCAGCGTCGCCAAGGAAATCGAACTGAAGGACAAGTACGAAAACATGGGCGCGCAGATGGTGAAAGAGGTCGCTTCCAAGACTTCCGACGTCGCCGGCGACGGCACCACCACCGCCACCGTGCTGGCCCAGGCCATGCTGCGCGAGGGACTGAAGTCCGTCGCCGCCGGCATGAACCCGATGGACCTCAAGCGCGGCATCGACAAAGCCGTCACCGCGGCGGTCGAGGCGCTGAAGAAGATTTCCAAGCCCTGTTCCGACGCCAAGGAGATCGCCCAGGTGGGCACCATCTCCGCCAACGCCGACGAATCCATCGGCAAGATCATCGCCGATGCCATGAACAAGGTCGGCAAGGAAGGCGTGATCACGGTTGAGGAAGGCTCGGGCCTCGAGAACCAGCTGGATACCGTGGAAGGCATGCAGTTCGACCGCGGCTATCTCTCGCCCTACTTCATCAACAAGCAGGACACGATGAGCGTGGAACTCGAGAATCCGCTGATCCTGATCTACGAGAAGAAGATCTCCAACATTCGCGAGATGCTGCCGATCCTCGAAGGCGTGGCCAAGCAGGGCCGGCCGCTGCTGATCGTCTCCGAAGACGTTGAGGGCGAGGCGCTGGCAACCCTGGTGGTCAACAACATCCGCGGCATCCTCAAGGTCTGCGCCGTGAAGGCGCCGGGCTTCGGCGACCGCCGCAAGGCGATGCTGCAGGATGTCGCCATCCTGACGGCGGGCACGGTGATCTCCGATGAACTCGGCATGAGCCTCGAGAAGGCCGATGCCAGCATGCTCGGCTCCGCCAAGCGTGTTACGGTGGACAAGGAAAACACCACCATTATCGATGGCGCCGGCAAGAAGCAGGACATCGAAGGGCGCATCAAGCAGATCAAGGCCCAGATCGAGGAAGCCAGCAGCGACTACGACAAGGAAAAGCTGCAGGAGCGCATGGCCAAGCTCGCCGGCGGTGTCGCCGTGATCAAGGTCGGGGCCGCGACCGAAATGGAAATGAAAGAGAAGAAGGCGCGCGTGGAAGACGCGCTGCACGCCACCCGCGCCGCCGTGGAAGAAGGCATCGTCCCGGGCGGTGGTGTGGCGCTGGTGCGCGCCGTCAGTGCGATCAAGGGTCTCAAGGGCGACAACCACGACCAGGACGTCGGCATCCAGATCGCGGTGCGCGCCATGCAGGAACCGCTGCGCCAGATCGTGGAGAACGGCGGTATCGAGGGTTCCGTGGTGTACCACAAGGTCGCCGAGAGCAAGGACGTCAACTACGGCTACAACGCCGCGACCGATGAGTACGGCGACATGCTGAAGATGGGCATCCTCGATCCGACCAAGGTGACGCGCACCGCGCTGCAGAACGCGGCCTCCGTCGCCGCCCTCATGATCACGACCGAGGCCATGGTCGCCGAAATGCCGAAGGAAGAAGCTCATGGCGGCGGTGGCGGTATGGGTGGCATGGGCGGAATGGGTGGCATGGGCGGAATGGATATGTAAGTCTGTCCATCCTGTGATGTAAATCGAAAGGCCCCGGAAACGGGGCCTTTCTTTTTTTGGCATCGCGAACCGGTAACGGAAGACGCGTAATCGCTTGCCGTCCGCCGGTGATTTCATCTACGCTGAGCCAGCTTCGGCAGCGTAAAAAGGTTTTCCAGGGCGTTGACGTTCAACATAAACAAGTCAGGAGAGTCATCTCGATGCAAGTGAAAAAATGGTTGATCGTGGCAGGTTTCGTATTGGCGGCGCCGGCGATGGCGTCGCAGCCCGCCAATGTCGAGTATTCGGCCGATTGGAGCATGGAAACCGCAGATAGTGCTGTTAAGGGCAAGATTTACCAGGCGCCGAACAAGGAACGGCGGGAGATGAGCGATGGCGGCGAGAAGATGATCATGATCATGCGCCGCGACAAGAAAATGGCCTGGAACCTGATGCCGTCCGAGAGCATGTACATGGAGATGAAACTCAGCGATCCCAAGGTCAGCAAGGACGACCTGTCGAACTACGACGTCGAGCAGACCACGGTCGGTCCGGAAACGATCAACGGCGTGAAGACCACCAAAAGCAAGATCATCATGAAGGAGAAAAAGCCCAACGGATCGAAGATGGGCGGGTTCTGGTGGATGACCAAGGAAAACATCATGATGAAACTCGACGTCATCTCCGTCGACAAGGGCAAAAAGGATCGCATGAAGATGGAGCTCGACAATCTCAAGATCGGCAAGCAGGACGCCTCGCTGTTCGAGGTTCCGTCCGGCTACACCAAGATGGACATGGGGGGAATGGGCAAGATGATGATGGGCGGTGGAGACAGTGGTGCAACGAAGCCAAGAGTGACGGCGCCAAGGCGGCAAAGAGCAAGAGTGGCTTTGGCTTCAAAGACGCCATTGAGCTGCTGAAATAATTTAGGGGAGTCCATTCATGACATAAAACGAAATTCTGCCGATTTATCGTGCTGTCATGGCGCTTGCGCGCCATGAATCCGCCGATCGTGTTCGCCGACGGTTGCCCGGACAAGGAGATCGCCGCCGAAACGCTGAAGATGAAAAGAGCCGAGGACAGCGAAAAGGCCGGAAAACTGAAGGAGGCGTTCAACACAGCGAGTACCGTCGCGTGGGAATGTCTCGGCAACGAGGCCGGCAAGCGGCGCGAAGCCCTGATGAAACGGGTGGGCCGCACGCTCGGTGATCAGGAGGAAAAGCAGGGCCGACTCAAGGAAGCCTTTGACTGGTACCAAGCCTCGGGTCTTGAGGCCGATGCGGATCGCGTGATGCTGAAGCAGGCCAACGCGAAACCGGACGACACCAATGCCGTCGGTGGCGCCATCGACCATTTCAAGCGTCGCAACAACGAGGCACGCGTCAAGGAACTGCGCGGGCTCGCCTCCCGCAACGTGGACAAGTGGCTCGCCGCCGAAGAGAAGGCGTTCGCGGCCCGCAAGGAATCGCGCGAGGAACTCGGCAAGGCCAGGGATTGGGTGTATTACGCCGGCACCGGGTCCGCCAAAGTGACCGAGCGCGCCGAGAAGCGCGGCGACACATTGGCCGCCGACAGTGCGCGCCGTTCCATCGAGAACGCCATTGCTTATTATGAGTTCGCCGAGAAACCGCAGAAGGCCAAGGGCGTCCGGGACAAGGCGCGCAAGCTCGGTGACGAGCATGCCAGCAAGGGCGAGAATAAACTGGCGGTGGAGTTCTACTGACATTGCCGGTGACAGCGCCAAGGCTGAAGGCCTGGCGAAAAAGTCCGAGGCTGAGAGCGAGAAGGCCGAGGCGAAACGCCAGGACAAGTTCAAGCAGGACCAGAAATCGCTCGAGAAAGAACTCGGTTTGTGAAGAAAACCGAGTAGCGGCGCATTAGGCGCTGTATGCGAAGCTGACGCCATGGCCCCGGAAACGGGGCCTTTCATTTTGCAGCGATTGCTTAAAAACTGATCTACAAAGTTTTCGGATCAGACTCACGCCATCACGCACGGACAGTACCACGCTCGACGTGGTGACATTCGTTTATCAGTTTTTTCTTATATTACGACTCCCTTGAAGTGTTTGTTCGGCATGGAAAAAACCCTGCCATGGCATGGTCATTGCATTAACTTGACCCCCAAGCTGTGGCTTCCGCTTCAGTAACCGGAACGGTCGGATTTGCATGAATACAAATACGTCGAGAACCAGATGAGTTACTTGTCGGGATTACGAGATTTAACCATAGGAAAACGCCTGGCCATCGGCTTCGGTCTCTTGGTGGCGCTGGCCGCTATTCAGGGATTCTGGGGCTTGAGCTACATGAGCGTTCTGAACGTCCGCATGGACCACGTGTATACCCGTAACCTGCTTGAGATCAAGGGGTTGAGCGGGATGCAATCGGACCTGTACCGCATGCGGGTCGACACCCTGAGTCACATCTTGTCCAAGAGCGGCGACGAAATGACGCAGCTGACGGCAGACATCCAGCGGCAGCGCCAGCAGATCGAGGCGATCCTCGAGCAATACAAGGCAACTCCACGCCTGCCGGTAGAACAGAAGCTGTTCGACAACTATCAATCCAATTTCAAGAAATACGCCGAGAGCATCGCCCACGACGTCCTATCGCCAAGCACGGCCGGCGACAAGGGCAAGGCGATGGCGCTGTTTCAAGGCCGGCTCGCGGCGGAGTTCCGCCAGGCGCATGACGTATTAGGCGATCTCATCGATTACAACAACAACATCGCGCGCACCGACTATGAATACGCCGTGGCGGATTACAAGACCGTCTCCTCCTGGGTGCTGGGACTGATCGTAACGATCTTAGTCGTGGGATTTGTCATCTCCGTTTGGGTGACGCGCACCATCACGCGGCCGATCAAGGCCGCGGTCAACATCGCCAACCGGGTCGCGACCGGCGACTTGACCGGCAGGATAGAGATAAAAACCCGGGACGAAACCGGCGAGCTGCTCAAGGCGCTGAAGAAAATGAACGACGACCTCACCCACATCGTGCGCCAGGCGCGACGCGGAAGTGAATCGATCATGACCACCACGCAGGGGATCGCAATGGGCAACGCCGATCTGGCGCAGCGCACCGGCGAGCAGAGCGCGTCGTTGGAGGAAACCGCTTCCAGCATGGAAGAACTTACGGCGACGGTGAGACACAACGCCGATAACTCCATCAAGGTCAATGAAATCGCGCAAAGCTCGCGCGACAGAGCGCAAGAAGGCGCCATGCGCATGGACGAAGTGGTCAAAACCATTTCCCGAATCAACAACAGCGCCAAGCAAATCACCGGCGTGATCAGCATGATCGACGAGATCGCCTTTCAGACGAATCTTCTGGCCTTGAATGCCGCGGTCGAGGCGGCGCGTGCCGGCGAACACGGTCGGGGTTTCGGCGTCGTTGCCGGTGAGGTGCGCGCGCTGGCGCAACGCTGCGCCACGGCGGCCAAGGAGATCAAGAGCCTGATCACCGATTCGGAGTCCACGATCAACGACGGCGGCAAGTTCGTCGACCAGGCACGTGCGTCGACGGATGGAATCGTGGCACAGGTGGATCGTGTCAGCACGCTTATCCAGGAGATTGCCCATGCCTCCGGCGAACAAAGCCAGAGTCTCGAACATATCAACATAGCCGTCACGCAGCTGGGCGATAGCACTCAGAGGAATGCCGCGCTGGCCGAGGAGACCACGGCCGCCACCTCCATGCTCATGGAACAGGCCGAGCATCTCGTGCACGTCGTGAAGATTTTCAAGATCGCCGATGCGCCGGAGCCCCGGGGGGTGCCGGCATCGACGAATCAAAACCAACCGGCAATGACCGAACCGCCGGTTGTAGTGGAAGTGTCTGGAAGGCCGGTTTCTGCGCCACTGCCCATCAAGAAATTGTGGGTGGCCAAGCGATGAACCCGCTGCCGACCGATAAACGTATGGCGTTACCGCCAGTTTGAAAACGGGAGAGCAACCATGAGCATTAATAGACGTTTGATTCTGTTCGGCCGCACAATTTTGATGACAGGCTTGATGTGCCTGATGGCCGTCGCGGGCGTGACCCGTGCCACCACCGCCAAACCCGACCCCTATCTGCGCCCGATCGCGGTGCCGGTGCCGGCGGACAACGCCATCACGCCGGCGCGCGTGGAACTGGGCAAGATGCTGTTTTTCGATCCGCGCCTGTCCGGTTCACAGTGGATCAGCTGCGCCAGCTGTCACAACCCGGCCCTGAGCTGGTCGGATGGCCTGCCGACGGCCATCGGCGACGGCATGAAAAAACTCCCGCGTCGCACGCCGACGATCCTGAACGTCGCCTACAACACGATCTTCATGTGGGACGGCCGCGCCGCCAGCCTGGAAGATCAGGCCACGGGTCCGATCAAGGCCAAGGCCGAGATGGACCAGGACATGCCGATATTGGTCGAACGGCTTGTGGCGATCCCGGGATATACCGCGGCGTTCGAGCGCGCCTATCCCGGCGAGGGAATCACGGAAAAGACCATCGCCAAGGCGCTCGCCAGCTTCGAGCGCACGATCGTGTCCGCCAATGCGCCGTTCGATCGTTGGCACGCGGGCGATAAGAAGGCCGTGGACGAATCGGCCAAGCGCGGGTTCAAGCTGTTCACCAGCAAGGCCAAGTGCGATGTCTGCCATGAAGGGTTCAATTTCACCGACAACGGCTTTCACAACATCGGCCTCAAGACGCCGAAAGGCATGTCGGAGGACGTCGGCCGCTACACCCAACGCAAGGTCAAGGTCAACAAAGGCGCGTTCAAGACACCGACCCTGCGCGACGTGGCGCTGAACGGGCCGTACATGCACAACGGCATGTACCGGACCCTGGAAGAGGTCGTCGACCACTATGACCGTGGCGGTGACGTCAAGGACAACCTCGACCCCAACATGGAAGCGTTGAATTTGACGCCGCAGGAAAAGCAGGACCTGGTGGCTTTTCTCAAGAGTCTGACCGGCGCGCCCCTGCTGGTGACGATCCCGCAATTACCACGATAAGGAGTAAATCATGTTTCTCAGAAATTTGTTCGGTTGTCTGTTGCTCGCGGTGGCGTTGAACGCCACGGCGGCGGAATTCAAGGTTGACCAGAAGGACAAGCAGTTCAGCGTGTCGCATCTCAAGATCAAGGTCGGCGACACGGTGAATTTCGTCAATGATGATCCGTTCTTCCACAATGTGTTCTCTTTGTCCGACGCCAAAACTTTCGACCTGGGCTCATATCCCCAGGGCCAGGGCAGAACGCTCACGTTCAATAACCCCGGCGTGGTGGAAGTTGAATGCGCCATCCACTCACAGATGAAACTGGTCATCGAGGTTACAAAATGAGGAATGTTCTCAAGACGCTGTTGTGGCTTGTCGCCTTGGGATTAGGTCTCCCCGCCTGGGCCGCGGAACCGGACCAGCAGGGACCGGAAGAAGCGTTCAAGGACGTGCGTGGCTATATCGTGTTTAAGACCAATTGCGTGCTGTGCCACGGCATCCACGCGGACGGTAAAGGCCGCGCGGCCAGGAATTACAATCCACCGCCGGCGAACCTGCGCCTGAGCGACAAATCGGACCAGTACAAGGAGATGATTATCCGCAATGGCGGCGGCGCCATGGGCCGCTCCGCTTTCATGCCGCCTTGGGGTCAGGAACTTACGGACGAACAAATCCGCGACGTGGTGTATTACCTCGAGCGTGGTCAACGTCAACAACAAGACAGCCGCCAAAAAGTGATACCCGCCGGCGGTATGGGCGGGATGGATATGTAAGGTCCGTCGTAGAGGTGAAGTAAAAATAAAAGCCCCGCAAGCGGGGCTTTTATTTTTGGTTGTTGTACGTCGTTGTCATCCTCGCAAATGCCACGTTTGCTGTCTGCCCGCGAGCGGGGTGACGAGTTTTCGTGAACAACAACGTGTGTCACGCCGCCGCGGGTGCGGGAGTCACCCGGCAGTAGCAGCTTGAATGGCGCGCAGCGCACGCTCGGCAGATTGCAGTCAACGTTTTCTGATCAAACTCACGCCATCACGCACGGGCAGCATCACGCATTCGACGCGCGGATCGCGGCGGACGTGTTTGTTGAAGGCGACCACGGCGCGGTCGGTTTTCTTTTTCGGTGCGAGCACGCGTCCTGACCACAGCACGTTGTCGGCGACGATCAGCCCGCCGGATCGCAGGCGCGGCAGCACCGCTTCGTAGTAGTTCACGTAGTTCTCTTTATCGGCATCGAGAAAAACGAAATCGAAGCTTGCCGAGGCCGGCAGTCCCGCGAGCGTCTCGAGCGCGGGGCCGAGGTGCAGCTTGATCTTGTGCCCGTGAGGACTGCGGTCGAAGAACGACTGCGCGATCTCGGCATGCTCCGGCTTGATCTCGCAGGTGGTGAGCCTGCCATTCCTGGGTAACGCTTCGGCCATGCACAGCGCCGAATAACCGGTGAAGCATCCGATCTCCAGGATGCGCCGCGCGCCGGTCAGGCGCACGAGCATGGCGAGCAGGGCGCCCTCATGCGGGCCGATGAGCATCTGGGCATCGGCGCAGTGCCGTTGGGTGTACTTTTCGAGTTCCCGCAGCAGCTTGTCGCGCGCCGTGGTGTGACGCAGGCAGTACTCCTCGATCTTTTGGGGGATTATCGCTTTCACGGATGGGTTCCTCGGCCGCCGACCACGTTATTATTCAGCAACAAGAACCGCTGGGCACGCTGCCATTCTTCGGACCTGCGGCGGATTTTGGTCCGCTATCGAATAGACCGTGATGGACGCTGGTGTCACCGATGATTTTGAAATGCGGCGCGTAGCGCGTTTGGCTCAGCATCGAAGCGGTATTGCCGCAGACCGGCTGCGGTTGACCGGTTTCAAACCGGTGGTGATCGTCCAGAACGAAACCGTGGGGCTGCTCCGCGACGGTGCCGAGGTAATGGGCCACCTGCCCGTAATCCTCGCAGCGATCCTCGAGATCGAGCTTGAAGGCGCGCACGGTGAGCGAATGGAAACCGATCATGCCGGCTTTTTGTTCGACGGCGGGATCGGTGAGCGCGAGCTTTGAATCGCTGACGACCCGGTGGTCGAGGCAGCCGACCCCGGCGAGCAGCCGCCGGAAATCCTCGATGTAGAGCGCGCCGCCCAGACACTCGCCCAGCAACACCGGGTCTTCGGCCAGGTGCTTCGGGATTCGGCGGTCGGCGAACACGTCGGAGAAATACAGCTCCCCGCCCGGCTTGAGCACGCGGAAGATTTCCGCGAACACGCGTTGCTTGTCCGGCGAGAGATTGATGACGCAATTGGAAACCACGACGTCGACCGAGTCGTTTTCGATGCCGAGACTTTTCAGGTCCTCGATGTATCCCGACAGGAATTCGACGTTGGGTTTCGCGTAGCCGAATTTCTCCATGTGATACCCGACGTGACGACGGGCGGTGTCGAGCTGTTCCGGCGTCATGTCCACGCCGATCACGCGGCCGGCGGGACCGACCAGCTTCGAAAGAATAAAACAGTCCCTGCCCGAACCCGATCCCAGATCGAGCACCGTTCTTCCCGTCAACTCGGGCGGGATCGGCGAGCCGCAGCCGTAGAATTTGGCGACGACATCGGGATGGATGTCCTTGAGAATTTCCCGCATCCGCGGGGCGGGCGATTCGCCGGTGCAACAAACGTTGGTTTTCAAATCCTGATTCGTCTTGAGCACCTGTCCGTAATAATTCCGCACGCTGTCGAGTGTTCTGGTGTTGCTGCTCATATTCATTCTCCGTTTCCGTGTCGTAACTTATTTTCCGAAATCAATTCACTGTGTTCCGGCTTGCGCAGGACCACCGCGAGGAACGCGCCCCACGGCAACACACCGGGGAGCACCGCCTCGGCCGCGCGCGCGAATGCGCCGCCGCCGGGCATGAATATGGCGCTGCGCGCCGTGACCCGCGGCGCGGGTTCGAGTTGCCGCGCCCAGCGCCTGACATCCGCGGACGTATCCCAGCGCGCGCCGCGATAGGCGCCGCGGTCGCGCTTCTGCCGATAGAGCAGGCTGCGGCGGTTGAGCAGCCCGAGCAACACCGCGCGCCGCGCCACGCGCCACATCTCCCGCAAGGCCCGCTCGGGATCGGCGATGAAACACAAACTGGTCACCGCCGTGACATAGTCATAGGCATTGTCGCCGAAGGGAAGCGCGGTTCCCGTACCGGGCAGATAGCTTACTCCGCCGCCGAGGCCACGCGCATGTTCCAGCATCGCCGGGTCCGGGTCGAGCCCGGCGACCCGCAGACCGGCGGCGGCGAAGCGGCGGCTGAAATGGCCCGTGCCGCAACCGACGTCGAGCAGCGTGGCGCCGGCCGGCGCATCCAGCAGCCGCCTCATCAGGTCGAATTCGCGGCCGGCGATCCAGCTTCCGCGCGCGGTTTGGTACCACGCCTCGTACTCGCCCGGGTTCATGGTTGCTCGGCTTTGGAGTTGCCGCCCGCTGTGGTACGTGCGCGATCGGTAAGGGTGCGGCGCTCCTGTTCCGCGACCACCCCCTTGATGCGAAGCAGGTCGCCATCGAGCGCCGGTTGTCCGTGCCACCATTGATAGTCCGGTGACTGATGTCCGGCGCCGAGACGCACGTTGCGTGCATGCGTCTGCATGCCGCCGAACAGCGCATCGAGCGCCGCGCGATCCGGCGGTGCGAGCGTCTCGCGCTGGCGCGCGACGACATCATGCGCCTCGCGCAGTTTCATGCGCGCGACGTCGAGCATGCGCGCGCCAACGCCCGCCTGTTCGGCGATGTAACGCGGCGCGTGACAATCCCCGCACACCGTCATGATGGCCGGGAGCTCCGTACCCGGTACCGCTGTTGTTGGCGAGGCCAACGGAACCCAGGGCGTGATGGAACGGCTGACATCGTGTTCGCCGGCGTGCAGATGACAGTAGGCGCAGCCGGGCGCGCGGTAATTGCCGCGGGCGAGCGGTTGCGACCAGTCGTAGCCGGCCTCCTCGAGTCGCATGATGACGCCGTGCTTCGAGGTGGCGTAGCTGTGCACGACCGCGCGATTTAATTTTTCATGGCAATCCGACGCAGGCGCCGTCGCGCCGGGCGCGTGCGAGGCTGCCGGTGTGCGCGGTGCCGTGGCAGGCGACGCAGTCGGCCTTCGGGACAGTACGCGCGTGGCTGCTGGCGCGCCAGGCGGCGACGAGTTTCGCGTCGCGGCTCGCGTGACAGCTCAGGCATTGTGCATTCGTGAATTGCCCGGCCGGCGGCTTTTCACCCGCCATGGCGAGCGCCGGTAACAGTAATGAGCAGCAGGAAACAGAGCCCACGCATCAGTTGTGCTCCCGGTTGTAGGTGGTGTACTCGCCTTCGAGCCACAGGCTACCCGGGTCGGCGCGCCGGCCGAGCATTTTTTTCTCGACCGCGCCCTGCGTGCGCAGTGCTTGCGCCTTCGTTTCGATGGCGGTGAGGGACTTGTCCATGATCGAATGCCAGCGCTCTACCCCCGCGTCGTCGTTGTGGGCGGCTGACTTGTAGGCGCCGAGATTGGTGAAGTACCACATCTCGAAGTAATCGCGCTCGATCGGCGAGACGTTGTAAAACGCCGAAGACTGGCCGTCGAGAAAGCCGATGCGTGCGTGCGGAAAAAACCTTTCCATGGTGTCCATCGGGTAGGGCGGGCGTTGCTTCGCGCCCGGGTGCAGCAGGTCCTTCGCGCGCAGGTCCTTGAGCGTGTTCTCCGCCTGATAGAGCTTGCGCCACGCCTGTTTGCGTTCGCGATCGAGGCCCTTGAGTTGCTCCGCTGACCAGGCGGCGTCATGGCAGTCGCCGCATACCTTGACCCAGGCGGCACGGCGCACCTCGTTGCCGGAGGTGTTCGGGTTCACCTCCTGCAGGCCGAACTTCCAGATCGTCTTGTCCGCGACCTGATGGGTTCCGTCATGCAGGTGGCAATAGGCGCAGGTGGGTGTGGCGTAGTTGCCCTTGGCGAGCGGCTTGTTCCAGTCCTGCTTCGCGCTCTCCGCGAGATATTTCTTGCCATGCGCCGAGGCGAAATAAGTGTCGTCGTCCGGATGCGGCGGGCCGGAATGACAGGTGAGGCAGGCCTCGGGCCGGCGTGCCTCGGCGGCGCTGAAGCGGTGGCGCGTATGGCAGGAATCGCACTTGGTCGCGACCGAGTGGCACTGCAGGCAGGCCGCCACCTCGGCCTTGGGCTTGTCGGCGAAGTGCTTGGCATCCACCGCGCGTTCCATCGCCAGGGCATGGCTTGGGAAGCCGTAGCGCTTCTCGTCCAGAAACTGCGTGACGCGATTCTCATGGCACTGCGCGCAAACCTTGGGCGTGGGCATGTGCAGTGCCTGATGATTGGAGCCATGACACGCCGGGCAGAATACCTGCGCTTTGCCGTTGCCCGGACTGGCGTGCCGGCTGGCGCGCCAGTCGTTGACAATACCGGGCGTGACGGCAGTGTGGCAGGCAATGCACTCTTCGCCCTTGAACTCGCCTTGCAGGGTTTGCACCGATTGGTAGAAATGATCCGGATCCCAGTAGGCATGCACCGGTTCGGGTTTCCATTCGCGTGAATACACCCCTGCGCCCGGACCGCTCTTGTTCCAGTAGACGTAGCCATAACCCGCGGGAATCGCGAACAGCGTAATCGCCAGCGTGACCCAGAGGTAGCGGCGACGCATGGCTCAGCCCCGTGGGTTTTTGGTTTTGCCTTCGCGGTGGCGGCGGTAACCCCAGCGCAACGCGCCGAGCGCGGCCAGCGCGAAGAACGGCCCGAGCGCCAGCCACAGCCCGCGACCACCTGTCTCATCCGCCGGCGCCGGCGTGATGGCCGCCGGGGGCGGCGACGGGGCGCCGAGCACATGTTCCTTGGTGTGATGGGCGTGCGCGGGAATCGCGAAGACGAAGAAGCAGAATGAGAAGCGGTACAGGGATGTACCGCTTACGGAGCCGAGGATGCCATAGCGCGCGCCGCATGTTCAGTGCTCCGCGGCGGCCGTGGCAGGGCGTGGCGATGCCGTCGCTCTCGGGCCGCGCAACGCCGCCAGCGCGCGCGTGGTCAGCCGGAAACTTTCGAGAATGCCATGTGCCGCCGCGCGGCCGTCGGCCATCGCGGTCACCACCAGGTCCGGACCGCGCGCATTGTCGCCGCCGGCGTAAATTTTGGGATGAGTCGTGCGCCCGTGCGCGTCCACGCGGATACGTCCATGCGCGTCGGTCTCGACGCCGAGCGTGGACAGCCACGCGGGCGGCTGCGCGACGAAGCCGAAGGCGAGGATCACCGCATCGCAGGCCTCGGTGAGCTCGCCGTCGGGCGTCTGGAAGCGCACCGCCGCGACCGCGTCGGTGCCGATGATTTCAAGCGGATAATGCCGGAAGCGGAACGCCACGCCTTCCTCGCGCGCCGCCTTCAGCTCGCGCGGCGAAGCGCGCAGGCTCTCCGCGGCGGCGCGTGCGCAGACCGTGACCTCGGCGCCCGCGCGCCGCGCCGTGCGCGCGCAGTCCATCGCGGTGTCGCCGCCGCCCAGCACGAGCACGTGCTTCGCTCTGTAAGCCGTCGACGGCTTCAGGTAATCGAGCGCGGCGATGACGCCGCGCAGTTTCCGGCCCGGCAATGCAATCTCGCGCGGCGCCTGCGTGCCGGTGGCGAGGAATACCGCGTCGTGATCGTCGACGAACCGGTGCATCGCCGGTCCGTCCACCTCGACGCCGAGTCGGAATTCGATACCCGCCGTTTCCAGCAAGTCGCGGCGCGTTTCGAGCACCGCGCGGTCGAGCTTGAACGACGGCACGCCTTGCGCGAGCAGCCCGCCGATCTCGGCGTGCCGGTCGAAAACAGTCACCGCGCAGCCGGCGCGGCTCAGGAAATCCGCGCACGCCAGCCCGGCCGGGCCGGCGCCGATGACGGCGATGCGCCGGCCGTTGCGCGCTGCTGGCGCCGCCGGTTTCCAGCCACTCTCAAGCGCGAGTTCGGTTACGTAGCGCTCGATGGCCCCGATGGTAACGGCACCGTTCTCCTTCGCGCGCGTGCACGCGCTTTCGCACAGCCGGTGCTGCGGGCAAAGACGACCGCAAACCTCGGGCAGCGTGCTCGTGGCGCTGGCGATCTCGGCGGCGGCGGTGAACTCGCCTTTCGCCGCGGCCTGCATCCAGTCGGGGATGCGGTTGGCGAGCGGGCAGCCGCTGCGGCAGCCAGGCACGCCGCAGTCGAGGCAGCGTGCCGCCTGCCGCTGGATCTCGGCGAGCGGCGGACGCACGTAGATCTCGTTGGTGTCGCACACGCGCTCGCCGGCCGGGCGCGCCGTCGGTTCGATGCGCGGCACCGGCTCCATGGGAGCTTTCTTCATCAGATGGCTGCCGTTCTGGACGAGCTTCGGGCGGAAGAGATTGCGCACATCGCGGATCTCGAGCGCGTCGGTCGGGCACGAAACCACGCAGCGCCCGCAGCCCATGCAGTCCTCGATGCCGGTGATGCGCCCGGATTGCTTCCCCTGTTCCCACACCGGAATGCCCATGTCGCACACCTGTTCGCAGCGGCGGCAATCGTTGCATTTGTCCTTGTCCATCTGGATGCCGTAGAAGCCGGCGTGGTTGAGCAGGCCGAAGGTCGCGCCGTACGGACAGAGGTAGCGGCAATAGAAGCGGTTGCCGGTGAATGGCGCGACGAAGAACGTGCCGAAGTAGGTGAGCCCGATGATCAGATAGAACAGCCCCACGAAGCTCACGGTCCAGCTGTTCGGCGGGTACTGCGTCACGATCATCACGCCGACGTAAAAAACGAAGAAGAACCACTTGGTGTGGCGCAGCCGCCACGCCCATTTGCCGCGCACCGTGCGGTCGCGGAAAGCAAAGCCCACGGTCTCGCGGATGCCGACGCAGGGGCAGTTCCAGCCGCACACCACGCGTCGGCCGAAGAGAAACACCGCCGCCAATATCAGAAAGAACGTGATGGTGCCGGGGATATGGATCGACGGGAAAATCGGTTGTCCCCAGAGATAGCCGACGTAGGGTTCGAACGTCGGCCACAGCCAGGGGAAGAGCCACATGAACACCGTGACCAGGACGACCAGCACGGTGAGGCGCAGGCGCGTGTAGCGGTTCTGCTCCGCGTAAATACGCCACAGGCCAAACGCGAGAATGATCGCGTACTCGGTGTAGCGGTTGAGCCAGATCGGATTGTCGAACAGGAACAGCCAGGTTTCGTTGAGCCAGCCGACGAAGGCGAGGGTGAAGGCCGCCATGCTCAGCCACTGCACGGCTCGGCTGTAGCGGCGCGGCAGGCTTTCCTGCTCCGAGGCCGCGGCGCGGCGCGGCTGGTAGTGGATCGGATGGATCGTGGCGGCCATGGGTTTTATCTGTCACTCCTTTTCAGAAGACAAGCACCTTGTCAGCCCAGACTGTCCACGCGCTCAGCTCGGCGAGGTGTCCGCGAAAGGCCCCGTCGACGAGATCGGTGTCGGCCATCCCGCGGGCGTCCATGCAGCTGCTGCACACGCCGATCTCGCCGCCGGCGCGGGCGATCATCTTCAGGAACGACTCGAGATGGTAGTAACCCTGCGGCACCTTCTGGCCGCTCTTGGCGCACGCCGCCGCGTCGCCGAGCAGAAACACGTGCACCTCGTTGCCCGCCTTGGGGTCCTTGAGCAGCTCGCGCGCCAGCCGCAACCCGTTGTAGCTGCGTTCGGTGCCGTAGGGCGGGTCGTTCAGAATGAACAGGTATTTCATGTCACGTTCTCCGTTAAAACGTCAGATTCATGTCCGCCGGGGTGACCACTTCCTTGTAGTACTTCGCCGGGTCGGCCGGCTTGACCCCGTCCACCAGGTCCTTTGGTGTCATGCCGAAGAGCGACAGGTTGAGCGGGCAGGCGAGCACGGTCGCGCCTTCCGCGATCAGCATGACGAACAGGTCCTCGATCAGCGGCAGACCCATCTCGTCCATTTTGTCCATGACCGCCTTGCCGACCTCCGGTGGCTCATCCGGGAGGCAGGTGAGCGTCTTCATCTTGTCGCGGTGCACGGCGTTGATGCCGCGCGAACCGAAGAACAGCGTCACCTTCGATCCATCGCGCAGCAGACTCAGCGCCGTCATCAGGGCGTTGAATACCTGACACAGCTCGTCGTGGAAACACATCACGGATACTTTTTTCATGGCAAGGCTCCGTTCGTGAGCGGCGTTGGCCGCGCGGTATCGGACACAATGGTATTGGTGCGCGGCAGGTCGCCGTCGGGCGCCGGCGCCATGGCGCGCGGATGGGTAATGAAACGTGCGATCCGTCGCCCGGCGCGGTAGACGCGCAGTTCGCCGGGTTCAAAGGCGATCCAGCCCGGGCCCTCGGTCAATGGCTCGGTGGCGATGACCGCCGTCTCGGTCGCGGCATCGAGCCGCAAGGCGGCGCGCGAGTCGGCGAGGCTGTGCAGCCGGTCGTGGCCGTAGGCGATGAGGTGCACGCCGTCCGACATCAGGAAATTGAAGCGGCCGTGGGAGGCGAGCATTTCGGCCGCGCGCGCGAGCGCATCGAACCAACCATGGTCTTCCACGGTTTCCGACGAGGAGAAAGCCGCCGCGATGTAGTCCAGCACCACGCAGAAGGCGTGCTCGGAATCGGTGACGCCCGACAGCGTGCAAAGCGACGCGATGCCCGGGCCGCCGAGCGCGGTCGTGTCGGGGATGATCCCGTTGTGCGCGAAAATCCATTCGCGTCCGCAGCAGGTGCGGCGAAACGGATGTGTGTTTTCGAGAATCTTCGCGGTGGGCGGGTTGGCCTTGCGCACATGCCCGAGGATCAACGGGGCGTGGACTTGTGTGCTGAGTTCGAGAAAACGCGCGCTGCGCACCGCAGGCTGCGGTTCCTTGATGAGACGGAACGCACCGTCTTCGAGCACAGCGAGACCCCAGCCGTCGGGATTGTCGGCGGTATTACCGCCCCGCTCTCTGAATCGGCGAAGCAACTCCCCCGGTAGCACCGGCCGGTTGCTGCTGAGTCCGAACAATTCGCACATGGTCGTGGTCCTCAGAAAGTCAGAACAATGTCGGATTCCTTGATCCAGCCCGCGAGCGCCGTCATCGAGCCGGTTTGCACGCCGGCGATGAGATCGCGTTCGTCGAGCTTGCATTCGTTCATCGCCATGGCGCAGGCGCGCACCTCGAGCCCGCACTCCATGAGTTCGGTGAGCAGTTTCTCGAGGTCCACGGCGCCGTCCGGCACCTGGTGGCCGCGCCGTGCGAGCACCGCGCCGTCGTCGAGCAGATGCACGCGCACCTTCATGTCCTCGGCCAGCGCCGCGCCCGCGAGGCGCAGCGCGTGCCAGGCCTTGTTGTCGCCCTTGTACGGCGCGTTCTGGATGACGATGGTGATGGCCTTGCCGGTGCCGGCGCTCACGCTCCCCGGTACCGGCATCGCGGCACAATCGTTTTCCTGTCCGGCGGGCAGGGGTTTGCCTTGCTGGCGTTGCCACCCGACCATGCCGTCGTCCACGAGCAGCGCCTGCTTGAATCCGGTTTCACGCAACAACTGCACCGCCTTGCCGGACATCTTGTTGGTGCGGCAGATCACCGCGATCGGAAGCTCGCGCCGCGGTTCGAGCTCAGCCAGGCGTCGTGGCAGTTCATCGATCGGGATGTTGAGCGAACCGGCGATGTGTCCGAGTGCGCCGGTGTAATCCTTGGCGGGCCGGACATCGAGCACGGCGATGTCGTCATGCCGCTCGAGCCGTTGCTTGAGCTCGGCGCTGGAAAGTTTGCCTTCGGCCGTCGTGGGCGCGCCGCGCAGGCGCTTGATGAGACTCGGCAGGAACGCGACCAGACCGAGCAGCGCCAGGGCGAGCAGCCCCTTCTGGATCAGACCTTCGCCGCCCGCGACCGCCTCGCGCCCGGCGTAGCCGAGATAGGTGTAGGCGAGCGCGCCGGGGAACATGAATACGTAGGAACCGACGACGTAGGCGAGGAGCCCGATGCGCGTGAGCCCGAGCGCGTAATTGAGCAGGTTGAACGGGAACAGCGGCACCAGGCGCACGAACGCGATAAAACGCCAGCCCTCCTGCTCCACGCCCTCGATGAGTTGCTTGGTCCAGCCGCCCGCCTTGCGATGCACCCAGTCGGAGGCGAGATAACGCGCGATCAGGAACGCCACCGTGGCGCCCAGCGGTGGCGCCGGTCAGGCTGTAGAGCGTTCCCCAGACCGGGCCGAACAGCGCGCCGCCGGCGAGCGTGATCACCGAGCCGGGCAGGAACAGCACGGTGGCGACGGCGTACACCGCCATGTACAGCACCGGACCGAGCGGGCCGGCTTTCTTTACCCAGTCTTCGAGTGCCGCGACATTCAGCAGATCGCGATAGATGTAAGCAAGAGCGATCGCCGCGGCGAGTGCGGCGAACAGAACGATGCGAACAAGCGTCTCGCGGTTCATGGCTTGCCGCTCCAGTTGCGGCGGTTGATGGCGTAACCGGTGACGCGCCCGAGGAACGGCAGGATCAGCATGCCGGGCAGATCGGTGGCGAGCCGCGGTTCGCGATAGTCGCGGATGCCGATGGTCATCCCTTCGTGTCCGGCGTCCGGCTGATCCTTGTAGGTGCCGAACAGGCGGTCCCACAGCGACAGGTTGAAACCGAAGTTGCTGTTGGTTTCGTGATCCTCGATCGAGTGGTGCACGCGGTGCATGTCGGGCGTGACGACGAACAGGCGCAGCACGCGATCGAGTGCAGCCGGCAGGCGCAGGTTGCCGTGGTTGAACATGGACGTGGCGTTGAGCAGCACTTCGAAGATGATCACCGCCGCGACCGGCGCGCCGATGACCGCGATCACGGCGAACTTGATGAGCATCGACAGCAGGATCTCGATCGGATGGAAGCGCGCGCCGGTGGTGACGTCGAAATCGAGATCGGCGTGATGCATGCGATGCAAACGCCACAGCGCCGGCACCGCATGGAACATCACGTGCTGCAGGTAGATGGCGAAATCGAGAATCACGACCGACGCGATGACCGCAACCCAGACCGGCACATCGTAGATAGTTGAATGCGCCCCAGCCACGGCTCACGGCGAACGCGGCGAAGCCCGCTGCCGTCGCGGGCAGAAGCAGGCGCACGATTAAACTGTTGAGGAATACGATGCCGAGATTACTCGCCCAGCGGCGCAGTTTGGAAACGGTCAGCTGGCGCCGGGGCAGGGCGATCTCCGCCATGGCCACCACGGCCAGGATCCCGAAAAAGACCGTCAGCCGTATCCCCGTCTCGTTTTGCAGCAGCGTTTGCAGCATAGGGTCCCCGCGTATCCATTGATTGTCAGTCTTATTAATTACTTGAATTTATACGCACGTATGCTAATATTCAAGTATTCAATTGAATAATAGATTACAGAGCTCGGATATGTCAAGACAGAACCTGAAACAGCAGATTTACAGCCAGGTGGCGCGTATCGGGAAGGTGGTCGGGCATGGCCACCGGCTCGAGCTGCTCGAATACCTGGCGCAGGGCGAACGCACGGTCGAGGCGCTCGCCAAGCTCACCGGCCTGTCGGTCGCGAACACCTCGCAACACCTGCGGGTCATGCGTCACAGCGGACTCGTGGAGGCGCGCAAGAACGGCCTGTATGTTTTTTACAGTCTTGCCGACGATGAAGTCGTCCGGCTGCTTTCCAGCATGCGTCGGCTCGCCGAGTCGCACCTGGCCGACGTGGATCGTCTGGTGCGCTCCTATCTCACCGTCAAGGATGAGCTCGAACCGATTCCAAGAGTGGAGCTGCTCGATCGGGCGCGCCGCGGTCTCGTGACAGTTCTCGATGTGCGCCCGCCGGAGGAGTATGCCTCCGGTCATGTTCCCGGCGCGGTGAATGTTCCGCTCAAAGAACTTGAGGAACGGCTCAAGGAATTACCGCACGAACAGGAGATCGTTGCTTATTGCCGTGGGCCGCACTGCGTACTCGCTTTCGAGGCCGTGGCACGCTTGCGCGAACAGGGATTCCAGGCGCGCCGGCTGGAGGACGGCTTTCCGGAGTGGCGCGAAGCGGGATTGCCCGTCGAGAAAAGCGTTGTGAAGGAGTCGAGCAACAGCAAAGTCTAGCGTTATCGCTTCGCGGCGCACCCGCGAGTAAACCGCTGCCCCTTTGGGTATCATGGCGGCATGTCCGGTTCCGCCCAACAAATATTCGATGCGGCACTCGCCGCGATTCCCGAGCCGCTGCGTACTCGAGTATCCGCACGCTGGCATGAACTGGTGCCATCACTCTGCAACGATCTGCCAACCGGGGAAATGGCTTGAGACCCTGCCACGGGTATTCGCCGCCAGCGATTTTGTCGCGCGCAGCTGTATGCAGCAGCCGGAGCTGCTGAGTGATCTTATCTCTTCTGGTGATCTGTTACGTTCCTATCCGTCGGGTGAATTGGCCGCACGCATCACAACGGCAGTTGCCGAGGTGGCGGATGAGGCCGCGTTAAAAACCCGGCTCCGCCAGCGGCGCCGGCGCGAGATGGTGCGCATTGCCTGGCGCGACCTCGCCGGCTGGGCCGATCTCAACGAAACCATGGCGACGCTGTCGGAATTTGCCGATGCCTGTGTCGACGGCGCGCTCGCGAAACTCCATGCCTGGGCGGTGGAAAAAAACGGCGAGCCCCGGGGTGAGCACGGCGGCAAGCCGCAGCGGCTGGTGGTGCTGGGCCTGGGCAAGCTCGGCGGACAGGAACTCAATTTTTCCTCCGACATCGATCTCATCTTCGCTTATCCGGAAGATGGCGAGACGCAAAGCGAGCGGGCGCTGAGCAACCACGAATTTTTCATCCGCCTCGGCCAGTCGCTCATCAACGTGCTCAACGAAAACACCGCCGACGGTTTCGTGTTCCGCGTGGACATGCGCCTGCGGCCGAACGGCGCGAGCGGCCCCATGGCACTTTCCTTCGCCGCGATGGAGTACTACTACCAGACGCACGGGCGCGACTGGGAACGCTACGCCTTCATCAAGGCGCGGGTGATTGCCGGCGATCGCGAGGCCGGCGCGGAACTGCTGAAGACACTGAAGCCGTTCGTGTACCGCAAATATCTTGACTACGGAACGATCGAATCGATTCGCAGCATGAAGGGGATGATCGAGCGCGAGATGGCGCGCAAGGGCATGCACGGCAACATCAAGCTCGGACGCGGCGGTATCCGCGAGATCGAATTCCTCGCCCAGACGCAGCAGCTCATTCACGGCGGGCGCGAGCCGCAGCTTCAGGATCGCCGCCTGCTCAGCGTGCTGCCGCGGTTGGTGGCCGCCGGACATCTGAACCCCGAGACCGGGACCGCGCTGACGCAGGCCTATATTTTTCTGCGCAACGTCGAACATCGATCTGCAGATGGCGGCCGATCAACAGACCCAATCGTTGCCAACTGATGAGACGTCACAAAGGCAACTGGCTTTCGCGAGCGGCTTCGCCGACCTCAAGACGTTTGCGGATGAACTTGAACGCCAACGCGACGTGGTGCACCGGCATTTCACGCAGCTTTTCCATACCGAGGCCGAGCCGGTTGAAGGTCGCGACCCCGGCGGGCTGGCGGCGGTATGGCAAGGAGCGATGGATGCCGAGGCCGCGAAAAAGACTCTGCGCGACAGCGGTTATACCCAGCCGGAGGAAGCGCTGAATCTGGTGAATGCCCTGCGCGAGGGGCCGATGGTCAGCGCGTTTTCCACCGGCGCCCGCGCGCGCATGGACCGGGTGGCGCCGCTGGTGCTCAAGGCGGCAGCCGAGAGCGACGACCCCCTGACGACCTTGCAGCGGCTGGTGCATCTGCTCGAGGCGGTCGGCCGGCGCACCGTCTATTTCGCGCTCATGAGCGAAAACCCGCAGGTGCTCACCCAGCTCGTGCGGCTCGGGAGCGCCAGCCCGTGGATCGCCCACTGGATTGCCCAGCACCCGATACTGCTCGATGAACTGCTCGACCCGAGCCTGTACGAATTGCCGACGCCGGATGCGTTGCAGGATGAACTGCGGCAACGTCTGGCGCATATCCCCGAGGAGGATCTGGAACTGCAGATGGAAGTGCTGCGCGAGTTTCGTCATGGGCACGTGCTGCGTGTTGCCGCGGCGGATGTGGGCCCGGGCCTCGCGCCGGAACAGACCGGCGCCGCGCTCGCCACGGTGGCGGAGAGCGTGATCGTGGCGGGACTCGAACTCGCCACGCGCGATCTCGAACGCCGGCATGGCGCGCCGGCCTGCCCGGACCGGGAAACACCCCCCGGTTTCACCGTCATCGGTTACGGCAAATTGGGAAGCCGGGAACTCGGTTACGGGTCCGACCTCGACATGATTTTTCTTTACGAAGGATGCGAGGAAGGTTCCACCCATGGCTCGCGGCCGTTACCCAACGAGGCGTTCTTTGCCCGTCTCGGGCAGCGGCTGATCCACATCCTCACCACCCGCACGCCCGGCGGCATCCTTTACGAGGTGGACATGCGGCTGCGGCCGAGCGGCAAGAGCGGCCCGCTGGTGACCAGCCTCGCGGCCTTCGGCGAATATCAGCGCGGCCACGCCTGGACCTGGGAGCACCAGGCCCTGGTGCGGGCGCGGCCGGTGGCCGGCAGCCCGGTGCTGGCGCGGGACTTCGCCAAAGTCCGCGAGGAAATCCTGTGCCTGCCGCGCGAACCCGCGAAGCTCAAGGCCGAGGTGCGCGAGATGCGGGAAAAGATGGCCGCCGCGCAACCGCCGCACGAGGCCGGGCAGACGGACGTCAAGCACGATCCGGGTGGTATCGTCGATATCGAATTTATGGTGCAATACTGGGTCCTGCGGTGGGCGCACGAACATCCCGGGCTCACCCGCCACACGGACAATATCCATATCCTGGAAGCCCTCAGGGCCGAGGGTCTGCTGGAAGCGGAGCGGGCCGAGCGGCTGACGCAGGCTTACCGCCGCTACCTTTCCGTGGAGCACCGACTGAAGCTGATGGAGCGCGGGTCGTTGGCCAATCCCGCGGAGCTCGAAGATTGGCCGGCGCAGGTGCGGCAGATCTGGGATGAAACGTTTATAGACTGACGGGGAGTAGAGCAACATGTCGATGGCGGATCGTGACGGTGTCATCTGGTACGACGGCAAGCTGGTGCCGTGGCGCGAGGCCACGACCCATGTGCTGACGCATACCCTGCATTACGGCATGGGCGTATTCGAGGGCGTGCGCGCCTACAAGACCGCCAAGGGCACGGCGATTTTCCGCCTGCCGGCGCACACCGACCGGCTGTTCCGCTCGGCGCATATCCTCGGGATGAAAATTCCCTACGACAAGAACACGATCAACGAGGCGCACGCGCGCCGCGGTGCGCGAGAACAAGCTCGAGTCCGGCTATATCCGCCCGATGTGCTTCTACGGCGCCGAAGGCATGGGCCTGCGCGCCGACAACTCAAGGTGCACGTGATCGTCGCGGCCTGGACGTGGGGTTCGTACATGGGCGAGGACGGCATCGAGAACGGGATCCGCGTGCGCACCTCCTCGTTCAATCGCCATCACGTGAACATCACCATGTGCCGTGCCAAGGCCAACGGCAATTACATGAACTCGATGCTGGCCTTGCGCGAGGCGCTGACCTGCCGGTTGCGACGAGGCCATGCTGCTCGACACCGAAGGTTATGTCTCCGAGGGCAGCGGCGAGAATATTTTCATCGTGCGCGACGGCGTGATCTACACGCCGGACCTGACCTCCGCGCTGGACGGCATCACCCGCGCGACCATCATGCAGCTGGCCGGCGAGCTCGGCATCAAGGTGGTCGAGAAGCGCATCACGCGCGACGAGGTGTACATCGCCGACGAGGCGTTCTTCACCGGCACCGCCGCCGAAGTCACGCCGATCCGCGAGGTCGACGGCCGCGCCATCGGCACCGGCAAACGCGGTCCGATCACCGAAAAACTTCAGACCCTTTACTTCGACGTGGTGCACGGCCGCAGCCATCAGCATGCCGAATGGCTGACGCCGGTGGCGTGACAGGAGACTGCCGCGATGGCTGTAAACGTTAATCAGGAAAAACTGATCGAAGCCAACGCGCAGAACCGCTACGAGGTCACGCGCGCCGACCTGCCGCTGTCCTGCCCGATGCCGGGCATGACGCTGTGGAATTCGCATCCGCGGGTGTATCTGCCGATCGAGGACTCCGGCGAGGAACGCTGCCCCTACTGCGGGGCGGTGTACGTGCTCAAGGATTGAGCTCGACTGCCGCTGCGCATTAGGCGAAGCGCACGACCGCGAATATTCCCAGCATCGTGAAGGCGATCGCCAGCTTGGCGGCGACGCCCAGCACCAGCCCCAGCGTAGCGCCGATACCGGCGCGCCCGGCTTTCCCGAGATGGCGTTGGGTGAACAATTCGCCGACCACCGCCCCGAGGAAGGGCCCGATCAGGACGCCGGGCAGGCCGAAGAAAATTCCGACCACCGCGCCGATGACGGCGCCGGTCACGGCGCGCGGGGAGGCGCCGTAGCGCTTCGCCCCGAAGGCGCTGGCCATGAAATCGGCCGGGATAGGTGAGCAGCGCGAGCACGCCCAGGGCCGTCAGGGTTTTCACCCCCACGTAGGCAAAGTCGTCCGCCCACGCCGCGATCACGAGTCCCGCGAACAGCACCACGGCGCCCGGGATTGCAGGCAGAAACAGGCCCGCCATCCCCACGGTCACGAGGACGGCAGCCAGAATCCAGAGCAGGACGGTCATTTCCATTGGACTGTTTCGAGTCGGTCGATCGGTCGCAGTTGAACCCGATTTTAGTACTGCCTAGAATCCCCCGCATGTGTTGCCCAGCCATCCAGACCGACCCACCGGAATTTTCCGATCCGCGGCGCGACAATTCCTAGCGGCGCCCTTGGCAGACCAGACACAACGCTTTCTCATCGTCGGCCCGGCCTGGGTCGGCGACATGGTGCTGGCGCAAAGCCTGTTCAAGGTTCTCAAGCAGCGTCATCCCGATTCGACGCTCGACGTGCTCGCGCCACGCTGGACGCTGCCATTGCTCGAACGCATGCCCGAAGTGGACGAAGCGATCGCCATGGACATCGGGCACGGCGAGCTTCGGCTCGGCGAACGTCTGCGGCTCGGACGCGAACTGCGCGCGCGCCATTACGACCGCGCCATCGTCCTGCCCAACTCGCTCAAGTCCGCGATTATTCCGCACGCGGCGCAGGCGCGTGTACGCAGCGGCTACGTCGGCGAACTGCGCTACGGCCTGCTCAACGACATCCGCCAGCTCGACAAGCAAAAACTTCCGCGCACCGTGGATCGATTCGTCGCGCTCGGCATCGAGCCGGGCGCCGCGCTGCCGGAAATTCCTCCGCCGCGAATCCGGGCGGACATGGACAAGGCGCGCATGGCGCTGGCACGCTTGGGCCGCAGCCTGCCGGCGGCGCCGGTGCTGGGCCTGTGTCCCGGTGCCGAGTACGGTCCGGCCAAGCGCTGGCCGGCGGAATATTTCGCCGACGTGGCCCAGGCGAAACTCGCCGAAGGCTGGGAGGTGTGGCTGTTCGGTTCGGACAACGACGCGCCCGTGACCGGCGCGATCCAGTCCATGACCGGAAAGCGCTGCCTCGACCTCGGCGGCAAGACCACGCTCGAGGAAGCGATCGATCTGCTGTCGCTGACCGCCGCCGTGGCGACCAACGACTCGGGACTGATGCACGTGGCCGCGGCGCTCGACCGCCAGGTGATCGCGCTCTACGGTTCCTCCGACCCGCGGCACACGCCGCCCCTGAGCGACAAGGCCAGCGTGCTCTACCTCGGTCTTTCGTGCAGCCCGTGTTTCAAACGCGAGTGCCCGCTCAAGCATCTCAAATGCCTGCGCGACCTCCCGCCCGAGCGAGTGCTGGCCGCGCTCAAGGAGTAAGGCCGGAAAAAATCTGCTATGGTTGGCGCGATGCTCAAGGACGCCGTTGACCTCTCCACCCTGCACCGCGTGCTGGTGGTCAAACTCCGCCACCTGGGCGACGTGCTGCTGACCTCGCCGGTCTTCACCGTTCTCAAGAACCATGTCCCGCACGCCGAGATCGACGCGCTGGTGTATCGCGACACCGAGCCCATGCTTTCCGGGCACCCGGCGATCAGCAGCATTTTTACCGTCGACCGCGAGTGGAAAAAGGACGACTGGACCACGCGCATGGCGAACGAGTGGCGCCTGTTCCGGTCGTTGCGCGCGCGGCATTACGACCTGATCGTGCATCTCACCGAGAATCCCCGCGGCGCGGTGCTCACGCTGCTGCTGGGCGCGCATCACAGCGTCGCGCGCGATTATCCCTCCAAGCGCGGGCGGCTGTGGCGCAACAGCTTCACGCACCTTGTACCAGGTGCCGTCCAAACCGCGGCACACGGTGGAAACCCATCTCGACGCGCTGCGGCGCCTCGGCATCTATCCCGAGCTCGACGAGCGTCAACTGGTTCTTAACGTCAGTGACGAGGCCGAGACCTCGGTGCGCGCGCTCATGGCGCGTCATGGAATCGAGGCGAAGCAGTTCATTCATATTCATCCGACCTCGCGCTGGCTGTTCAAATGCTGGGAGGTGGACAAGTACGTCGCGCTGATTCAGACCTTGCAGGAGATGGGTGAGCGCGTGGTGGTGACGACCGCGCCCGCCGAGCATGAACTGCAATTCGCCGCCAGCATCACCTCGCAGCTCAAGCGTCCGGTCGTGGACCTGTGCGGCAAGCTCAATCTCAAGCAACTGGCGGCGCTCACGCGCCAGGCGAAATGCTTCGTCGGCGTGGATTCCGTGCCCATGCACATCGCCAGCGCGATGCAGACGCCGGTGGTGGTCCTGTTCGGCCCGAGCGGCGATCTCGAATGGGGCCCATGGCAGGTGAAATCGCGCGTGCTCACGTCGAATCATTCCTGCCGCCCCTGCGGTCAGGACGGCTGCGGCAACAGTAAAGTCTCCGAGTGCCTCACCACCATGCCGGTGGAAACAGTTTTGAACGCAATACGGCAGATCACCGCTTCCGCATGAAAACCCCGACGGTCGCCCTGATCCGCCAACGCTATGCGCACGATGGCGGCGCCGAACGCTTCGTGTCGCGCGCGCTCGAGGCGCTGAGGTCCCGTGACGTGCGGCTCACGCTGATCACGCGCGAATGGCGCGGGGGAGAAGGCTTCGAGGTCATCACCTGCAATCCGTTTTACATCGGTCGGCTGTGGCGCGACTGGTCGTTTGCGCGCGCGGTGTGCCGCCGGCTGGAACAAGAATCGTTCGACCTGGTGCAGTCGCACGAACGCATCAGCTGCTGCGACGTTTATCGCGCCGGCGACGGCGTGCATCGCGAGTGGCTCAGGCAGCGCGCGCGGACGCAGGGCGCGCTCGGGAGGCTCGCGACCGCGCTCAATCCGTATCATTACTATGTGAAGGCGGCGGAAAAGCGATTGTTCGGGAGCGCGCGCCTGAAGGCCGTGATCTGCAACTCGAAGATGGTCAAGGATGAGATCCGGAACCACTTCGGCGTCGCCGAGGAAAAGCTGCGCGTCATCTACAGCGGCGTGGACACCCGGGTATTCCACCCGGACTTGAAGCGCCATCGCGCGGCGGTGCGCGCCCAGTACGTTGTTCCCGAGGATGCCACGCTGTTTCTTTTTGTCGGTTCGGGCTTCGCACGCAAGGGTGTATCGACGCTGCTGGAGGCCATGGCGCGGCTTTCCGCCGGCACCTATTTGCTGGTTGTCGGTCACGACAAGAATCTTGAAAAGTACCGGGCCCGGGCGCAGCGGCTGGGACTTGGCAGCCGGGTTCGATTCACCGGCCGCCAGGCGGACGTGAAGCCGTTTTACGGCGCGGCCGATGGCCTGGTGCTGCCGACGCTCTATGATCCCTTTCCCAACGTGGCGCTGGAGGCGATGGCCTCCGGCGTGCCGGTTATCACGAGCAGCAAGTGCGGTGCCGCGGAATTAATAAGGGACGGCGAAAACGGTTTCGTGTGCGATGCGCTCGATAGCATCGCGCTCAGCGAGAGGATGAGGCTGCTGGCTGACCGGGAAAAAGCCGAACGCATCGGCAAAGCCGCCCGTGATACGGTCGCCGGGCTGCACCTCGAGACCATGTCGGACAAGCTGCTCGAGCTTTACGGTTCGCTGTTGAGCCGAACATGAGACCGCGAGGTCTTCATCGCGGTTAGTGCCCGCGGCACCATGATGGCTTTGCCGCGCGAACGGGCGGCTCGCGCGGGCTGGCCGAAGCCTGTGGAAATACCGGATAATGCGCGACTCTCTCGCCCATGCCGGACCATCTACCACCGAGCACCGGAAGGCGGGACATCGCGGAGGGGTCTTGGGCATCAATATTCTGCATACCGAGTGGTCGAAGGGCTGGGGCGGCCAGGAGATACGCGTGGTGGCGGAATCGGTGGCCTTCCGCGGGCGGGGTTACCAGGTGACGATCGCCTGTCAGCCCGACAGCCTGATACTGCCGCGCGCACAGGAAGCCGGCATTCCCGTGATCCCGCTGGTTCAGAAGAAGGGGCTGCGGCCGGCGGGCGTGCTGAAGGCGATGCGCATCATCCGCGCGCACCGCTTCGACCTGGTGCACACCCACAGCTCCGTGGACGCGTGGAACTTCGGCCTGGCGGCCAGGCTCCTCGGCGTGCCGGTCGTGCGCAGCCGGCACCTCAGCACACGTATCAGCCGCAACCCGTTGTCCTATCTGCTTTACATGAAGCTGGCGGACCGGGTCATCACCAGCGGTCAGGCGATCAAGGACGTCATGGTCGAGCGCAACGGAATGCGCCCCGAGCGGATCGTGTCGATTCCCGCCGGGATAGACGAGTCGCGTTTCTTGCCCTCGGTTGACGCGTCCGGCGTGCGCACGGAATTCGGCCTGCGCGACGGCGATTTCGTCGTCGGTATCGTGGCGGTGCTGCGCAGCTGGAAGGGGCACCAGTATCTCATCGAGGCGGCAGCGCAGTTGCAGCGCCAGGGCGTTCCGGTCAAGCTGCTCATCGTCGGCGCCGGCCCGCAGGAAGGCAACCTGCGCCGGATGATTCATGACAAAGGTCTCGATGGAGTTGCCATCATGACCGGTTACCGCCAGGACGTACCGTCCCTGATGAAGGCGATGCAGTGCCTGGCGCTGCCTTCGACGGACAACGAAGCCACTTCCCAAGTGCTGCCGCAGGCAATGGCCATGAAGGTGGCTGTGATCGCCACCGACGTGGGCGGGCTCGCCGAGGTGGTTATCAACCACGACACGGGATTGCTCGTACCGCCGCGCGACACCAACGCGTTGGCGGCGGCGATTCGCTGGATCTACGAGCACCCCCAGGAAGCGCGGCAGATGGCAGAGAGGGGTTACGATCATGCGCTCGCGAATTTCACCTTCGATCGGATGATCGAACGCACCGAGCAGGTCTATCTCGATGTGCTGAAATCAAAGCAGCGAAGCCCGCGCTGATCCAGGCACGGCGAGATCCATGGTTCCGACAAACCTCAACATCCTGGTTATCAACGTCGCGCGGATCGGCGACACCCTGCTGACGACGCCGGTATTGCGGGCGATCAAGGCCGCGTGCCCCGACGGCCGGCTCGGCTGTCTGGCGCACCCGAAGCGGGTCGCGGTGCTGGAAGGACTGGAGTGGGTGGATTCGCTGGGAACGATTACACCGAAACGCGCCCGCTGGCGCGGGTGGTTCGGCGGCAAGAAATGGGATTATGCGATTGTATACGGCCGTGACGCGCCCTTGATCCGTTATGCGGCGCGCGTGGCAGCAAAGGTTATCGCATTTGAACAGGACAGGGATGCCGTCAATCGGCTTCTTTGGCGCGCCGTGCCTCTGCCTCCAAACCGCACAAATGTGCACGTCGTTCACGAACATCTGCTGCTCACCTCTGCCCTCGGCATCGAGACAACCGATTACCGTCTTGCGTATGTTCCGTCGCCGGATGAGCTAAGGCGAATGGAGGAGTCGATGCATCGGTTTCTGCCGGCGGGTGCGCATCCCCTCATCGGATTTCAGGTCGCCAGCTTCCCGACCAAATCATACCGTGACTGGCCATTGGAAAGTTTCGCGGAGCTGGGAACACGGATTATCAAAAATTATCCGACTGCTCACATACTGATCTTGGGCGGTGAAGAATCGCGCCAGAAGGCGCAGTGGCTGGAGGCGCAACTCGCCGGGCGGGCGACCGCCGTCGCGGGTCGCTTTGACCTGCGCGGCACGGCGGCGCTGATGCGTCATCTGGACCTGTACGTCGGGGTGGATACCGGGCCGACCCACCTGGCGGCGGCCCTCGAGGTCCCGATGATCGGCCTGTATCATTGCTTCCATCGAGGCAGGCGGTTTGCACCGTTAGGCCACAAGCGGCTGCGAATCATAGACCATCCCTCACCGGACAACCTGTGCACCCGGGATAGCAACATGGCGGACATTGCTGTGAACATGGTTTGGAAATATGTCCAGGAACTTTTAATTGGGAATCGTGTGACGGCGCCCTCGATCTGAATGGCCGCCACCGCGGGAAATTTTAATGAACAATCCATTTGTTGATAGAAAGTTTCGTTTGCCGCGCGTGTGGTCCAACCGCGAATTGCGGAATTTCGGCCACTTGTTCACCGGAGACGTGGTGAATGTCAGTGGCTGGCAGGATCAGGACAAAGAAGGACAAAGCTACAGGGGCTATTTCGCCAATGCCGCCAGCTACACGATCACAAATTATAAATCGGAGGCCAGGGGTTTCCAGGGTTATGAGAACGAAATATTTCTCGATTTAAGCAAGAATCTCCCCGAGGAATTGACAGGAAAGTTCGACGTGGTGTTCAACCATACGGTGCTTGAGCATATTTTCGAAGTGCACACGGCATTTCAGAATTTATGCATGATGACGCGAGACGTTGTCATTCTCGTGGTTCCTTTTCTGCAACAGATGCACGAAAGCTTTGGCGATTATTGGCGGTTCAGCCCGATGACGGTAAAGAGATTGTTCGAAGAGCAGGGATTGTCGCTTTTATACTTGAGTTTCAACAGCCACAACAAAGCTTCAATTTATGTTTTCGCCATAGCCAGCAGGCATCCCGAAAGATGGGCGGGCAGGATTGGAAATGAATTCTCGTATGTCGATAAACGCCAGCCCGCGGACGGTTTCTGGCCGTATATTGGTTGTCATGTCATTTCCAATACCGGATATCGCGTAGGACGTGTGCTCAACAAGCTGCTGCGCCTTGTCGGCATCAAAATGCGTTAGCGTTAAGACATCAAGAACAGCAGATTCATCCTGAATCCCGCCGATGGCGGTCAATTTACGACATGCGGATTCTATATATATTTCCTGAACCACTGCCGTTGCCACGCGCGCGCGGGATCCAGGTGGCGCACACCGTGGCAGCGCTGGCGCAACAAGGCGTAACGGTGCAGCTCGCCTATGTTCCCTCGCACGACGGCGCCGATCCGCTGGCGGCGTATGGTGTGGAGCGGCCGGAAGCCGTGACGCTGGTGCCGTTATCGCGCGGCCTGCCCGCGCCGTTTTCCTGGTTGCCGCTACATTCGAACCGGTTGTTCTTCCGTCGCCTGTGCGACTGGCTGGAGCAGCAGGACCGGCACGGACGGCGTCCGGCAATGATCATGGCGCGGCATCTCAAGATCGCGCACGCACTGCTCGCGTCATTTTCCCGACATCCCCTTGCTGTACGAGGCGCATGAAGTCTTCGCCGATGTCGCGCCGCCGGCCAAGCGCGAGCGTCTTTCCCGGATCGAGGAATCCGTGTTGCGCCGCGCCAAGGCGCTGGTGGCCATCACCCAAGGCGTGGCGGTGGATCTGAAAAAACGCTATCGCCTCGACCGGGACATTCAAGTGCTTCCGGACGCGGTGGCATGGCCGGCGCAGGTTCCGGAAAAACCGTGGCACGAGGCCGGCCGGCATATCGTCTATGCCGGCAGCTTCTTTCCGTGGAAGGGCGTGCAGGACCTGGTGGCGGCGGCCGAGTGGCTGCCCGGCTGCCGGATCGAGCTCATCGGCGGTTCGCCGGAACGCGTTCGCGAATTCCGCGCGCAGGTCCCCGCGGGCGGCGCCGAGGTGACCTTCGCCGGTCACCTGACGCATCCGCAAACCTTGCAGGCGCTGGGCCGTGCGTGCATCGCCGTGCTGCCAAACCGCGCCGAGCCCAACAGCCTGTGGAGTTCGCCGCTCAAGCTGTTCGAATACATGGCGGCGGGCTGTGCCGTGGTCGCCGCCGACCTGCCTTCGGTGCGCGAGGCGCTGGCCCACGACGAGGCGGTATGGGTGCCGCCGGGCGATCCCCGGGCGCTCGCCGACGGCATCCGCCGGCTGGCGGACGATCCCGCAAGGGCGCGGCAACTGGGCGAGCGCGGGCGCGAGCGGGCGCGCGCTTTCACCTGGGAGGCGCGGGCCGCGCGGCTGGCCGCGATCATGCGCGCCGCGGTTTGAACGCCGGCGGTTTTAGACCCGCGCCCCCGGGACAGGTTATTCTTGCGCGCATCCATCCGCTAACCCGGACGAGGCCGTGGCCCGCTTCGACTGGAGCGTTGTTACGGCGCGGCTGGAAAAAATTTATCTCGATGCGATCGCCAAGATTCATACGGCATGAAAAAAATTGAAATTGTCAGCCTGGTTCTCCTGGGCTTGCTGTTCTTCGTCTGGCCTGTGCCGCACACGGTTTCCGCGCGCGATCTGCTGTTGGCTTCGAATCTGCTGGTTTTCAGCTATCTCGCCTGGCGCAAGGGATGGCCGCGCGACGTCTCGCATGCGTTGTCCGTGCCTGGCGCGATTCTGCTGGCGCTGACGGCATGGATGTACATTGTGGCCGTTTTTGTTTTCCCCGAAAGCATCTGGACGCTCGGCGAGATCGAAAGTCAGTGGTGGCGCGCCGTGGTGGCGCTGCTGATCGGAGCGTTCGTGGCGACGGCGGTGCGGGGAAATTCCAGATTCACGCAGGGCGTATTCGCGGTTTTGCTCGTGGCGCTGGTGGCGCACGTGCTGTATGTGGATTTTCAGGCCGCGCGGGGACTGCTGGCGCCCGGCTCGCTCGAACGGATGGCCGGTCTGACCGAGGGGCCGGACAAGAGCAACTATCTAACCAACGTACTGTTTGGTTTCTTGTTGGCGGAGCTGTTTTTCCGAGTCGTGCACAAGAAGCGCGTGCTCCCGCTATCTCATGCCGTATTCGCCGCGGTGTTGGCGCTGGCGGCGGCATCGGTATTCGCCGAGCGCACGCGCAACGGGATTATCACGCTGGTGCTGATGCTGCTCCTGCTGGGCTGGTTTTACCTGCGTGAGCGTCGTGATCGCCTGAACAAGCTGGCCATTTCTGCCGGGGTCGTCGCGATGTTCGTGGTGACGCTGGGCGGACTGGGTCTGGTTGTGACCGCCCGGCAATCCTCAAGCTTGAATAATTTGATCGACACGATTCCGATCGCCTGGGATACGGAACATTACAAAGCCTGGCAGCAAGCAGATCCCGGCAGCTTGCCAGAATTGCCCAAGTGGCGAGACGGTGGATGTCTCTGTTTATCTGCGCATCGCCTGGCTCAAGGAAGGATTGCTGCTGGTGCGCGATCATCCGTTCGGCATCGGATTCGACCGCAATGCCTTCGGCCATGGCCTGAAAGCGAAATACGGTCGGGGCGTGGGCCACAGCCACAGCGGGCTGCTCGACATGGCGATCGGCCTTGGCATTCCCGGGGCCTTGCTGTGGCTCGGTTTTTTTGCGAGTCTCGCGGCCATCGCCTGGCGACGCCACCGCGCGAGCGGAAATTATGCGGCGATCCTGCTGCTTCTGCTGCTTCTCGATTACGGCGTGCGCATGGTGCTGGACAGCGTCATCCGCGATCACATGCTCCAGCAGTTCATGTTTCTCGCGGGGCTCGCGGCGGTGCTGACCGTGGCCGGGGTTCCGGAAAAAAGGAAAGCGTCTGCATGAGCAAAACCGCCGCGCCGAGCATCCTCGTGATCCGCCGCGACAATATCGGCGACCTGGTGTGCACCACGCCGCTGATCCACGCGCTGCGCGAACATTTTCCGAAGGCGCGCTGTGCGTGCTGGTCAACAGCTACAACCGCCCGGTGGTCGAGAACAATCCGGACATCGACGTCATTTACGCCTACATGAAGGCCAAGCATCGCGAGCCGGGCCAAAGCGTGCTCGGCGTGTTCTGGAAACGCTTGCAGCTCATGCGTGAGCTGCGCCGCCAGCGCTTCGATTACGCCATCATCGCCGGGGCGCATTTTCTCCCCCGTGGTTTGCGTCTGGCGCGCGCCATCAAGCCGAAGCACATCGTCGGTTTCACCGAACCGGGCAAGCGCGGGATCGAGCACATCGATACCGGCGTGCCGTACACGCAGCCGCAGCCGCTGCACGAGGCCGAGGACGTCTTCCGCCTGCTGGCGCCGCTCGGCATCGACGGCGAGCCGCCGGCGATGCGTCTGTTCCCGGCGGCCGCGGCGGTGGCCTCGGCGCAGTCGGCGTTGCGCGAGAAGCATCTCGCGCTGGACAATCTCATCGGCGTGCACATCAGCGCGCGCAAGCCGCTCAACCGCTGGCCGGCGGAAAATTTTGCTGACCTCATCCGTCGCCTGCATCAGGCGCACGGCGCCGGCTTCATGCTGTTCTGGTCGCCGGGCTCGGCCGCCAATCCGCGTCATCCGGGCGACGACGAGAAGGCGCAGCAGATCATGGACGCCGTGAAGGATATTCCGGTGCTGGCCTATCCCACCGACAGTCTTGACCAGCTGATCGCCGGGCTGGCGCAGTGCCGTGCGGTGGTGTGCAGCGACGGCGGCGCGATGCACATCGCCGCCGCGCTCGGCAAGCCGATCCTGTGTTTCTTCGGCAAGTCCGACAAGACCCGCTGGTATCCGTGGAAGGCGCCGCATGTGCTGCTGCAGCCGCCGAGCCTGAATGTCGCGGATATCGGCGTGGACGAGGCATCCCGTGCCTTCGATCAACTGCTTGCCCGCCCGGCGCGGAAAAATGCCGGTGCCGAGGCGAAAACGGATTAGTGGACACGCCCGTTTCTTCGCTGCGCGACATCGCCATCGTCCGGCTCTCGGCGCTGGGCGACGTCACGCTGTTGCTGCCCGTGGTCGAAACCCTGAAGCGCGCCGCGCCGCAGGCGCGGATCACCTGGATCACGGGCACGTTCGCCTATCAGTTGCTCGAAGGTTATCCGGGCGTGGAATTCATGGTCTTCGACAAAAGCCGGGGCCTGCGCGCGTATCTTGATCTGCGCCGGCAACTCCACGGCCGGCGTTTCGACGCACTGCTCGCGATGCAGGCGAGCTGGCGTGCCAACTTCATCTACCCGCTGATCGAAGCGCCGATCAAGATCGGTTTCGACAGCACCCGCGCCCGCGACGGCCAGCGGCTGTTCACCAACCGCTCGCATCCCGTTCGCGCGCCAGCACCTGCTCGACAGCTTCTTCGCTTTCCTCGGTGCGCTCGGGATCGAGGAGCGCGTGCTGGAATGGAATCTCCCGATTACCGAAGCCGACCGGTCTTGGGCCGCGGCGCGCGTGCCGCGCGAGCGCGCGCCGGTGCTGGCGGTCAATCCCGGCGCGAGCAAGGCCGAGCGCGAATGGCCGGTCGAGCGCCTGATCGAGGTGATTCGCGCGGCGCAGAGCCGCTGGGGCGCGCAGATCATCCTGACCGGCGGCCCGGGCGCGCGCGAACAGGCGGCCGGCGCGACCATCATGAATGCGGTGTCCACCGGCGTCACGAACCTCATCGGCGCGACCACGCCGAAAAAACTCGCGGCGGTACTGGCGCGCGCGGATTGCCTGCTTGCGCCCGACACCGGGCCGGTGCATCTTGCCGGAGCGGTCGGCACGCCGGTCGTGGGCCTGTACGCGGTCGCGCCGCCGGAGCTCTCGGGCCCGTATCTTTATCCCGATCTGGTGGTGAACCGGTACCCGGAAGCGGTGCGCACCATCCTCGGGCAGGACCCGCAATCGGTGAACTGGACCACGCGTGTGCATCGCGGTGAACCGATGCGGCTGATCGAGGTCGCCGACGTGCTGTCTAAACTCGCGCAGGTATTTGAAAAAATGGATCGGAAGGAACCCGCATGACAATATTGAAGGGCGCAAGAAGCGTCGCATGGAAGCCCCGTCCGCAGAGCGGAGGACGCCACGCGGGCGCACCGCTCACACCGCTGCGCAAAAGCCTGTACTACTTCGGCCTCGCCCTGGCTGTATTCACGCTTTTCCGCGTCGTGTTTTACTTTGATTACCACGCCTATTTCGGGAAATTGTCCGTCGGGCAGATCCTCGGGGCGTTCCTGCACGGCGTGCGTTTCGACGCCGCCATCATCGCGGTCTTTTTCTCCATCCCGCTGCTGCTGATCAATCTGCCGCTGCGCTTCGCCGCCAGCCGCTGGTGGCACCAGCCGCTGGCGTGGATCCTGTGGGCCGTGACGGTGGCAATGGCGCTGGTGCTGGCCGCGGACGTCGTGTACTTCGGTTACGTCGACCGCCACATCGCCACCGAGCTGTTCGCGATCGGTCAGGACATGGGCGCGATGTTGCGCCTCGCCTTCACCAGTTATCTCGGCGCCGTCCTCGTTTATCTGGTGCTGTGCGCCGGTCTGGGCTGGCTGTGGTGGCGCGTCGCCCGGCGCGAGACCGCGCCCGTGCGCGCCGGCGCCGGCGCGCTCAAGTTCGTCGTGCTGTTCCTGGCGCTGATACTGACCGGGCGCGGCTGGACGCTCTACGGCAAGCCGATCAACGTGGTGCACGCCTTCACCAGCGGCAGCACGGAGGCGGGCAACCTGACCCTGAACGGCGTGTTCAGCGCGGTGATGACCAACGACGCCTCGAGCGACGTCAACCACCGGTTTTTCGATACGGGAGAGGCGCGGCGCCTGGCGGCGCAGATTTATCCGATCGACGGACGACAAATATCCGTTCCTGCGCCACTACGTGGCGAAGCCGAACCATCCCAACGTGATCTTCGTGCTGCTGGAGAGCTGGAGCTTTCATTACGTGGACGCGCTCGCCGGGGGGCATTTCGGCGTGACGCCGAATTTCGACGCGCTCGTGAAACAGAGCCTCAGTTTCACCCGCGCTTATTCCCACGGACAACGCTCGATCGAGGGCGTGCAATCTTCGCTCACGGGCATCCCGCGGCTCCTCGGCATGCCGTATCTCGGCAAGGGCCTGGAGGTGACCAACATCTCGCGTCTCGGCGCGATCGCGCAGCGCCACGGTTATCGCACGATTTTCGTGCAGGCCCCGCACCGCGGCTCGTTCCGCATGGACGCGATCGCGCACGCCGCCGGATTCCAGGAGTACTACGGCATGGAGGACATCCCGATCGTGCTCGATTATCCGGACGCCGGGGCCGCGGCCTTCGGCTGGGATTACGACACCTTCATGTTCGTTTCCGACAAACTCGCGCACGAGAAGCAACCGTTCCTTGCGTACGTCTACACCGGCAGCACGCATGAGCCGTTCGCGCGACTGCCGGCGCGCTTCGAGAAGCGCCCGCACGGCAGCCTCACCGAGGACGGCTTCCTCAACACGCTCTACTACTCCGACTGGAGCCTCGGCGAATTCATGAAGAAGGTCGCGCAAACCGACTGGTTCAAGAACACCATTTTCGTTTTCGTCGCGGATCACCCGATCGGCAAGTTCGGGATTGCCAAGATTCCCGACCGCTTTCACGTGCCGCTGCTGATCTACGCCCCGGGCCTGGTCAAGCCGGGCACGAACGACGTGGTCGCGTCGCAGCTCGATATCTTTCCCACCCTGGTCGACCTCATGGGCTTCGAGGATCCGTTCAGCGCGCTCGGCGACTCGCTGATGCACAAGCAAAACGGTGTGGCGTTCGTGTCCGCCGGCAGCATCGTCGGCCTGATCGGCAAGGAAGGTTATCTCACGTCCAGCCTGAAAAACCGCCTCGACACCGGCGCGGTCGGCGCGGCGCCGATGCCGCCACCGGCCTATTTCAACGACCTGGAGAAGAAACTGCTCGCGACCGATCAGGTGGTGTACGAGTTGTTGCAGAGCAACCGCTGGGCGCCGCCGTAGGCAAAAAATATTTTGAACCGCCAGGACGCCAGGGTCGCCAGGTAAAGTAGCCGTATGGAGCGAACGCGCAATACGGGGATGATTCCTGGATTCATTTCATTCCATCCGGGCTACATGCGGCTACGCTGAAAATTCAGACTTGCCTTTCCTGGCGACCCTGGCGTCCTGGCGGTGAAAATCAGAAATCTAACTCTTGGTTTTTCCGGCGCGCGCAAGCTGCATCAGCTTCGCGTACTTCATGAAGCTGTTGAAGCAGCCGATGGCGATGTGCACCAGCCCCGGCACGCCGTCGAGAAATCCCCGCCGCAGAAAATAGAACTTGATGAACCGCGCCAGCGGCGACAGCACCAGGCGCGCGGCGCCGACGCGTTTGCCCTGCGCGTGCAGCCGTTCCGCCTGCAGCGTGGTGTAGCGGTTCTGCTTGTCGAGATAATCGGCGAGGCTGACGGCGCTGTCGTGCAGCAGGTCGCCGTCGAGCCGGCCGACCGGGTCGGTGGTGACGACGTGTTCGTGGATCGGGTCGTCGCTCCAGTGCGCGTGGCCGCGGTGAAACAGCCGCAGGTTCGGGTCGGGATAGCCCTCGCCGTGACGCAGCCAGCGGCCCATGAAGCGGTTGCAGCGCGGCATGTCGTAGGCGAAGAATTCCGGGGCGCGCAGCGCGTCCTGAATGCGATGCGCCAGCTCCGGGCTCACGCGCTCGTCGGCGTCGAGGCAGATCACCCAGTCGTGGGCGGCCCGTTCCACGGCGAACTGCTTCTGTTTGCCGTAGCCGAGCCAGTCCTGGTGCAGGAAGCGCGCGCCGTGGCGCTTGGCGATGTCGCGCGTGGCGTCCTGGCTGCCGGAGTCCACGATCAGGATTTCATCCGCGAAGCGGATGCTTTCGAGGCATTCGGGAAGCAGGTCGGCGACGTCGCGGGTGATGATGACGGCGGAAAGATGCTCGGGCATGGGCTATTCTATGCTGAAAAATTGCCGGGATGCACGCGCACCGCGCATGCGATAATTCCGAACATCCGCCACCGAGCCTGTCACATGCACGCCGCCTATAACTGGTTTCTGCGACTGCTGTTCCCCTACGTGCTGGTGCGCCTGACGTGGCGCGGCCTGAGCAACCCGGATTACTGGCGGCGCATCCCGGAGCGCTTCGGGTTCATCACCCCGCTCTCTACGCCACGCGTGATCTGGATCCACGCGGTGTCGGTCGGCGAGGTGCGCGCCGCGGAGCCGCTGGTGCGCGAGCTCAGCGCACGCTATCCCGATTACCCGCTGCTCATCACCACCATGACGCCGACCGGCTCGGCGCAGGTGCGGGAACTCTTCAACGGCAAGGTGGCGCACTGCTACGCGCCCTACGATTACCCCGCGGTGGTCCGGCGCTTTCTCGACCGCACGCGGCCCATGATGGCGATCGTCATGGAGACCGAGCTGTGGCCGAATATTTTTCACCAGTGCCGCGCGCGTTCCATTCCGGTGTTCGTCGCCAATGTGCGCATGTCGGAGTCCTCGATGCGCAAATATCAGCGCTTCGCGTCGCTGGCGCGCGCCACCCTGCAACAGGTGAGCCGCTTCGCGGTGCAGTCGCAGGCCGACGCCGAACGCCTGCTCACGCTCGGCGCCGATCCGGAATCGGTGACGGTCACGGGCAGCATCAAGTTCGAACTCAACGCCGGCGCGAGCCTGCGCGAGTCCGCCGAGGTGTTGCGCCTCGCCTGGGGCCAGGACCGGCCGCTGTGGCTCGCGGCCAGCACCCACCAGGGCGAGGAGGAGGCGGTGCTCGCGGCGCTGGCGCAGCTCAAACAGCACAAGCGTTTCGCCAACATGCTGCTGGTGCTGGTGCCGCGTCATCCCGAGCGGTTTGCCGCGGTCGCGCGCTTGTGCCGCAAGCATGGCTTTCGCATCGCGCTGCGCAGCGAGACCCCGGGGGCGGTTGCGGCCGACGTCGAGATTCTGGTGGGCGACACCATGGGCGAGCTGCAGTTGTTCTTTGGCGCGGCCGACGTCGCCTTCATCGGCGGCAGCCTGGTGCCGACCGGCGGCCACAACCTGCTCGAGGCGTCGGCGGTGGGCAAGCCGGTGGTGTTCGGCCCGCACATGTTCAACTTCCAGGAGATCAGCCAGATGACGCTCGAGCGCGGCGCCGGCGTGCAGATTCAGGCGCCGTCGGAACTCGCGGCCGCGGTGTCGGATTTTCTCGGCAACGCCAACCGCCGTGACAGCGCGGGCGAGGCGGGCCGCAAGATGGTCGAGGAAAACCGCGGCGCGCTCGCGGCCAACATGCGCCTGATCGAGCAGCTGCTCGGAAACTGAATCTCAGTATTTTTTCGGTGCGCTTCGCTAACGCTCAGCGCACCCTACGCCAGCTTGGTTTTTTCAGGTCCCCGTAGCGCCGCCGAGTATCGCAGCGTCGGGAACACCGAGTGCGTTTGTCCGGTAGGCAGATTCGTTGAAGTCCGGTAGCTTCGCTGCCGCCGACGAGCGGCCGCGATCGGCGCGCCGGGTGCATGCGCACGGCGATTCGCGGCTTCGCTGGAGTCCGATCGGCGGGCGATGCTTCCAGCCCGGGGCGCACACAAAACCCGTTGCACCACAGATGTCGGGCGGCACGAACACACGTTTAGTGTGTTCGTAGAAACGCCGGCGCTCACCCTACACTCGAGAATCAGTGCAGCGTCTTGGACTCGGCCTTCGGAGGGGTCGGCGAGGCCGGCGAGGCGTGGTGCAGGATCATGCGCCAGCCGCCCTCGGTCAGGCGGTAAATGTTGGTGACCTGCATCGGCGCGGACGGCGGTTCGCCCTTGGTGCGGATGTGTTCCTCGACGATGTGCACCGCGATCTCGCCGTTCTGGGTGCGCGAGCGCTCGGTGATCATGAACTGCATGTCCGGCGAATTGCGGAAGATCGATTCCCACGAATCGCGCACCGCCGCGCGCCCCGTCACGATCTGGCCGAGCGGATGCACGCAGCTGATGTTGTCGCTCTCGGCCCATACCGCCATCATCGCGTCGACGTCGCGCTTGATGAACGCGGCGTAGAACGCGGTCTCGGCCTCGCGCGGCGTGTGTAAGCGTTTTTCGGTCATGGAAGCCATGCGTTGATCCGGGCCAGCTCGTTTTCGCTCAGGGTTCCCGCCGCCTGTTTCAGGCGCGGCAGGTTCAGCCGCTAATCATACCGCGCCGGGGCCGAAATCCGCAAGCTCGCCCGCATCGACGTCCTCATCCTGGACGACTTCGCCCTCAAAGCCCTCGACGCCACCCAGACCAACGACTTCTACGAACTCGTCGTCGAACGCCACCGCCGAGCCAGCACCATCCTCACCCCCAACCGGGAGCCCGCCGAGTGGCTGACCATGATGAGCGACGCACTGCTCGCCCAGTCCGCCGTCGACCAAATCCCCGGCTCACCTCCGCAGCCCACACCCTGATCATCGAAGGCCCCTCCTACCGGCAACGGCATCCCCACCCGAGCGCCGCCCTTGACCTCGGGGGCCAGGCCCAGTAATGCTCACTCACACCCCCAGGTGGTCCCATGCTCCTGGCAACCAGGTGGTCCCATCACCCTGGCAAGCGA
>CAVVRV010000031.1:0-321782 GCA_963750625.1 uncultured Gammaproteobacteria bacterium | reverse complement strand
TTAACCAAGATCCTGTTTCTGTATAAGTAATTTCTGACACCTCAGGACTTAAAACAGGGCCTGTATTTTCCGGGTTGCGACTGAGTATTCTTGAGGATAAGCGTAGTCGCTACTTTATCAAGCGGCTGGTTGTCATTCCCGCATTTGGGCGAATAAATGCAGGACGGACATCCCTCATCACACCGGGAGTCACGAACCAGTTCGTGCGCACTTGAAAAAACGTCAGGAAGAATCTCGTATGCTTTCTCTGCAAGTCCAATCCCCCCTTCGTACCCGTCATAAACAAAAACCGTAGGTCTGCAATTCTCCCCAAACGACGGAGACGATAATCCGCCGATATCCCAGCGGTCACACATTACATGCAGGGGCATCAGAGCGATAATGGCATGTTCAGCCCCATGCAGCCCCCCGGCGAATTGAGATCTTGAACGTGCTATGCGTTGCCCGGTATCAGGCCCGCAGGTATAACCCAGAACGCCTTTGTCCTGAACGTAATCGGTGGCAGATCAAGCGGTTCCCTACCAATTATGGTGTCTTTACGTTTGATCTTGTAACCGGTATACCGTTCGGTCACTTCCACTTCGCCAAACGCACACTGTGCACCCTGAACCTGACGGGTTTCGAGGGTCTCAATAATGGAGATATTAATAGTTTTTGAGTGGTTGCGTATAGTAATCTACATCAGTCACGGTAACCCGTACGGTGTGTGTTTCAAGGTCCATTTCATTGACAATATAAGATTTACCTGGCTGTACAGCATAATTGCCCCTTTATGCGCTTCACGATACGCCTGTGACCGTTCTCGAAGGTTTCGAGCAGCCCGCCACGGCACATGACCCGGAACGTCGTCAACTGTAAATCCCATCAAGCCTTACCGCATCTGCAGCCCTGCCGCGCCCCGAATAAACCCACCCGCGGCTTGTTTTCCTGATAAGATCACCGGTTCTTAAGTTCAGAAGGAGGTCATTATAAGATTCCCCGAAATATTTCTGGTCAGAGTCGTCTCTTAAAGGCAGCTCCGCCGCAGCGCAGAGCAGGTGCCCGGAAACGATATACGGATTTCCGTATCGACAATCGCGTGCTCATGTGAACGGCAGAAAAACTGGTGCGGGATGGTTAATGAAGTACTGGTCGAGTGGATTTGCCATGCGCAACGAGAATCGCAAGGGATACGCCCCCGTTCTGCCGCCCGACCGGCCTGCTGCCTGTGGTCATCATGGTCCCGGATAACCGGAAATAATGACAGCATCGAGCGACCCTATGTCGATCCCGCGCTTCCAGCGCATTGGTCGACACGAACACCTGTCATTGTGCCCTGCCTGAGACGGTGCTCAATAACCCGCCTGTCCTCCGGGAGAGTAACCCGCCCGGTACCAGCGCGAGATCGATTCTGCAGACGAGCGGATGATCGACGGGCATCCTCCCGTGCCCAGAGAGTGACCAGTTCTGCCATTTTCCGGGAGCCGGTAAAACAGAGAGTCTGGAGATCGCTCTTTCACGCAAGAGACGAGAAGATCCTTTGTCTCCTGTATGTGGAGCGTTCGCCGACACCATCGAAAAACGGGTTAACAGAACAAAGTGTTTCCTGCCGTGGGGATATTCTATCCTCATCCACCAGTCGAACGGCAGTCCCCGTGAGCTTACTCAGCAAACTCCAGCGGATTGGCAAGGGTTGCGGTGGAGAGAATGAACTGGGGAGATGAGCCATAAAAATGGCACAGGCGCACGAGCCTCCGGAGCAGTAGAGCGATATGGGATCCAAAAACTCCCCGGTATCGATGTGCCTCATCTATCACAATAAAATTCAGATTGGAAAAACGGACGCCACTTTGCATGCCACGGACAGCACCTGGTGGAGTTCATGGGGGTTGGAGATGATGACCCGGGAGTCCTCCCGAATCGCCGCCCGTTTTGACTGAGGGGTGTCGCCATCGTAGATAGCCGGCCTCGGCAGAGAGACCGGTGAACTGTGTCATCTGTTCAAGGGTGGCTAACGGGTGATTGGAGAGCGCCTTGTCGGGTACAGATATAGGGCACGTATATCATGGTCCTCTTCAAGACGCTCGAACACCGGAAGGTTGAAAGCAAGTGTTTTGCCACTTGCAGTAGGGGTGGTTATAATCACGTTTTTCCCCAGCCGTATCCGGTTAATAGCATCACACTGATGCGTGTAAAGACGGATCCGGTGCTGGGAAAGATATGCAGAGAGAGTGTCTTCAAGAGGCATCTCAAGTCTTCCGAATTTCGGTGACACAGGGTCAGTTATTTCTGTATGTACTACACGGTTCCGATAAACCGGGTTCACCCTGAGAAGCCTGATGACGTCATCAACAGCCATCAGCTCGCGTTGAGTACATTCATTACAGCAATAAGCTCACCGTCAACGGAAAAAAATATTTCGCCCCCGGCGGAATCTATTATCCCTATCTCGGAGTCGGTGTTGGTACGGCGAGCGCGGATTTCAGCGGCTCAGCGATCACGGGCAATACGGCGGATTTTGCCATTCAGGCGATGGGTGGTCTGGAAATGCGCTGGAACCAATTCGGCGTATATACCGAACTCAAGGCGTTTTCTGCCAAGACCAAAGACAATGCCGGCAACAAGGTCGATGCCAGCAGCCGCGGCCTGCTTGTCGGCGCAAGTATAATGTTCTAAGAGTGCGCAGGCACGGGCGCGTACCCTGCGACGCGCCTGTGGCGGGTTATACGTTGTTGACGTTTTTGTTTGATAAACGCGTAGACGCCTGCAAAGCAATTGCTTTCTGCCAAGGTGGCCGGTAACATCGCGCCCGTTTTTCAGCTGAATTGAGACGAATACGGGGGTTCCCATGGGCATGCGCCGGCCGCTGGTGGCGGGTAATTGGAAGATGAACGGCTCGCGGACGGAGTCCGCGGCGCTGCTGGAGGGAGTTAAAAAAGGGATGAGTTCCGCGTCCAAGGCGGAAGCGGCCGTGTGTCCCCCGTATGTTCTGATTCCACTCGCGGCCGAGAAACTGGCCGGCAGCGCCGTTGTCTGGGGTGGGCAGAATCTCAGCGCGCACAAGTCCGGCGCCTACACCGGCGAGATTTCCGGTCCCATGCTCAAGGATTACGGCTGTACTTATGTTATTGTCGGCCATTCCGAGCGCCGCACGCTGTATGGCGAGAATGATGCGCTGGTGGCGGAGAAGTACGGCGCTGCCCAAGCCGCGAATCTGACCCCGATTCTTTGTGTGGGCGAGACCCTTCGGGAGCGGGAAGCGAATCAGACTGAAACCGTGGTGGCGCGCCAGCTGGATGCCGTGATTGAAAAGCACGGCATCGGCAGTTTCAAAAACGCCGTGATTGCCTATGAACCCGTGTGGGCCATCGGCACCGGCAAGACCGCCACACCCCAGCAGGCGCAGGATGTGCACCGCTTCATCCGCAGTCGGCTGGCGTCCCATGACGAGGCGGTGGCGGATAACATTCGTATTCTTTACGGCGGCAGCATGAAGGGCAGTAACGCCAGGGAACTTCTGGCCCAGCCGGATATCGATGGCGGTTTGATCGGTGGGGCGTCGTTGCAGGCGGAGGAATTCCTGACGATCTGCCGCGCCGCTGACTGACGGAGATATATATTATTATGGCAAGACGAACGGAGCGAAGCGGAGTAGGGCTACTGCTCTTATGGCAAGACGAACGAAGCGAAGCGGAGTAGGGCTACTGCTCTTATGGCAAGACGAACGAAGCGAAGCGGAGTAGGGCTACATTTATGAAAGACCTGGTATTGGTGATTGACGTTATTTCGGCCGTGGGGCTGATCGGCCTGATCCTGCTGCAGCAGGGCAAGGGCGCGGATATCGGCGCGGCCTTCGGCAGCGGTGCCTCACAGACCTTGTTCGGCAGCCGCGGTTCGGCCAATTTTCTGACGCGGACGACGGCGATCCTCGCGACGGTTTTTTTCCTCTCCAACCTCGGGTTGGCCTGGTTGTATGCGCAGCACGCGACGACGCCGGCGAGCGTGACGAAAAGCGTGGTCACGGAGCAACCGGCGAAAGTGGAGACGCCGGCGCCGCCCGCCGAAGTGCCCGCGGCACCCAAGGCACCGGAGGTGCCAAAATAGTTTTATTAATGCCGTCGAGATTACGCAGGGCACGAAGTAAAAATAATACCCTTCTATTCAGATCAGTATTTCTCTGCGTCTTCTGTGGCTAGAATTTGCGCTCACGCGCCGAAGTGGTGAAATTGGTATACACGCTACCTTGAGGTGGTAGTGGCGAAAGCCGTGTGGGTTCGAGTCCCACCTTCGGCACCATTTTAATTTCCATCCCGTCAGTTTGTTGACACGCGAACAACGCTCGCCCGTTGCGTCTCCATAGGCGATTTTTATACCCCTAAAAGTAGCTTAACCCTTTGAAGAGCATAAGTTTGTGAGGCAGCCGTTTGCTTGACATCCTTTGCAGCGAAAGCCTAGACTCGCCGGACTTCTAATTATTGATCCGGCATGGATGTAATTGAAACGAAGGCAACGAATTCCAGCAGTATTTCTGGTAATCGTAGCGCCGGATCAATAATTAATAACTCTTAAGATTGCTTGTTATTGCGGCGGCAAGGCGTCTTAGGTTGAAGGCACGGCCCTGTTTATCGGGGTCCACACTTCAGGTGGAGTCATGCCGCCGCAATAACGCGAATTCCCGGGGCTCGGATGCTGCAAGGTTATCTCCCCATCCTGATTTTTATCGGCGTTGCCCTGGGTATGGGCACTGTCATCGTATTGGCCGGTCGGCTGCTGGGGCCGCATCGCCCGGACAAAGCGAAACTTTCCCCCTACGAGTGCGGCTTTGAAGCGTTCGAGGACGCGCGCATGAAATTCGACGTGCGTTATTACCTCGTGGCCATTCTTTTTATCATTTTCGATCTCGAAATCGCGTTCCTGTTTCCGTGGGCGGTGGCGCTCAACGAAATCGGCATGTTCGGGTTTCTTTCGATGATGGTGTTTCTGGGCATCCTCGTCGTCGGCTTCATTTACGAATGGAAGAAGGGAGCCTTAGAGTGGGAGTAGCGACACGAGCAGGGCGCAGGGGCCCCGCGTAGCGCGGGGATGCAACCGTAGCGAATGCGCAGGCCGCCGACGGCATGGCGTGCTGGTCTTGTTCGGCCTCACGGAGGCGGCGAGGGCGAGCCGTATTATGGAGAAATACCGTGGGCATTGAAGGCGTATTGGAAAAAGGCTGGGTGACGACGCAGGCGGATAAATTGATCAACGCCGCGCGCACCGGTTCGCTCTGGCCCATGACCTTCGGGCTCGCCTGCTGCGCGATCGAGATGATGCATGCCGCGGCTTCGCGCTACGACATGGACCGCTTCGGTATTGTCTTCCGTCCCAGCCCGCGCCAGTCGGATGTGATGATCGTGGCCGGCACGCTGGTGAACAAAATGGCGCCGGCGCTGCGCAAGGTCTACGACCAGATGTCCGAACCGCGCTGGGTGATTTCCATGGGCTCCTGCGCCAACGGCGGCGGTTATTACCATTATTCCTATTCGGTGGTCCGCGGCGTCGACCGCATCGTGCCGGTGGATGTGTACGTTCCCGGCTGTCCGCCGACGGCCGAAGCCCTGCTGTACGGCATCATCCAGTTGCAGAACAAGATTCGCCGTACCAACACCATCGCCCGCTGATGCCGCCCGGGGAACGCTCATCATGACTGATACGCATCAGGACCTTGCCGCTCACGCCCAGGAAAAGTTCGGCGAGTCGATAACGGCCGTCCATGAGTTCGCCGGACAGCTCACGCTGGACGTTCGCCGTGACCGGATCGTCGAAATATGCCGCACGCTGCGCGACGATCCGGCGTTCGCCTTCGAGCAGATCATGGACCTGTGCGGCGTGGATTATCTCGATTACGGCCGCGAGTCGCCCGCGGGCCCGAGGAAAGGACCGCGCTTCGCCGCGGTTTATCACCTGCTGTCGATCAGGCACAACCGGCGTCTGTGTCTGCGTGCATATCTGGACGACGAGAGCCCGATGATCGCCTCCGTGACCGGTATCTGGAATTCAGCCAACTGGTATGAACGCGAGGCGTTCGATCTCTTCGGCATCGTGTTCGAAGGACATCCGGACCTGCGCCGCATCCTCACCGATTACGGTTTCATCGGGCATCCGTTCCGCAAGGATTTCCCGCTCATCGGCCGTGTCGAGATGCGCTACGACGCCGAAAAGCAGCGCGTCATTTACGAACCGGTCTCCATCGAACCGCGCGTTCTGGTTCCTCGCGTCATACGCGAGGAAGGCTTTGCCAAGGGTTGAGCACGTGGCCGGAGATTCATGATACATGTTATCCCGCGAAGCGAGACCAGTTCTGTGCGCGCGATTCGCGCACGATTAAAGCTTGCGGGTGGCTCCGCCCCTGCACCCTGGGTTCCTTTTCTTTGCTCGTGCAAAGAAAAGGAACCAAAAGAAAGCACGCCCCGGTGGCGCCGCATCTGCCGGTCCCTTCGCGCGCTTGCCCAGGGGGGCGCCGACGCGACGTCCCTGTCGCGGCGGCGCACGCTCGCGATCCCTCGCTCGACCCCTTCGGGCCTGCGCTTCGGCTCGGGCACTTGCGGCGCTCGGCCTGCGCTCGCACGGGGTTTGAAAAACACCGCCTCGGCGCTACAAACCGGACGCTAGGGTTTTCGCTGCCCCCGTATGCCGCCGCCGAGCATCGCAGCCGGAATCGGGGTATTCAGCGAGCCTCGTGTTTGAGCCCGAGGCGCGAAGTGAAGCCGGAAGTGCGGGCCCGCAGGCGCGAGCGAGGGATCGCGAGTCGTCGCGCATCCGCGTGCATGCTGCCCGGCGAGTTAGGCGAGCGCCCGGCCGAACGAGGCGCGCAGGGAACCGGCGAGATGCCGGCGCGCGACCGGGGCGTGCTTTCTCTTTGGTGACTTTCTCTTTGCACGAGCAAAGAAAAGACACCCAGGGTGCAGGGGCGGAGCCACCCGCAATTAGCTTTTCAACGCCGCGCGCAGGCGGCTCGACATTTGCTACGCCAGGAATTGAGAATCATGGCTGAGATCCGCAATTACACCATGAACTTCGGACCTCAACATCCGGCCGCCCACGGCGTGCTGCGTCTCGTGCTCGAGCTGGATGGCGAAGTCATCCAGCGCGCCGACCCGCACATCGGCCTGCTGCACCGCGGCACCGAAAAACTGGCCGAGTCCAAGCCCTACAACCAGTCGATCGGCTACATGGACCGCCTCGATTACATCTCGATGATGTGCAGCGAGCACGGTTATGTGCTGGCGATCGAGAGGCTGCTTGGGATCGAGCCGCCGATTCGCGCCCAGTATATCCGCGTGCTGTTCGACGAGATCACACGCCTGCTCAATCACCTGTTCTGGCTCAGCGCGCACGCCCTGGACATCGGCGCGATGACCGTGTTTCTTTACTGTTTCCGCGAGCGCGAGGATCTGTTCGATTGCTACGAAGCGGTGTCCGGCGCGCGCATGCATGCCACCTATTACCGCCCGGGCGGTGTTTACCGCGACCTGCCCGACAGGATGCCGCAGTATCAGCCATCCAAACTGCGCGACACGAATGAAATCACGCGCCTGAACGCCAATCGCGAGGGCTCGTTGCTCGATTTCATCTGGGATTTCACCGAGCGTTTCCCGAAACATATCGATGAGTATGAAATGCTGCTCACCGACAACCGTATCTGGAAACAGCGCACCGTCGGGATCGGCGTGATCTCGCCCGAGCGCGCCTTGCAGCTCGGTTTCAGCGGTCCGATGTTGCGCGGCTCGGGCGTCGAATGGGATCTGCGCAAGAAACAGCCGTACGAAGTTTACGATCGCCTGGATTTCGATATCCCCGTCGGCGTCAACGGCGATTGCTACGACCGTTATCTGGTTCGCATCGAGGAAATGCGCCAGTCCAACCGCATCATCCGCCAGTGCGTGGAGTGGCTGCGCCGGAATCCGGGACCGGTGATGATCGAGGACCACAAGGTGGCGCCGCCGCCGCGCGAGAAGATGAAGGGCGACATGGAGTCGCTCATCCATCACTTCAAGCTCTTCACCGAGGGTTACTGCGTACCCGCGGGCGAGACCTACGCGGCGATCGAGCATCCCAAGGGCGAATTCGGCGTATACATGATCTCGGACGGCGCCAACAAGCCTTACCGCGTGAAGATCCGCACCGCCGGCTTTGCGCATTTGGCGGCGATGGATGAATTGACCCGCGGCCACATGATCGCCGACGTGGTCGCGGTGATCGGCACGCTCGACATTGTTTTCGGAGACGTCGACCGATGAATGCCCAGTCCAGACCGGCCTCGAAGATCGGACTGCTGTCGGAGCCGTCGCGGACCGAGATCGACCGCGAGATCGCCAAGTATCCTCCGGACCGCAAGCAGGCGGCGGTGATGGCGGCGCTGCGCATCGCGCAGGAACAGAACGGCGGCTGGCTCCCGGCCGACCTGATCGAGGCGGTGGCGGAATATCTCGACATGCCGGCGATTGCCGCGCATGAAGTCGCGACCTTCTACACCATGTACGACCTGAAGCCGGTCGGACGTCACAAGGTGTGCGTGTGCACCAACATCTCCTGCCTGCTGAACGGTTCCAGCCGCATCATGAATCATCTGGAAACGAGGCTCGGCATCAAGCCGGGCGAAACCTCCGCCGGCGGCAAATTCACCCTGAAAGAGGTCGAGTGCCTGGGCGCCTGCGGCGGCGCGCCGATGATGATGGTCGACAAGACCTATCACGAGCATCTCACCCCTGAAAAGGTGGACGAGATCCTGGACAAGCTGGAATAGCCCATGGCCAACGAACTCTGTTTCAGGACTCTGCATCTCGACCAGCCGTGGCGGCTGGCGACGTACCAGAGTGCCGGCGGCTACGAGACCTGGAAGAAAATACTCAAGGAAAAAATCACGCCCGAGAAGATCATCGACGATCTCAAGAAGTCCGCGCTGCGCGGACGCGGCGGCGCCGGATTTTCCACCGGCGTCAAATGGAGCTTCATGCCGCGCAATGCACCGGGACAGAAATACATCGTGTGCAACTCCGACGAAGGCGAGCCGGGCACCTGCAAGGACCGCGACATCCTGCGCTTCAATCCGCACTCACTGATCGAGGGCATGGCCATCGCCGGCTACGCCATCGGCGCGACCGTGGGTTACAACTACATCCGTGGTGAATTCTGGGAACCGTACGAACGCTTCGAGGCCGCGCTGAAGGAGGCCTATGGTGCCGGGCTGTTGGGTAAAAACATCCTCGGGTCCGGCGTTGACTTCGACCTGCACACGCATCTCGGCGCCGGCGCCTACATCTGCGGTGAGGAAACGGCGCTGCTCGAATCCATCGAGGGCAAGAAGGGCCAGCCACGGTTCAAGCCGCCGTTCCCGGCGAATTACGGTCTGTTCGGACGTCCGACCACCATTAATAATACCGAGACGCTGGCGTCGGTCCCGGACATCATCAAGAACGGCGCCGACTGGTTCCTGAACATCGGCAAGCCCAACAACGGCGGTCCCAAGCTCTTCTCCGTCTCGGGCCACGTCAACAAGCCCGGCAACTATGAAGTTCCGATGGGGACACCGTTCGCGAAATTGCTCGAAATGGCCGGCGGCGTGCGCCACGGCCACAAACTGAAGGCAGTGATTCCCGGCGGCTCCTCGGCGAACGTGCTGCCGGCGAATGTCATGATGGAAGTGACCATGGACTACGATTCGCTCGCCAAGGCCGGATCGATGCTGGGCTCGGGCGGGGTCATCGTCATGGACGAGACCACCTGCATGGTGCATGCGCTCGCGCGCATTGCGCATTTCTATTATGAGGAATCCTGCGGCCAGTGCACGCCATGCCGCGAGGGCACCGGCTGGATGTCGCGCGTGATTCATCGCATCGAGCATGGGGAAGGCAGACCCGAACACCTGGACATGCTCACGGAGCTGGCCTCCAACATCGAAGGCCGCACCATCTGCGCGCTGGGCGATGCCGCCGCGTGGCCGGTGAAAAGTTTCATCAAATATTTCCGCAGCGAGTTCGAATACCATATCGAACATCGCCGCTGCCTGCCCGGCACGCACGGGAGCCACGCATGAGCGCCAATCCGAAAGACATCAAAACGCCTCCGGCTTCCGATACGGTGACGATCGAAGTCGATGGCCGCAAGCTGTCGGCGCGCAAGGGGCAGATGCTGATCGAGGTGACCGACGCCTCCGGCATCTACATCCCGCGCTTCTGCTACCACAACAAACTCTCGATCGCGGCCAACTGCCGCATGTGCCTGGTGGACGTGGAGAAGGCGCCGAAGCCCTTGCCCGCCTGCGCGACACCGGTGGCCGAGGGCATGGTCGTGCACACCCGCTCGGACCGGGCGCGGACCGCGCAAAAGAGCACCATGGAGTTCCTGCTGATCAATCATCCGCTCGACTGTCCGGTCTGCGATCAGGGCGGCGAGTGCGAACTGCAGGACCTCGCGGTCGGTTACGGCAAGGACGTGTCGCGCTACGCCGAGGCCAAGCGCATCGTGAAGGACCGGGACATCGGGCCGCTGATTTCCACCGACATGACGCGCTGCATCCATTGCACCCGCTGCGTGCGTTTCGGACAGGAAGTCGCCGGCGTGATGGAATTCGGCGGCCTGGGGCGCGGCGAGCATATGGAGATCCGCACCTTCCTCGACCGCAGCGTGGACTCGGAGCTGTCCGGCAACGTCATCGACCTGTGCCCGGTGGGCGCGCTCACCTCCAAACCGTTCCGCTACACCGCGCGCCCGTGGGAACTCGACGACCACGCCTCGATCAGCCCGCACGATTGTGTCGGCGCCAATATCAACGTGCAGGTGCGCCGCGGGACCGTGATGCGCGTGCTGCCGCGCGACAACGAGGCCGTCAACGAATGCTGGCTCGCCGACCGCGACCGTTTCAGTTACGAGGCCCTGAAGGGCGAGGATCGCCTGCGCGTGCCCATGATCCGCCGCGGCACGGAATGGGAAGAAACCGACTGGGCCACGGCATTCGAATTCACGGTCGCCGGACTCAAGAAGGTGTTGGAGGAGCACGGGCCCGAAAGTCTGGGCGCGCTGGCCTCGCCCATCTCCACGCTCGAGGAATTCTATTTGCTGCAGAAGCTGGTGCGCGCGCTGGGGAGCGGCAACGTGGATCACCGCCTGCGCCAGACGGACTTCAGCGATGACGCCGCCGCGCCGCTGTTTCCGTCCCTGGGACGGCCGATCGCCGAACTCGAAAACCTCGACGGCGCGCTGCTGATCGGCGCGAACCCGCGCAAGGACCAGCCGCTGATCAACCTGCGGCTGCGCAAGAGCGCGCTGAAAGGCGCACGCGTCTTCGCCATCAATCCGGTCGATTACGATTTCAGTTACAGACTGGCCGGCAAGGTGATCGCCGGTCCGGCACAAATGGTGCGCGCCCTGGCGGGCGTGGCACGCGCCTTGAGCGCGCTCAAAAAGGCGGAATGGCCTGCCGCGTTTGCCAAGCATTTCCGCGACGTCAAACCGGGCGTATCGGAGCAGGCCATGGCCGAGGCGCTGCAGCAGAGCTCGCGCGCTTCGGTGCTGCTCGGAAGTTTTGCGCTCAGCCATCCGCAAGCGGCCGCCTTGCGCTCGCTCGCGCAATATGTCGCCGACCTGTGCGGGGCCAAGTTGGGGCAGCTTCCCGACGCCAACGGCGCGGGCGCGTGGCTCGCGGGTTGTGTGCCGCACCGCGGCGCCGCGGGCAAAACCGCGACGGCGGGACACACGGCGCGCGGCATGTTGCACGCAGCCGCGCAAGGCCTATCTGCTTCTCGGCCTCGAACCGGAACTGGATTGTCTCGACGGAGCCGCCGCCGCTGCGGCCATGCGCGCGGCGGAGTTTGTCGTCATGCTGACGACATTCAAACCTTCGCCGTACCGGACAAGCGCGGTGGAATATGCCGATGTCTGGATGCCGCTCGCGCCCTTCACCGAAACCGACGGCACGTTCGTCAATGCCGAAGGACGGCGCCAGGAATTCGTCACGGCGGTCAGTCCGCTTGCCGAGGCGCGGCCGGGATGGAAAATCCTGCGCATGCTGGGTCATCATCTGGGCTTGTCAGGTTTCGAACAGGACGGGGTGGATGACGTGCGCCGCGAAATGAATCTGCCGGACGCCATGCCGGCCGCGTCGGCGTTTCCATACTCCATCGCCGCCACGGAAGAGACCGTGCCGGCGGCCGGCCAGTTGATGCGTCTCGCCGAGGTGCCGATCTACGCGCGTGGACCCGATCGTGCGCCGGGCGCCGGCACTGCAGAAAACCGTGGACAATCCGCCGCCCGCGGCGCGCATGAACGCCGCGCAGGCCGATAAACTCGGCCTCGCGGCTGGCGCCAACGTTCAGCTGGTCACGCCGCAGGGCGCGGCGAGCCTGGAGTTGGTGGTGGACGACCGCGTGCCGGATGGTTGCGTGCTGGCGCCGTCCGGATATCCGGAGACAGTGATGATCGGGGCGCACGGACCGGTGACCGTGAGGGCCGCCTCATGAGCAAGTTCTTTCTGGGTATCTGGGGCTGGTTCCCCGACTGGTCGCAGGTCTTGCTGCTCAATCTGGGCAAGATCTTCATCGTCCTCGTGCCGCTGATATTGTCCGTCGCCTATCTGACCTACGCCGAGCGCAAGATCATCGGCTACATGCAGGTACGCATCGGCCCGAACCGCGTCGGTCCCAAGGGCTGGCTGCAGCCCCTGGCCGATGCCTTGAAACTGCTGCTCAAGGAAATCATCGTTCCGGCCAAGGCCAGCCGTTTCCTGTTCGTGTTTGCGCCGATTCTGACGTTCGGGCCGGCGATTGCCGCGTGGTCGGTGATTCCGTTCACCGACAACTTGTGGCTCGCGAATATCGATGCCGGCTTGCTGTTCATTCTCGCGCTTACCTCCATGGGCGTGTACGGCGTGATCATCGCCGGCTGGGCATCGAACTCGAAGTACGCGTTTCTGGGCAGCATGCGCTCCGCGGCGCAAATCGTCGCCTATGAAATCGCCATGGGCTTCGCCCTGGTGGGCGTGCTGATGGCGGCGGGCAGCCTCAACCTGCGCGAGATCGTGTTGCACCAGCAGGGCGGGCGTGCATCAGTGGTATATCTGGCCGCTGTTCCCGTTGTTTCTGGTGTATCTGATCTCCGGCGTGGCCGAAACCAACCGCGCGCCCTTCGACGTGGCCGAAGGTGAATCCGAGATCGTGGCCGGTTTTCACGTGGAATACTCCGGCATGGCCTTCGCGATCTTTTTCCTCGCCGAATACGCCAACATGATCCTGATTTCCGCGATGTGTTCGATCATGTTCCTGGGCGGCTGGCTGTCGCCGCTCGACGGGATATTGCCCGCCAAGCTGCTGGCATGGCCGGTGATCGGCACCGTGCTCGGCGGCGGCATGCACTGGCTGCTGCTCAAGATGAGTTTCATACTTTTCTGTTTCCTGTGGTTCCGCGCGACGTTTCCGCGGTATCGTTACGACCAGATCATGCGCCTCGGATGGAAGGTCTTCATTCCGGTGACGCTGGTGTGGATCGGCGTGATGGGGGCGGTCATGTTCCTCACGCCATGGGGATTCATCTTCCACTGAGTGGAGGAGGCGACGAACATGGTCAATGCGCTCAAACGATTTCTGAACACGTTCCTGCTCTTCGAGCTGGTGAAGGGCCTGATGGTCACCGGCCGTCATCTGTTCTCGCGCAAGATCACGATCCAGTACCCGGAGGAACGCACGCCGATGAGCCCGCGCTTCCGCGGCCTGCACGCGTTGCGCCGCTATCCCAACGGCGAGGAACGCTGCATCGCCTGCAAGCTGTGCGAGGCGGTCTGTCCGGCGTGCGCGATTACCATCGAGTCCGAAGAACGCGCCGACGGCACGCGCCGCACCACGCGCTACGAGATCGACCTGTTCAAGTGTATTTACTGCGGTTTCTGCGAGGAATCGTGCCCCGTGGATTCCATCGTCGAAACGCGGATTTTCGAATTCCATTTCGAGAACCGCGGCGAGCACGTGATCACCAAGGAACAACTGCTTGCCGTCGGAGACAAGTACGAAAAACAACTCGCCGCGGATCGCGCGGCGGAAGCGAAGTATAGATAAGAACATGAACCGCGGCGGTTCAAGATAATTAATTATGGAATTTAAACAACTGATCTTCTACTTCTTCGGGACGGTGCTGGTGTTCGCCGCGGCGATGGTGATCACCGTGCGCAACCCGGTGAAGGCGGCGCTGTTTCTGGTGCTGACTTTCGTGAGCGCCGCCGGGCTGTGGCTGTTGCTGCAGGCCGAGTTCCTCGCCATCGCGCTGGTGCTGGTGTACGTCGGCGCGGTGATGGTGCTGTTCCTGTTCGTGGTCATGATGCTCGACATCAACCTGGTGCGCCTGCGCGAAGGTTTTGGCGAATACCTCCCGATCGGCGGACTGGTGGCGGTGCTGCTGGTGGCGGAAATGGTAATCATCATTGGCTCGGACCATTTCAGCCCGGCGCAGATGCCGGACCCCGGCGCGTTGCCCGCGGGCCACAGCAACACGCGCGAACTCGGGCGTCTGTTGTACACGGTCTACGCCTACCCGTTCGAAATCGCGGCGGCCATCCTGCTGACGGCCATCGTGGCGGCGATCGCGCTCACGCTGCGTGGCCGCAAGGACACCAAGTACCAGAATCCGTCGCAGCAGATCAATATTAATCCGCGCGAGCGCATGCGCGTGATCAAGATGCCGTCGGAAAAAAAGAGCTGAGCCGTACAATGAACGAAAAAACAAGGGGAGGACGATGATACCGTTGGCGCATTATCTGATACTCGGGGCGATCCTGTTCTCCCTGAGCGTCGTCGGCATTTTTCTCAACCGCAAGAACCTCGTCATCCTGCTGATGGCGATCGAGCTCATGTTGCTGGCCGTCAATCTCAACTTCATCGCCTTCTCGCATTACCTCGGCGACACCGCGGGACAGGTATTCGTGTTCTTCATCCTCACGGTGGCCGCGGCCGAATCGGCCATCGGGCTTGCCATCCTGGTGGTGGTGTTCCGCAACCGCCAGTCCATCAACGTCGAAGACCTGAGCAGTCTCAAGGGCTAGGCCATGTCCGGATTCGACATCGACTTCAAACTGATCTACCTCGCGATTCCGCTGTCCTGTCTCGCGGGTTCGGTATTGGCCGGGCTGCTCGGCTGGAAAATCGGGCGCGTCGGCGCGCACACGGTAACGATCCTCGGTGTCGCCGTGGCGTTCGCGCTCTCGGCTTTCGTGGTTTTGCCGGACGTGCTGGCGGGCAATGTTTTTAATGGTCCGATCTACACCTGGGGCGTCTCCGGCGGCATTCCGCTCGAGGTCGGATTCCTGATCGACCCGCTGTCGGCGCTGATGATGGTCGTCGTCACCTTCGTCTCGCTCATGGTGCACGTCTACACCATCGGCTACATGCACGACGATCCCGGTTACCAGCGGTTTTTCAGCTACATCGCGCTGTTCACCTTCTCGATGCTGATGCTGGTGATGTCGAACAATTTCCTGCAGCTGTTCTTCGGCTGGGAGGCGGTGGGACTGATGTCCTACCTGCTCATCGGCTTCTGGTTCACGCGTCCCACGGCGACCTACGCCCAGCTCAAGGCCTTCCTCGTCAATCGCGTGGGCGATTTCGGTTTCCTGCTCGGCATCGCGGCGATCTACATGACCTTCGGCACCCTCGACTACGGCGCGGTGTTCTCCATCGCCCCGCAGATGGCGGCCAAGACCATCCAGGTGTTCCCGGGCGTGGACTGGAATCTCCTGACGCTCACCTGCATCCTGCTGTTCATCGGCGCGATGGGCAAATCGGCGCAGGTGCCGCTGCACGTGTGGCTGCCCGACTCGATGGAAGGCCCGACGCCGATTTCGGCGTTGATCCACGCGGCCACCATGGTGACCGCCGGCATCTTCATGGTGGCGCGCATGTCGCCGCTGTACGAGCTGTCCGAGACGGCGTTGTCGGTGGTGCTGGTGATCGGCGCGCTGACGGCGTTTCTCATGGGGCTCGTCGGCATCGTGCAGAACGACATCAAGCGCGTAATCGCCTACTCGACGCTCTCCCAGCTCGGCTACATGATGGTCGCGCTCGGCGCTTCGGCCTACAGCGTGGGAATTTTCCATCTGATGACGCACGCCTTCTTCAAGGCGCTGCTGTTTCTTGCCGCGGGTTCGGTGATTATCGCCCTGCATCACGAGCAGGACATGCGCAAGATGGGCGGCCTGCGCCGGCGCATGCCGATCACCTTCTTCACCGTCTGGGTGGGCTCGCTCGCGCTCGCCGGCATTCCGCCTTTCGCCGGTTTCTTCTCCAAGGATTTGATCATCGAGGCGGTGCACACTTCGCATCTGCCCGGCAGCGGCTTTGCCTACGCCGCGGTGCTGGCCGGCGTGTTCGTGACGGCGTTTTACTCGTTCCGCCTGCTGTTCATGACGTTCTACGGCAAGCCGCGCATGGACGAGCACACCTACAAGCATGTGAAGGAATCGCCCTGGGTGGTGACCGTGCCGCTGGTGCTGCTGGCGGTGCCCTCGCTGCTGGCCGGTTTCATGACCATCGATCCGCTGATTTTTGGCGGCTACTTCGCCGATTCCATCAAAGTCCTGCCCGCGCACGACGTCATCCGGGAGATTGGCGAGCATTACCAGGGTGTCGCCCCCTTCATCGCCCACGGGCTGCAATCCGCGCCGTTCCTGCTCGCGGTCGCGGGTATCGGCCTCGCGTGGTTCATGTACATCCGTTATCCGTTCCTGCCCGGTCAGATTCGCGAAAAGGCCGGCGCCATCTACACGCTGTTGCTGCGCAAGTATTTCGTGGACGAATTCAACGAGTTCGTGTTCGCCGGCGGCGCGCGCGCCATTGGGCGCGCTGCTGTGGAAGATTGGCGACGTGAAGCTGATCGACGGACTGGCGGTGAACGGTACCGCGCGCGTGATCGGCTGGGTGTCCTCGGTCATCCGCCACATCCAGACGGGATATGTGTATCACTATGCGTTTGCCATGATCCTGGGGCTGTTTTTGCTCATCACCTTCTTCCTGCACCGCTGAGCCATGCTAGCCGAACATCTTCTGAGCTTTGTCATCTTCCTGCCGATTCTCGGCGGGGTGGCGGTGCTCGCTACCGGCAGTGACCGCAATGCCGACTACGCGCGACAGCTGAGCCTCGCGGTAGCCGTCCTGACCTTCCTCGCGACGCTGCCGCTTTATGCCGGCTTCCATACCGGTACAGCCGCGATGCAGTTCGTCGAGGACCACGCCTGGATCGATGCTTTCCGGGTCCGCTATCGCCTGGGCATCGACGGCATTTCATTATTACTCATCCTGCTCACGAGCTTCAGCACCGTGCTCGTCGTCATCTCCGCCTGGAAATCGATCGATAAAAAAGTCGCGCAATACCACGCCTCATTCCTCGTCATGGAAGGGCTCATGATCGGCGTTTTCAGCGCGCTCGACGGCATCCTGTTCTACGTCTTCTGGGAGGCCATGCTGGTGCCGATGTTTCTCATCATCGGCCTGTGGGGCGGGCAGAACCGCGTTTACGCCACCATCAAGTTCTTCCTTTATACCTTCCTCGGCTCGGTGCTGATGCTGGTGGCCATGATTTACCTTTATTTCAAGGCCGGCAGTTTCGATATCCTGGCGTGGCATGACCTGAAGCTCGGGCTGCACGCGCAGATACTGATATTCCTGGCGTTCCTGGCCGCGTTCGCGGTCAAGGTGCCGATGTGGCCGGTGCACACCTGGCTGCCGGACGCGCATGTCGAGGCGCCCACGGGCGGTTCGGTGATCCTGGCGGCGATCATGCTGAAGATGGGCGCCTACGGTTTCCTGCGCTTCTCGCTGCCGATTCTCCCCGACGCATCGCATCAGCTCGCGTGGTTGATGATCATGCTCTCGCTCATCGCGGTCGTGTACATCGGCCTCGTGGCATTGGTGCAGGAGGACATGAAGAAGCTGATCGCGTACTCCTCGATCGCCCACATGGGTTTCGTGACGCTGGGATTCTTCATATTCAACACCCAGGGTCTCGAAGGCGGCATTGCGCAGATGATTTCGCACGGTTTCGTCTCCGGCGCATTGTTTCTGTGCGTCGGCGTCATGTATGACCGCCTGCACTCGCGCATGATCAAGGACTACGGCGGGGTGGCCAACCGCATGCCGGTGTTCGCCTCCTTCATGATGCTGTTTGCCATGGCCAACGCCGGCCTGCCCGGCACGTCCGGTTTCGTGGGCGAATTCCTGGTAATCCTGGGCGCGTTCCAGGTGAATATCTGGTATGCCTTCGCCGCCGCGACCACGCTCGTCTTCGGCGCCGCGTATACGCTGTGGATGTACAAACGCGTGCTGTTCGGCGAGGTCGGCAACGCCAAGGTCGCGGAACTGACGGATGCCACGCCGCGCGAAATCGTGTTTCTCACGCTGCTCGCCGTCGCGGTGCTGGCGATGGGATTGTGGCCGTATCCGTTCCTCGACGTGATGCACGCGTCGGTGAACCACCTGCTGCAACAGGCGATGACATCGAAACTCTAGGACCGAACGCATGAAATTCGTCATCCCCGAAATCCTGCCCGCGGCGCCCGAGATCTTCGTGTTCTCGATGGCCTGCGCGATCCTGGTTCTCGACCTGTTCCTGTCGGACCGTCGGCGCGTGGTTTCCTACTGGCTGGCGCAGGCGACGCTGGCCGGCGCGGTGCTGCTGACGCTCAAGGTCATGACGGCGGCGCCGGTGTTCACCTTCAACGGCATGTTCGTCGCCGACCGGCTCGCGGATTTTCTCAAGCTCGGCACCTACGGCATTACCTTCTTCGTTTTTGCTTATTCGCGCGACTACCTGCGCGACCGCGGCATGTTCCGGGGGGAATATTTCGTGCTGGGTCTCCTGGGCGTGGTGGGCATGATGATCATGGCCTCGGCCAGTCATTTCCTGACGCTGTATCTGGGGCTGGAACTGCTGTCGCTGTCGCTCTATGCCATGATCGCCTTCCAGCGCGACTCGGCGGTCGCGACCGAGGCGGCGATGAAATATTTTGTCCTCGGCGCCATCGCCTCGGGCATGCTGCTCTACGGCATGTCCATGCTCTACGGCGTCACCGGCAGCCTCGAGATTCCGACGGTTTCGCGCGCCATCGGCAAGATGTCTCCGGACAATATCATCCTGATTTTCGGCCTGGTGTTCGTCATATCCGGCCTGGCCTTCAAGATGGGTGCGGTGCCGTTCCACATGTGGGTGCCGGACGTGTATCACGGCGCCCCGACGGCGGTGGCGCTTTATATCGGCACGGCGCCGAAGCTCGCGGGGTTCGCGCTGTTCCTGCGTCTCCTGGTCGGCGGACTCGAGCCGCTCGCCGGTTCCTGGCAGGCGATGCTGATTATCATCGCGCTGCTGTCCATGGCGATCGGCAACATCGTCGCCATCGCCCAGGACAACATCAAGCGCATGCTGGCGTATTCGTCGATCTCGCACATGGGCTTCTTCCTGCTCGGTATTCTGAGCGCCGGCCCGAACGGCTACGGTTCGTCGCTGTTTTACATTCTCGTTTACGCGATCATGAGCGCCGGCTCCTTCGGCATGATCATCCTGCTGTCGCGCGCGGGATTCGAGGCGGAGCGGCTCGAGGACTTCAAGGGACTCAATCAGCGCAGCCCATGGCACGCCTTCCTCATGATGCTGCTCATGCTGTCCATGGCCGGCGTGCCGCCGACGGCGGGTTTCTACGCCAAGCTGCTCGTGATCCAGTCGGTCATTCAGGCGGACATGATATGGCTCGCGGTCGCCTCGGTGCTGCTGGCCGTCATAGGAGCTTATTACTATCTGCGCGTGATCAAACTCATGTATTTCGACGACGCCACCGAGCGTGCCCCGATCCGCGCCGGCTGGGACGTGCAGGCGCTGATGGGTTTCAATGCATTGCTGTTGATCGGTGTGTTGCCGTGGGTGGGCGTGATCATGGAACTGTGCCGGCAGGCGATCAAAAACTTATCCTGAATTGTCACGGTGTACAAATTCATGGGTTCCTGAATATTATTGATAATCACCACTTCAGGGACTCGATCGAAACCACATGCGCAGCCATCTTTGGGTAACCCTGACTCTTTGTATGATCGCTCGCCCTGCCCGCGGTGTTTGCCGACGAGCCGACCTCCAAGCCGTCGTTCGCCTTGAATGCGGGCGTGGAAAGCTTCCACTGGAAGGAATTCAACGGAGACCAACGCCTCCTCAGCGAAACGGGTCCGCGACTGACGGTCGGGTTCATGCTCGATCACTTGCTGCAGGGTGACCAGACCAATCCCTATGCTGTAGAAGCCCGCGCCTACCTGGGAGTTATCGATTATGACGGCCAGACCCAGACAGGGGTCTCGGCGCAAACCGACGTCGATTATTTCGGCGTCAACGCCGAGGTCATGGGTGGCCTGCGTCTGGCGGGCAGTCTTCGCATGGATCTGCTCGGCGGCCTGGGAGTGGATACCTGGACCCGCGATCTTCAAAATGGCGTAACGGCCAACGGCTCGGTCGCCCAGGGTTACCAGGAAGATTATTTCATTCTCTACGGCAAGCTGGGGCCGGGGTTTCTGTTTCAGAGTGAAACGAGGCGAGCCTATTTACAGTTTGGCCTCAAGTATCCGCTCTATACCTATGAGCGTGCGTACCTCGCGAACATCGGCTTCGACAGCGACGTGGATCTCTCGCCCGGCAAGCAGCTTTCCGGTTATGCGAAGTGGCAGATGAACTGGGGGACGGGAGACGGACAAAACGCGTTTTGGAGTAAGTATTTATTACGACAGCTACCGCTTCAGTTCCTCTGCCTCAAAGACAGTCTCGGCGGCAGGCACCTTGTATAGCGTGCATCAACCTGAAAGCCACATGGACGTGCTGGGCGCAAGGCTCGAATATTATTACTAGCCGCGCGTCGATGCGTCTCAGAATGACGGATACACCTTCATTTCACTCAGCAACTTGTCGTTGGATTGTGCCAACGCCTGTACCGGGGTGGTTGCCACCGATGCCGGGGTTTCCGTCCAGCGGTTTCTGTTCGGAAGTAATCGGCTGGGATGTGTTGTCAGCGGGAGCGGTGTCTAGCTTTTCCTCCGCCGCCAGCGCCAACGTGAATCCTGCGAATACCACAGCCGCCACCATGGCGGTCATACGATGTTTGTTCATGATTCTCATCCCTGCGATCGAAAATTTCCGCGTGAAATCCTGAGATATCATAAATACCATAATGCCTGTGAGCCCCGCGGAACAGGGGTGACATGACGAAAGCAATGGTATTACTGACCGGCGGTTTAGGCCCAGAAGCTCTTGCAGATCGTCTGGCTCGGGGGAGTTCAGCCGGTCCTTGGCTCGGAGAATACCGCTGTGATCAATATTTAGCATTAATGATGGATTTTGTCCAAGCGACCGAACCGGACCGCGCCTGGCGCCGCGTTACCCGGATCCCGGCAGTCTGATTCGATTCCAGGAGGCGGGTGCGGCGCCGTCGCCGGCGCGAACCCAGGAGATCAATCACCAGTTCCGCCAGCGCGTTGAACCGGACGACCCGTATCATCAGGCCGCCGGCCGACACCGGCCGCCGCGCCTCGCGCACTTCGCGTATCCGCCGCAGGAATGTCAGCGCGACGGTGGCGCGCGCCAGGGTGGAGATCAGGATGACGCCCCACAGCCCGCTGGTCCAATGCATGGTGTATCCAAATATGATTATCTCGGTGGGGATGACGGTGCTGAGATAACCGCCGACCAGGGCGCCGCTGAAGATCGCGGAGTTGCTGAGGACGTTGTGAATGGCGGCGTAGGTGGAACGCTTGTCGGGCGGCATAACGTCGTAGAGAAAATTTCCGGCGCTCAGGCTGAACCCGGCCCAACACAGGCCGCCCAGCGTTTGCACGCCAAGGATGTACCAGAATTCCGGCGACACCAGCCACAGCGCCGGCAGGATGGGAATGAGCGAGCCCGTCAGCGCCATCACGCGGCGATGTCCGAAGATGTCGCCGAACCGTCCCCACATGTTGAGCGTCAGGAATTGCGCCAGCACCGAGATGCCGGTGCTGGCGGTGTATTGCAGGTAAGTGAAATTCAGGTCGCGCAGCATGTAGACCGTGAAAAACGGCGAGGCGATGGCCACCGCGAAATTCATCATTCCCAAAAACAGCGTGAAGCGCGCAAAGTCGGAAGCCTGCAGGCGTTGCCACAGGCCACTGAGCTGCGGCAACGCCATCGGGGTGGGTGCCCGCAGCGGCTCATGCATGCGCGCCAGATGATAAGCCGAGTACAGACGCGCGCTCGCCGCGAGGCTGAAAGCGATCATGAATCCGAGACGCGTCTCCCCGGTCAGCTCGAGGAAATGCAGCAGCAGGCCGGCCCCGGCCAGGGAGACAAAGGTCATGATGCTCATCAGTTGCGTGCGCCGGGCGAAGTAGCGTCCACGCTTGCGCTCCGGGACCAGATCTCCCATCAGGCTGTTCCAGGCCGGGGTGGCAAAGTTTCCGGCGGCGTAATAGAGCGCCACGCAGCTTATGACGATTGACACGGCGTGCTGCGGGAAAAAATACGGCAGCCAGATCATCGGTAACCACGTCAGTGCCTGGATGAGGACGCCGGACAGAATGAGCGTCTTGCGCCGGGGAACGAATCCGGCCAGCCAGGCGGATAACACCTGCGCCAGCGAGCCGAGCAGCGAGGGCAGGGCGGTCAGCAGCGAGATCTGCGCGGTGCTGGCCTTGAGGAAGAGCGCATAGGCGGAAAGATAGGTCTCGCCGGCCCCGGCCATCATGGAGTAGGCGACACCGTCACGCACGGAATGGCGCAGCGACCGTTCGACGCGCGCGTCCTTGGAATAATAGAACCGGGACATGGAATCCGTGTTACATCATCGCTGGCGAAGCCAGGCTAAATCCGTATGATCAAGCCTATATTATAGAAGAACCCGACGCAGGCGGCGCCGTGTCCGGTCAGCCGGACGGTGGCGGCGCGTCGGCCCAAACAAGAAAAGACTCGTTTCCATGAACATTCCTGTCATTCGTCCTGTGCGCCGTATTTGTGCTCATCGCGGTGCGCCGCGTCGGAAATCTCCACTTTGGGCTGTGGCAGATCATGCTGCTCGGGGCCGTGGCGGTTCTCGTTACCGGACAGATCGGTCCGCGCGAGGCGCTGGGTGCGATTGACCCGGACATCATGCTGTTCCTGTTCGGCGTGTTCGTCGTGGGGCAGGCGCTGGAGGAAAGCGGCTATCTGTTTCATCTCTCTTATCTGGCGTTCCGCCGCGCCGGCTCCGCGGATGGATTGATCCTGTCGATCCTGTTTGGCTTCGGGATTGCCTCGGCATTCCTGATGAACGACACGCTGGCGGTGATCGGCACGCCGCTGGTGTTGCTGCTGGCCAAACAGCACCGGATGTCGCCGAAGGTGCTGTTGCTCGCCCTGGCCTTCGCCGTGACGATCGGGAGCGTGGTGAGTCCGATAGGCAATCCGCAGAACCTGCTGGTCGCGATCCATGGCCGGATGCCCAACCCGTTCGTGGAATTTTTCCGGCACCTCGCGCTGCCGACCGTCATCAGCCTGCTCGCGGCCTTTTTTATTCTGAAATTTTTCTACCATGAGAGTTTCCACGGCGATGCGCTGGTGCACGTACGGCATGATTTGCGCGACAAACCGCTCGCCCGCCTGGCACGGCTGTCGCTGATCCTGATCGTTATTCTGGTGGCCGTGAAGCTGGCGCTGGTTTTCACGATGCCGCAAATCGATTTCCGGTTGACCTGGATCGCCCTGATCGCCGCGGCGCCGATTCTGTTTTTCAGTCCGAAACGCTGGCGCGTTGTCCGTCACATCGACTGGCGCACGCTGGTTTTCTTTGCCGCGATGTTCGTGTTGATGGAAAGCGTCTGGATGTCGGGATTTTTCCAATCGCTGATGGCGCGCGGAAACCTGAACCCGGCCTCGATAGGAACGATCTTTGCCGTCAGCGTGTTGCTGAGCCAGCTCATCTCCAATGTTCCGCTGGTGGCGTTGTATCTGCCGATGCTGATGCATGCCGGGACTTCGATCGAAGGAGTTGCTCGCGCTGGCCTCGGGATCGACATTGGCCGGCAATCTTTTCATTCTGGGCGCCGCGAGCAATGTCATTATCATTCAGAATGCCGAGCGCAAAGGCGGTCACAGCTTGAGCTTTGTCGAATTCGCCCGCGTGGGCATTCCGCTGACGTTGGTGAATGTGCTGGTTTACTGGCTGTTTCTGGTGTTGTTTTGAGAAGCCTGCGCCATTGCCATGGCCTCTGTCCGGGCCGTAAAATCCCCGCAACCATTCGAGATGAATCATCATGAATCAGATTTCCGTGGAGCACGATCCCTCGCCCAAGAAACTGGATATTATCGGGGTTTACGACTGGCCGATCTGGACCCGGGAGGCATCGACATTCCCCTGGACCTATGACCAGAAAGAGACCTGTTACATTCTCGAAGGCGAGATTGTCGTGACGCCCGATGGTGGCGAGCCGGTGCGTATCGTGGAAAACGATTTTGTGACGTTCCCCGCCGGCCTGTCCTGCACCTGGGAAATTCTGAGCCCCGTCAAAAAGCATTACAAATTAGGCTGATCACGCCGAATCTCCTGGTCGACCGAATTGCCGATGCCTGAGGTATCCCACGACACCACGGCCCGTGAAAGCGGGCTCCGCCTGCGCGCCGCGATTCGCGCGCTGTTAAGTCCGGGCATCTGGCTGCTGCTGTGCGTGCAACTGGCGTTGATAGTTACCATGCGCTGGAGCATGCCCGCCGACGCCTCACCCCCCTCTGCGCCGGTCATATTCCTGACGGCGACGGTGTTGATGCTTTTCTATTACCTGCAGGCCGGAGCTTTTCAAGCCCTGACGCAAGGCCGGGAAACTCTGACAGTGATGGAAGTCGTGCGTGCGGGCAGGGTGGTCTTCGCGGCATTTGTGTGGCTGGCGCTGAAGGCAGGTCTGCTGTTGGCGGCGGTGATGAATGTGCTGATCGTCGTAGCCTTGCTGGTGACGGGCTATGACATCAAGGCGCTCATGAATGCGCTGGCTCCCTTTTTCAGTCCCGTGGTCGGGATTCTGACCTTCATTTTTGTTTACTGGCTGCCATTCGTGTTCGTGCGCCGGGAATTTCACCTGCTCCCGAGCCTCAAGGCGGCGCTTCAGATCGCCTGGGATCGTCGGTCCGATTCCGCTTTTCTCGCAGTCCTGGTGCTGGTGCCGTCGCTGGTTTCCGGTTGGCTCCCGTCCGACACCCCGCTGCTGGTTGATTTGCTGATAAGCGTGGTTAGCGGCATCATGGGGTGGATCGCCTACATCTACTGTATCGAGGTACTGCGGGAGCAACCGCCTCAGGTCGGCAGCGCGAATTCTCCTGATCTCCAGCACTGACACCGATTCGCAGTGAAGGGCGCATCCGCCCGATAAGTTCCTATTTTTCCTTGAATAATGCCATTCCGGACGGTAGACTTCGCGGTCCTTGCTGCGGGGTGGAGCAGTCTGGCAGCTCGTCGGGCTCATAACCCGAAGGTCGCAGGTTCAAATCCTGCCCCCGCTACCAAATCCCAAAGGCCCCGCTGGGGCCTTTTTGTTTCACAGCAGACCGGCGGCACGGGCCGTGGCACTTTCCGATTCCGGGGGAAGTGCTTATAATTCAACCCGGTTTCAGCCGTCTCAAGAGTAAGTAATAAGAAGTGGGCCGCGCGCCCACTTTTGTTTTATGGGGCAAGAAGTTATGCGTGGTACGCGAGCGGATCTGCGAAAACTGCTCGAGCCCGGTGTCGTGGCCCTGGGCTTTGAACTCGTGGACGTGGAAATGGCGGGGAGCCACCATAGCCCCACGTTGCGGGTGTATATAGATGGCCCCGCGGGCATCAACGTCGACGACTGTGCGCGTGTCAGCCGGCAGCTTTCCGCGCTGCTCGACGTCGAGGATCCGCTGCCGGGGCAGTACACCCTGGAGGTGTCGTCGCCCGGCCTCGATCGGCCGCTGGTGACGCCGGAGGACTTCCGGCGGTTCATCGGCGAGACGATCAAGGTGAAGATGCAGCCGCCACTGCAGGGGCGGAAGAATTTTTCCGGCCGGCTGGTGGATGTGACGGCGGATCACGTCGTGGTGGAAGTGGACAAAGAGCATTTTGATCTGGCGTTCGATGGCATGGAGCGGGCCCGGTTGGTCCCCCGATTCCGAACGTCAGGAGTGACGGGAGAGCGAGATGATAGGTAACGAAGTATTGATGATTGTCGATGCCGTGTCGCGCGAAAAGGGCGTGGACAAGGAAATCATTTTCCAGGCGCTCGAAGCGGCGCTGGCTACCGCCACGCGCAAACGCCACAAGGGCGACACCGACGCGCGCGTCGTCATTCACCGCGACACCGGATCCTACGACACCTTCCGCCGCTGGGAAGTGATTGCCGACGAAACCGATCCGGTCGAGTTCCCCGACCGCCAGATCAAGCTGACCGAGGCGCGCGCGCAGAAGCCGGACATCCAGATCGGTGAATTCATCGAAGCGCCGCTCGAGCCGGTCGAGTTCGGCCGCATCGCCGCGCAAGCCGCCAAGCAGGTCATCATGCAGAAGGTGCGCGAGGCGGAGCGCGAGCAGATCGTCAACCTCTACAAGGACCGCAAGGGCGAAATGGTCACGGGCGTCGTCAAGCGCCTGGAGCGCGGCGATGTCGTGGTCGACCTCGGCAATGCCGAGGCGCTGCTGGCCAAGAGCGCCATGATTCCGCGCGAGGGACTGCGCCCGGGAGACCGCATTCGCGCGCTGCTGGAAGACGTCAAATCCCTGCCGCGCGGACCGCAGCTGTTTCTTTCGCGCGTGGCGCCCAAGCTGCTGATCGAGCTTTTCAAGCTCGAGGTTCCCGAGGCCGGCGAAGGATCTGATCACCATTCACGGTGCCGCGCGCGATCCGGGCCTGCGCGCCAAGATCGCGGTCAGCTCCTCCGACCCGCGCATCGATCCCATCGGCGCCTGCGTCGGCATGCGCGGTTCGCGCGTGCAGAGCGTGTCGAACGAACTCGCCGGCGAACGCGTGGACATCATCCACTGGTCGGATAACCCGGCCCAGTACGTGATCAATTCTCTCGCGCCGGCCGAAGTACAGTCCATCGTGGTGGATGAAGAATCGCACAGCATGGATGTGATCGTGGACGAAAAGCAGCTTTCCCAATCCATCGGACGCAGCGGACAGAACGTGCGGCTGGCCTCCGAGCTCACCACCTGGGAGCTGAACATCATGACCGAGCAGTCAGCCCAGGAAAAAGGCACCAAGGAGGCGGCGAACGCCATCCAGCTGTTCATGGAACAGCTTTCGGTGGATGAGAACGTGGCCACGGTCCTGGTGCAGGAAGGTTTCACCAACCTGGACGAGATCGCCTACGTGCCGAAGCAGGAGTTGCTGGCCATCGAGGAGTTCGATGACGAACTGGTGGACGAACTCCGGAACCGGGCGCGCGATTTGCTGTTGACCCGTGCCATCGCCCAGGAAGAGAAGATCAGCCTGGCGGAACCGGCCAAGGACCTGCTCGAAATGAAGGGCATGGACGAAAACACGGCGCATCTCCTGGCCTCCCATGGCATCAAGACCATGGAAGAGCTGGCGGAGCAGGCCGTGGACGATCTGCTCGAGGTCGAGGGCATGACCGAAGAGCGCGCGCGCGAACTCATCATGACGGCGCGCGCACCGTGGTTCGAGGACGAAAAGGCGGGATAATTTTCCCGACCCCCAGGAGTTTATGACGCAGATCACCATCAAAGGTTTCGCGGATCAGATCGGCATCCCGCCGGATACGCTGCTGCGCCAGTTGGAGGCGGCCGGCCTGTCAGCTAAAAAACCGGACGACGCGCTGACCGACGAAGAGAAGGAAAAACTCTTCCATTATCTGCGCGCCAGCCACGGCGCCACCGACGAAGGCGCGGCCAAGAAAAAAATCACGCTCAAGCGCAAGTCCACCAGCCAGGTTGTCCAGAGCACGCGCACCGGCGCCTCGCGCACCGTGCAGGTCGAAGTGCGCAAGAAGCGCACCTTCATCAAGCGCACCGCCATCGAGGAAACGCCGTCCGCCGCGGAAGAAGCACCGGTCGAGGAACTCGAGCCTGTCGCCGCGGAAGCCGCGGTGGAGGCCCCGATGGCAGCGCATGCGCCCGTCGTTGCCGAAACCGCCGCGCCGGCGCCGGTGGTGGCGCCTCCCATTCCGTCGAAAGTAGAACCCGCGGCGCCGGTAGCAAAACCGGCGGCGCCGTCCAAGCCGGCTCCGGCACCCGCCAAGGAAGTCAAGAAACCGCACAAAGGCAAGAAAGAACGACTGCAAAAACTCGAAGAGCGCGAGCGCGGTGAACTGCATCTGGCGGCCGGCAAGAAGGTGCGGCGCAAGGTCAGGATGGTCGCGAATAAACCGGTGGTCACCAGCGTTACCGGTCAGCATGGCTTCGAGAGGCCGACGGCGCCGATCGTGCATGAAGTGGCATTGCCGGAAACCGTCACGGTGGCGGAGCTGGCGCAGAAAATGTCCATCAAGGCGGCCGAGGTCATCAAGGTGCTGATGCAGATGGGCACGATGGTCACCATCAACCAGGTGCTCGACCGCGACACCGCGACGCTCGTCGTCGAGGAAATGGGCCATGTCGTCAAAGAGGCGAGACCCGAAAGCCCCGAGGCCCTGCTGGCCTGGCCCACGGCCGAGGCGGCCGGCGAGGCCGAACCGCGCCCGCCCGTGGTGACCGTCATGGGTCACGTGGACCACGGCAAGACCTCGCTGCTCGACTATATCCGCAAGGCCAAGGTGGCCTCCGGCGAAGCCGGCGGCATCACCCAGCATATCGGCGCTTACCACGTGGAAACGCCCAAAGGCGTCGTGACCTTTCTGGACACGCCCGGTCACGAGGCGTTCACCGCCATGCGCGCCCGCGGCGCCAAGGCCACCGACATCGTGATCCTGGTGGTGGCGGCCGATGACGGCGTCATGCCGCAGACGATCGAAGCGGTCCATCATGCGCGCAACGCCAAAGTGCCGCTCGTGGTCGCGGTGAACAAGATCGACAAGCCCGAGGCGCAGCCCGATCGCGTGCGCCAGGAACTCACCAAGCACGAAGTCGTCGCCGAGGAATGGGGCGGCAATGAAATCTTCGTGAACGTCTCCGCCAAGACCGGCGAAGGCATCGACAAGCTGCTCGAATCCGTGCTGCTGACGGCCGAGGTGCTGGAGCTGAAGGCTCCCAAGACCGGCCCCGCCGCGGGTCTGGTGGTCGAGGCGCGCCTCGACAAGGGCCGCGGTCCGGTGGTCACGGTGCTGGTGCAGCGCGGTACCCTGCGCAAGGGCGATGTGATACTCGCCGGGCGCGAGTTCGGGCGCGTGCGCGCCATGAGCGATGAAAAAGGCCATACGGTGAAAGAGGCCGGACCGTCCATCCCCGTGGAAGTCCAGGGACTTTCCGGCGTGCCGAACGCCGGCGAGGAAGTCATGGTGGTGGAGTCCGAGCGCAAGGCGCGCGAGATCGCGCTTTACCGCCAGGGCAAGTTCAAGGACGTGCAACTCGCGCGCCAGCAGGCGGCGAAGCTGTCCGATGTGTTCGAGCAGTTGAAAGAGAGCGAAGAGGCCAAGCCGCTCAACCTCATCATCAAGGCGGACGTGCAGGGCTCGATCGAAGCGCTCACCGTCTCGCTCGAAAAGCTCTCCACCCCCGAGGTCAGGGTCAAGGTGATCCACGGCATGGTCGGCGGCATCACCGAATCCGACGTGAACCTCGCCGTGGCGTCCAGCGCGATCATTATCGGTTTCAACGTCCGCGCCGACGCACGGCGCGCAAGCTGATCGAGCATCAAGGCGTGGACGTTCACTACTACAACGTCATTTATACCGCCGTGGACGAGGTCAAGGCCGCGATGAGCGGCATGCTCAAGCCGCAGTTCAAGGAACAGTTGCTGGGCCTGGCCGAGGTGCGCGATGTGTTCCGTTCGCCGAAGATGGGCGCGGTCGCCGGCTGCTACGTGGTCGAGGGCGTGGTGCGGCGCAATCGCCCGATCCGCGTGCTGCGCGACAACGTGGTGATCTTCGAGGGCGAGCTCGAATCCCTGCGCCGCTTCAAGGACGACGCCGGCGAAGTGAAGGCCGGGCTCGAGTGCGGCATCGCGGTCAAGAATTACAACGACGTGAAGGTGGGCGACCACATCGAAGTGTACGAAAAGGTCGAGGTCGCCCGGACGTTGTAACCAGCCTTCCAGCCAGGCCGCGGAAACGCGGCGGGGTGCCATCATGCAGAAAGATTCCAATCGCCCGCGACGCGTCGCGGAACTCATCAAGCGCGAGCTGGCCATGCTGATCCCGCGCGAGCTCGACGATCCGCACGCGCACGAAATCACGATAACGGGCGCGGAAGTGTCGCGCGACATGTCATCCGCGCGGATTTACTTTTCGCTGCTGAGCGGTTCGGTCGAGGCGAAGCAGGCGACCAAGTCGCTCAACCGCGCCGCCGGTTTCCTGCGCCACGCGCTCATGGGGCGGGTGTCGTTGCGCACCGTGCCGGCGCTGCGGTTTTATTTCGACGAATCCGTGGAGCGCGGCGCGCGCATCGACAGCCTGATCGACCAGGCGATGGCCGAAGACAAGACTCACAAGGAATAATCGTGCGTGCACGCCGTAACTGTTCCCCCGTCAACGGGGTGTTGCTGCTCGACAAGCCCGTCGGGTTTACCTCGAATCAGGCGCTGCAGACCGTGAAGCGGCTGCTCAATGCCTGCAAGGCCGGACACACGGGCAGTCTCGATCCCATCGCCACGGGCCTGCTGCCGCTTTTTTTCGGCGAAGCCACCAAGCTGACGCAATTTCTGCTGAATGCGGACAAGCGTTACTGGACCGTGTTCAAGCTGGGCGTGAGCACCACGACCTTCGACAGCGAGGGCGAGGCGACCGCCACCCGGCCCGTCACCGTCGGTTTGCGCGATATCGAAAGGGCCTTGCTCCGGTTCCAGGGCGAGATCGAGCAGATACCGCCCATGTATTCGGCGATCAAGCACAACGGCGAGGCGCTGTACAAGCTGGCGCGCGCCGGCGTGGAAGTCGAGCGCGCGCCGCGACCCGTGACCATATATGAGATCAAGACGCTCGGATTTCAGGACGATCTGCTGACACTGGAAATCGCCTGCTCCAAGGGCACCTACATCCGCACCCTGGCGCACGATCTGGGCGAAATCCTGGGTTGCGGGGCGCACGTGGTGCAACTGCGCCGCCTCGCGATCGGCGACGTGTCGATCGACAAGGCGGTCACGCTGGATCGGCTGGAGGCGCTGGCGAGCCCGGCGGAACGGGCGCAACTGCTGCAACCGGTGGACAGCGTGTTGCATGCGGTGCCGGACGTGCACCTGACATCGCTCGCGGCCCATTATCTGAAGCAGGGACAGTCGGTATCGGCGCGTCACGGTCTGGCGCCCGGCTGGGTGCGCTTATACGAAGGCGACAGCCGTTTTCTGGGCATGGGGCAGGTGCTGGACGATGGTCAGGTGGCCCCGCGCCGTTTATTGGCGCTCACTGAAAGCCCCTGAAAGAGCATTGTTTTACGCGGTCCGTCCGGCGCGTTCGGACCGGTAGATTGCGGTTGAGGCGGGGTGCCCCCGCAGGTAGAATACGCGCCCTCCGAAGCGTAACTGACAGCAAATTGAGGTAAATATTAATGACCGTCCCCCGCGAGACCAAGGCCAAGGTCATGCAGGAATACCAGACTCACAATGGAGACACCGGTTCGCCGGAGGTCCAGGTTGCCCTGCTGTCCACCCAAATCGACGAATTATCCGCCCACTTTCAGACGCATCCGAAAGATCACCATTCGCGCATCGGTCTTCTGAAGATGGTCAACAAGCGCCGCCAGCTGCTCGAGTATCTGAAGAACACCGACGGCGACCGCTACCGCGCGCTCATCGAGCGTCTCGGCCTGCGCAAGTAACGAAGCACATCGAGGACATAGTCTTGGCAAAAATTACCAAATCATTTCAGTACGGCAGTCACACCGTTACCCTGGAAACCGGCGAAATCGCCCGTCAGGCCAGCGGTGCGTGTCTGGCCAGCATGGGCGAAACCGTGGTGCTCGCGACCGCGGTGACGATGAAGGAACCGATGCCGGGCAAGGATTTCTTCCCGCATGACGGTGGATTATCAGGAAAAAACCTTCGCCGCCGGCCGCATCCCGGGCGGTTTCTTCAAGCGCGAAGGCCGCCCCTCGGAGAAGGAAATTCTCACCTCGCGCCTCATCGACCGTCCGATCCGTCCGCTGTTTCCCGAAGGTTTCACCAACGAAGTGCAGATCATCGCCACCGTGATGTCGGTGGACCCGGATATCGATCCGGATATCGTCGCCATGCTCGGCGCCTCCGCGGCGCTCAAGCTGTTCCGGCGCTCCGTTCAACGGCCCCATCGGCGCCGCGCGCGTCGGCTACAAGGACGGCAAGTACCTGCTCAATCCGGGCAACAAGGAACTCGTCGACTCGCAGCTCAACCTCGTCGTCGCCGGCACCGCCAAGCGCCGTGCTCATGGTGGAATCCGAAGCCAGGGAGCTGTCGGAAGAGGTGATGCTCGGCGCCGTGCTGTTCGGCCACGAGCAGATGCAGATCGCGATCAAGGCGATCAGCGAACTCGTGCGCGAAGCCGGCGTGCAGGCCTGGGCCTGGAAGCCGCCGGTCGAGGACAGCGCGCTCAAGAACAGCTCATGCAAACGGAATTCGGTCCGCTCATCGCCGAGGCCTATCGTATTAAAGAGAAGGCCGCCCGTCAGGACCGCATGGCCGAGATCCAGCGAGATGGCGGTCGGCAAACATGCCGCCGAAGGCGCACCCGCGGGCACCAAGGAAAAGGTGCAGAAGATCATCGGTGACATCGAATACCGCACCGTGCGCGATCGCATTATTGTCCGGTGAACCGCGCATCGACGGGCGCAACACGCGCACCGTGCGTCCGATCACCATCCGCACCGGCGTGCTGCCGCGTACCCACGGCTCGGCGCTGTTCACGCGCGGCGAGACCCAGGCGCTGGTCGTGACCACGCTCGGCACCGGCCGCGACGCGCAGATCATCGACGCGCTGGAAGGCGAGCGCAAAGAACCGTTCATGCTGCATTACAACTTCCCGCCGTACTCGCGTCGGTGAAGTCGGCCGCGTCGGCAGCCCCAAGCGCCGCGAGATCGGTCACGGGCGTCTGGCCAAGCGCGCCATCATTGCGGTGCTGCCGGACATGGCGGTCTATCCCTATGTGCTGCGCATCGTGTCCGAAATCACCGAGTCCAACGGCTCCAGCTCCATGGCCAGCGTCTGCGGCGCTTCGCTGTCGATGATGGACGCCGGCGTGCCGATCAAGGCGCCGGTGGCCGGCGTCGCCATGGGCCTGATCAAGGAAGACAAGCGCTTCGCGGTGCTCACCGACATCATCGGCGACGAGGATCACCTCGGCGACATGGACTTCAAGGTGGCCGGCACCACGAACGGCGTGACCGCGCTGCAGATGGACATCAAGATCGAAGGCATCAACAAGGAAATCATGGATGCCGCGCTCAAGCAGGCCAAAGAAGGCCGGCTGCACATCCTCGGCGAGATGAGCAAGGCGATTTCCACGCCGCGCGCCGAGCTTTCCGAGTACGCGCCGCGCATCATCGCCATCAAGATCAATCCGGAACGTATCCGCGACGTGATCGGCAAGGGCGGCGCGATCATCCGCGCGCTCACCGAGGAAACCGGCTGCACCATCGACATCGAGGACGACGGCACGGTCAAGATCGCCTCGGCCGACAACAACGCCGCGCAGGAAGCCGTGCGTCGCATCAAGCAGATCACCGCGGACGTCGAAGTCGGCATGATCTACGAAGGCAAGGTCGCCAAGCTCATGGACTTCGGCGCCTTCGTCACCATCCTGCCCGGCAAGGACGGTCTGGTGCACATCTCGCAGATCTCGCGCGAGCGCGTCGAGAACGTCGGCGACAAACTGAAAGAAGGCGAAGTCGTCAAGGTCAAGGTGCTGGAAGTCGACAAGCAGGGCCGCATCCGCCTGTCCATGAAGGCGCTGCAGGAAGAACAGATCTCCTGAGCGATTCACGCTTAAGCAGTTAAAAAAGGGGCTTCGGCCCCTTTTTTATTTTGTATCGATCACTTTTTCTATAAGTAGAAAGAAATAATGGATTCAAACATAATCGAAAGAAAAACCGAGTCAGAAGAACAGTATCCGCTAATATCAGGCAACATTGCTCTCTGAACTAATACTGATTTTCGGGAGTAACATAAATGTCTTCGAGACCAAAGACAGTTTTACTCGCGATCCTGGCCATGGGTTGTATAGGATTATTGTCTGTCGTGGCCGCTGGCGAGCGCGAAACGGAGGTACATGCCATGTCATTGACCATCACATCTTCTGCATTCCGTCACAACGCGGATATTCCCGCGCGCTACACCTGCGACGACGAGGATATGTCGCCGCCGCTGTCCTGGACCGGCGTGCCGGCCGGTGCCAAGAGCCTGGTCCTGATCGTGGACGATCCCGACGCGCCGGACCCCAAGGCGCCGAAAATGACCTGGGTTCACTGGGTGCTGTACAACATGCCGCCGGGCACGACGAGCCTTGCCGAAGACGTGGACGCGGAGGATCTGCCCAAAGGAACGCTCGAAGGCATCAATGACTGGAAACGCACCGGTTACGGCGGCCCGTGTCCGCCGGTCGGCCGTCATCGCTATTTCCATAAAATTTATGCGCTGGATACGATGTTGCCCGATCTTGGTCGGCCCACCAAGGCGAAACTTGAGAAAGCCATGCACGGCCACATCCTCGCGCAGGCGGAACTCATCGGCGGATACCAGCGCAAACGCTGAACCGTCAGGCGGTTCAGGCTTTACAGAACTGCGGTGCCTCCGTTAGCCTAGGCAGCCATGCCTGTACCGGATATAAATAAAACAAAAAGGATGTCCTCGATAGTTACCCCCCGGCATGTTCGCCAATGGCTGTTCAGCGGTCTGTGCCTGTTGGCGCTCGGCGCCTGCAGCACGGCGCCGAATCGTCCCACGGATGACGTCGCATCGGGCGGTGGTACCGCGCCGTCCGGTGCCGTAACCAGCAATGCCAGCACGAATGACGCTGCGGATAGATCGCGACGATGCGCACGACCCGATCGAGGGATTCAACCGCGCGATATTTACGTTCAACGACAAGCTGGACCGGTACTTCATCAAACCGATCGCCAAGGGATACCGCGCGATCACGCCCAAGCCGGTGAGCAACAGCATCTCCAATTTTTTCAGCAACCTGCACGATCCGCCGATCATGTTGTACAACCTGCTGCAGGGCAAACCCAAGCAGGCCGCCTCGGACCTGGGGCGATTTCTCGTGAACTCCACCGTCGGGATCGCGGGTCTGTTCGATGTGGCGACCAAGATGGGACTTGAGAAGCACACCGAGGATTTCGGCCAGACCCTGGCGGTCTGGGGCGTGGGCGAGGGGCCTTACCTGGTGTTGCCGTTCTTCGGGCCGAGCAATCTGCGCGATGGCCCATCGCTGCTGCTGGTGGATTGGCAGACCTATCCGCTGACTCATTTGGAAGATCGCGACACGCGCTACGCGCTGTTGTTTGTGGAGGTGGTCGAACGGCGCGAGCAGTTGCTGGATGCTTCCGACATTCTGGAACAGGCGGCGGGGAAGGACCAATATGTTTTTATGCGCGAGGCCTATCGCCAGAACCGCCGCAACCAGATTTATGACGGCAACCCGCCGCAGGCCGCGCCGCCGCCGGGCCTGTTTGAAGAGGACGAGCCGGCGCCAAAATCCCCTAGCGCCGTCCACGCCGGGTGGCGCGACTCAGTCGAGATAGTCGTAGCCTAGCAACGTCAGGAATTGCGGCAACGGTTCAGTGCTGATGAACTTGTCGAACAGCTTCGCGGCGAGTTCGTATTTGCCGGCGGCGTATGTTCTTCCCCCAAGCGAAGTCCGAATGCGCTGGAGCTGCTCCGGGATCATCGCGCGCACCATCTCCAGCGTCACCTTGCGCCCGTCGTCCAGCACGCCGTGCGGGCTGTGTATCCACTGCCACACCTGGGAGCGGGAGATCTCGGCGGTCGCCGCGTCTTCCATCAGATGGTTGATCGGCACGCAGCCGGTGCCGGCCAGCCAGGCGCCGAGGTAGGCGATCGCCGACCTCGATATTGAAGTGCAGCCCGGCTTCGGTGATCGGGCCTTGCGGTTCGAATCTCAGCAGGTCGGCAGCCGTCGTCTGCACGTCTTCGCGCTTCTTGTTCAATTGATTCGGCGCGGGCATCAGCCGGTCGAACACTTCCATCGCCAGCGGCACCAGGCCGGGATGGGCGACCCAGGTGCCGTCGTGTCCGTCGCTGGCCTCGCGCTCCTTGTCGGCGCGCACCTTGGCCAGCGCCGCTTCATTTGCCGCCGGGTCGGTCTTGATCGGGATCTGTGCCGCCATCCCGCCGATCGCATGCGCATTGCGGCGGTGACAGGTCTTGATCAGCAGCAGCGAATAGGCGCGCATGAACGGCGAAGTCATGCTCACCAGGCCGCGGTCGGCGAGGATGAAATCCGGGTTGCGGCCGAACTTCTTGAGGCAGCTGAAGATGTAGTCCCAGCGTCCGCAGTTCAGCCCGGCCGAATGCTCGCGCAACTCGTAGAGGAATTCGTCCATCTCGAAAGCGGCCAGAATGGTCTCGATCAGCACCGTCGCCTTGATCGTGCCGCGCGGAATGCCCAGCCGTTGCTGCGCATGGATGAACACATCGTTCCACAGCCTGGCCTCGAGATGGCTTTCCATCTTGGGCAGGTAGAAATAAGGCGCGGTGCCGCGCGACAGCAACGCTTTTGCGTTGTGAAAGAAATACAGGCCGAAATCGAACAGGCTGCCGGACACCGGCTTGCCGTCCACCGGTCACGTGTTTCTCCACCATGTGCCAGCCGCGCGGGCGCACGAACAGCACCGACGTTTTGTCGTTCAACCGGTAGGTCTTGCCGTCCGGATTGACGATGCTTGATGGTGCGGTTGACCGCATCGCGCAGGTTGATCTGCGCCTCGATCACGTTGTGCCAGGTCGGGGTCATCGAATCTTCCAGGTCCGCCATGTACACGCTTGCGCCGGCATTGAGTCCGTTGATCAGCATCTTGCGCTCCGCCGGGCCGGTGATCTCGACGCGCCGGTCCGACAGTTCGGCCGGCACCGGCGGCGATGGTCCAGTCGCCGTTGCGCACCGATGCGTCTCGGGCAGAAAATCGGGCTTGCGCCGCAGTCCAGCTCGGCCTGGCGCTGCGCGCGCCGCGCCAGCAAGCCGCTCCCGTCGGGCTCGAACTTGCGCGCCAGTCCGGCGATGAAATCCAGCGCCTCCGGGGTCAGGATGCTGGCATAATCAGCGGGCACCTCGGCCCGGAGGGTCATGCCTGCGGGGATGGATGAAGACTTGGCCATATCGCCCCTCGGTCAAGCTGGTGAGATGTTCTTCTCTGTTTTATCTGCCAGTCACGGCCGATTTGCAAGCCTGATCGGGTGATTGACCCTCCGGCCCGGGCAGCAGGGCCGGGCGACGGATCAAACCCGTGTTTATGGCGCTTTATTTGGCGCAGGCCCCTAAATAACAGCGGATTTTCAGGCCTGGCCCCTTCATTTCCCCGGGTATCAAGGGTAAAATCGCGCCCTTTCGCAAACCTTGCAGGGCCTTGTCCGGTCGGACCGGGTCTTAAACGGATAGAGGAAGCACGAATGGTAACAATACGTCTGGCCCGTGGCGGCGCGAACAAGCGCCCTTATTACCGCATCATCGTCGCGGACCGTCGTCGCGCGCTCAACGGCAACAACATCGAACGCATCGGATTCTACAATCCCCTGGCGTCCGCCAAGGAACAGAAGATCACACGTCGACATGGCGCGCGTGGAGTTCTGGTTGAGCAAGGGGGCCAAGCCGACCGAACGCGTGGCGCAGCTGCTGAAGCAAGCCAGCGCCTCCTGACGTCACATGACCGATCCGTCACGCCCTGACGGTTTGGTGCTTTTCGGCCGGATCAGCGGCCTCTTCGGTGTGCAGGGTTGGGTCAAGGTGTTCTCCCACGCCCGCCCGCGCGAAGCCATCATCGGTTATTCGCCCTGGCTCGTGAAAATCGGCGGTGACTGGCGCGAGATCGCGGTCGAAGAAGGGCGCGCGCAGGGCAAGGGTGTTGTCGCCAGGCTGACCGGTTACGCCGATCGCGATCAGGCCAGCACTCTCGTCGGTGCCGAGATCGCGATTCCGCTATCGAAGCTGCCGCCGCTGAAGAAAGGCGAATATTACTGGGCGCAACTCGTCGGGCTTGAGGTGGTCAACCTCGCCGGCGAGAAATTCGGAAAGGTGGACCACCTGTTCGATACCGGCGCGAACGATGTGATGGTGGTGCGCAACGGACGCGAGCGATGGCTTCCGGCAACGGCGCAAGTCATTCGCGAAGTGGATCTCGAAGCAGGGGTCATCCGGGTGGACTGGGACGCGGATTTCTAGCCCATGAGAATTGACGTCATCAGTCTGTTTCCGCCGATGTTCGAGGCCGTGACCGGATACGGCATCACCGGCCGGGCGATCAAGAACGGATTGCTGAATTTGCGGGTGTGGAACCCGCGCGATTACACGGAAGACCGGCACCGCAGCGTGGATGACCGGCCTTACGGCGGCGGCCCGGGAATGGTGATGATGATCGAGCCGCTGGCGCGCGCCATCAAATTGGCCCGCGGCGAGCAGGCAAAAGGCGCGAAGGTGATTTATCTTTCGCCGCAGGGACGCAAGTTGGACCACGCGGGCGTGCTGGAGATGTCGCGGCGCGAAGGAATGATTCTCCTCGCGGGCCGCTACGAAGGCATCGACGAGCGTCTGCTCGAGAGTGAAGTGGACGAGGAATGGTCGATTGGCGATTATGTCCTCTCCGGCGGCGAACTCGCGGCGATGGTTGTCATTGACGCCATTGCGCGCCAGCTTCCCGGCGCGCTGGGCGACGAGGATTCGGCGCAGCAGGATTCCTTCGTGGAGGGCCTGCTCGATTGCGGGCACTACACCCGGCCGGAAGAGTATGCGGGGCGCAAGGTGCCGGAAGTGTTGTTGTCCGGCGATCATGCCAAAATCCGCCGCTGGCGGTTGAAGCAGTCGCTGGGACGGACGTGGTTGCGGCGGCCGGATTTGCTGGAACGGTTGTCCTTGAACAACGAGCAGAAACAGCTGCTGGAAGAATTCCGGCAGGAACATCTTAAGAAGAGTCAGGAGTCGAAAAATGAGCAAGATCATGCAAGAGTTGGAAACGCGAATGATGACGGACAAGAAAGTTCCGGCGTTTGCGCCGGGCGATACCGTCACCGTGCACGTCAAGGTGCAGGAAGGCGAGCGCGAACGCCTCCAGGCCTTCGAGGGCATGGTGATCGCGCGCCGCAACAGCGGCTACAATTCCTCGTTCACGGTGCGCAAGACCTCCTACGGCGAGGGCGTGGAACGCGTGTTCCCGCTTTACAGCTCGGCTATCGCCAAGATCGATGTCAATCGCAAGGGCGACGTGCGCCGCGCCAAGCTTTACTATCTGCGCGATCTGGCCGGCAAGGCGGCGCGTATCCGCGAGAAGGTCTGAACTGTTGTCGTCCCCGCGAAGGCGGAGACCCAGGCCTTGAATGACCAAAAGCCGCCGAAAGGCGGCTTTTGACTTTGAAAAGCTAATTGTGGGTGGCTCCGCCCCTGCAGGCTTCCTGCGGGACAGGATCGAATCGCTTTGGTGCTTGCCGCGTGTTCTCTTGTCGCAAGAGAAAGGAACCAAAGAGAAAGCACGCCCCGGTCGCTTCGCCGCCCGACTCCGGGCGGTCCCCTGCTGCGCCTCGCGCAATCAGGCGCTCGCCTAACTCGCCGGGCGCGAACAACGCGCCTCGGGCTCGATCAGGAGGCTCGCGAAAACCCCTGATCGTGCTGCGGTGCTCGGCTCGCTCCGACGGGGTTTTAAAACCCCAGTTAGTGGCGTCGCCTGTCCCGTCCGTGGATAATGAGGCCATGCGGCGCAGGGAAAACTCTACACAGGCTAAAGGATACGATGCCGTCATCTCCACGCCCGTGGGACGGATCGGCGTGATACTGGAAAACGACGCGCTGGTCGATGTCAGTTTTCTGGGCGAGACAACGGCCCTGCATGCTCCGCGCACGACGGCGGCGAAAAAAGTCTGCCGTCAACTCCGATCGTATTTCACCAATCCCCGTTATTCCTTTCGCCTGCCGTTAACACTTTCAGGAACGGCGTTTCAGCAACGCGTATGGCGTGAATTGCGCCGGATTCCCGCGGGCCGGACGCTCAGTTACGGCGTGCTCGCAAAGAAACTCGACACCTCGGCGCGCGCCGTGGGCAATGCCTGCCGCGCCAATCCCGTTCCCATCGTGATTCCCTGCCACCGCGTCGTGGCCGCGAACGGCGCCGGCGGTTTCATGGGCAAACGCTCGGGAAGCGCGCTGCGCCTCAAGCACCGGCTGCTGGAGCATGAGCACGCCGGATAAGGACATCATCGAGCGCTTCTGCGACGCCATCTGGCTGCAGGAGGGGTTGAGCGCCAACACGCTCGACGCCTATCGCCGCGATCTGGAAGGCCTGAGCCGCTGGCTGGCGCCGCGCGGCACGGCGCTGACGACCGCTTCGCGCGGCGATTTGCTCGATTATCTCTCCGGTTGTGTCGGCAAAGGCGCGCGTCCGCGCACCACGGCGCGGCTGCTTTCGAGTCTGCGGCGGTTTTACGGTTACCTGGTGCGCGAGGAACGGATCAAAACCGACCCCACGGCGCTGATCGATTCGCCCAAGATCGGCCGGCCCTTGCCCAAATCGCTCACCGAAGAACAGGTCGAGAAACTGCTCCAGTCACCGGATGTCGCGACGCATTACGGCCTGCGCGACCGCGCGATGCTGGAGACGCTCTACGCCACCGGCCTGCGCGTGTCGGAACTGGTGGGGTTGACGCTGTCGCAGGTCAGCCTCACGCAGGGCGTGGTCCGCGTCATCGGCAAGGGCGACAAGGAACGGCTGGTGCCGATGGGCGAGGAGGCGATCTCGTGGATCAGCCGCTATCTCGCCGAAGGCCGGCCCAAGCTGGTGCGGAGCCGCTCGACCGATGCGCTGTTCACCACCGCGCGCGGCGGACCGATGACGCGCCAGGCCTTCTGGCACAACCTCAAGGTCCACACGCGCACCGCCGGTATCCAGACGGCGCTGTCACCGCACACCCTGCGCCACGCCTTCGCCACGCATCTGCTCAATCACGGCGCCGATTTGCGCGTGGTGCAGATGCTGCTCGGCCACGCCGATCTTTCCACCACGCAGATTTACACGCATGTTGCGCAGGCAAGGTTGAAGACGCTTGCATGAGCAGCATCATCCGAGGGGGTGAGCTGCTCTAGCGATCTAGCTTTACCTCGTGATTCTTTCTGTAGCGAAGTCACTGTATTCTATGCAGGTGGCTACTAGATTCTCTGATTCTTGATGATTTATAGCTTATCAAACGATACCTGCCGTGCCCGAGCCGAATACAACGATGCACCAGTTGTATGTGGAGACTTCACAGCAGCAGACGTTACGATTCCGTGAGTTGGATCGAAGCACACCAAGGCTAAGTCCCGATCGCTTCCATGCTCGCCCAGATAAAGTATACAGCGTAGCCACCACTGAAAGAAGAACGCCACGGAACTCGATACGTGTTCCGACTTAAGATACAGTACCATCGAGCTTACGGCTTGCGCGGCGATCGGCCCTCGACGAGCGATGAAGCATCGGCCGTGCTGCTGAAGCTCAACATGTACGTCGAGGACTGCACAAGTTCCGACGGAGGCTCAGCGCTACTAACTTTCCAATATGTTCCTTTCACATCTAGCTTAAATTTGCAGTATCGCTGTATAACCCGGAACTCAACGCGCACATAGTTTGTGCTTTCTGCCCCTTGAGTCAAGCCAGGCCCGGAGATAGGTGTTGTTTCGAGCCCCGTAGCGCGCGCCGAGCACCGCAGCCGCATCGGGAGTTTAAGCGAGCCTCGTGTTTGAGCCCGAGGCGCGGTGTATCACGGAAGTCCGGTGACTTCCAGCCGCGAACGGGGCGCCGCGATTGGCGCACCCGGCGAGTGCGAGCGCCCGGAGAGTGAGGCGGCGGCTCCGGGGTGTCCTTTCTTTTGGTGACTTTTCTTTGGACAAGCAAAGAAAAGTCACCTGCCGTGGGTGGAGCCACCCACAAGTAGCTTTTAAAGCACAAAGCCGCTTCGGCCGCTCTGTTGACGGCGGCAATCCTTGCAGTCAGCGCTGATACACGTTAAGTGCGCTCGCGAAATCGCCTAGCCGCTTTCGCGCGGAGATGACGACTCTCTTCAGTGATAAACCGACCGATCCATGCGATCGTGGTCGTCATGGAACACCTCGACGCCCGGCAGGCGCTTGTAGCCCAGGACCATGGCGAGTTTGTGGATGAGGGTTTTCCAGTTGAGGGAATCGACGCGGCGGCGCAGGACGTCGTTGAGTTCGAGCGTCAGCTTTTCGTGCTCCCGGTCGAGTCCGGGCAGCTTGTGAAAATAGTACCAGGAGAGATAACCGTAGACCGCGGGCAGGAGCTTGATCAGCCACATCGGCTCAGGCATCGCCAGCCAGACAATGCCGCTGGCTACGCCGGCGAACACGAAGAAAAGCCCGTAGCGGATGAACTTCATGCGGTTGGCGCGATTGTCGTCCATGGCCTCGCGCAGCCGCCGCTCGGCGTCGCGCGACATGATGGAGTGCGTGTAATGGATGTCGCGGAACATGCTCAGTATCCGCAGCATGCGCTCGCTGTGGCGCCGCTTGTCGATGAAGGAATCGACCGCCGCCTGCAGGCTGTCGCGGAACTGGCGGTAATCGGGCGTGAGCGGCGGTTCCTTGTACGTTTCAACGGTGTGGTTGATGAGGTAACGCAGCTCGAGCAGATGCGAGACCATCATCGGGAAACGCAGGTTGGAGAATTTGACGTAGAACGCGTGGAAATTGTCCGGCGTCAGGTTCAGCGCGGAGAAATCCTGCGCAGTTTCCCACGAACGGATCCGGCTTTTACGCCGCTTGTCCATCGACTTGGATACTGTGCGAGGCGATGCCATGTTTTTTTGACGCCTGCGGGAAATCCCTATTCGGCCCGAATAGGTCCAAGGATAGCGAAAACGACTGGAATTTTCTATGACCCGCCGGGATAAAGGCTGGCCTGGGGGAGGGGTCAGCCGTTGCCGAGCATATTCCGCAGGTTAGAGAGGTAGACCTCGGCGCGGCCGAGCATGGCCTGGGGGTCGGGTTCCCGGTCCGGCTCTTCCCAGCGCAGGTCGTCGGGCGGCAGTTCCTTGAGAAAGCGGCTGGGTTCGCAGGCAATCACCTCGCCGCCGCGCTTGCGCCGTTCGACGAACGAGAAGGTGAGCGTCTGGCGGGCGCGGGTGATGCCGACATAGGCCAGGCGGCGTTCTTCTTCCACGCCCGTGTCCGATTGGCTCTGGTGATGCGGGAGCAAGCCTTCCTCCATGCCGACGATGAAGACATGCGGAAATTCCAGTCCCTTGACCGCGTGCAGCGTCATGAGCGCGACCAGATCGCCGGGATTATCCTCATTGCCCCGGTCCAGTATGCCCGCCAGCGTCAAGCGCGCGACCAGTCCGCTCAGCGACTTGTCCTCATCGTCCTGGCGTGCGAGACGCTGGATCCACGCCACGAGTTCGAGCACGTTTTCCATGCGTCGCTGCGCAATTTTCAGATCGTTGCAGGTGTCCTTGAGCCATTCCTCGTAATGCAGGTCGGCGAGTATGTCGCACACCAGCTTGGCCGGCTCTTCTTCGGCTGCCTTGCCGATCATGTCGGTCAGCCAGTGCGTGAAGACGCGCAGTATCGCCACCTGCCGCGCGGTGAGGCGTCGCTCGATGCCGGCGTCCAGCGATGCCTGCAGCAGGCTCGTGCCCAGCTCACCGGCGTGCGCCGAGAGTTGCTCGAGCGTGGCCGCGCCGATCTCGCGCCGCGGCGTGTTGATCACACGCAGGAAGGCGTTGTCGTCGCCCGGGTTGCACAGCAACCGCAGATAGGCCATGACGTCCTTGATCTCGGTTTTGTCGAAAAACGAGGAACCGCCGCTGAGGAAGTAGGGGATGCGCCGCTCGCGCAGCACGCGTTCGAGCACACGCGACTGGTGATTTTCCCGGAACAGGATGGCGTAATCCCGGAAGTCGGTGTTGTGCTTGAACTTGTGATGCAACAGCTCGGATACCACGCGCTCGGCCTCGTGTTCGTCACCGCGCGCCTTGAGCACGCGCACCGGTTCACCGAAGTCGCGCTCGCACCACAAGGCCTTTTCGAAGATGTGCGGGTTGTTGGCGATCAGCGCGTTGGCGGCCTTGAGGATGCGTCCGCTCGAGCGGTAATTCTGTTCCAGCTTGATCACCTTCAGCGACGGGTAATCCTCTTGTAAGTGCTTCAGGTTCTCGGGATGAGCGCCGCGCCAGGCGTAAATGGATTGGTCGTCGTCGCCCACCACCGTCAGCGCCCCGCGGCTGCCGGCGAGCAGTTTCACCAGTTCGTACTGGCAGAGATTCGTGTCCTGGTATTCGTCCACCAGCAGGTAGCGCACGCGCCGGCGCCATTCTTCCAGCACCTCCGGATGGTTCTGGAACAGCCGCACCGGCTTGAGGATCAGGTCGTCGAGATCCATGGCGTTGTACGCCTGGAGGTGACGCTCGTATTCGCCGTAGACCCGCGCCGCGATGTCCTGGATGCTTTCACCGCCGGCCGAGAGCGGCGCCTCCGCCGGCGAGACCAGGCTGTTTTTCCACAGCGAGATCTGGTTCTGCACGGCATCGGCCGGGTTGTTCTTGCCGGAGTACTGGCCGCGCAGCAGTTTGGCAAGCAACGACTGGCTGTCTTCGTTATCGTACAGGGAAAAGCCCGGACGGTAGCCGATGGTCTCCAGGTGGTCGCGCAGGATTCTGAGACCGAAGGTGTGGAAGGTCGAGATCAGGAGTTCCTTGCCGTGAGCGCCGTTGAGCAGGTCGCCGACGCGTGCTTTCATCTCGCGCGCGGCCTTGTTGGTGAAGGTCACGGCGACGATATTGCGCGGGGCGATGCCGTAATCGCGGATGAGCCAGACGATCTTGCGGGTGATGACGGAGGTCTTGCCGCTGCCCGCGCCTGCCAGCACCAGCAGGGGGCCATTGATGTACTGTACCGCCGCTTTTTGTTGCGGGTTCAGTTCAGGCAATTCCGTTGATACATGTTGGGAAATGTCATAACTGGACGGGCATTCTAACCTCTTTCCGTCATGCATGGAAAGATAAAATTAGAAAAAAATATCTTCGGCGACGATCTTCAGAGGCGCAAACGATTGAGAAAATTTTGCATCTGTGCTCGCGCCGTGGCGGGTTCGGCGAGCATCCGGCCGATGAGATCGAAGAGGGGAAAGCCGCGAGCGTCGAAGAGTCCGTGAGCGTGGACCATCTCCAGTGTATGAACGCCCTCGCCCGTGAGCGCTTCCTGCCCCCGGGCCAGCCGCCGGCCCACTTCGTGATGGTGCGAGCCGGCGCTGGTCGCGGTGGTGATCAGATCGCCCAGGCCGGCGAGCCGCCGGGGAGTCTCTGGATCGCCGCCCAGGCCGGTCACGATGCTCTCCAGCTCGGCCACGGCCGCCACCGCCAGATAACCCCGCGTGTTGTCGCCCATTCCCATCTCGTCGGCCACGCCGAACAGGATGGCATAGACGTTTTTGAGCACGGCGGACCAGGAAATGCCCGCGATATCGGTGCTGTGCTCGAGATACAGCGAGGTTCCGGCAAACAGCTCGCGCACGCGCCCGTACGTCTCGGCGCTTCGTCGTTCCGGCCTGGGCGAATGCCGGGCGGCCATCACGGATTTCTTCCGAGATCATCGGTCCGTACAGGACACCGAAGGCGGAGACCGATCCGAGCGCTTCCGTCAGCGCCTGTGCGGCGGTCCGGCCGTGTTCGTCGAGGCCCTTGGCGACACTGAGACACACGCCATCACGGCGCAGACGCGGTCGCAGCCGGCTGGCCAGTTCGAAATGGGGGTTGGCCGGCAGGCAGAAAAGGATGAAATCCTGCTGGCCGGCGGCCGATTCGAGCGCCACCGACGGACTTCCCGGGCCGGGGTGTCGTTCCCAGACGGCGAGTGAGTGGCGCGGTCGCAGAAGATATTCCATCGTCCGGCCCATTTCGCCGTGACCGAGGATGAGCACCCGGAATGGACTATTATTAGTTTTTACCGCCAAGGACGCCAAGGACGCAAAGAAAAGTGAAATAGGAGTTTAACGGAACTCCAAAGTTAAAATCTCGACTTGCTTGCTGTGTGGACACCTTGAGCGCAACCAACCGCATCATCTTTATCCCCGGGAAGAACCCCAAGCCGCCGGTGGAAGAACACCGGCAGCAGCTCCTGCGCTGCCTGCGGCGGGGCGTCGAGCGCGCCGATCCCGCCGTGGCGCAGGAGATCGAAGCCGACAGCAGCTTGTTCCAGTTGATCGGATGGAACCCGCTTTATTACCAGAGTTACAAGCCGCTGGACGAGGACCTGCCGTGGATCGATGCATTGCTGAAGCAGGACGGCCCCACGCATGAAGACGTGCGCGAGGCGCTGTCGTTCCGGCGCCGGAGAGCCTGGCTGCTCTACACCCTCGCCGATGTTTTCAATTTTTTTATTCCGCTGCTGCCGGACCCGGCGGTCAAGAGCACGGTCCGGGAAACCGCGCGTTATTTCAGCAACGAGGACAACATCGGGCAACAGGTGCGGGAACTGCTCAAGGCGCCGCTGCGGGAGATGTTTGCCCGGGGCGAGCGTGTTCTGGTGATCGGCCACAGCATGGGTTCCGTGATAGCCTACGATTCTTTGTGGGAACTGACGCATATCGAGAAAAACCCGGGCCGCGTGGACCTGTTTCTGACCATCGGCAGTCCGCTCGGGATGCGTTTCACCCAGCAGCGTCTGCTGGGTGTGCATGAAAAAGGGGCAAGGCGATACCCGCACATTATCCGCCACTGGATCAACATGGCGGCCCAGGGCGACCTCACGGCGCTGGACCCGACCCTGCGCGACGATTTCAAGGCGATGCTCGAACTGGGTGTTGTCGAATCCCTTACCGATCGCAATGGTGGAATTTTCAATTACTTTCGCAATGACCAGGGGCTGAATGTGCATCGTTCCTATGGATATCTGGTCAACCCGCGCATGGGCGAGGTAATTGCCAAGTGGTGGAAAGAGGAATCTTGAGATGAGGCGCCCGCCCGCGTGGATGTCGTTGGCATTGGTTCTGCTGGGTCTGTGCTGGCTGACGTCGTCGGCTGCCGCCGATAAACTGCCCGAACCGATTGCGGCCGTGCTCAAGCATCAGGGCATGTCCGCGCGCGGCCTGAGTCTGTACGTGCATGAAATCGGTCAGCCGGAGCCGCTGCTCGCGATAGCGGCCGATGCCCCGCGCCATCCGGCTTCGACCATCAAGGTGCTGACCACGCTCGTGGCGCTGGAAAAACTGAGCCCGGCATGGCATTGGAAGACCGAGGCCTATGTCACCGCGCCGGTTCGCGACGGACGGCTCGACGGCGATCTTTATATTAAAGGTTATGGCGATCCGTATCTGGTCATCGAACATTTCTGGCGGTTTCTGCGCACGCTGCGCGCCGAGGGTGTGGAAACGATCAAGGGCGACCTGGTGCTTGACCAGAGCTATTTCGCGCGCGAAGCGGAGGATGCCGGCGAATTCGATGACCAGCCGCTGCGCGCCTACAACGTGCTGCCGAGCGCGCTGCTGGTGAATTTTCAGGCGGTGAATTTCCGTTTCATGCCGCAACCGCAGGCCAACCGCGTGCAGATAGCCGCCGATCCGCTGCCGGCCAATGTCGAAGTCGAGAACCGGGTCACGCTGGCCCGCGGCCTCTGCCGCGGTTGGGCGCGTAACCTGGGCATGAAGGTCAGGCATAATAAGGATCAGACCCGCGTCGTTTTCAGCGGAACCTATGACGCGGATTGCGGCGACAACGAATTGTTCCGCGTCGTGTCCGAACCGGTGCCTTATCTATTAGGAATGTTCCGCTCGCTGTGGACCGATCTCGGCGGGCGTTTCGAGGGTGAGGCGCGCGAAGGCACGGTCCCGGCCGGAGCGCGGTTGCTGGCCACGGCGGACTCGCCGCCGCTGGCCGATATCATTCGCTCCATTAATAAGTACAGTAACAACGTCATGGCCCGCCAGTTGCTGCTCACGCTGGGCGCTTCGCTGCGCGGCGCGCCGGGCACGACGGACAAGGGCATTCAGGTGGTGCACGAATGGCTCAAGCAGCGCCAGCTCGATTTCCCGGAGCTGGTGCTGGAAAACGGGGCCGGGCTGTCGCGCGAGGAGGCGATCTCCGCGCGCCACCTGGGCGAAGTCCTGCTCACCGCCTGGCGCAGTCCCTTCATGCCCGAGTTCGTTTCCTCGCTGCCGATTTCGGCCATGGACGGAACGCTTGCGCAAACGGTTCAATGGAGACGGGCTCGATGGGCAGATGCATCTCAAGACCGGAAGCCTGCGCGACGTGCGCAGCGTCGCGGGTTACGTGCAGGACCGGGCCGGCCGGCGCATGGCGGTAGTGTGCCTGCATAACAATTCGCGCGCCGATACCGCCGCCGGGCAGGCGGTGCAGGAGGCGGTGCTCAGATGGGTTTATGAGCGCCCCTGAGACTGAATGCATGCAGAAAAAGTCCTTCCATGGACTTTTTCGGCTGGACAGTCCTTATGATATGGTCAATTCTTAGGTTTTCGGCTGACGAGGCGGACGCATAACATGGCAACCAAATACGTCAATGCAGTGATCTCGGAAGAGCAGGGCGACGGCAGCCTGCCGGTGCTGGAAGGCACGCTCGGGCCCAGTGCCGTGGACATCCAGACGTTGTACGCCCGGCATAACCTGCTCGCCTTCGACCCTGGTTTCCGCTCCACCGCCGCGTGCAAGAGCGCCATCACTTTCGTCGACGGCGACAAGGGCATCCTGCTGTATCGCGGCTATCCGATCGAGGAGCTGGCCGAGCACAGCGATTTCGTCGAGGTCGCGCTACCTGCTGATGTACGGCGAACTGCCGACGCCGATACAGCGCAAGCAGTTCGACCTGTCCATCGGCAGCCATAACCTGCTGCACGAGCAGGTGCTGTCCTTTTACCGCGGGTTTCGCCGTGACGCCCATCCGATGGCGGTCATGGTGGGGGTGGTGGGGGCGCTGTCGGCGTTCTATCACGACGTCATGAATATCCGCGACGCCGAACGACCGTCAGCTGGCCGCCACTGCGTCTCGTCGCCAAGATGCCGATGCTGGCCGCGGCCAGCTATACCTATTCGATCGGACGCCCGCAGCGCTACCCGAACAACCGGCTCGACTATGCTTCGAACTTCCTGCAGATGATGTTTGGCACGCCGGCCCAGGAGTACGTCGTCGATCCGGTTCTGGCGCGTGCGCTCGACGTGATTTTTATTCTACACGCCGATCACGAGCAGAATGCCTCGACTTCCACCGTGCGGCTGGCCGCCTCCAGCGGCGCCAATCCCTTCGCCTGCATCGCCGCCGGCATCGCCTCCCTGTGGGGGCCGGCGCACGGCGGCGCGAACGAGGCCGTGCTCAAGATGCTGATGGAGATCGGCTCGGTCGAAAATATTCCCAAGGCGCTCGATCGCGCCAAGGACAAAAACGACTCATTCCGGCTCATGGGCTTCGGCCACCGCATCTACAAGAACTTCGACCCGCGCTCGCGCGTCATTCAGGCGCAGGCGAAGAAGGTGCTGGCGCATCTCGGCAAGGACGACCCGCTGCTGGAAATCGCCATGCGCCTCGAGGAAATCGCCCTCAAGGACGGGTACTTCATCGAGCGCAAGCTGTACCCGAACGTGGATTTCTATTCCGGCATCCTGCTGCGCGCCATGGGTTTCCCGATGAACATGTTCACCGCCGTGTTCGCGGTCGCGCGCACCGCCGGCTGGGTCAGTCACTGGCTTGAACTGCAGGGCGAGTCCCACGGCATCGACCGTCCGCGCCAGATCTACGTGGGCCAGACGCTGCGGCATTATCCGGGGAAGAAATAGTCGCTATGCACAAGTATCTGCTGTTCGCGCTGAGTGGGCTGATGCTTAGCGGCTGCGCGGCTCATACCGCCACGTCCGGCCGCGTGGCAATCAAGGACGATAGCGCAGCCACCGTCGGTCGCGTGGCGGTCAAGGAGAATAGCGCAGCCACCGTGGTCCGGTTCAGCGCCGGCGACCGTGCGGTGATCGAGGATTACTACCGGAAATCCGCCCCCGCAAAAACATCCCCGGGATCGATGCCCCTGCTCAAGGGCGGATGGCTGCCTGCCGACATCGGGGCGGAACCCCTGCCGCCCGCGTTGGAGCGGAAGCTGTCGCCATTACCGTCATCTCATGAGCGCCAGAAGGTCGGTCGCAACGTTGTTCTCATCGAAAAGAAAACACGCGTAATCGCGGACGTGCTCTACAACACGGCAAAGTAATCCGTTTACTTCATTTCCGAAATCCGTCCGATGAGCGAGCGGCGGGTGCGCAGGTTCACCGATGAAGTCAGCACAAATCAGTGTGACGCGCGAAAGCGTTGCGTCAGCGCCCGGCGTTTTTCGTAGGCCTCGCGCGCGATCGCGATATCTTCCAGAAAGTACGGCAGTTCCTCCAGCAGCAGCGCCTGCGGGCCGTCCACCAGCGCCTTCGCCGGCGCCGGATGGAAATCCACCAGGACCATGTTGGCGCCGGCGATCACGCCCTGCGCCGTCACGTGCATAATATCGAGCATGCCGTCCGGCGCGCGGTCGCGCGAGCCGACCGAGTGCGACGGATCGATGCACACCGGCATGCGCGTCAGGCGCTTGACCACCGGCACGTGCGCGAAGTCGACGAAGTTGCGGTGCGGGTCGCCCATGTTGGTCTTCATGCCGCGCAGCCCGAACACAATGTTGCGGTTGCCTTCGCTCGCCAGATATTCGGCGGCGTTCAGCGATTCCTCCAGCGTGATGCCGAAGCCGCGCTTGAGCAGCACCGGCAGTTCGCGCTGGCGCCCGACGATCTTGAGCAACTCGAAGTTCTGCGTGTTGCGCGTGCCGATCTGCAGCATCACGCCGGTCGGATTGCCGGTTTTGTGCAGCGCCTCCTGGATCTCGTCCAGATGCGAATCGTGAGTGATCTCCATGGCGATCACCTTGATGCCGTATTTGCCGGCCAGCTCGAACACCCAGGGCAGACACTCCTTGCCGTGGCCCTGGAACGAATACGGATTGGTGCGCGGCTTGTACGCGCCCATGCGCGTGCATACCTGGCCGTTGTCGCGCAGCGCCTTCAGCATCATCTCGACATGCGTCGGATTATCCACGGCACAGAGACCGGCGAAGACGTTGAGATTGTCCTGGCTGAATTTGACGCCGTTGTACTCAAAGCCGGTGGGGCGGCTGTCGTCCTTGTGCCGGCCCAGGATGCGGTATTCTTCCGAGACGCGCACCACGCGGTCCACGCCGGGCAGGCTCTCGATCTCGGTTTTGTCGAGCGAGGCGGTGTCGCCGATGAGATAGATTTCGGTCAGCGTCTGCAGGGTGCCGACCTCCTGATGCACCCGCGTCTTGATGTTCGGTTTGTGCGCCAGGTAGTCGAGAACCTGCCGGTATTCCGGCGCCTTCTCGGTAAGATCGGCTTTAAGGATAACGATCATGCAGCTTTTCCTTTATTATTCGGGACAGCTCAAGGGCGCGTATTCTAACAGAAGCTCCGTTATCTGAAATTAAAGATGCATCATGCGACTGAAGGCCGCTAAACCCCCGCCCTATGCATTGAACCGTGCGGTGCTGGAACAGGAAGTGCGCGTGGATACCTATCGCGCCTCCGGCCCCGGCGGGCAGCATGTGAACCGCACCGAATCGGCGGTGCGCCTGACCCACCTGCCGTCGGGCGTGGTGGTGACGGCCACGGAAAATCGTTCCCAGATTCGCAACCGCGAGATCGCTTTCGATCGGCTGATCCATAAATTGCGCCTGCTGAATCACGTACCCAAGATGCGCAAGGCGACCCGCGTCAGCCGGGCCGCGAAGCAAAGACGGCTGGATGCCAAGAAGCGCCACGCGGTTATCAAGCGTGGCCGTAGCCGGGGGCACGAGGAATATTAGCGTTTCCTCATTCTGCCTGCCTGACCAAGGCTTGCCCGCAGCATTGTCATGCCTGGGGACTTCACGTAGGATGTTTCCACGCCCGACCGGAGCAATACTAGGAGGTGGGCGGTTTTGGCAATTAAATAAAAAAGAGGTATGTATGCAGACCGGTACTGTGAAGTGGTTCAATAACGCGAAGGGTTACGGCTTCATCACCCCGAGCGACGGCAGTGAGGATGTATTCGTTCATTTCTCCACCATAGAAGGGGATGGATACAAGAGCCTGAATGAAGGACAGAAGGTCGAGTTCGAGCACACTCAGGGACCGAAAGGAAAACAGGCCACGCGTGTCGTTCCCGGCTGACGACTGACGGACTGACGCCGTATCGCCGATTTATCCGGCCCCGACAGCGTTCGGGGAATGTTGTTCTTGTGGGCTTGAGTCCGCTCTGAAGCCGTTGCCTTGATTTGCCCATGTCACTGGAAACGCTCACTGAACTGATCAAGAACTACGGCTACCTCGCCATCCTGATCGGAACGTTTCTGGAAGGGGAAACCATTCTTATCCTGGGCGGGTTCGCCGCGCACATGGGGTTTCTCGAATTGCCGTGGGTGATTGCCAGCGCGTTCGCCGGCAGCTTCAGCGGTGACCAGCTGTACTTCTACATCGGCCGGCATTACGGACCGAAAATCATCGCCAAGCGTCTGTCGTGGCAGGAAGGCGCCGCGAAGGTTTACAAGCATCTGCATCGTCACAAAAACCTGCTCATCCTGTCGTTCCGGTTCTTCTACGGTTTTCGCAACGTCACGCCGTTTGCGGTCGGCGCGGCACATGTTTCCCGCGCGCGTTTTTTCACGCTCAATCTGATCGGCGCGATCATATGGGCCATCTCTTTCGCTTCTGCGGGCTATCTATTCGGCGAGGCCTTCCGCCTGTTTCTGGACGATTTCAAGCGTTACGAATTGTACGTGCTGTTTGCCCTGGTGCTCGTAGGGCTTCTGATTTGGCTGGCAACGCTGATTCGCCATCGCCGTCGGGCGCTGGCGCATAAAAAATAATCTCATGGCCGCGCCACGCGCGGCCTTCTTATCCCTGTTTTCTTTCCAGTGCGACGGCATAAAAGCCGTCGGTGTGGTGACGGTGCGGATAAAGCCGCAGGGCGGCGTCGTTCATCGTCAGCGGCACATGCCGTCGCGCCAGTATCTCGCCCGCCGGGACCATGTTGAATTCGGGATGTGCCGAGAGAAATTTTTCCACGACATCCTCGTTTTCCTCGCGCAACAGACTGCACGTGGCATACACCAGCCGTCCGCCGGGTTTGACCAGTTCCCCCGCGGCGGCAAGGATACGTTGCTGCATATCCGCGAGTTCCTGCAAATCGATCTCGCGCCATTTGATGTCCGGATTGCGCCGCAGCGTGCCCGTTCCGGAGCAGGGCGCATCGACCAGCACGCGATCGATCTTGCCTTTAAGACGCTGCACTCGCGCATCGCGCTCATGGCTGATCGCGACCATGCGCACGTTGTCGAGTCCCGCGCGCCGGAGCCGTGGCTTGAGCTTCTCCAGGCGTTTCGCCAGCACGTCGAAGGCGTATACCGTGCCGGTGTTGGCCATGAGCGCGCCGATATACAAGGTCTTGCCGCCGGCGCCGGCGCAAAAATCCACGACCATCTCCTGCCGCTTCGGTTCGAGCATCAGCGTCACCAATTGACTGCCTTCATCCTGCACTTCGAAAAAACCCTCCTTGAAGCATTGGGTCTTGAAAACGGATGCACGGTCGTTGCGGCGTAATCCGGTGGCGGAATAAGGCGTGGGCAGTGCACGGGAAACCTTCCCCGGCCAGCCGTGCCTCGGCTTCCTCGCGTTTGGCTTTGAGCGTGTTGACGCGCAAGTCCATGGGCGCGGGCTGGTTCAGCGCGAGCGACAGTGTCAGCGCTTCGGCGTCGCCGAATTGCGCGCGCAGACGTTCCGCCAGCCAATCCGGCATGTTCGTCTGGATCGCAAAGGGAAGTGAGGATTTTTCAAGCGTCCGCGCACGCTCGACCATTTCACGCGCATCGCCGCGAAATCCCGATTCTTCGAGGGCGCGGGCGCTGTAACCATGTGTCAGCAGATAGGCCGCCACGACATCCAGTAAGAGCGCGTTGCCGGCAATGTGCTCGAGCAAGCGTTTTTCGCGCAGGCAGCCGTAAACCGTCTCCGCCACGAAGCCGCGGTCACGCACGCCCATGTCCCGATGCGCCCGGAAATACCCTTCCATTTGCCGGTCGGCGGGCATTTTTCCGCTGAGAATGCGCTCCAGCAGCTCGGCGGCGGAATTGAGCAGTATCGGTTTGGCCATCGAGTGATTGAGAGGACAGGATTGCCAGGCATTTTTCAAGACGTGACAGGATTGTTCTTGATTGTTCTAGATTTCAATCTTGTTAATCCTGTTTTTCCTGTAAATCCTGTCTATTTTCCGTAACGCTTGAGAAGATCCTGGTAGGCGTCGATGCGCCGGTCGCGGAAAAACGGCCAGATGCGGCGCACGTCCTCGGTGCGCCGGCGGCTGATTTCCGCCACCAGCACCTCGGGCTTGTCAGTCGAGGCCTGCGCGAGAAATTCCCCCTGTGGGCCGGCGACAAAGCTCGATCCCCAGAACTGGATGCCGGGCGAACGTCCGGAGGGATCGGGCTCGAGACCGACGCGGTTGCATGCCACCAGGGGCAGGCCGTTGGCGATCGCATGCGCGCGCTGGATGGTGACCCAGGCCTCGCGCTGGCGGGTTTTCTCGGCTTCGTCGTCGCGCGGGTCCCAGCCGATGGCGGTGGGGTAGAGCAGGATATCCGCGCCGTGCATCGCCATCAGTCGCGCCGCTTCCGGGTACCACTGGTCCCAGCACACCAGCACGCCGAGCGTGCCGACGCGAGGTCGTCACCGGCGCGAAACCCTGGTCTCCCGGCGTGAAGTAGAATTTTTCGTGGTAGCCGGGATCGTCCGGGATATGCATCTTGCGGTACTGGCCTTTCAGTGTTCCGTCGGCATCCAGCACGACCGCGGTATTATGGTGCACGCCGGGCGCGCGCCGCTCGAACAGCGAGCCGACAATCACGACCGCCAATTCCTTGGCCACTTTTCCCAATTCCTGCGTTGTCGGACCGGGAATGGTCTCGGCCTGATCGAAGCGCTTGGTGTCTTCGGTCTGGCAGAAATAAACGCCGGTATGCAGTTCCTGCAGCAGGATCAGACGCGCCCCGCGGCCGGCCGCCTCGCGAATTCCGGCAATGGTGGCGGCGAGATTTTTGCCGCGGTCTTCGGTGCAGGCGTGCTGGACGAGGCCGACTTTGACTGTTGAATTCATGGCGCCAATGGTAGCATGTTCCGTTGCGGATTTTATTCCGCCGCTTGACTGTTAACAGATGGATTTCTATCGTTTGTGCCCCAACCATCACTAAAGGAGTGAAGATATGAAACGGACAATTATTCTTGCTGCAGCGCTGTTGCTGGCGAGCCCCCTGGCCATGGCGTATCAGGCCACCGGTCCGGTGCTGGAAGTGACGGACAGCAAGATCGTGATACAGAAAGGCAAAGAGAAATGGGAAATGGCCCGCGACGCCGGCACCAAGGTGACGGGTGACGTCAAGGTGGGTGACAAGGTGACGGTGGAATATAAAATGACCGCCACCAGCATCGAAGTCGAAGGGCGGTAAGGGTGCTGAAAAGGGCAAGGCCAAAGGCAAGGACTAAGAAGTAATCGCAGGTTGTCGTATCGAGAAACGGGAAGGTCCGTGAGGGCCTTCCCGTTTTATTTTTTCGCTGCGTCATTCCCGCGAAGGCGGGATCCAGGTCGATCCCGCAGCGGCGACTAAAAGCTAATTGCGGGTGGCTCCGCCCCTGCACCCTGGGTGACTTTTCTCTTGCTTGTCCAAAGAAAAGTCACCAAAAGAAAGGACACCCCGGATGCCGCTTCCGACGCCTCGCACGACCGGGCGGTTCCCTGCGCCGCGCGCCATCGGGCGCTCGCCTCACTCGCCGGGCGCATCACAATCACGTGCCTCACGGGCTCGATCAGGAGGCTCGCGTAAAACTCCCGGTCAGCTCGCTGCGGTGCTCGGGGCTGGCGCGTCCTGACGGGGGTTTTGAAAAACCCCCGTATGGTCACGCGCGCGCATCGCAAGCCTTTGCCGGCGCGAGCCCGAAGGGCCGCGAGGCAGGGAGTTCCGCGGGCTTGCGCGCCGCGACACGGGACGTCGCGTCGCGCAACCGCACGGCAAAGGCGCGAAGCGCACGCGGAGTCTGTCGGCGCCATCCGGGGCGTGCTTTCTTTGGTTTCTTTTCTTTGCACGAGCAAAGAAAGAAACCCTGCGGTGCGGGGCGGGAGCACTCCCGCAAATTCACTTTTCAACGCCGCCGCAGGCGGCTCGACTTAAAGAACGCCTTCCGGCAACTGCATCGTCACGCAATGCAGACTGCCAAATTGATAAATCAGCGGAAGACAGTTGATCGGCACGATCTCGCGATCCGGAAAGCATGTCTTCAGGCTTGCCAATGCCGCCGCGTCGGCCGGGTCATCATAGGTGGGCACCAGCACCGCACCATTGATGATGAGGAAGTTCGCATAGGTGGCGGGCAGGCGGTTGCCGTCCTCATCGAACTTCGCGCGCGGCCAGGGCAGGGGCACGAGCCGGTAGGGTTGACCGTCGGCGGCGCGGAAGGTTTGTCAGCTCATCCTCCATCGCCTTCAGTTCCGTGTAATGCTCGTCTTGGGGGTCGTCACAGCGCACATAGGCTATGGTGCCGCGGTCGCAGAAGCGCGCGAGCGTGTCGATGTGGCTGTCGGTGTCGTCGCCGGCGAGATAACCGTGTTGGAGCCACAGAATCCGGTTGATGCCGAGCGATCCCATGAGCCGTTCTTCGATCTGCTCCTTCGATAGTTTCGGGTTGCGCGTGGGCGCGAGCAAACAGCGGCTGGTGGTAAGCAAAGTGCCGGAGCCATCCACCTCGATCGAGCCGCCTTCAAGGACCATGTCCACGGTCTGCATCGGGGTGTGGCCGAAAGTATCCATGCCGTAAAGTTTGCGGCTGATCTGGTTGTCGAGCTCGTAGCCGAATTTCCCGCCCCAGCCGTTGAATCCGAAATCGAGCAACATGGGCTCGCCCTGGCACACGACCGTGAGCGGTCCGTGATCGCGTGCCCAGGTGTCGTTCGACGGGACCGTGCGCAACATGACCCGCCCCATGTCCACGCCGGCTTTGGTAAGAATTTCACCAACACGCTCGCGGTGCGTCCGGTCGTAGCAGCAGATCAGCACTTTTTCGCGCAGACTTACCTGCCGCGCGATTTCGGTAAATACCGGTTCCACCTGTTTCAGGCGCTTGGCCCAGTCGCCGTGCGCGTGCGGCCAGGTGAGCATGACGCCGCTTTGCGGCGCCCATTCAGGCGGGAGGTAGTTGCGGCAGTTGTCGGCCATGGGAGTTTTATCACATCAGAATCGAAAAACCGGCGTATGCTAGCGTAGCCATCCGGTCTTCGCCAGACAGGCGTCTTTCCTCGGATACGTTTGATTTCTGTCGGCAACTGGTTTTGAATGGCGCCTCTTTTTGCCCGACCCGGAGTCGAGATGTCCCTGATTCGCCCCTTTACCGGCCTGCGCCCGGCGCCCGGCCGCGCCGCCGATGTGATCGCGCCGCCCTATGACGTGCTGAACACGGACGAGGCGCGCGTACGCGCCGCCGGCAAGCCGTGGAGTTTCCTGCACATCTCCAAGCCCGAGATCGACCTGCCTGCGGGCACCGATCCGTACAGCGCCGCGGTCTACGCCAAGGGCCGGGAGAATTTCCGGAAGATGCTCGACGCCGGCGTGCTCCGGCGCGATCCCGGACCTTATTATTACGTATATCGTCTCGTGATGGGCGCGCACCAGCAGACCGGCATCGTGGCGGCGGCTTCCGTTCCTGACTACGACAGCAACCGCATCCGCAAGCACGAGTTCACCCGCCCGGACAAGGAAGACGATCGCGTGCGGCAGATCGAGGCGCTCAATGCCCAGACCGGGCCGGTGTTTCTGACTTACCGGCGATCATCGGCCGTGGATACGATTATCGACGAGGTCGCGCGCGCTGCTCCGGAAGTGGACGTCACCGCCGACGACGGCGTGCGCCACACGCTGTGGGTGATGCGCGACCGTCAGCAGATCGACGCGATCACCGCCGCCTTCGATGCCATGCCTTGCCTCTACATCGCCGACGGCCATCACCGCTCGGCCGCGGCCTCGCGTGTGGCGGCGGCGCGCACGCGCCGCCAATCCGAAGCACACCGGCGAGGAACCCTACAATTATTTTCTCTCCGTCATTTTTCCCGATAACCAGATGCAGATTCTGGATTACAACCGCGTGGTCAAGGATCTGAATGGATTGGAGCGCGAGCAGTTCCTGCAAAAAATCGCGAACGCTTTCAACGTCGAAACTGGAATCGGCGGCGGTAAAACCGGGACGTACCGGCGAGTTCGGTCTCTACCTGAAAGGCCAGTGGTATCGCCTGAACATCAAGTCCGAACGCATTCCCGCGAACGATCCGGTGAAGCGGCTGGACGTGAGCCTGCTGCAGGACAGCCTGATGACGCCGGTGCTCGGGATCGGCGATCCGCGCCGTGACAAGCGCATCGATTTCGTCGGCGGTATTCGCGGCCTGAAGGAACTGGAACGGCGCGTGGATTCCGGCGAGATGGCCTGCGCGTTTTCGCTGTTTCCCACGTCCATCGCCGATATGATGGCGGTGGCCGACGCCGGTCGAGGTGATGCCGCCCAAGTCCACCTGGTTCGAGCCCAAGCTGGCCGACGGGCTGGTGTCGCATGTGCTCGACTAACGCTGACCGCTGTTGCTGACGGCCGACAGAATCGAATCGAGCGCACGCACTGGCAAAATCCGCCGCAGCACGGCAAAAAGAGTCGTCGGAAAAGTCACGGCATAGCGCGCCTTGGGCCGGCGCGCCTCCAGCGCCTTGATCGCCTGCTTCAGCACGGCTTCCGGCGGGAGCGTGAAGGGCATGGGCTTCGGTCCATCGAGGCGTTTCTCCACGCGCGCATAGTATTCACGATGCACGCTGTGTTCCCGGTCGATGTGGCGTTTGAACGCCGCATGGGCGTTGGCGCGGAAGCGGCTGGTGATCGGACCGGGTTCGATGAGCGAGACATGTATATTCGTTCCGCGCAGTTCCAGACGCATCGTGTCGGACAGTGCCTCGAGTGCGAACTTGGAGGCGTTGTATGCGCCACGATAAGCGAAACACACGATGCCCAGTATCGAGCTGATTTGAATGATGCGGCCTTCACCCTGGGCGCGCATGGCGGGGATGACCAGGTTGGTCAGTTCCTGCGTGCCGAAGACGTTGGTTTCGAATTGCGCCCGCAATGTCGCGCGCGACAAATCCTCGACCGCGCCGGGTTGACCGTAGGCGCCGTTGTTGATGAGCGCGTAGAGCCGGCCCTGCGTACGCGCAAGGACCGTTTCCACGGCCGTACGGATCGAACTCGAGGAATCCAGATCGAGCGGGAAGCTCTCAAAACCGGCTGTCGTCAGGGATTCGACATCGGTCGCCTGGCGCGCCGTGGCGAACACCCGGTAGCCGCGTTGCTTCAGGCCGTGTGCCAGACAGTGGCCGATGCCTGACGAGCAGCCGGTGATCAGCACGCTTTTCTGTTCCATGGAAGTAGGCTCGCTGATGTTTGACGGTGCGGCTGACCGCAAAGGTTGCGTCACACCGGAAGTGACTGTAGGGTGTTTATTATCGTAGTTCAATAACATACCCATAGCGATGCCCGACATTCATCCCAGCTTGCTGATCGTGCAAGAGGCGGAACTCGACGGAGAGGTGTTGGAATCCTTTGCGCCGCCCGAGCGCCAGCGTAGGTTCAGCACGCTGGCGGAAATCCGGAAAGATATCGAGGGATCGGTTCTGGTCGTTACCCCGAAAATGGCCCAGGAGGCACTGGCGCGACGCAAGACCGAAAATGCATCGTCCTCCAAGTTTGCCGTCATTCTCTGGGCGAATGACCCTCAGCAAAAGATGGATCGTGTCCTGCTCGATCACCCGCAGGTGGCGGGCGTGCTGGATGTCACCTGTTCGAAGGAAGTGGTGTATGCCGCGTTCAAATCGGCGACTGCGCTGTTGCGGCAAGGGGGCGAGCAGCGCGCGGCGCAGATGCTCGAACACGTGCTCGAGATCGGACGCGCGCTGGCCTCGGAGAAGGACCTCGACACGCTGCTTGGACTGATTCTCACGCATGCCCGTCATCTGACCGGCGCGGACGGCGCCTCGATCTACACCCGCGACAGCAACGGCAAGCTCTATTTCCGCCTGTGGCAAAATGCTTCCACCCGCGCCACCTCCGATGCCCAGAAAGCCCTGGTCGGCGATTACAGTATCGCCGGCCATGTCGCGCGTCAGGGCAAGGCGGTGATGCTGGACGATGCCTACGCGATTGCCCCGACGGCGCCGTATAAATTCAATCCGGCCTCGGACCGCTCCATCGGTTACCACACCAAATCGCTTTTGACGGTGCCGCTCACGAACAAGGCGGACGAGGTGGTCGGCGTATTGCAGCTCATCAACCGCAAGAACAACCCGGATGCCGTGCTGCGCCGGCCGGAAGATTTTGAAAACCACGTGCTGCCGTTCGATGACTCGGACCGCGCCATCGCCATGGCGCTGGCGGGGCAGGCGGGGGTGGCGCTCGAGAACAGCATGCTGTACGCCGACATCGAGAATCTGTTCGAGGGTTTCATCAAGGCCTCGGTGCAAGCCATCGAGGCGCGCGATCCGACCACGGCCGGTCATTCGTTCCGCGTGGCCGACTTCACCGAGCGCATTGCCGTGGCCGCGGACCGGGCCGACGCGCCCGGCCTGCGCGATGTCAGCTTCACGAAGGAACAATTGCGTGAGCTGCGCTACGCTTCCCTGTTGCACGACTTCGGCAAGGTTGGGGTGCGCGAGAACGTGCTGGTCAAGGCCAAGAAGCTCCAGCCCGCCCATCTTGACCTGCTCAAGCAGCGCTTTCGCTACGCGCGCGCCAGTCTGGAACGGCGCGCCTACCGCCGTCTGCTCGAATTGCATGAGGCGCGGAACCGGAATGCCGGAGAATTCGAAGCGCGCCGCCGGGAAATCGAGCAGGAACTCGCCGCTGACCGGGCGCGCCTGGACGAGTTCCTGCTACATGTGTTGCACGCGAACGAGCCGACGGTTTCGCACGCAGAAGTCAGCGCTGAACTGGCCGAGGTGGTCACGTTCCGTTTCCCGGGCGAGGACGGCGAGGAGCTTCCGCTGCTGCATGACTTCGAATTCGCCGACCTGGCGCTCTCCAAGGGCAGCCTGAACGCCGAGGAGCGCGCCCAGATCGAATCGCATGTCAGCCACACCTACGCGTTCCTGAGTCTGATTCCGTGGACGAAAAATCTGGCGAACTTGCCCGCGATCGCGTTTTCGCACCACGAAAAGCTTGACGGTTCCGGTTACCCGCGCCGCCTCTCGGCCGATAAAATTCCGGTACAGTCACGCATCATGACCATCGCCGACATTTACGATGCGCTCACGGCCGGCGACCGGCCGTACAAGCAGGGCCTGCCGGCGGAGAAGGCGCTGGATATCCTCGCGGCCGAGGCCAGGGCCGCCAAGATCGACGCCACGCTTTATCACGTATTTGTCGAATCCGGGGCGTGGCGACTCCAACGCTGAAAGTGTGGTTCGTGGCACCGGCGAGAATTTCCGGTATAATCCGCGCCGCTAATATGCTATTGCTTCATTTCGTTTCCGGTCTGGCTGAAGGACTCCGCCGCCCAACCAACCAATGACTGCTGCAACCCAAACGCACCCGAAAGGAAATGGCGCGAAACTGCGCGTTGGCGTGGCTGGCGTCGGCTATCTCGGCCGCATTCATGCGCGCATCTATGCCGCCATGCCGGATGTCGAGCTCGTGGGCGTGGCTGATATCAATGAGAAGGCGGCGCAGGAGATAGCCCAGCAACACGGTTGCCACGCGTATGCCGATTCACGCGAGCTACTCGGCGGCGTCGACGCCGTGAGTATCGTGGTGCCGACGGTCTATCACAGCCAGGTGGCGAAACCCTTCCTCGAGCGCGGCGTGCACATGCTGATGGAAAAGCCGATCGCGCCGACCTACGAAGAGTCGGCCGAGCTGGTGAAGCTCGCCGAACGCGCCGGCGTCATTTTCCAGGTGGGTCATCTCGAACGGTTCAACGCCGGGGTCATGGCGCTGGCCGAGCGCGTGCAGAACCCGCGCTTCATCGAGGTCCATCGCATCGGTCCGTTCGTCGCGCGCGCCACCGACGTGGACGTGGTGACGGACCTCATGATCCACGACATCGACATCGTGATGTCATTGGTGCGATCTGACATCAAAAGCGTCGCGGCCACGGGTATCGCCGTGCTCACCAATCACGTTGACATCGCCAATGCGCGCATCGAATTCGAGAATGGCGCGGTCGCGAATGTAACCGCCAGCCGTGTCTCGAACAAGAAGCTGCGGCGTATTCGCGTTTTCGGCGATCACCAGTATTACGGCCTGGATTACGCCGATCAGAAGCTCGAAGTGGTGCACGCCACTCCCGGCGAGGGCGGGGCCGAGTGGCCCCAGATCGTCACCGAAACGGTCCCGATCACGCCGCGTCCGCCGCTCGACGCCGAGCTGGATTATTTTGTCAGAGCCGTGCGCACCGGAACCCCGCCCGTGGTCAACGGCCACGTCGGTCTGGAGGCATTGCGCGTTGCTCAGTTGGTAAAGGAGAAAATCGCCGCATGCACGCCATAACCAAGACCAAGCCCGTCCCGTTTCTCGATCTTTCCGCGCAGTACAAAAGTCTCGAAGCCGAATGGCTCGCCGCGATCCGCGAGACCGGCGCGCGCGGCAGTTTCATTCTCGGTCCGCATACGCAGGCCCTGGAGAAGGAATTCGCCGAATACGTCGGCGTGAAGCATGCCATCGCGGTGGCGAACGGCACGGACTCGCTGTTCCTTTCGCTGCGTGCGCTCGGCATCGGCAAGGGCGATGAAGTCGTCACCACGCCGTTTACCTTCTTCGCCTCGGCCGAGACCATCGACATGGCGGGCGCGACCCCGGTGTTCGCGGACATCCTCCCGGGCAGCTTATGCCTCGATCCCGCAAGCGTGCGCGCCAAGATCACCGCCAAGACCAAGGCCATCGTGCCGGTGCATATTTTCGGTCACCCGTCCGAGATGGGCGAGATCATGGAGATCGCGAAGAAGCACAAGCTCGCCGTGGTCGAGGACTGCGCCCAGTCTTTCGGCGCCCTGCACAACGGCAAGGTGGTCGGCTCGATCGGCGACACCGGCAGCTTCAGCTTCTATCCCACGAAGGTGCTCGGCTGCTACGGTGACGGCGGCATGGTCACGACCAACTCGGACGCGGTCAACGAACACATCCGCCGGCTGCGCAATCACGGCGCGGTGAAGCCCTTCGTCCACACCGAGATCGGCATGAACAGCCGCCTCGACGAAGTCCAGGCCGCGGTACTGCGCATCAAACTGCGGCACATCAAGGACGACATCGCCGGCCGGCAGAAAGTGGCGGCGGAATACACCAAGCGATTCGCGGGCTCGACCGTGAAAACACCGTCGCTGCCCAAGAACGGCACGCACGTTTTCAATCTCTACACCATACGTGTACCGAAACGCGACGCCGTACGCCAGGCGCTCACCGACGCGCAGATCGGCACCTCGCAGTGCTATCCGCAGGGCCTGCACCTGCAAGAGGTGTACAAGCACCTTGGCTACAAGCCCGGCAGTCTGCCGGTGTGCGAACACGCCAGCCACCGAAACACTCTCGCTACCTATCTACCCCGGCATGCCGCTCGATCACATCGAGCGTGTGTGCGAAGTTCTGCTTGGTGCACTCAAGTAGAGCGTCCGGCACCTTATCCGAAGCCGGGGCATGAAGTTCACGCCATACTTTGAGGCGCTCGCGTAGGGCGCCATGGCGCAGCGTATTGTGCTGGATAGGCGGGAATGAAATTATCGTTCACATGCCCGATTACCGGCACGCGATGGCATTCTGGAATTTTTTGTTAGAAAAGTTTCTTACTTCCCTCGAATAAGCAGCACCGGCTTGGTGCGCAATACGCACCACGCCTTCGGCGACGCTGCCCATCAGCAGGTGATTGAATCCATGCCGTCCGTGCGTGCCGATCACGATCAGGTCGGCGGGCCAGGCATCCGCTTCTTGTGCGATCATGTCAGGAACACGGCGGCCGAGTTTTTCGATTTCAAGCAACCGGGTTTCAGCCTTGACCCCCGCCGCACGTACCGCGATTTGCGCCTTGCTCAGGATCGCCTCCCCGGATTTGGTTATGGCCTTCTGGATTTCGCCGGGGTCCACGACTTCCTGGTATAAATCGAACGTAACCTCGTCGACCACGTGCACGATGCGCAGTTGGCCACCCGACTCCCTGGTCAGATTGACCGCCTCCTGAAGCGCCAGTTGTGACGTATCGCTGCCGTCTACTGCCACCAAGATGCGCTTGTACATAATGGATCTCCTTCTTCCTTCCGGTGAACCCGGGATGCCGTGATACAGCGTTTCATCAGTCTACAACGGTGTCATGCGTCAGAAGGTGCCGCCGTCCCAGCCCCACATGGAATTTTTGGCGTCGGCGAATTCGATGTAAATCCGCTCCGATGGAATTTTTAGTTCATCATTCAGGAACTGACACAACACCCTGGAGAGCGTCTCGGTCTTGCTTTCCAGCAGCCCGATGGATTTCAACTCCAAGTAGGCGCATGGATGAGCGTCTCCCGCAAACATCATGGGCTCCGCGGGGTCGAAGCGCACCATGACATACTTCTCGGGCTTGCCGAGATTTTTTGACACCAGCACGGAAAGCTTTCTCATAATCTCCTGCTTCGCGTCATCCTTCACTTCGCGATTCGTCTGGATTTTCAGATAGGGCATGGTGACTCCTCGTGGATTGCCATGGGGGACATAATAATCCACCATAGCACGATAAATGAAACAGTCTTCACCATCCTGCGAGCGCAACAAGGAACCGATTCTGGCGGTACTGCGCGAGATTCTCGCTGTTCCCGGCCTGGTGCTCGAGATCGGCAGCGGTAGCGGACAGCACGCGGTGCACTTTGCGCGCGGATTGCCGCATGTCGAATGGCAGCCGACTGACGTGGCCGAAAATATTCCCAGCATTTCCGCCTGGCGCGACGAGGCCGGACTGGCCAATCTGCGCGAACCGCTGGCGCTCGACCTTTTTTCCGATCGCTGGCCGATAGCCGCGGCACAGGCCGTGGTGTGCATTAATACGATACATATCGTCTCGTGGGTGGCGGTGGAAAGACTGTTTGCCGGTGTTGGCCGACTACTTAAGCCCGGTGGCACCATGTACGTTTACGGACCCTACCGTTACGCCGGCCGACCGCTTGAACCCAGCAACGAGGAGTTTGACCGTTGGCTGAAGGCACGCGATGCGGCATCCGGTGTGCGCCTGTTCGAGGACGTGAACCGGCTGGCGCTGGAAAACGGACTGACGCTCGCCGGCGACCGGGCCATGCCCGCGAACAACCGTTCGCTGTGGTGGGTAAGAAACTAAGCTGAAATTTCGATCAGGGTGTTTTTGAAAAATGTTCGTGGTGAGGAACGGGAGTGAGGCAACGAATCTCGGCTATAGTTTGGATTGACGGAGATTTTTTCGGTAGAAGCGACCGCCGTTTCAAGGCTCACGGCGGCCGATTGGCCCATGAGAGCTGTAATCGTTCACGCAATGGCAGCACCCGATGCTACATCTGATCGCCAACGGTTTGGTTATGGCAGGCGCCGTTCTCCTTGTCATTTCGCTAAATGCGATCCGCAAGCTGATCGCCGAGCTGCCGGAAGGCACGCTGCGCAATCGCTGGTATCTCCTGAGAACGATGATTATCTCGTTTCTCATCGGTTATCTCGGTTACACCGTCGTCTATTGGCAGGCCCACATGACAACCGGCGACCTCATGGTACCGGCCGTGTTTTTCCTTGGCGGCTGGTTCGTCTGGCTGGTCAGTTACCTGTCATTGCGAACCACCGTCGATATCCGCCGCCTGGTGCTGCTCGAACAGGAAAACATCACTGATCCGCTCACGGGCGTCTTCAACCGGCGCTACCTGGAGCGCCGTCTGGTTGACGAAATCGCGATGGCGCGCCGCTACGATCTGCCGCTTTCCATATTGATGATGGATATCGATCGTTTCAAAAGCATCAACGATACCTACGGGCACCTGGAGGGGGATCTGGTATTGCACCGCGTGGCCAAGCTGGCCGCGCACACGGTCAGGGAAGCGGACATCGTGGCGCGCTACGGCGGCGAGGAAATCCTGGTCATCGCGCCCAATACCATGATCAACACCGCGGAAACACTGGCCGAACGGTTACGCGTTGAAATCCAGGCCGCCTCGTTGCTGTCTCCGGATGTTCAGACGGATCCCCCGCGGAAAGTGACGGTGAGTATCGGAGTCGCCTGCTTCAATCATGAAATGCGCGGCAGCCGGGATCTGATCAACCGCGCCGACGAGGCGCTGTACCGCGCCAAGGGCGGGGGGCGGAACCGCGTCGTGGTCAACGGCTAGAACTTTCCGTCAATCACTGACGCGACCGGCCCGCGCGGTGTTTCTCGCGCGCGCGACGGCCTCGGCCAGATCATGACAGCCCGCGGCAGTCGTACGCTCGGCGAGACCGCGCACGATCGCTTGCACGATACAGGGCCCTTCATAGATGAATCCCGTGTAGACCTGGATCAGGTCGGCGCCGGCCACCAGTTTCTCCCAGGCATCGTCGGCGTTCTCGATGCCGCCGACGCCAATGATCGGCACATTCCCCTGCAATTGCGCGTACAACTTGCGGATGATCTCCGTGGAAAGCGGCTTGAGCGGCCGCCCGCTCAGGCCGCCGGTCTGGGCGGCCAGGGGTTCCTCCGCGAGGCCGGGCCGGGTAACGGTGGTATTGGTGGCGATCACTGCGTCGAATCGGTGCTCCAGCACCCGGCGGGCAATCGCGGCGATCTGCGTGTCGTCCAGGTCGGGCGCGATCTTGAGCGCGATCGGCACGTAGCGTCCGTGTTTTTCGGCGAGCGACTGCCTGCTCGGCCTTGAGCGCGCGCAGCAGGGCGTCGAGACTTTCCTCGTTCTGGAGATCGCGCAGGCCCGCGGTATTCGGCGACGAGATATTCACCGCGACGTAATCGGCATGCCCGTACACCGCTTGCAGCGCGGAGAGGTAATCCTCAACGGCCCGCTCCACGGGCGTATCGCGATTCTTGCCGATATTGATGCCAATCGGACAGGGCTTGCCCTGCGGCACGAGATTGGTGATCAGGCGGTACACCCCGACGTTGTTGAAGCCCATGCGGTTGATGATGGCCGCGTGGCGTGTGAGGCGAAACATCCGCGGGCTTGGATTGCCGGGTTGCGGTCGCGGCGTGACCGTGCCGACCTCGAGAAACCCGAAACCGAAATCGGAAAGCGGCCTGATGTGTTCGGCGTTTTTGTCCATGCCCGCTGCCAAGCCCACCGGGTTGGAAAAGCGCAGTCCCATCACGCTGACCGGCAGCGCCGGAAGGCGGCGGACGAACAAAGTTCGCAAGATGGCGCCCGCCCCGGGCATGCGGTAGAAAATACCGAGCAGCGTTAATATCAGTCGGTGACTGGTTTCGGCGGGGAGCCGGAAGAGCAGCGGGCGCAGCAATCTATACCAGGCGCAGGAGGCCATATACGTGGCGCCATCATAACCCATTCGTTCCTTGACCGGGAAACGCATGGTGCCCGGGTTGGATTGCCGCCGTGGGACCCATGTTCGGTAGCCAAAGCCCCGCCAGCGCACATCGTTAAGCCAAGCGCGCCGGTTGTGTTCCGCTGCGTAGGATGCTGTTGGCGGCGCTGGCGCTGCGATATGATGATACCGGCATCCGCCATCGGACATGACATCAGGAGGATGAATATGGCCAGAGCACAGAAGGTCAGTTATTTCGCAATGCAAGTCCCCAACCGGGTGGGCGAGGCAGGTCGGATTCTGGCGGGACTGGCAAAGGCCGGGATCAATCTGCTGGCATTCACCGGCTTTCCCAGTGGACGGCACTCCCAGATGGATTTCATTCCCGCCAACGCCACCACGTTTCTGGCGGTCGCGCGCGGCATGAAACTGCGACTGCGAGGCCGGAAGACCGCGTTTCTCATCAGCGGCACGGACCAGCGCGGCGCCATCGCCAAGATCACGTCGAAACTGGCCATGGCCAAGATTAACGTCACCGCCGTGGACGCGGTCTGCGCCGGCGCCGGTCGCTTCGGCGCCATCCTGTGGGTGAAGCAGAAGGACGTGAACCGGGCGGCCCGGGCGTTGGGCGCCTGATCTAAAGTTTCCCGCCGTGCCACTGTCTGCACCCGTTTCGCGGGCGCAGATGATTTGCTGTCGTCCGATTTTTTCCTCGGTGGTTTCCCTGTCTCTACGGTAAAATCGCGCCTCTTGCCGCAGCGCCGATTCCGACGCGGCAAGGACGGGATTAATCGCACAGAGAGTCTTGAATTTATTCTGGAGTCATCCATGGCCACGAAGCTGAACCGTTACAGTTCCCGCATCACGCAACCCAAATCCCAGGGGGCGTCCCAGGCGATGCTCTATGGCGCCGGCCTGACGCGCGAGGACATGAACAAGGCCGAGGTCGGTATTGTTTCCAGCGTGGTGGGAGGGCAATACCTGCAACATGCATCTCAACGACCTGGCCGCGAAGGTGAAGGAAGGCGTGCAGGCGGCCGGGCTCGTGGGCCTGCGCTTCAACACCATCGGCGTGTCCGACGGCATTTCCATGGGCACGGAGGGCATGTCGTATTCCCTGCAGTCGCGCGACATCATCGCCGACTCGATCGAGACCGTGGTGGCGGCGCAGTGGTACGACGCGTTGATCGCGCTCCCGGGCTGCGACAAGAACATGCCCGGTTGTCTCATTGCCATGGGTCGGCTGAACCGTCCGGCGATCATGGTCTACGGCGGCACCATCAAGCCGGGCCACAGCAAGAAGGGCGAGACGCTCGACATCGTTTCCGCGTTCCAGAGCTATGGCGAGTCCATCGCGGGCAAGATCGACGAAGCGACGCGCGAAGACATCGTTGAGCATGCCTGCCCCGGCGCGGGCGCCTGCGGCGGGATGTACACCGCGAACACCATGGCCGAGCGCCATCGAGGCGCTGGGCATGTCGCTGCCGTACAGTTCTTCAACGCCAGCGGTCGAGCCGGGCAAGCTCGAAGAGTGCCTGAACGCCGGCAAGGCCATCCGCACTCTGCTGGAAAAGGACATCAAGCCGCGCGACATCATGACGCGCCGGGCCTTCGAAAACGCCATGGTGATCGTGATGGCGCTCGGCGGCTCGACCAACGCCGTGCTGCATCTCATTGCCATGGCGCGCGCCGTGGACGTGCCGCTGACGATCGAGGATTTCCAGACGGTGAGCAACCGCGTGCCGTTCCTGGCCGATCTCAAGCCTTCCGGCAAGTACGTGATGGAAGACCTGCACAATGTCGGCGGCACTCCGGCGGTGATGAAATATCTGCTCGAGAAGGGATTGCATCGACGGCGACTGCCTTACCGTGACCGGCAAGACGATCGCCGAGAATCTCGCCGCGCTCGCCGGGCCTCAAGGCCGGACAGGACGTGTTCATGCCGCTCGAAAGGCCGATCAAGCCGACCGGCCACATCCAGATCCTGAAGGGCAATCTCGCGCCCGGCGGGTCGGTGGCCAAGATCACCGGCAAGGAAGGCCTGCGCTTCTCGGGGCCGGCGCGCGTGTACGATTCCGAAGAGGACATGCTGCAGGGCCTCGAGCGCAGGCGAGATCAAGAAGGGCGACGTGGTCGTCATCCGCTACGAAGGCCCGAAGGGCGGTCCGGGCATGCCGGAGATGCTGACGCCGACCTCGGCGATCATGGGCGCGGGATTGGGCAAGGACGTCGCGCTGATCACCGACGGCCGTTTCTCCGGCGGCTCGCACGGCTTCATCATCGGCCACGTGGTGCCGGAAGCGCAGGAGGGCGGTCCGATCGCGCTTGCTGCGCGATGGCGACGTGATCACCATCGATGCCGAGAGGAACGAACTGAGTGTCGCCGTGAGCGATGCCGAAATGACGAAGCGCAAGGCGGCGTGGAAGATGCCCCCCTACAAGGCCACTCGCGGCACGCTGTACAAATACATCAAGAACGTGAAAAACGCCTCCGAAGGCTGCGTGACGGACGAGTAGCGGACGTCTCTTGCATGAAGCGGGTCGATTGGAAGCTCGTGATCGCCATCACCTGCGGATTGTGGCTGGCGCTCATGATCGGCGCCAGTTATTTCAGCTACGAATACAAACTGCCGGTCCGCATCGAAAACTGGAAGCCGGAACCGGCACGATAGGCTGGACGGTCGTTTTACCGATATGAAGCCCAACGGCATCGACGGTTCACCGAATCCGGTTGCCCGCACGATGACAGGCCTGGCGACCGTGGCGGTCAGCGCCTTCTTTGCCGCCATGGTTTTGCGGCATTATCTCCCGCAAGGCGAACCATCGCTTGTTCATCTCATTATGGCGATCGGCATCATGCCGCTCATCATGGGCGCCATGATTTATTTCACGCCGGTCCTGACTCACAGCCGCACCGCGGGGTGGTTGGTATTAATGGTGCCGCCGCTGGCCTTGGTCGCCGGGACTCTCGCGTCCACAGGACTTCTCTGGCGCCGCGACCTGCTTCCCATCCCGGCTGTACTGGCTATGGTTGCGGCCAGCACTTTGCTCGTGTGGATGTGGTACCGCGCCCGCACCATGCTCGGTCGCCCGCATCCCGGGCTGGATTGGTATCGCTGGGCCCTGGCCTGCCTGCTGCTGGGATTGATCGCGATTCTCGTTGCCATGTTTCGGCCTGAATACTGGATGGCGCTCAGACGATTCCACTTGCATATCAATCTCCTCGGTTTTGTCGGGATGACTGCCTTCGGCACGTTGCGTGTGCTGGTTCCCACGGTCGCAGGATACGCCGACCCCGATGCGCGCGGTCGTTTGCATGTCGATCTGTATTTTGCCGTGACCGGTACACTGCTCGTTGCATCTGGCTCCGCCTGGTTGACGTGGCTTGTCTGGCCGGGTCTTGTGCTATGGCTGATACCGCTTATGCGTTTCGCATCGTCTCTTGTCATGCGCTGGCGAAAATTCGTCTGGGGTTGGCACCGCTCCAGCACCTCATTGGGTTTGGCCGTTTTTGGTTTGATTGCCGTGTTGATTACCGCCGGTTTTCACGCGACGGGTGCACGGCCGTCAGCCGTCTCCATGCAGATATTCTTTTTTGTATTTCTATTTCCGCTGGTGACCGGGGCCGTCAGCTATCTTCTGCCGGTGTGGCTCTGGCCAGCGCGTAACACGACCGTCTATGAATGCACCGCGCGACGGCTTGCCTGGGGTAGCGGTGTCCGCTCGCTGGTTTTTCTGGCGGCGGGTGTCGTGGCGTATTTCGGCATGAGGGGGGCGGTGTATCTGGCTGGAGTCGGTATCCTGGTCTTTCTGCTTCAGATTGTATGGGCATTATGGGCGCGTATTTCCTCGAATATTTAACCTTGGCATGTTTTCTGCTTCGTTACTTGTATCTTAACCAGCCGGCCGGTCAGCTTGCCAAAACCCGCGCCGGGAGAGGGTACCATGGCAAACGAAGACAATACCGGCAAGCCGGGATACAAAGGTCCGGAACGCCGCAAATTTTCGCGCCGTTTCATCGCAGAACGCCGCAAGGACATACGCTGGGAGCCTAACAATCCCAACCGGCGCCAGAGTACAGGTCGGCGCGCCGCCGATCATCTGGGCGTGTTGGGATCGAAACGATAAGTAACTGTCCGGCCGGATTGGATGCGGGAATCGGATACCCGCAGGCAGGACAGGCGTCAAATATGCGAGACGATGCGCGCCTCGGGGATGGCAGCGCGCAGCGCTTCGGTGATCTGGAAGCGAATACCCGGGATCGGTTTCACGCTGATCCACAGCAGGCTGAGTTTGAGATTGAGTTCGGCGAACACCACCGCCTGGCCGTGGTCCGCAAACACCTTCTGAATATGCTCGATCGTGGACTGGATATAATGCTGCGGTTTCCTGACCAGCCCGGGGAAGAGCACCATGAAATCGCTCAACGCTTTTCCATGTTCATCAAACGCCGGCGCGCGTTTGCGCAGAGGTTCCGCTGGCAGGAAAGGCAAGGTAACGACCAGTGCCGACATAGTGAAATAGCCTCCCGGATTTTGTGACGGGTCAGGACATGCCTGATACAAAAGCATATCCGATTCCGAAAAAAAAACCAGCCAGGCGCTTTTTCTCGTGTTTCCATATCGGTCCCGCCCTGTCGGCTATTCCTCCTTGCACCCTATAGTTGACCTGCCGGAACATCGATAACATCATGTTCAGGATGCGGGATTAATGAATAAACGGAGGAGGGCGATGAAGGCCGAGCAGCGTTCCAGTATCCGCAAAGCAATTTCGCTCAATATTGTGATCAATTACGATCTGGCCTACTCGAAGCGCTGGAAAGTGCGCGACCTCAGTCTCGGCGGCGCCATGGTGGAAATGAGGAGAGACGAGTTGCTGCCGGGAACCCCGGTGGAGGCGGTTCTCGCGCTCAAGCGAGCATGGCGAATATGGTTTGCACCGCCTGCCCGCGGAAGTGGTGCGCACGGACAGGAATGGCGTGGCATTGCGGTTCCGCAACTACGATGACAGGGCGTACACCGCCCTGGTGAACTTGCTGTACAGCGCTTAGTGCTGGAGGCGGAATTTATTTGGAGCGAGGGTTTCCCGCGCCCAGGGAACTGTCCACGGCCCTGGGCAGCATGACATCATGGCGCGAAAAATTATATCCGCAGAAACAAAGCGTGGAGGTGACGGGCAGGACAGTCTTGCAGTGCGGACAATTCTTGGTTTCGGTATTGGCGAATGCCTCGACGATTTTCTCCGCCTTGGCCGCTTGCTGGGCCCGGAAGGCCTCGGTGGGCCGGTCGGATTGAATCGGAACGTCGGGTGTTGCCGGAGCGATTTCTCCTCTTGCTGCCTGAGCCGCTTCCCGGGCCTGAGCCGTTTTGGCGGCTTGGGCGTCTCGTTCGTCGCGCAAGATCAGCGCCTCCTGCACAACTTCAAGCAGGCGATTGGCCTTGCGAAGGTTGGCGGGATCGGCCACGAGTTCCGTACGGAATGATTCAACCTTCGCCACGGTCTGGTCCACGCGCGCCGCCAGATACGCCTCGAACAGTTCCTCTTCCTGAAGTGCCAGCTCCTCGGGCAGCAGGGCTGTTTCGTCGGAGTAGCCGAAGGCATAGCCACAGTCACAACGTTTGATGCCCGTTGACACCACCGTGCCACAAGCTGGGCAGGGCTTCTGATAAATGCTGTAGGCACTCATGATGATTTCCCTGTCATAACAGCAATCCTGTGGATACTACTCTAATTTAGTATAGACCGGGACGGCCGATTTTCCGCGTCATAATGGCATAATGGCGCAATGGCAGACATGGGCCGAAGCTGGGCAGATCAGCGGCAGCACGCATGCCAAGTCAGCAGCTTGCGTTGCCGGCTTCTGTTGCTCAAATCAGACGATATTGAAATCTCGCATTTATCGTCGATAGCAAACCGCCATGCAAGCCTGGTTCAGTCATGGATGCTGGTACACTTTACAGGGTCTTCCGCGGGGCGGCACTGAAATGGCCAGCGGTACTTACGAAGAAAAGAAACAGTACCTGACAGAATTTCTGCGCGCCAGCGGTGGAGGCCGTATCCGTCTGGGCAAAAGCTCCTCCAATCTGTTCCGCGACCGCAAGAAGATTCAGGCACAGCGACTCGATGTGCGAAACTTCAACAATGTGTTGCGCGTGGACGCCGCGGGTGGTTATGTCGAAACCGAGGGGATGACGCCGTACGCGAAGCTGGTGGCAGAGTGCCTCAGGCACGAGGTCATGCCGGCCGTGGTTCCCCAACTCAAGTCCATCACCATCGGCGGCGCTACCGTCGGGTGCGGCATCGAATCCTCTTCGTTCCGTTATGGATTGGTTCATGAAACGGTGCAGGAAATGGAGATACTGCTGGGCGACGGACGCACGGTGCTGTGCGCGCCCGGCAACGAACACAGCGATCTGTTTTACGGTTTCCCCAATTCCTACGGCACGCTCGGTTATGCCCTGAAGCTCAAGCTAAAGGTTGTGCCGGTAAAAAAATACGTAAAGCTTACCCACCTGCGCTGGACGGAACCCGAGGCTTATTTCACCGAACTGGCACGGCAGTGTGATCGTCAGGATGTCGATTTCGTCGATGGCGTGGTGTTTGGCCGGAATGAGATGGTGCTCACGCTTGGACGGTTTGTCGACAACGCGCCTTACGCCAGCGATTATACCTATAAGAATATCTACTATCGGTCGCTGCGCGAGCGTTCAGAGGATTATCTGACTGTCGAGGATTATCTCTGGCGCTGGGACACGGACTGGTTCTGGTGTTCCAAGAATCTGCTTGCTCAGCATCCGCTCATCCGCCGGCTCTATGGCCGTTCACGATTGAATTCGTTGACCTACACACGCATCATGCGCTGGAACAGCCGCATGAAGCTCACGCACACTTTCAATAAACTCGCCGGCATTCACGCCGAGCCGGTGATCCAGGACGTCGAGATTCCCGTTGAGAACGCACAGCGGTTCCTCGCGTTTTATCACGATGTCATCCGTTTCCTGCCGGTATGGATATGCCCCACGCGCGCTTACAACAAGCAAGTGAATTTCGAACTCTATCGCATGGACCCGGAAAAACTTTATATCAACTTTGGTTTCTGGGATGTGCTGCGCAGCAGAAAAAAACTTCCACCGGGTTACTACAACCGTCAGGTTGAGGAACAGGTGATAGCGCTTGGCGGCATGAAGTCGCTGTATTCTGATTCGTACTTTACGGCGGAACAGTTCTGGCGAATGTACAACAAACCGGTCTACGAAAGACTCAAGGAAAGATATGACTCGAACGATGTGCTGGGAGATATTTATCGCAAGTGCGTGTTAAAGGAATAAGCGCGATTTCCTGGATTGTTTGAATTTACTTCGTGGACATTACAAGCCAGCATTGGCAAAAAACAGACACCTGTCGCATGTATCACACAGCCCGATGTTTGGTAGTTATCGTAGAGAGAGAGCCATTTTTTGGCGGTTCATCGGCGCGCACGCAACGGTTGTCTGGCGATGAGAATCAGGCACATGTCTTCATACTTGTCTTTTCCCGGTTTTTCCTCCTTAATTAGCTTAATGCCACTGATTAACATGCTTCATCAGGTGCAGGGAGCAGATTCAACGAAGCACTCATGTAACTATTGTCGGATAACTGTATTGGGTTTTCACAAGGAGGTTCGCATGAGCAATACATCACGTGCAGTAAAGATGGAATCCAGTGGAGTGGTCAAAGGCGAAACAGGCAGAGAACCTGTCGAGGTAGCGGAGGCGATCAAGGCGCTGCAGACGCAACTGGCCGATCTGCGCAAGATCGTTCAGGCCGCCAAAGCGCCGGACGACATCGCCGAACCTGGACGCCGTCAATAATTCTTCCGCATCATCCCACGTTGTAACTTTTTCATTTCCGTTTACCGTTTTTCCTGCTTGGCGCAGTGGATGGGTATATCCACAAACTGCTGGCACGACGATTCACGCTCCGACGTACCTTGCGCGAGGCGCAGGCGGCGCGGACCGGCCGATCCGACGAGAAAAAAGTCCGAATTGCGTGATTTCTCGCGTTAATTAAGTTCACCGATGCCCACGCGCTAGCCTGAGCAGGCCGAATCTTGCCCTGTACAGGCAAGGAGGGGTCAAATAGTGTTATCGTATAGGCCATCGTGGATGGCGAAATCCCAGGCCTTCGACAGCTTGTTTATGGTTGATGGCAGACCGAGTTAACGTCATGCCAGACTCATCAACGGCATGGACGGCAGGCAGCTGAGGAAGTGAGGCGTTGCATGTATCTCCAATATTTTGGCTTGTATGAAAATCCCTTTTCGATCCCGCCGGACCCGCGTTATCTCTATCTGAGCCGGGGCCACCAGGAAGCGCTGGCGCATTTGCAGTATGGGTTGGGTGAGAGCGGGGGGTTCGTGCAGTTGACCGGCGAGGTCGGCACTGGCAAGACCCTGCTCATTCGCTCGCTGGGAGAGCGGCTGCCCAAGGATGTCGATGTGGCGCTGGTTCTCTATCCGGTGCTCACGGTCGCCGAATTCGTTGCCGCCATTTGCGATGACCTGCGTGTGCCCCATCCCGGCGGACAAGCAAGCCTCAAGAAGCTGATCGACGCGCTCAACGCCCACTTGCTCCAGAGCCACGCCCGCGGCCGGCGCACGATGCTGATTATCGATGAAGCACAGAATCTGAGCCGTGAAGTGCTGGAACAAATCCGGCTTTTGACCAATCTGGAAACCACCAAGCAGAAACTCCTGCAAATCATCCTCATTGGCCAGCCGGAACTGGTGGGCTTGCTGGCGCAACCGGATTTGCGTCAGCTCGCGCAACGCATCACGGCGCGCTATCGCTTGACCGCGTTGACTCGTGAGGAAACCTGTTATTACATCGGTCATCGCTGCCGTGTGGCGGGTGGACGCGCATTACTCTTTAACATGTCAGCAATGCGCCGTGTGCATGCGCTTTCGGGGGGCATTCCGCGGCTAATCAACATCATCTGCGATCGTTCGTTGCTCGGCGCCTACACACGGGAAAAGACCGTCGTGGATACGGGTATCGTGAACCGCGCCGCTGCCGAAATCGGGCCATTCACCAGATCTTCCCGTTGGCTGACTTGGCGCGTGCTCACCCCTGCAGCCGCTGCGCTGACGGCGGTCCTGATCGCGGCCGGATGGCAATGGTGGCCCGGGTGGACACATCCGCTGCCACCCGACGACAAAGCGGTCGTGGCAGTTTCAGCCGATGCGGTGCCGTCTGCCGATGTTGCCGGGGATATCGCGCTTGCCGGGCCGGCTGCTGAACCCCGGGGGGCAACGACGGTTGGTGAAGTTTCCACCGGGAATCCGTCCAATCCGATGGCCACGCTCGAGGCGCTGCTCGCCAATCCCGAACTGGCGACCGACACCGAATCGGCGATGAAGGGTCTGTTCGAGCGCTGGAGTTTGAATTATGCATTGCTGGTGGGTGGAACCGGCTGCGAACGCGCGCTGAACGCCGGTTTGCATTGCATATACAAAACCGGAACATGGAACAATTTGCGCAGCTACAACCGCCCTGCCGTTATCGAACTGCAGGATACCGCGGGTGGCAAGCATCATGTCCTCGTGGCGGAACTGACGGCCGATGCAGTCTCCCTGGTGATAGGCGGACAGCCGCACGAATTTCCGGTGAGCGAGGTGGGCCGTTACTGGTTCGGAAAATATCTATTGCTTTGGAAGCCACCGATGCCGGAACAGGAAATGCTGCGGCTCGGCGATCGCGGCGATGCGGTGATCTGGCTGCGCGATGCGCTGGCCCGCTACCGGGGTGAACCACTCGCGGCGGAATCGAGTGAAATTTTTGACAAGGAGTTGCAGGCACAACTCAGGGAGTTCCAGGGTCGGCACCGGCTCGTGCCCGACGGCGTGGCGGGACGGGTCACCCTGGCCCAGTTGCAAAACTATCTGCCGGGCAAATCGCCCGCGCTGGTGGCCGACGCCGGAACCGCGGAGACGCGCTGAGCATGTCTTACATCCTGGATGCGCTCCGGAAGTCCGAACAGGAACGGCAGCCTGGAACTCCCGCGCGCCCTGGCGGGCCGGTGCATAATGTTTCATTACCGTGGCGCGGCGGGTGGCTAGTGGTGATTGGCATCATTCTTCTGTTGTTCCTGCTGGCCGCGGCAGTGATTATCTGGCACAGCACGGCCAGCCGTATTTCTTCCGTGGCGGCGGTTGCCGTGACGTCTCCCAGCGCAGCCCCCGTAGCCGCGCCGCCTGCTGCCGAACCGGTGGCCGTGGCCCCGCCGCCCGTCACGGCGGTGAAGAGGGAGCCCCCGGTTCGCGACCTGGCGGAACAGACGCAGGTGCCTGTTCCCGTCACCTCTATAAAGCCAAAGCCCAGTACTGCACCGCGCCGCAAGGTGGCGACCATCAAGCAACCCCCCTCGTCACGGGCTGACGGCCCCGCCGTGCTTCTGGAAACGGACAACACTCCGTTGTTGCAGCAGATGCCTCCGGAAATACAGCGCGCCATTCCTCCGATGGCGGTGACGATCCATGTCTATTCTCCGCAGGAGTCTCAGCGGATACTTTTCATCAACAACCATGAATACCACAAGGGCAGCCTGATAGAGGGTGGAGCGCGTGTTGAAGCGATCGTACCGGATGGTGTCGTCCTGAGTTACCAGGGCGAGCGTTTCAAGCTCCCCCGTCCCCATTAATCAATGACCGTTAACTGCCGACGGCCAAGGGCAGCGCTCAGGGAAAATTGAAAAGCTTGGCAAACTCCGCGCGCTCTTCGTCGCTCATGGCGAGCGCGGGAATCAGCTGTTCGCTGGATGGGAATTCATAACCACAGCGGCACCGCGGTGCCGCGATGGTTACCGACGCTGTGCAATTCGGACATTCCTTTTTGTCCCGCGGAGCATACAGGCGGGGCGCAGACTTTGCGGTAATGACAGGCGTTGTTTGCGGTGGTTTGGGTTCCGCCACCGGCACCATGCGCGCTTCTTCTTTGACTGCCTTCGACAACGGGAGTCGGTTGAGTATTTTTGGCGCGCAGGATTTTCTCCGCCTTGGCGGCCTGCGCCTGCCGGAAGGCGGGGTTCGGTGTTGCAGATTGCGCCGGCGGAGCGATATCCGGTTTTCTGGATGTCGGCATGGGCGTCGGCAATTTCTGGGGGGCGGCTGCAACCACCTTAGCCTGGAGTTTCTGGCGCGCGGGCGCCGATGCCGTGGATACCACTTCAATAGCCTGGTGTTTCGGGCGCACGGGCACTGGCTCCGTGGTTGCCATTTTTGGAGCCTCGTGTTTCTGGCGCGCGGGTGCGGGCGCCGTGGCCACCACCTCAGTCAAGACCGGTATGGGTTTGCGTGTAATCCGCGCCTGGGGTTTTGCGGCGACTGCTTTCAATGCTGTCGCCCGTTTCCTCGCGGGAGCCGCCACGGGGACAGGGGCAGCAGGCCGGACCGTGGGCAACAGAGCCTTTTTCATTTCCGCCACGCGCGCGGATTGCGCCGCCAGCGCGGACTCGGCCATGCTGCACTTCATGAATCGCGGATGCAACGTGATCGGATTTGCCCGTGTTCGACGGATCGCGCGCAAATTCGGCTTGTGAGGTTTTGACAGCTTTGGCGGCCTGTTCGACGCGTGCCGCGAGGTAATTTTCGTAGAGTTCCTCGGCCTTCAGCCGGATCTCTTCCGAGGAAAGCGCTGTGTCCGTATCGTCGTGGTCAAGCTGATGTCCACATGAGCATTCACGGGTATCCAGTGGAACCGTGGCCATGCATTCCGGACAGACCTTCTGGAATATACTTCTTGCCGTCACATGACATCCTTGCCAACTGAGGTAAAAAGTAACAACTATGTCTTCAGAAAATTATAGGCCCCGTGCCGGTAACATGGGTTGACGCGACGATATCTGGGGTTGCCCGGCCGACAGGTGGTGCCGAGACTTGGCCGGTCGATGTCCGCTCATCCTGAGCCAAGGCCATGGAATATTGCCCGGTTTCCGGCTCTTCAGGACCGCCTGCCGCAGCCTGTCTGGCGATATTGTTTCCGGATGCAATGCATGCGCTGTTCCCGGCCACAAGGTTCTCTGACATCATAGCCGCCGCATGATCATGCCTGACTCCCGAGCCCAGGTGGCGGCGGCGTTTAACCGTGTTGCCGCCGGCTACGATAACCCCGCATCGCGTTTCTTTCCATTCTGCGCCGATCGCCTGATCGTCCGGCTCAAACCGGCGCGCGGGTCCAAGATTCTCGATGTGGCGACCGGCACCGGCGTGGTGGCCATGGCCGCTATACAGGCCGTGGGGCACGAGGGCAGGGTCATGGCGATAGACTTGGCCGAGGGGATGCTCGATCGCTTGCAGGAAAAAATCGATAAATTCGGCATCCCCAATATCGACTTGCACGTGATGGACGCGGCCGCGCTGGATTTCCGCCGTGAGTATTTCGATCACGTTGTCTGCTCCTTTGGTATTTTTTTTCTGCCCGACATGTCTGCCGGGCTCCGGGAATGGGCGCGGGTGACAAAACCGGGTGGCCGTATCCTGTTCACTGTTTTCGGGAAACAGGCCTTCCAGCCGATGATGGAATTATTCATCCGGCGAATCGAAAATTTCGGCGTGGTTGCGCCGGACAAAGACGCACCCTTCGCCGCAATGCGTCTCGCCGATCCTGAACACTGTCGTGATTTGCTGAGTGGCGCCGGCCTCAAGGATATCGAGGTGCACACCGAGCAGCTTGGCTATCACCTGAAAGACGAGGCCGAATGGTGGGAGGTCATCTGGAACAGCGGCATGCGTGAATGGGTTGAGAGAATCCCCCCGGACCGGCAGGAATTGTTTCGCGCCGAACACCTGGCGGACGTGCGCCCGCTCATGGGCGAACAGGGTTTGTGGCTGAATGTGGAAACGATTTTTGCTTCCGGGACCAAGCCGTCAGGCGCTTAACCCAGGTATTCAGCGAAATCTCACAGAAGCACCCGGTATTTTTGCAGTCGCTGGCGCATCAGCCGGCGCTGAATTTTCCAGGGCTGATTCCACGGCAGTCCCGATTGCATCAGGGCCCGGCACAGCTTCAGCATTCCCCCGATATCGTCGAGATGCACGAACTCCGGCGCCGGGCCGCGAACGGCACGACAATCGGGTCCGCCTTCGAATCCTTCGTTATGGTAATTGCCCAGCGGTACCGAAATGCCGATCGCGGGAAGTCCAAAAACGGTGGCTGCTGTCGCCTCGCAGGCACCGCCATCCATGATGCGGCGCTGGTGCCGTTTCGGCAGCGCCTTCTGCGCCACGTCGGACAGTACCTTGAGATAGCCCGGATGAAACACGGTGCGCCGGTCGCCCAACCGCACCACGGGCCCTTTGCCGACGAGCGCGTTCGGTAATGTACGGGATGTCTCGAGGCTGATGCACATCACCGGACGGCGCGCCGCGGAAAGCCATCCCTGCTCAAGATGGCCAACCGCGCCGATGAAGCCGACTTCTTCCGCCCGCGTGAGCAGGCCGATGAAGGGCGGCGCTTTCCGGCGGCGACCGGCATAAAGATCCATCGCGGTGCGCAGGATGGCGAATACGCCCACGAGATCGTCGGCGGCCTTGGTGTAAAGTTTTTTTCCGGCGCGCCATACCGGCGAGCGGAACATGAACCCTCCGTATAGCGCGCCCGCTTTCGGTCGCGGCGTTTTTGCGGCGCCGGTGACGCGCACTTCGGCGGTATCGATCGCGTGCCGGGATTTGAGAAGGCGCACATGGCCGAGCCGGCCTTGCGCCCATTCACCGTCGCGGGTTGCCAACCATACGCGGCTTCCGGCGAGATGCCGCACCGGCGATCCACCGTGCCATTTGATCCGGAGACGCGTCGGCGACACCCAGCGGACGCCGTGAAACCCGGGATGATCCATGTGCGCGATAAAAACGCGCAGCGGCTCGTTGCTCTTTTCATGCAATCGTTGGCGGTAGTCGGCGGGCGATCCGCAGCCGATAACGATGTTGCCGACAGGATCGTGGAAATAAGGAACATGCGCCCGATCAAGGAGACGTGTCACCATCGCTATCACGTGCTCCTCGCGGAAGGGAGCGGTAGGTTGTCTCAGGAGATCGGTCAGGAGGGCATAGTCACGTGCATTCATGGCGCGCGACTATAGCTTTCCTTTTATGAAAACAACAGGCTTGGTATGCATCAAGGAAAACATAATGCGCCATACTCAAAATATGCACACTTGTGCTTGTGCCAGGGGAATGATCGAATTTTGTCTGGCACAAAGCCTCGGGTAAAATGCCGCCGTTATCAAATAGCACGGCGTTTGCCGCTCCGCACTTACTCTGCTTCATCCCAACAATAAAAATGCCTTACTCCTTCATCTTTGACGTCAACGAAACGGATTTCTCCGAAAAAGTACTCGAGGCCTCCCATAAGCAACCGGTATTGGTGGACTTCTGGGCCGACTGGTGCCCGCCCTGCAGGTTCCTGACCCCGGTGCTGGAGCAGGTAACTCAGGGTTACCGGGGGGAGGTGCTGCTCGCCAAGGTGGAAGTGGACGACAACATGCACCTCGCCGGGCGCTACCAGTTGCGCGGCTTCCCCACCGTCATCCTGTTCATCCAAGGCCAGGAAGCCGGTCGTTTCAGTGGCGCCCGAACGGAGCCGCAGGTTCGCGCGTTTATCTCCGGACTCGCACCCGCCCTCGCGTCACGGGAGGCGGGTGCCTGAGAGAGACTCCTCGATCTTGAGGCGGATGGTACGACGCTCGCCCGATTCCGTCGTGGCGCTCTCCAGGATGGCGCGGTCGATTTCGTTGCGATGGCCGAGGATCGCGCCCAGGTCGTTCCATTCGCCGAGTTTTACCTCGACAGTGGTGGTGAGTTCCTGGAAGTCCTGACAAATTCGTCCGGAACGAATTTGGACGCGCGCGGCGCGCCCGCAGGGCGCGGACCATGGATGGTCCGCGTCAAAATCGGCGAGGCCGGTGGCGGGGTCGCGCAGCGTCGACAGGCGCGGCGTGATCTCCATCAGCACACGGTCCCCGCGCACGCGTGGCAACACGTCGAATCCGGTCGTGACGTCCTGAAGCTCGATGTCCTGGGCAATCAGGACCTGGCCACGACCGAGCGCCAGAATCTCTTTTACATGCGGCACGGACTGACCGATGCGGATAGAGGCGCGTTGACCATCCAGCACCATGACCGTCTGGGTGAATTCATTCCGGCCGGCCGTCGTGCGCCGGTCGGCGCGGAGCCGGAGATTGTCTTTTTGTACGACGAGTCCGCGATCATCGGGAGATTTTTCCGGCAATTTGATGCGAGTCTTGTCGCCAATTTGGACTTCCCCCTCGACAGAATGAGAAGTGGTGTCGCGATCATCCGCCACCCGTTGTTCCACCGTGATGCGCAGTTGCCGTTGCGCCACGTCCAGTTGAGCCAGCAGGCGCTCTATTTCCTTCAGATTTCTGTCCGAGGTGCGAACGATCAGACGGTAATCGATGCCGCTCAGCGCGTCTTCCGGTCCGAGCAGGGGGCGAATCAGGGGGATGATTTCGTCGGCCGGACGGTGCTTCAGTTGAATAACGCGCGCCTCCTCCGCGCTGACGCCGGCAAGCGTCAGCAGGGCAGTCAGCGCGACCAGCAGGGCAGCGACGATCAGCCTGCCTCGATCCATGTCAGTCCGTGTCGGGGCGGCGTGCTTCCGTGAAATGACGCTGCCAGTAAGAGTCGTCAAATCCCGCCACGTAAACTTTTTTGCCGCTGGAGGGGGCGTGCACGAAGCGACTGTTGCCGATGTACAGCGCCACATGCGAGGATCTTCGGCCTTCCTGCGTGAAAAACAGGAGGTCGCCGCGTTGCAGTTTGCTGCGCGAAACCGGGCGCGTTACGCGGCGCAACTCGTCGGTTCCGTGCGGTAGATTCACGCCGCTACGCCCATAGCTGTACTGCACGAGACCGCTGCAATCGAACCCGGCCGGGGTGTTGCCGCCGTAGCGGTAGGGTTTGCCGACCATGGCCAGCGCGAGATTCGCCGCGCGGTTTCCGGTCGTCTCGGATGGATTCTCAACGGGAACGTGTCCGCACGCCGCCAGGGCGTAAAGGATCGGTATCAGGAACAGAACGCGAGGAAAGCGGGCTGACATCGATGGTACGGAAATCACAGTCCCGTCGAATGCAGGGAAGGGATCGGTTCGCTACGGTCCCATAATTCGTTGAAGCGCCGCGCGAGCAGTACGGCATCATGAGTATTGTGAGAGTCCGCGACGCAGTCGGGTTTGGCGACGTCCTGCTGATGCAGGAAACCGCGGTGATCGATGACCAGGAACATTTCGCGAATACCGAGATGCTCTTCGGCGACCTGGTGCATGTGGATGAAATCGCTCAGCCGTCGGCACAAGCCGACGAGACGGTCGTTGTCGCGCAAAACCTGTTCCGTGTCTTCCACCACGATGCGCGCGAGGTTGTTGCGGTGGCGCGCGGCGAAACTGGCGAGCGCGCGGGCAAAGCGGGGGGTATTGAATAAAGCACCATCAATCTGCGGGGCGAAAATGACGATCTCGCGTGTCGCGCTTTCCGCCAGCCCGGCCAGGAAATCGGCGACTTCGTCGCGTCCCCTGATTACCCGACGCGGCGGCTCCGGTTTGTTTTCGGCGGGTGTGTTTTTAGCGGTATCCATGCCAGGGTGAATGTTCCTCGCCATCAAGATATATATAGACCACGTGGCGGGAATGGCACGGGACGGCGGCGCGATGGGTGGAGGGAAACGGCGGGATCAACTTTTGGTTTTGGCCAGATTTCTCGCCTGCGTTGCGGCGTTACCCGTGTAGCTGGCGGGGGTCAGTGCCAATAGACGTTTTTTTGCGGCATCGGGGATGCTCAGGGAGCGGATAAAGGCCTGGATCGAATCGCGGGTGATGCCGCCTTTGCCGCGGGTGAGGTCCTTGAGTTTTTCGTATGCCTGTTCCACACCGTAACGGCGCATGACGGTCTGCACCGCCTCGGCCAGGACCTCCCAGTTCTGGTCGAGGTCCTGCTCGAGCCGCCCGGCATTCACCTCGAGTTTGCCGATACCCTTGAGGCAGGAGTCGCCGGCGAGCAGCATGTACCCGAATGCCACCCCCAGATTGCGCAGCACGGTGGAGTCGGTGAGGTCGCGCTGGAAGCGCGAGACAGGAAGCTTTTCCGCGAGATGACGGAACAGGGCGTTCGCCAGCCCCAGGTTGCCCTCGGCATTCTCGAAATCGATCGGGTTGACCTTGTGCGGCATGGTCGACGAGCCGACCTCGCCCTTGACCACTTTCTGCTTGAAGTAACCGAGCGAGATGTAACCCCAGACATCCCGGTTGAAATCGATCAGGATGGTGTTGAACCGCGCCAGCGCATCGAGCAGCTCGGCGATGTAATCGTGCGGCTCGATCTGGGTGGTATAGGGATTCCACGCGAGCCCCAGACCCTCGACAAATGACTTGGCCATCGCCGGCCAGTCGACTTCCGGATAGGCCGCGAGATGGGCGTTGTAATTGCCCACCGCGCCGTTGATTTTTCCCAGAATCGGCACGGCCGCCGCCTGGTCGCGGGCGCGTTTCAGGCGATAGGCGACATTGGCCATTTCCTTGCCGAGCGTGGTGGGCGAGGCCGGCTGGCCGTGGGTGCGCGCCAGCATCGGCTGATCGGCGTAGCGGGTGGCCAGGTCCGCGATCGCCGCGATCAGCTTGTCCATGCGCGGCAGCAGTACGCCGTCGCGGCCGTCCCGGAGCATCAGCGCGTAGGAAAGATTGTTGATGTCCTCGGAGGTGCAGGCGAAGTGGATGAATTCGGCGCAGCGCGCGATTTCCTTGTTGCCGTGCGTTTTTTGCTTCAGGAAATATTCGATCGCCTTGACGTCGTGATTGGTGGTCGCCTCGATCTCCTTGACGCGGCGGGCATCGCTTTCCGAGAAATTCGCGATGATGCCCTCGAGGAGTTTTTTCGTGGCCGGAGTAAAGGACGCCACTTCCTTGATCTTTTTGTGAGCGCCGAGCGCGAGCAGCCAGCGTATCTCGACCAGCACGCGCCGGCGGATCAGGCCGTACTCGCTGAAGAACGGGCGGAGCGCAGCGGTTTTGGATTCGTAGCGGCCGTCGAGCGGTGACAGGGCGGTGAGTGGATTCAACAGCAGTGCATCGGGCGTGGTCGGTTTGTTCATGCGTGCCTGCTTGTGATGGCGTTCCCCGTGGACAGGTCCATTTTACCAGATCGGGCTGGAAAAAGCCGGTTCAGGCATGCGCGGATCGGCTGCCGGCATCCCGTGACACGGGCACGGCTTCCTCAATGATGCCGCCACCCAGACATTCATCGCCGTCGTAGAACACCACTGACTGGCCGGGAGTTGCCGCGCGCTGCGGGGCATCAAACACGACGCGCAGCCGACTGTCATGCCAGGCCAGCGTGCAGCGCTGGTCCGGTTGACGGTAGCGGATCTTGGCGTGCATCTCGCGCGGCCATGCCGCCGGTTCGACACCGATGCCGTGCAATTGGCCGGCGATCAGTGCCTCGCAATACAGCGCCGGGTGGTGCTCGCCCTGTGCGACATAAAGGATGTTGTCGGTCACATTCTTGCCGACGACGTACCACGCCTCGCCTTCGCCGCCGATGCCGAGTCCGTGACGCTGGCCGATGGTGTAGTACATCGTGCCGTCGTGTTGCCCTTTCACTTCGCCGGCAAGGGTCCGCATTTCTCCCGGCCGTGCCGGGATATAGCGGGTCAGGAATGATTTGAAATCGCGTTCACCGATGAAACAGATGCCGGTGGAGTCGTGACGATCGTGATTGGGCAGCTCCGCCTCCCGCGCGAGCAGCCGGACTTCCGTCTTGGTCAGGTCCCCGATGGGAAACAGCGAGCGCGCCAGCGCCTCCTGACCCAGCAGGTAAAGGAAATAGCTCTGGTCCTTGTTGGCATCGCGCGCCTTCAGCAGGCGATGACGGCCCGCGTGGATGTCGGTGCGCGCATAATGGCCGGTCGCGATCCGGTCCGCGCCGAGCGTCATGGCGTGATCGAGGAAGGCCTTGAATTTGATTTCCTTGTTGCACAACACGTCGGGATTGGGTGTGCGTCCCGCCTGATACTCGGAAAGAAAATAGCTGAACACCCGCTCCCAGTATTCGGAGGAGAAATTGACGGTCCTGAGAGGAATGCCGATACGATCGCAGACCGCGCGCGCCATCGCCAGGTCCTCCTCCGCGCCACAGTGCCCGGCGGCGTCGTCCTCTTCCCAGTTTTTCATGAACAGGCCGGTAACTTCGTGCCCCGCGCGTTTCAGCAGCAATGCCGCCACGGCGGAGTCCACGCCACCCGAAATACCGACCACGATGTTCATTTCAGTCTAACCGGTGCGAAGCGAGGAGGATGTTGCAATATGCCCAAGATCCTTGAGCAGATCGAGCGGGTAACGTTGTCCCGCGAGATAATCGTCGAGGCAGCGTTCGACCTGAGGACTGCGGTGACGCGCGCGCTCGGCGCGGATTTCCTCCGGCGTCAGCCACAGTGCGCGTGCAATGCCATGGTCGAGCGGGCGTCCGGGTTCGTGACGCGTGACACGTCCGATGAAGGTAAAACGCAGGTAAGTCGTCGCTTTTGCCGGGTGCGGCCAGCGGTAGATCGCCGAGCAACGCCTCCGGCGCGAAGTGCCAGGCAGTTTCCTCGAGGGTTTCGCGCACCACGGCTTCCATCAGGCTTTCGCCTTCGTCGAGATGGCCGGCGGGCTGGTTGAGCACGAGCCGGCCTTCGGCCTTTTCCTCGACCAGCAGGAATTTCCCGTCGCGCTCGACGATGGCGGCGACCACGACATTCGGCTTCCAGACCATGGATAAACCATATCAGACTTGGGGATCGGCTTCACGCCATTCGCCGGGCGCGAGGCCTTCCAGCGTATGGCGGCCGACCGCGTGGCGCACGAGACGCAGCGTGGGAAAACCCACGGCCGCGGTCATGCGCCGCACCTGGCGGTTGCGGCCTTCGGTGATCACGATTTCAAGCCACGACGTCGGGATGGACTGGCGGAACCGGATCGGCGGATGACGCGGCCAGAGTGCAGGCTCGGGGATGCGCCGTGCCTCGGCCGGCTGAGTTCGTTGGCCATCGAGGATCACGCCGCGGCGCAATCGTTCCAGGGATTTTTCATCCGGTTCGCCTTCCACCTGGGCCCAATACTTCTTGGGCAGCTTGAAACGCGGATCGGACAGGCGTTGTTGCAGCTTGCCGTCGTCGGTGAGCAGCAGCAGTCCTTCGCTGTCCCGGTCGAGCCGCCCGGCCGGATAGACGCCCGGCATCTTTATATAGGAGGCCAGAGTTTCGCGTCCGTCGGCGTCGGTGAATTGCGTCAGCACGCCATAGGGTTTGTTGAAGAGAATCAGCCGGGACATGGGCTTAGTGTACAGCGTTGCCCTTGACTGCCGCATCGGGCGCGTTCTGATGATAGAATGCGCGGCAATTTTATCGGAGCGGAACATGGCTTTCACCCACATTAAAGTACCCGCCGGCGAAAAGATAACAGTCAACGCCGATCACTCACTCAATGTCCCGAATAATCCCATCATCCCTTTCATCGAGGGCGACGGCACCGGGCGGGACATCACCCCGGTGATGCGCAAGGTGGTGGATGCCGCTGTCGCCAAAGCCTATGGCGGCAAGCGTTCCATTGCGTGGATGGAGGTGTATGCGGGCGAAAAGGCGGTGGCCACTTACGGGAACGATGCCTGGCTGCCGGAGGAAACCCTGCGCGCGGTCAAGGACTACGTCGTCTCGATCAAAGGCCCGCTCACGACGCCGGTCGGCGGCGGCATCCGCTCGCTCAACGTGACGCTGCGCCAGGAACTCGATCTCTACGTCTGTCTGCGGCCGGTGCGTTATTTCAAGGGCGTGCCGAGTCCGGTGAAGCAGCCGGAGAAGGTCGACATGGTGATCTTCCGCGAGAACTCCGAGGACATCTACGCCGGCATCGAATGGGCGTCCGGGTCGCCCGAGGCACGAAAGGTCATCGACTTCCTGCAGCGCGAAATGGGCGTGAAAAAAATCCGATTCCCGGAAACCTCCGCGATCGGCGTGAAGCCGGTGTCACGCGAAGGCACGGAACGTCTGGTGCGCCGCGCGATTCAGTATGCCATCGCGAACGACCGTCCCTCGGTGACGCTGGTGCACAAGGGCAACATCATGAAATTCACCGAAGGCGGATTCAAGAGCTGGGGCTATGATCTGGCCGGGCGCGAGTTCGGCGCGCAGCTCATCGACCAGGGCCCGTGGATGCGCCTGAATAACCCGAAGACCGGGAAGGAGATCGTGATCAAGGATGTGATCGCGGACGCCTTCCTGCAGCAGATCCTGTTGCGGCCTGAAGAATACAGCGTGATCGCCACGCTCAATCTGAACGGCGACTACATCTCCGATGCGTTGGCGGCGCAGGTCGGCGGCATCGGCATCGCGCCCGGGCGCGAACCTGTCCGACACCGTGGCCATGTTCGAGGCCACGCACGGCACCGCGCCGAAGTATGCCGGCAAGGACATGGTCAATCCCGGTTCGCTGATTCTGTCCGCCGAGATGATGCTGCGTCACATGGGTTGGGTCGAGGCGGCCGACGGTATTCTGCGGGGCGTGGAGGGCGCGATCGCCGCCCGTACCGTGACCTACGATTTTGCCCGGTTGATGCCGGGCGCGACCCAGGTCAGCTGTTCCGGATTCGGCGAGGCCATCATTCGCCACCTGTAGGAATGCCTGCGTCAAAAAAAGAAGACCCGGCGATGCCGGGTTTATAAAAAAACTTCTGCGGATATAACGCCGACTACTTGAGAAGAGAGCGTATGTGGGAAGCCTGGGGGCCCTTGGGACCTTCCTGGACTTCAAACTCGACCTGCTGACCCTCTTTCAGGGTCTTGTACCCTTCCATTTCAATGGCGGAATAATGCGCGAAGACATCATCACCGCCGTCGCTGGGTGTGATAAAGCCGTACCCTTTGCTTGCGTTAAACCACTTCACGGTGCCTAGTGGCATACATCCCCCTCCTGCCGCGGCGGAACGCCGCTATCTTTCAGATTTCTGATAACCGCACCTCCACCCACACCGGAGCAAAGGCGTAGCCCAGATCATCATCCTTCTCTTTTTATGGGCATGTCAAGCAAGGTCCCCGCCGGTGTTTACCAGCGGGCCGCCAGCGGGTAAAACAGCGGGCGAGGCCCAATATTCATGCCACAATCGCAGGGGTTGAATTTTCGGACATGGGTCGCACAATGTATCTGTTGCCGCGGGCCCGGATTCAGGCCGCCCGGGAATATTGGTGTAATCTATAGATTATGAGCGATAAGCCCCAGCACTACCTCGATGGTCCCATCGTTCAGGAAGCAAAGCCCAAGCTCCAGAAGCCGCAGCTTTACAAAGTCATCCTGCTGAACGACGACTATACTCCTATGGAGTTCGTGGTGATCATTCTGGAGCGGTTTTTCTCCAAGAACCGCGAGGATGCAACCCGCATCATGTTGCATGTGCACCAGAAAGGGATCGGGGTTTGCGGGATTTATACCCGGGAAATTGCGGAAACCAAGGTGCGGCAGGTGCTGAATTACGCTCAGGAGCACCAGCACCCGTTGCAGTGCACCTTGGAGCCTGAATAAGGTCTATAAATTAGAAATAGGGGATGTCCGTTTCAATAGGGAAGACTTGAGTTAATGGGCTTTATGGCCCGGAGGCGGTGGCATGTTGTCGCAGGAGCTAGAGTTCTCGCTGAACAGTGCGTTCCAGAACGCGCGCGAAAAGCGCCACGAGTTCATTACCGTGGAGCACCTGCTGGCCGCGCTGCTCGATAATCCCTCGGCCGCACGCGTGTTGCGCGCCTGCGGCGGCAACATCGAGGAACTGCGCCGCAGTCTCAATTCCTTCCTGGAAGAGAATGTTCCCAAGCTCGCCCCGGGCAGCAAGATCGACACCCAGCCGACCATCGGCTTCCAGCGCGTCATCCAGCGCGCGGTGCTGCACGTCCAGGGCGTGGGCAAGAAGGAAGTCACCGGCGCCAATGTCCTGATCGCGATTTTCGGCGAAAAGGAATCGCATGCGGTTTATTTCCTGCACAAGCAGAACATCAGCCGTTTCGATGTGGTGAATTACGTTTCCCACGGCATCTCGAAAGTGCCGGGCGAGACTCAGAATGAATTACCGGCGCAGGAAGAGAGCGAAGAGAGTGCCGCCACCGAAAAGAGCCCGCTCGACATGTTCTGCGTCAACCTCAACGAACAGGCGCGGCTGGGCAAGATCGACCCGTTGATCGGGCGCGACCGCGAAGTGGAACGCACCATCCAGGTGCTGTGCCGCCGGCGCAAGAACAACCCGTTGTTCGTGGGCGAGGCCGGCGTGGGCAAGACCGCGATTGCCGAGGGACTGGCGAAGAAGATCGTCGACGGCGAAGTGCCCGAGGTGCTGGCGCACAGCACCATCTATGCCCTCGACATGGGCTCGCTGCTTGCCGGCACCAAGTACCGCGGCGATTTCGAAAAGCGCCTGAAGGCGGTGCTGCAACAACTCAAGAAGCAGGAGAACGCGGTCCTGTTCATTGACGAGATCCACACGATTATCGGCGCGGGAGCCGCCTCGGGCGGCGCCATGGACGCCTCGAACTTGTTGAAGCCGGTGCTCGCTTCCGGCGATCTCAAGTGCATCGGATCGACCACGTATCAGGAATACCGCAACATCTTCGAAAAGGACCGCGCGCTGTCACGCCGTTTCCAGAAGATCGATGTCTCCGAACCTTCGGTGGAAGAGGCGGTGGAAATCCTGCGCGGCCTGAAGAACCGCTTCGAGAATCACCACGGCGTGCGCTATACATTGCAGGCGCTGCGCAGCGCGGTGGAGCTGGCGCATCGCTACATCAACGACCGGCACTTGCCGGACAAGGCCATCGACGTGATCGACGAGGCCGGCGCGAGTCAGCATCTGCTGCCGCCGAGCCGCCGCAAGAAGACGATCGGCGTGCATGACATCGAGGATATCGTCGCCAAGATCGCGCGTATCCCGCCCAAGACCGTTTCCACTTCGGACCGCGAAGCGCTGAAGACGCTCGAGCGTGACCTCAAGATGGTGGTGTTCGGCCAGGATGAGGCGATCGGGGCGCTGGCGACCGCGATCAAGATGTCGCGTTCCGGCCTCGGGCATCCGGAAAAGCCGGTCGGCTCCTATCTTTTCGCCGGGCCCACGGGCGTCGGCAAGACCGAGGTCACGCGCCAGCTGGCGCGCATTCTGGGGCTGGAACTCATCCGCTTCGACATGTCGGAATACATGGAGCGGCACACCGTTTCGCGCCTGATCGGCGCGCCGCCCGGCTACGTCGGATTCGATCAGGGCGGCCTGCTCACCGAGGAGATCGTCAAGCATCCGCATTCCGTGCTGCTGCTCGACGAGATCGAGAAGGCGCATCCGGACGTGTTCAACCTGCTGCTGCAGGTGATGGACCACGGGACGCTCACGGACAACAACGGACGCAAGGCCGATTTCCGCAACGTGATCCTGGTGATGACCACCAACGCGGGCGCCGATCGCCTGAGCCGGTCGAGCATTGGTTTCACCAAGCAGGACCATGCCGGCGACGAGCTGCAGGAGATCAAACGCCTGTTCAGTCCCGAGTTCCGCAACCGCATGGACGCCATCGATCCAGTTCAAGCCGCTGGACGAGACGACCATCGCGCACGTGGTGGACAAGTTCATCCTGGAGCTCGAAGCCCAGCTGGCGGACAAGCACGTCACCATCGAGCTGGACAATGCCGCGCGCGCCTGGCTGGCCCAGCGCGGTTACGACCCGACCATGGGTGCGCGGCCGATGGCGCGCCTGATCCAGGAACAGGTCAAGAAACCGCTGGCCAACGAGCTGCTGTTCGGCAGCCTGGCTTCCGGCGGACACGTCAAAGTCACGGCTCGCGACGACAGTCTGGCGTTCGACTTCGTTCCCGCCGTCGATAAGACCCCGGCCTGATCCGGTTTCCGCGGATAAAAAAGCCGCGCTGACGCCTATCGTCAGCGCGGCATTTTATTTGATTGAGCCTTAAAAAGAGGACGACGGTCAGCGGGCGCGGAAGGTTATCCGGCCCTTGGTGAGATCGTAAGGAGTGAGTTGCACCGTGACGCGGTCACCGGTCAGGATGCGGATATAGTTCTTGCGCATCTTGCCGGAGATATGGGCCGTCACGACATGTCCGTTGTCGAGCTTGACCCGAAACAAGGTATTGGGAAGGGTTTCGGTAATGGTCCCTTCCATCTCGATATGCTCTTCTTTCGCCACGCGCCGCCCTGCTTCAGTTGATTGGCGGCGTATGATGCCGTAGTCGCGCGCGGGCGTAAAGCAATATGATGCCGCCCCGGCCTGGCGGTCGGAGGGCGATGGTTTAGCGAATGCGTTCCCGCTCGTAAACGAGGTGACCGCCGGCGTCGGTCGGAAGCCAGGCGACGTAAGGATGCGCCGCCTCCGGGCTGATGACGACCTGCATCATCAGAAAACGGGAAACTTCTTCCTGGTTTTTCATCTCCGGGAGGCACTCCAGCAGTTTCAGGTAATGCCGCTGGTTCACGTAGAGCAGGTTCGGATGCAGTCCGTGTTCGCGTTGATAGTTTTCGACGAGCCGGTACAGAAAGCTGAGCATGGTGTTGCACCCCTGCCGGATAAACCGGCTACTTCTTTCCTTCAGAGATGCAATGGGCGTGCCAGGGCAGGTGAGAGGTTACGGTCCTGATCCGATGTGGCTGTCCTGCTGTATCCAGTGACCGTTGTGGAAAATCTCCAGCGGGTGGTAATTGCCCTTGTAGGCCATTTTCGAGCATTCCTTGATCCAGTAGCCCAGATATAGCCACGGCAGCTGACGTTCCGCGGCTTGCGCCACCTGCCACAACACCGCGTACACGCCGAGCGCGCGGCGCTTTTCATCCGGATCGAAGAAGGTATATACCGCCGAAAGCCCGTCCGGAAGGATGTCGGTGATCGCCACCCCCAGGAGCTTTTTCTGGAGCCGGATTTCGTAGAAGACGGAATGAATATGCTGTGAGGCGAGAAAATTGATGTACTTCTTGGGGTCGGGGTCGTCCATGCCGCCACCCGGATGGCGCGCGGCCTGATAGCGCTTATACAGTTCAAAATGTTCCGGGCTGTAGAGCGGAGGACGCGCGATGACCGACAATTCCTGGTTGCGTTTCCAGATGCGGCGTTGCCCGCGATCGGGACGAAAACGCTCGACGGGGATGCGCACCGGAATGCAGGCATTGCACGCGCGGCAATGCGGCCGGTAGACGAGGTCGCCGCTGCGCCGGAAGCCGAGCCGCATGAAACCCGCGTACTGGCGGCTGTCGAGCGGTTGGCGCGGATCGAGGAAAAGCGATGTCGCGGTGCGACCCGGCAGGTAGCTGCACGGATGCGGCATCGAAAGAAATATTTCCGGCGGTTTCAGGTGACTCGTCATGCCATTCTCGAATGGACAGGAGTGAAATGGAATTTACAGGATAAACCCAGGAATTCATTCTTGTGAATCCTTTTACACCGTCAAATCAGGATCAAAGCGCCAGCGGCCCGGACGCTCGGGTTGTTTGAGCGCCTGTTCCAGCCGCGCCATGAAATCGTGGCGGCGGATTTCCTCCGCGCCCAGACTGAAAAGATGCGCCGAGGATATCTGGCAATCGATGAACGCATAGCCCCAGCGTTCGAGCTGTCTCACCAGGTGCACGAACGCCACCTTGGAGGCGTCCGTCTCGCGGCTGAACATGGACTCACCGAAGAAGGCGTTACCCATGGCGACACCGTACAGACCGCCGACGAGTTTTCCTTCGCGCCAGGATTCGACGGAATGGGCGAGCCCCCGGTCGTGCAGCACGGCATAGGCCTCGATCATCTCCGGCGTGATCCATGTGCCGCCGGCTGGGATTCCCGGGCCGAGGCAGCGCGCAGTGCCGCATGACCTCGCGGAAGGCGGTATCGAGAGTCACGTCGAATTTTTTCCGGCTCAGTGTCTTGCGCAGGCTGCGCGCGATCTTCAGCTTCGAGGGAAACAGCACGGCACGCGGGTCCGGCGACCACCACAGGATCGGCTGGCCCGGGTTGTACCAGGGAAAGATCCCGTGACGATAGGCTTCGAGCAGGCGCTCGGCGCGCAGATCGCCGCCCACGGCCAGCAGTCCTTCGGGGGAGGCCAATTCCACCGGCGGAAAGCGCAGATCGGCTGTATTGGATTTAAGGACAAACATGGCGCGCTATTTCTCCGCGGTCAGCGACTTTTTGAAAGGCGCATGTTCATTGAGTTCATTCACGTAGGCATGCACATCGAGACGCTCGCGCGCCAGATAGTCCGCGATGGCGCGGCTGAATTGCGGATGCGCGAGACGGTGCGCCGAGCGGGTGACCACGGGCGTGAAACCGCGCGCCAGCTTGTGCTCGCCCTGGGCGCCGGCCTCGAAGCGGCTGAGCCCCTGCGCGATGCAGTATTCGATCGCGGTGTAATAGCAGGTTTCGAAATGCAGACTGTGGAACTCTCCGCGGCTGCCCCAGTAGCGGCCGTAGAGCGTGTCGGTTCCGCGCAGATTCAACGCGCCCGCCACGTAGTCCGCGCCGCGCCGCGCGAACACCAGCACGATGCGGTCACGCATCGTATCGCCCAGCCTGTGGAAAAAATCAAGCGAGAGATAGGGCATCGCGCCATGGGCACGGATAGTGGAATGATAGAACTCATGGAAAACATTCCAGTGCGATGGTTCGATCGAACTGCCGGTGTGTATTTCCATCGTAATATTCGCTTCTTGCACATGCCGGCGTTCACGCCTGATCTTCTTGCGCTTGTGCGCTGTGAAGGTCGACAGGAAATCGTCGAAATCGCGGTAGCCCGGGTTACTCCAGTGAAATTGGCAGCCGGTGCGCAGCAAATGACCTTCCGTCTCGAGCAAATGTGCATCTTCGGACGTCAGGAACAGCCAATGCAGGGAGGATATCTGGTGTTCCCGCATGAGTTCCAGGGCGCTGTCGACGAGCTGTTTTTTTATTGCCGTGGATTCAGTGCCGGCAATACTCAACAATCGCGGTCCCGTGACGGGAGTGAACGGTATGCCGGCAACCAGTTTGGGATAGTAACGCAGGCCGGCCTGCTCATAGGCGTTGGCCCAGGCCCAGTCGAACACATATTCCCCGTAAGAATGATTTTTCAGGTACAGCGGCAGGGCGCCGACAAGCTCGCCCGTCGACGACTCATCGCGTCGCACGACGAGATGCCGGGGTTGCCAGCCGGTTTTGGCGCTGACACAGCCGGTGGATTCCAGGGCCGACAGGAATTCGTGGCGCAGAAACGGATTGGATTCACCGACAAGCGCATTCCAATACGAAGCGGGAATATTTTCCAGACTGTCGACGATGCTGACATGCATGCGTTAATTCTAAACGCGCGAGGCCGAGGCATGCACGGCGTAAACGATCGACCCTATGATTTGTGGGCTAACAACCGATTAATGCCTTCCAGGTCTTGTTCCTGGAGCATGCCGGCCGCGGCCTTCAGGCGCAGGCGGCTGATCAGATAATCGTAGCGAGCCTGGGACAGACTCAGCCGGGTGCGGAACAGCTCGCGCTGCGCATTGAGCACATCCACCCCCGTGCGCACGCCGCGCTCGTAGCCGATCACGGTGGATTCGAGTGCGCGCTCGTTCGAAATCCGGGCTTGTTCCAGTGCCTGGACGCGCGCCACGCCGTTGATGACGTCGAGATAAGATTCGCGCACCTGCTGTGCCACCTGCCGCCGCGTCTGATCCAGGCGTTGACTGGCCACTTCCAGTTGCGCCACGGATTCGCGCACCTTGGACGAAATGCCGCCACCCTGATACAGCGGCATCTGGAACTGCAGCCCGATCTGGTTTGTGGTGGATTCGATGGCGAAGCCCAGCACGCTGCCGCCCGCATCGGAGTAGGCCCGCGAGGCGGTCAGGTCAAGCGTGGGCAGATGCCCGCCGCGGCTTTTCTCGACTTCCTGCCGCGCGATGACGACCGCTTCCTGTTGCGACTTGATGCGCTGGTTTCCGTTGACGGAGATTTCCACCCATTGATTCATGTTCGCCGGTTCGGGCCCTTGCAGATCGAGCTTTGTCTCAAGCCGCGTCAGAGTGCCGGGTTCGTTACCGGTCAGCACCCGCAAGGCCTCCTTTCTGACCTCGAGGAAGTTGGTGGCCGTGATCTGCTGTGCCGCGGCGATGTCGTAGCGTGCCTGCGCCTCATGCACGTCCACGAGCGTGGCGTTGCCCACGGCGAAATTACGCCTGGCCAGCGACAGCTGTTTGCTTATCGATTCTTTCTCCAGGATGACGAAGTCGAGCGCATCCTGGGCGGCGAGCACGTCGAAATAGGCATGACTGGTACGCAGGATCAAATCCTGTCGCGCCGTCTCCAGTTCGAGCTCCGATTGATTGGCGCCGGCAAGTCCTTGGGCATAGACGGCGGCGTTCTGCTTGTTGTACAGCGGTTGCGTGAGCTGGATGGCGTAGGCATCGGTACCGTAATGATAGGTGTTGCTGGACATCGGCAGGGTGACTTGCTGGTCGCTTTCCGATTTGGAAGCGGAGAGCCCCAGCGTCGGCAACAGCAGCGCACGTCCCTGGGGCGCTTTTTCGATGCCGGCCTGGTATCCCGCCTGTGCCGCCAGCCAGGCTGGGTCGCTGGTTTTCGCCTGGCGATAGAGGTCGAGCAGGTCGTCGCCGGTGGCCGGGACGCTGAACACGAAAAAAATGCCGATAGAAATCCAGCGATTCATGCGCTCGCTCCCTTGGCGCCCACGCGGTGCGTGCGCCAATTCTCCACCAGTGAGTACACCGCCGGCACCACGATCAGGGTGAGCAAGGTGGAAGAGATCATGCCGCCCACCACCACCAGCGCCAGCGGACGGTTGCTCTCCACGCCGGGTCCGAGTCCGATCACCGCCGGGGTCATCGCGGCGATGACCGTGAGCGAGGTGATCAGCACCGGCCGCATCCGGTGAGGACAGGCCTCGCTCAGGGCGTCATCGACACTCTTGCCCTGCGCGCGGTACTGATTGGTGAGATCGACCAGCAGGATCGAGTTCTTGGCGACCAAACCCATCAGCAGAATCATGCCGATCATGGAGAATATATTGAGCGTGGCTTCGGTCCAGAACGACGCAATCCACAACGCCGCGACGCCACCGATGATGGCGAGCGGCTGCGCCACCATGACCACGAGCGGCTGGAGCAATGAATTGAACTGGCTGGCCAACACCATGTAAATCATAATCAGCGCCATCCCGAAGGCGAACAGTACGTAACCGCCGGTTTTGGCGAATTCCTCCGCCTGGCCGGTGAAAGCGATGGAGTAGCCCGCGGGCAGAATCTCGCCGCCGATTTTCCTGACCGCGTCCGTGGCGGCGCCGAGCGGCAGGGTCTCGAGGCTGCCGTAGATGAAACCGGCGTACTGGCGGTCACGCCGCGTGATGACGGCCGGGCCGAGGCCTTCCTCGAATTTGACCAGCGTGTCCAGGCGCACCAGATCGCCGAGCTTGTTTTTCACGTACAGGCGCTTGAGGTCGCTGGCGCTGACGCGCTGGCTGGATTCCGTTTGCAGGCGGATTTTGTAGCGCTGGCTCTGGTCCTTGAACTCGGCGATGTCCACGCCGCCGGTCATGGCGTTCAGGGTCAGGGCCACGTCCTGGGCGCTGATGCCGAGTTGCGCGGCGCGCTCGCGGTCGATGGTCAGATTGATCTGCGGCAGATCGAGTTTCAGATCCTTGTCGACCTTGGCCATGCCCTCGATGCTTCCCAGCCGTGTCACCATTTCGTCCGAGAGCCGGTCGATTTTTTGCAGGTCGGGACCGCGGATGGCGAACTGCAGCGGCTCGCTGCGCTGGCCGCCGATGAAACTCACGGGCGCGATAAAGGCCTGTATGCCGGGGATTTGATTGATCTCCCGCCGCAGTTGCCCCATGATTTCCTGTTGGCTGAGACTTGCGCTGCGTCTTTTCCTGCAGACGCACGATCATCTCGCCGGCGTTCACCTGGCCGATGTCACCAAGGCCGATAGTCACGAAGTAACTGTAGACATCCGGGCGCTTGGCCAGAATGGCCTCGACCTCGGGAAATTTTACCGGAGGTGTAATCGAGGTTGGAGCCGAGCGGCGTGTGCACGCTGATGACGAAACGCGATTCGTCTTCTTCGGGGACGAAAGTCTTGCCGACCTGCGCGAAGAAAAAGGCGCTGGACAACACCACGAGGGTGGCCACGCCGATGACCTTCCAGCGGTGCGTGATCGCCATGCCGCAGCAATTGCACGATAGGCGTTTTCCAGCCCGACGATAAGCCGCCTTCCAGCGCTTTGTACAGGCGGCCGTTGTGGTCGGGCAGCGTCAGGAAGCGCGAGCAAAGCATGGGCGTGAGCGTGAGCGATACCCACAGCGAGGCCAGCACGCCGATGGTGACCACCAGCGCAAACGAGCTCAGGAAGCGCCCGAGAATGCCGCTGATGAACGCGACCGGGAGGAAGATCGACACCAGCGTCAGCGTCGAGGCCAGCACCGCGAAGACCACCTGATCGGAACCGTGATATCGCCGCTTTCACCACCGCTTCGTGATCCTCCTCGCGATGGCGGAAGATGTTTTCGAGCACCACGATGGCGTCGTCGACGACCACGCCGATCAGCAGCAACAATCCAAGCATGGTGACCTTGTTCAGGGTGTAGTCGGCGAAGTACATCACCGCGAAGGTCGCCAGCAGCGAGACCGGGATCGCGGTGGCGACGATGAGGGTTGAGCGCCCGCTCTTGAGAAACACAAACACCATGATCGCCGCGAACAGCGTGCCCAGCAGCAGATGTTCCTGCAGCGCCTCGATGGACTGGCGGATACTGACGGAATCGTCGGAGGAATAACGTATCGACAGGCCCGGCGGCAAAGTCGGAATGATTTCCTTCTCGACGCGCTGCTTGACCGCATCCACCACCGCGACGGTATTGGCGCCGCTGGTTTTGACCACGCCCAGGCCCACGGCCGGGCTGCCGTTGTAGCGCGCCAGTTTGCGCGGGTCTTCCAGGCCGTCCTCGATCCGCGCCACGTCCTTGAGATAAATCGGCGAGCCCTGGCGGTAGGCGACCACGAGCTTGTTCATGGCCTTGACGGTTTCAAACTCGGCGTCGAACTTGATCAGCAGCTCGCGGCTTTCCCCGCCGAGAAATCCGCCCGGCAGCGAGATATGTTCGCGCACGAAGGCGTTGCGCACCTCGAGGGGCGAGAGATTGAAGGCGTGCAGGCGTTCATTATCGAGCCAGATGCGGATGGTGCGCTTGATCTGTCCGCCGATGAGCACGTCACCGACACCGCTGATGGTCTCGAGCCGCGGCTTGATGATCTCCTCGGCGTAGGTGTTGAGCTGCTGCACGGTGCGGTCGCCCTGCAGCGCCAGCCAGATGACGGCCGAGGCGCCCACCTCGACCTTGCGCACCACCGGCGGGTCGGAATCGTCCGGCAGCCGCTTGACCACCGCGTCCACCTTGGCCTTGACCTCCTGGTAGGCGACATCGAGGTTCTTGTCGAGATCAAACTCGACGCCGACCACCGATGCGCCCAGCGCCGAACTCGACATGATCGACTTGACCCCGGGCACCTGGCTGCACGCCTCTTCGATGATGTCGGTGATATTCTTGTCGATGATATCCGGATCGGCGCCCTTCATGGTGGTGGTGACCGTCACCGCCGGGAAATCGATTTTGGGGAACCTGTCGAGGCCGAGGCGGGTGAAACCGATGATGCCGAACAGGACAAGCACCAGGCTCACCATCAGGGTGAACACATGGCGCTTGATCGAAAATTCAGGCAGCGTCATGCGCCGGGCGCCGGGGGCGTGGCTGGAGGTCGCCGGTGTGACGGCGCGCACGCTGACCTTGGCGCCGTCGCTCAACAGGGCGGCGCCATCGACGGCGATAATCCACCCCGGCTGGATGCCTTCGAGAATTTCGATCATGCCGTCACGCTGGATTCCGGTTTTTACCGGGTGCGCGTGCGCCACATTATCCGAGATGACATAAACCACGGCGCCCGCGGGCCGCAGCACGATGGATTGTTCCGGTACCACCGGCATGTGGCGATGAATCTCAAGTGTCACCTCGCCGCGTACGCTGCCGGCCGGTCGCCAGCCGCCGGGGTTCTTCACCTCGGCGATCACCTCAACAGTCTGGGTCATGGTGCTGAGCGCGGGGCGGATTTCGCGTATGACGCCTGTCGTCTTTTTCCCGTCCTCGAAATTGGTCAGGGTGACCGGCTGGCCAATCTTCAGACGTCGCACGATATCCAGCGGAAACGGCAGACGGATATTAATCCGGCGCGCGAGATCGTGGGTCGGATCGTAGGTATCCGCCTGGCTCAGCCAGGTTTCGGAGCCGACGGCGCTTTCCGTCAGCGGCAGATCGCGCGCGACGACTTGTGTCGTCGTGACATTGGCGATATTTTCCGGCGGTTTCTGTTCTTCCTTCTTGCCACATCCAACGGCGACGACGGCGATCACAAGCAGGACGGTCCAGAAGGATAAGCGGCTCATCGAATTATTCCTTATTGTTGAGCGGTTGAAGACACGCCGGTTTTAACGACGTGCTTATGTTTTTTTTCCTGAGCCGGAGGCCAGTATCCCACGGAGCAGGATATCCACCATCATGCGGGTGTAATGCGCCGGCTCATCGGCAAAGTCGACTTCTGGAAAGTGTCGGAAGACATTGCGCGCCTGAAAGAAGAAGACATTGGCGCCGACGAGCAGCGTTGCCACCAGGGCAGGGTCCAGATCGGCGCGCAACTCGTTGTGCTCCTGCCCCCGGCGCAGGATCTCCACCAGTTCGGAGAAATTCTCGCCGAAAACCTGTTGTGCGATCTTGAACTCTTCCTTCGGCCTGTCCGACAGAATTTCGCGCAATATCAGACGCGCGAACTGATCGTGCTCCAGGATGCTGGCGAGATGACTTTCGGAGAATTGCGCGAGATTGGCGGCCACCGCGCCGGATTGGGCGACCATGTGCTTAAACTGCTGGGTGGTTGCGTCGCAGGCATTGCGCAGAACCGCTTGGTAGAGCGCATTCTTGGAACTGAAATGATGAAAAACATTGGCTTTGCTGACGCCGACGCGTTCAGCAATGGCGTTTATCGAGACCGCCTCAAACCCGTGTTCCGCGAAAAGTGCTTCGGCGGCCGCGAGGATCCGGGCGGCGGTATCGCTGCCCGAACGAGCATGGCAGGCCGTTGTACCTGGTGTCATCACGGTTCTCTTGCCTATCTCTCTGGTTTACCGCGATAATTAACTGACCGATCGGTCAGTATGAAAATGCTAGCGTGAAATCAGCCCCCATGCAACGTGAAACGTGCCTTGTTTGGACTGACGACGACAATCCGCCACAATAGTTTTGCCGCCGTGGCATATGGAATTACCAAAAGAAAAGCGAGTCTATATAAGGGATGTCCGCTGAATGCCATCGCCCGCCCAGATGAGAATAATTTCCCTTGCTTTGTTGCTGGGCCTGGTGCCGTCCGCATGGGCAGGGCCGCCTACGGTATTGATCTGGGAGACCTGCGTGCAGGAGGCGACGGCAAATAACCCCGACATTCGCAGCGCCCGCGCCAATCTGGAAGCCGCGAGTTTCAACGCCAAGGGCGCCTATAGCGGCTATCTCCCGCAACTTTCCGCAGGTTCCAGTTACACCGACAGATTTGATTCAGAGGCGACATCGGGTTTTGCCGGACTGTCCACGACATCGGGCGCGACCTACAACGCCTCGCTCCTGCTCAGCCAGAATCTTTTTGCCGGTTTTCAGGACCGAGCCAAGATCGAACAAGGCGCGGCTAACCGCGAAGTCTCCGAAGCGAGTCTGGCGGCGGCAAAGGCAAAATTAAGTCAGGATCTCAAAGTCGCATTTACCGGATTAAAGTACGCGCAGGACAACGTCCTCCTGACAGAGAAGATTATGCATCGTCAGGAAGAAAACCTGCGTCTCGTCGAACTGCGTTTCGAGAGCGGAAATGAGAACAAGGGTTCCTTCCTTCAGACGAAAGCCTCGCTGGCGCAGGCACGCTATGATCATTTCCAGTCACAGCATGATCTTGTTTCGGCGCAGGCGCAGCTGGCACAAGTACTCGGCCGCCGCGAGACGGATGAACTTGAGGCGCGCGGGGACATTCCGCTCACAGAGCCCGGAACGGTTCCTGACTTTCGCGAACTCACTCGGCAGGTTCCCAATTATCAGCAGGCGGCGGCGCAGCAGAAATCCGCCGTCGCGGGCGTTACACTGGCACGCTCCGGTTTATACCCCAGCCTCAATCTTTCGGGCAGTTACGGTCGTGCGGGAAACGACTGGTTTCCCGACGACACGCAACGCATAGTGATTCTTAATCTCAATGTGCCGATCTACAGCGGCGGCAAAGATTACTACGCGACCAAGAGCGCGGTATCGAGTCTCGATGCGGCGGCCTCGAACACGGACTCCACGGAACATCAGCTGTTGTTGAACCTCAAGCAAACCTATGCGAGTTACGCCGAGTCGGCGGAGAAACTCAAAGTAGACCAGGCCTTCCTGGAGGCGGCATTCACGCGCGCGGAAATTGCGCGCAGCAAATACAACAATGGTCTCATGTCATTTGAAGATTGGGACCGTCTCGAGAGCGATCTCATTCAAAGGCAAAAAAACTTCCTGCAAGGCCAGCGCGATCGGGTTGTGGCCGAGGCGGCCTGGGAACAGGCGCAGGGGAAAGGGGTGATTCCATGAAAATTCTGGATGCGATGCGTGAGCACCGCATGGTGGTGGTGGCCGCTGTGCTGGTTCTGGTGGCCGGGGGAGGCGCCGCCACGTACTGGATTTCAGGCCGCAACGCGCAGCCGGATTATCGTGAGGTGAGCGTTGACCGCGGCGATCTCGACGTCACGATCCTGAGTACCGGCACCGTGGCGCCCAAGAACCGGCTCGAAATCAAGGCGCCGGTCCCGGGGCGCGCCGAACAGGTATTGGTGGATGAGGGTTACAAAGTTACCAAGGGTCAGATTCTCGCCTGGATGAGTTCCACCGAGCGCGCTGCGCTCATTGACGCGGCGCGTTCCAAAGGGCCGGATGAACTGAAGCACTGGGAAGAACTCTATCGGCCCACGCCGATTCTCGCGCCAGTGAACGGTACCATTATCACTCGTAACATCGAAGCGGGTCAGACCTTCACCAGCGCCGACGCCATATTCGTGATGTCAGATTATCTGATCGTGGTAGCCCAGGTCGACGAGACCGATCTTGCCCAGATTCGTCTTCGGCCAGCCGGCGAGCGTCGTCCTGGATGCCTATCCGGACCAGCCATTCCCCGGCAAAGTGAACGAAATCGCCTACGACGCCAAGACCGTGAACAACGTTACCACCTATTCGGTCAACGTCCTGCCGGACAAGACACCAACCTTCATGCGCAGCGGCATGACGGCGAACGTCAGTTTCGTCACGGCTCTCGCGCCGGGGCGTGTTGCTGCTGCCCGCGGACGCCATTAAGGTTCGCGCGAGTCATTCTTATGTGCTGCTGGCACCGGCTCAGCCGAATGGCCAGCCGGTGGAAAAGGAGGTCAAGACCGGATTGAGCGACGGCAAACACGTCGAGGTGCTGGAGGGAGTTTCGGAGAAGGATCGCCTGCTGGTCGTGCGCATCCGCGCCAGCGGCAGCGAAGGCACATCGAGCCCGTTCATGCCGTTCGGCAGAAAGCGGTAAGCGGTGCTCGCGTGCGCCATACGGGAATGGAGAACCACGCTCTTACCAAACTGTCCCGGCGGAGTCACCCGCACATAGCTTTTGAGATCGCGCCCAAAGCGTGCGATACCATTCAAACTCTGGATCCGGCTTTCGCAGGAATGACGACGATGTTGTTACGTGACTGAATGATAGAACTCAAAGACATCCACAAGACCTACCGCATGGGCGATACGACCGTTTATGCCTTGCGCGGTGTAACGTTGAGAATCGAGCCCGGTGAGTTTGTCGCCATCACCGGTCCGTCCGGCTCCGGCAAGTCCACTCTCATGCATGTGATCGGGCTGCTCGATACCCCCGACTCCGGTTCCTACCGGCTTGATGGCCGGGAGGTGGCGAATCTCGAGGAAGACGAGCTGGCGGTGATGCGCCGCGAGGCCATCGGTTTCGTGTTCCAGCAGTTCAATCTGCTGCCGCGCGTCGCCGCGGACGAGAACGTGGCCATGCCGCTGCTGTATTCGCGCCACCGGCTCGATCTGGTGCGCGCCGACACCTTGCTCGGGCAGGTGGGGCTCAAGGAGCGGGTGCATCACAAGCCGAACGAGCTCTCGGGCGGACAACAGCAGCGCGTGGCCATCGCCCGCGCGCTGGTGAACGAACCGCGCATCATTCTTGCGGACGAGCCGACCGGCAACCTCGATACCGCCAGCCAGCAGGAGATCCTCGCCGTGCTGAGGGATCTGAATCGCCGGGGCATCACCATTGTCATGGTCACGCACGAAGAGGAAGTGGCGCGCGAGGCGCGCCGACGCATACGCATCCGCGACGGAATAGTGCAGTCGGATGAGCGTACCGGCGTGGAACCATCCACGACGCCGGCGATGGTCTCGCCGCCGTCCACGGAAGAACGCTGGCAACTCAGGGAGATCGGCGAACATCTGCGCCAGGGATTGCGCGCGCTGGCGGCCAACAAGGTGCGCACGGCGCTGTCGATGCTCGGTATCCTGATCGGCGTCGCCGCGGTGGTCGCGATGCTGGCGCTGGGAAGCGGGGCGCAGAAAGCGATCGAGACTTCGCTCGCCTCCCTGGGATCGAACATGCTCTTGCTGCGCCCGGGGGCGATACGCGTCGCGGGCGTGGCGCAGGAGGCCGGGGCGACGACGCGACTGACGATCGATGACGTGGCGGCTATCCGGGAACATGTGCCGGGTGTCAAGGAAGCCGCGCCCAATGTCACCGGGCGAGTGCGCGCGACGTTCGAGAACAAGAACTGGAACACGCTGGTCCGTGGAACCGGGCCGGAGTACGCCGAGATGCGTGCCTCTGAGCCCCAGGTGGGTCGTTTTTTCACCGAAGCGGAGAATCAGCGCCGCGCGCGCGTCGCGCTGGTCGGGTTGACGGTGGTGCGCGAGCTGTTCGGCGACCGGAATCCCGTCGGGGAATTCATCAAGCTCAACAGGGTCAACTTCCAGGTGATCGGGGTGCTTCCGGAGAAGGGTGCGACCGGATTTCAGGATCAGGACGACGTTGTCGTGATTCCGGTGCTGACCGCCATGTATCGCCTGCTCGGCAAGGACTACGTGGATTACATCGATATCGAGGCCGAAACGTCCGCTGACCTGCAGCCGGTGACCGACACCGTGACGCAGCTCATGCTTACGCGGCACAAGGTTCCGCCCTCGCAGCGGCAGGACGCGTACCAGATACGCAATCTCGCCGACATCCAGTCGGCGCTCTCGGAAAGCAGCCGCACCATGTCAATGCTGCTGGCCGTGATCGCGGCGATCTCGCTGTTTGTGGGCGGTATCGGCATCATGAACATCATGCTGGTGTCGGTCACGGAACGCACGCGCGAGGTGGGCCTGCGCAAGGCCGTGGGCGCGCGCCGCCGCGACATCCTCTGGCAGTTCCTGATCGAGGCCGTCGTGGTCAGCGTCACCGGCGGGCTCGCGGGCATCGTTTTGGGCTGGTTGATTACCGTGGCGCTCTCGCTGTTGGCCGGGTGGACTACCTCCGTGTCAGTCGGCGCGGTGCTGCTCGCTTTTCTTTTCTCGGCCGGCATCGGCATCGTCTTCGGCATCTATCCCGCGCGCAAGGCCGCGCGCCTGAATCCCATTGAAGCCCTGCGTTACGAATAGGCCGGCGCGCGCGTGATGTGATAAATTGCGTGCCATATTCGTACTCAAGAACAACCAACCGGCGCTATCCATGAATCTGCACGAATACCAGGCCAAGGCCCTGCTCGCGCGAATACGGCATCCCGTCCCGCCGGGCCGGCCGGCATTTTCCGTGGACGAGGCCCTGGAAGCGGCCGACGAGCTGGGCGGCGACACCTGGGTGGTGAAGGCGCAGATCCACGCCGGCGGACGCGGCAAGGCCGGCGGGGTGAAAAAGGTCGTCGGTCGCGACGCGCTGGAGCAGACCGCGGCGGGGCTGCTCGGCACGCGGCTGGTGACGCATCAGACCGGCCCCGCCGGACAGCCCGTGAAGCGGCTGCTCGTCGAGCTGCCGAGCGTGGTGCTGAATGAACTCTACCTGGCGTGTCTCGTGGACCGCGCACTCGAGCGTATCGTGTTCATGGCCTCGAGCGACGGCGGCATGGACATCGAGACGATCGCCGCGAAGCATCCGGAGAAAATCCTGAGGGCGGTCGCCGATCCCGTGGCCGGCCTGCAGGCGTATCAGTGCCGCGAGATCGGTTTCGCCCTGGGCCTCGCGGACAAGCAGATCGCGCGCGCTTCTCGCAGCTGATGCTCGAGTCTCTATCATCTGTTCTGCGCCCGCGACCTGAGCCTGGTCGAGATCAACCCGCTGGTCGTGACTGTCAGACGGCGAACTGCTGGCGCTGGACGGCAAGATCAATATCGACGACAACGCGCTGTATCCGCCAAAAGGCCTTGGCGGCGCTGCGCGATGCCGTCGCAGGAAGATGCCAAGGAGACCAAGGCGCAGCGAGTTCGGTCTCAACTACATCGCGCTCGACGGCAACATCGGCTGCATGGTGAACGGCGCCGGGCTCGCGATGGCGACCATGGACCTGATCAAGCTGCACGGCGGCGTGCCGGCGAATTTCCTCGACGTCGGCGGCGGCACCACGGCGGACAAGGTGGCCGAGGCGTTCAAGCTCATTCTCTCCGATACGAACGTGAAGGCGATCCTGGTCAACATCTTCGGCGGCATCGTGCGCTGCGATCTCATCGCCGAGGGCATCATCAAGGCGGTGAAGGAGGTCGGGATCAACGATTCCCGTGGTGGTGCGCCTCGAAGGCACGAACGTGGACAAGGGACGGGCGCTGCTGAAGGGCAGCGGTCTGAAAATCACCGCGGCGGACAGCCTGACGAACGCCGCGAAGCTGGTCGGTCGCGGCTGGCGAAATGATTTCGAAAGAATCTGAAATTCTTAATTCTCGATATGAAGAGATGAGCATACTGGTTAACAAGAATACGAAGGTCATCTGCCAGGGCTTCACCGGCAAGCAGGGCACGTTCCATTCCGAGCAGGCGATCGCCTACGGCACCAAGATGGTCGGCGGCGTGACGCCGGGTAAGGGCGGGCAAACGCACCTGGGATTGCCGGTGTTCGATACGGTGCGCGACGGCGGTGCACGAAACCGGCGCCGATGCGACCATGATCTACGTGCCGGCGGCGTTCGCCGCCGATTCCATCCTCGAAGCGGCCGCGATGCCGGCATCAAGGTGATCGCGTGCATCACCGAGGGCATTCCGGTGCGCGACATGCGCAAGGTCAAGGCGGCGCTGCATGCAGTATCCGGACGTCGCGCTCATCGGCCCCAACTGTCCCGGTCTCATCACGCCCGGCGAATGCAAGATCGGCATCATGCCGGGCGCGATTCACAAGCCGGGCGCGATCGGCATCGTGTCGCGCTCGGGCACGCTGACTTATGAAGCCGTGTACCAGACCACGCAGGAGGGGCTCGGCCAGAGCACCTGCGTCGGCATCGGCGGCGATCCGATCCAGGGACTCAATTTCGTGGACTGCCTGCGGATGTTCGAGGCCGATCCCGCGACCCGCGGCGTGGTGATGGTGGGCGAGATCGGCGGGCAGGCGGAGGAGGACGCCGCCGCGTATATAAAGGATCATGTCAAGAAGCCGGTGGTGGCGTATATCGCCGGCGTGACCGCGCCCAAGGGCAAGCGCATGGGGCATGCCGGCGCGGTGATCGCCGGTGGCCGTGGCACGGCCGAAGAGAAGTTCCGCGCGCTTCGAGGCGGCCGGCGTGCACATCGTGCGCTCGCCCGCGGAGATCGGCGCGCGCATGCGCGAAGTGCTGACCTGACATGGGATCGCGCCTGCGCATCGCCCTCGGCCAGCTGAACCTGCTGGTGGGCGACGTCCCGGGCAATGCCGCGAAGATGATCGCGGCGGCGCAACGCGCGCGCGATGAACTCAAGGCGCACGTCGTTGTATTTCCCGAGCTCGCGCTGACCGGTTACCCGCCGGAGGACCTGCTGCTGCGTCCCGACCTCACGGTGCGCGTGGAACTCGCGCTGGGTGAGATGCTGAGGGAAATATCGGGGATCGATGTCATCGTCGGTTACCCCAAACGGCAGTACGGAAAACTTTTCAATGCCGCGTCGCTGCTGCGCGACGGCAAAGTGGCGGCGACCTATTTCAAGCACCGTCTTCCCAACTATGGCGTCTTCGACGAGAAGCGCTATTTCGCCGAAGGTGCGAATCCCTGCGTGATCGACCTGCAGGGCGTGCCCACCGGCATCACCCTCTGCGAGGACGTGTGGGAGCAGGGCCCGGTGGAACAGGCGGTGAACGCCGGCGCGAAACTCATGATCAATCTGAACGCCTCGCCATTCCACAAGAACAAGGGGAAAGAGCGGTTTGACGTCGTCGCCCGCCGCGCGCGCGCCAACGGCGTACCGATCGTTTATCTGAATCTCGTCGGCGGCCAGGACGAACTGGTCTTTGACGGCGATTCCTTCGTGGTGGACGGGCGGGGCGAAATGACCCAGCGCGCACCGGCCTTCGTGGAGGGGTTGTATCTCGTTGAAGTCGACGCCGATGGGCAGGTCACGCCCGTTACCGGCCCGATCATGCCGGAACTTTCCGAGGAGGAAAGCGTGTATACCGCGCTGGTGCTGGGCGTGCGCGATTATATCGGCAAGAACGGTTTTGCCGGGGCGGTGATCGGCCTGTCCGGCGGCATCGATTCGGCGCTCACGCTGTGTCTCGCGGTGGATGCCATCGGTGCGTCGCGGGTCGAGGCCGTCATGATGCCATCGCAATATACCGCCGCGATGAGCCTGGAGGACGCGCGCTTCCAGGCCACAACGCTGGGCGTGAAATACAGCTTCATTCCGATCGACCCCATGTTCGAATCGTTTCTCGGCGCGCTCAAGGAGGAATTCAAGGGCATGGAGCCGGATACCACCGAAGAGAATATTCAGGCACGCATCCGTGGCACTTTGCTCATGGCGATCTCGAACAAGACGCGCAAGATGGTGCTGACGACCGGCAACAAGAGCGAGATGTCGGTGGGCTATGCCACGCTCTACGGCGACATGGCCGGCGGCTTCGCCGCCATCAAGGACGTGCCCAAGACGCTGGTGTATCGCCTGGCCGAATACCGCAACAAGATCAAACCGGTTATTCCCCGGCGCGTGTTCGAGCGCCCGCCCTCGGCCGAGTTGGCGCCCGACCAGAAAGATACGGACAGCCTGCCGCCGTATCCGGTGCTCGATCCGATCCTTGAGCGCTATGTCGAACTGGACCAGTCCGCGGACGATATTATCGCCGCGGGTTTCGACGAGGCCATCGTGCGCCGGGTGTTGCGTATGGTGGACCGCAATGAATACAAGCGTCGGCAGGCGGCGCCCGGTGTGCGCATCACGCCGCGGGCTTTCGGCCGCGACCGGCGCTACCCCATCACCTCGGGCTATGGCGCTGAAACGAAAAAAGAACCCGGTGGCAATGGCCCGGCAGGTGGTATTTAATAGATGTCAGGCATCCGACATACGTTTCGAGGTTTCCGACAATGAAAAAAATCGACTGCATCATCAAGCCCTTCAAGCTCGACGACGTCCGCGAGGCCTTGTCCGAAGCCGGCGTCAGCGGTCTGACCGTGACCGAGGTCAAGGGGTTCGGCCGGCAAAAGGGGCACACGGAACTCTACCGCGGCGCGGAATACGTCGTGGATTTCCTGCCCAAGGTGAAGATCGAGATCGTGGTCGCGGACGACATGCTGGACCGCTGCATTGAGGCCATTACGAATGCCGCGCGCACCGGCAAGATCGGCGATGGAAAAATATTCGTGACGACCGTCGAACAGGTGGTCCGTATTCGTACCGGCGAGCAGGGGCCGGAAGCGATTTAATCCCCGAGCGAAACAAGACCCGTGGCGTCGTCGCTCAGCGGTTTGCGGCGACTGGTTCGATCTCGGCGAGATAACGGCTGTTCGGAAAGTTCTTGGTCAGCACGCGCATCGTATCCTTCTGCATATCGTTCATGCCCATGGCCTTGTAGGACAACGCCATGATGCCGAGGGCGTCTTCGGTGGAAGGCGTGCGCGGATAAGTTGCCAGCGCGTATTTGCTGCGGTTGATCGCCGCGACATAGCTGCTGCGTTCATAATAGAAACGCGCCACCTGCGTTTCGTATTTTGCTTGCGCTTCGAACAGATACGCCATGCGATGCCGGGCATCCTCGGCGTAGCGGCTGTTGGGAAAGCGCTCCACCACCTCGCGGAACGCGCTGTAGGACTCGAGCGCGCCCTTGGGGTCGCGGTCGGAAAGATCGTCCTTGGCGCCGAGAAGCCAGTTGGCGAAGCTCTTCTCGCCGTGGAAATTCACCAGGCCCTTGAGGTAATAGGCGTAATCCACGTTCGGGTGGGTGGGGTGCAGACGGATGAAGCGGTCGGCGGCGGCGATGGCGAGCGCCGGCTCGTCGAATTTGTAGTTGGCATAGGCGATTTCCAGTTGCGCCTGTTCGGAGTAGCGGCCATAGGGATAACGCGCTTCCAGGCTCTCGAAATACTTGATGCCGGTTTCATAGTCGCCGTCCGTCACTTTATCTTTGGCTTCCTTGTACAATTTCTCCGGCGGCCAGTTCTTGGTCGGGTCGTCGAGGCCGGAGCACCCGGCGAAAAACAGCGCAATGAAAAGAACGGCGATCAATCCGGTGATGCGATACATGATTCGATTTACCCCGACACAACGTATAAAGTCGCACCAGCTTAACCCGATTTCGCTGCGCCGGAAAGGCCGGCGGCAGACATGAACCAGGAAAAAAAACTATCGGCGTCGATCCCGCCCGAACTGGCCGGCCAGCGGCTCGACCAGGCGCTGGCGGCGTTATTCACCGACGTCACCCGTTCCCAGCTGCAACAGTGGATCGAGGATGGCCGCGTGCTGCTCAATGGCCGCGTTCCGCGCAAACGCGACAAGGTCAGGCAGGACGATGCTTTGGAAATCCTGGCGCCGCCGCCGGCGCAGGGCAACTGGAAAGCGCAGGCAATACCGCTCGAGATTGTTCATGAAGACGGCGATATCCTCGTCATCAACAAGCCACCGGGATTGGTGGTGCATCCGGGCGCGGGCAATCCGGAGGGAACCCTGCTGAATGCCCTGCTGAATCATGCCCCGGCACTGGCCGCGCTCCCGCGCGCCGGGATCGTGCACCGGCTCGACAAGGACACCTCCGGCCTGATGGTGGTCGCGAAGACCGAACGCGCCCGTCAGCACCTGATCGAACAGCTCCAGGAGCACAGCGTCGAGCGCGAATATCTCACGATCGTCAACGGCGTCATGGTGGCGGGCGGGACGATCGACGCGCCGATCGGGCGTCATCGAACCCAGCGCACGCGCATGGCAGTGAGCGACCGGGGAAAACCGGCCGTGAGCCATTACCGGGTGATGAAGAAATACCGCGCGCACACACTGGTGCAGGTGAAGCTCGAATCCGGCCGCACGCACCAGATCCGCGTGCACATGGCGCATTTGCATTATCCCGTGGTCGGCGATCCGGTGTACGGTGGGCGCTTGAAAATTCCCGCTGGCGCGAGCGAGCATCTCAAAAATGAACTGCGGCACTTCAAACGCCAGGCCTTGCATGCGCTGAAGCTTTCATTGATTCATCCGGGGACGGGAAAGCGGGTGCAGTGGGCGACGTCGGTGCCGGAGGACATGAGCAAGTTGATGGAGGCCTTGGCATTGGATGCCAAGGTTCACGCGAAATAATTATTTAGTCGATTGCCACGAAATCCGTGCTTAATGTATGCGCGCGAAGGCGGGGATCCAGCCTCGAATGGTATCGCGCGCTGCGCGCGATCAAAAGCTAATTGCGGGTGGCTCCGCCCCTGCACCCTGGGTCACTTTCTCTTGCTTGTCCAAGAGAAAGTCACCAAAGAGAAAGACACGCCCGGATGGCGCCGACTCGTCCTCGCCTCCGCGGCTTTGGGTCCCTGCGCTGCCCCGACGCGACATCGCTGTCGCGGCGCGTCAGGCGCAGACATCCCTGTCTCGCGCCTCCTTCGGGACGCTCGCCCAAAGCCTCGCGGGGCTCGGGCTCGCGCCAACGGGGTTTTGAAAACCACCTCCAATCTTCGACGGTCGGAGGTAGTTTTCAAATCCCCGTCGGAGCGAGCCGAGCACCGCAGCGAAGCCGGGAGTATTTCGCGAGCACCTGTTCGAGCCGAGCCGAGGCGCGTATGTTCGCGCCCGACGAGTTGGCGCAGCGCCCGGCTGGGGCGAGGCAGCGCAGAGCCGGGGAGTCTGCGCGGCCCGGGAGGGGTGCTTCTTTTCGGTGCCTTTCTTTGCACGAGCAAAGAAAAGTGCACCTGCCGTGGGTCAGCCACCCACAAGTTAGTGACTGTCGCCGCTGGCGACACGAGAAACACCAGGGTGCAGGGGCGGAGCCACCCGCCATTAGCTTTTCAATCGTGCGCGGAGCGCACACAATAAAATTACCGCAATCAATGTGCCGCCTGTAGCGACGCATGAATATCCCTTGTAATATCACCCGTCAGCAGGACAGAAAAACCAAAGATGGCGGCGATCAATACCCTCGAATTTGTCTACCCCGACTGGCCGGCGCCGGTGCACGTGAAGGCGCTGACGACGACGCGCAATGGCGGATTCAGCGTCGGGCCGTATGCGTCATTCAATCTCAGCAACCTCGTGGGCGACGAACCCGGCAACGTGCGCCGGAATCGCGCGTTGCTGGGCGAAGTCCTGAAGCTTCCTGCTGACCCGATCTGGCTGACGCAGGTGCACGGCACCCGTGTCATCGATGCTTTCGATGCCGGTCCCCGCGAAGAGGCGGACGGTTGCGTGACCGGTACGCCCGGCGTGGTCTGCGCGGTGCTGACGGCGGATTGTCTGCCGATTTTTTTATGCGACCGGCGCAGCACGCGCATCGGCGTGCTGCATGCCGGTTGGCGCGGACTGGCGGCGGGTATCGTCGAAGAGGGCCTGCGAAAGATCCAATTGCCGACCGCCAACTTGCTGGCTTGGCTCGGTCCGGCCATCGGTCCGTCGGCCTACGAAGTCAGCGACGAAGTGCGGCAAGCTTTTATCCGTGTGGATCGGGAATTGGGGGTGGCGTTCACCCCTGTTCCCAGCCACAAGGGACATTGGCTGGCGGATCTTTACGACATTGCGCGTCGACGATTGCAGGCGCAGGGCGTGCACGCCGTTTATGGTGGATTGCGCTGCACGCTGCGAGAACACAATCTGTTTTTCTCACATCGGCGTGACGGCAACTGTGGGCGCATGGCTTCGCTGATCTGGCTGGATAAAAACGCGCGTTAGGCTATGATGCCGGTTTTCCTGCCGGCCGGTTCCTGAAAATGAATTCCCTGATTCTCTGGATTATTGTCTTTACCGTCCTCGGCGGTGCGCTGAGCGTGCTCGCGGCCGGCGCTTTTCTGCTGTTGCCGGAGAGCGTGCGTACGCGGATGCTCTCGCCCATGGTCAGCTTCGCCATCGGCGCGCTGCTCGGCGCGGCGTTTCTGGCGATCCTGCCGCACGCCTTCGAGGTGCCGGGCGTGGATGCGCATTCCGTCACGCTCACGGTGCTCTGCGGCATTCTGGTTTTTTTCCTGCTCGAGAAGATGGTGATCTGGCGCCATTGCCACACGGATGACTGTGAGGTGCACGTGCCGGACGTGGACAAGGCGCGCCACGCCGCGACCGGCAATCTGATCCTGATCGGCGACGGCATTCATAACATGGTGGACGGGGTGCTGATCGCGGCGGCGTTCCTGACCGACGTGCATCTCGGCGTGGTCACGAGCATCGCGGTCATCGCGCATGAAATCCCGCAGGAACTGGGCGACTTCGCGGTCCTGCTGCACAGCGGTTTCAGCCGCGGCAAGGCACTGCTCTACAACATGCTGACCAGTCTGACCACGGTGATCGGCGGTGTAGTCGCTTTTTATTCCTTGACGCTGGCTAACCGCATCGTGCCGTACGTGCTGGCGGTCGCGGCGTCGAGTTTCATCTATATCGCCGTGGCCGACCTCATCCCCGGCCTGCACAAGCGGCCCGAATTCAGCGCCACCGTGCAGCAGATCGTGCTGATTGCCCTCGGCGTGACCGTGATTTCCGTGGCCCATGCGATGCTGCATTAGCCGCTGACTGTAGCAACGGCTGCCAGCGGCTGGACACGGATTCCTGTCCTAGCGGGTATAGGTCGGTTTGGGTGGCACTCTTTGATCCAGGAACGGGTAGCCCCAGCCGGCAAGCTTGCCGTCCTGCAGCACCACCGGCGTCAGTTCGTCGTCGGTGATTTTATCGTCACGCGCCTTCAGATCGGTGTAGTAGTACAGGACCTCATAGGTCTTGCCGTCCTTGCCCGTGAGAACTTCGGTGCGGTAGGGATTGTCGATCCACATGAAGACGCCCTTGGACGGATCCCTTCCCATGATGTCCATGACCAGGTTCTTGGGCTGGCCGACGGATAGTTTCTTCAGGTTCTCTTTATTCTGGTCTCTCAGGAGATCACTGGTGTCGAGATAGATTGAACTGCACCCAGTCACAATCAGTGACAGCAGAATGATAAGTTTTTTCATTGGATCCTCGTAGATACGCAAGTTTTTTATATGAAGCGCCAAGACAGATCTCGATTCTGGATTATTTTATGACAAGAGCGCGCCGGAAATGCGTCATGAACTGTGTCGGAAAAACCTTTAATTGCCTTGACACACTCTTTTTCCAAGCATATAAGGTAAGAGGATGTACGAGTAATAGGCGCCTTTATTCCTTATTAATATCAGGAGGATATCTTAATGTTGAATAAGAAGCTCGCGGTTGTTGCTTTGATGGTAGCGTTTCCGGTCGGTGCGATGGCGGCCGGTGAGAACAATACTGGAAGCTGCGGTTGGGGCGCCAAGCTGTTCGATGGTCAGCGCGGAATCGCTCCTCAGGTTCTGGCGGCGACGACCAACGGAACTTCCGGCAACCAGACGTTCGGCATTTCTTCCGGTACTTCCGGCTGCACGCAGGATGGAGTAGTAAAGTCCAGCTGGAAGACCGCGATGTTCATCGACGGAAACAAATCCAAGCTGGCGCGCGACATGTCCACGGGCAGTGGCGAGATCGCTGGAATCCCTTGCCAAACTGATCGGCATCCAGGACCAGCACAAGGCCGCTTTCTTCCAGGCTACCAAGGATAACTTTTCAAATATCTTTGCCTCCGATAACGTCACGACCGATCAAGTCATGGCTTCTCTGAAGCAGGTGTTGGCATCGGACAGCGAACTTGCTCCGTACTCCAAATCGATCTAACTTGATTTAAGTTGTCGCTTCACCACGGCACCCAGCGGCTGCAAGCTGGGTGCCGTTTTCATATCCCCCGTCATCACGGGCATCCCATGCCAGGGCGCTGGATTTTATTACTCATTCTGTTGTGGCAACCGCTCGCGGTTTTCGCGAGTGATAACACCTATTTGAATGAACTGGTCGCGCGGGCGCGGACAGAACATCTCGCGCAACGCCCCGAGTGGCTCAATCTTCTCCATTTCAAGCCATATGTCTATTGGGCAGGGATGCGAAGCCTCGCCGACGATCCGGCGTTTTTCAATGCCCCCGACGGTAAAACCGACGCGGCGGCGGAACTGGAAGCCACGCTCGCCGTTTTTTTCTCAACGGCGGAAGAAACCGACAAAGTACAAAATCCGCAGTGCCGCTTCATCGCCCGCTACCATTGGCTGAAGGAAGAACTGCATTTCGATCCGGCGCGCCTGCCGGAACAGCCCTGCCGGCGATTCTATCAATGGCGTGCGAGTCTTGATCCGAACGAAATCACGCTGGTATTTCCGGCCGCCTACCTCAATAACCCTGCCTCCATGTACGGTCATACGCTGTTGCGTATCGATGCCAGGGATCAGAACGAACGTACGCGATTGCTCGCCTACTCCATCAGCTATGCCGCCGGCACGGATGAAACCAGCGGTCTTATTTTTGCGGTCAGGGGCTTATTCGGAGGATATCCCGGTGTATTCGCTATTACGCCTTATTACATCAAGGTCAGGGAATACAGCGATATCGAAAACCGCGATGTGTGGGAGTATCAGCTGACGCTGACACCCTTGGAAATCGACCGGCTCCTGATGCACACATGGGAGCTTGGCCCAACACACTTTGATTATTATTTCTTTGACGAGAACTGTGCCTACCATCTGTTGTCGCTGCTGGAAGTGGCGCGCCCGGGTCTGGAATTGACCGACCGATTCCGCTGGTGGGCGATTCCCTCCGATACCGTGCGCGCCGTCGCCGAACAGCCCGGTCTGGTCAAGCGCGTGGTGTATCGTCCCGCCACGGCGACGATTATCCGGCAACGCTTGACGCAGATGGATGTCCGGCAATCCGTTATGGCCAAGGACCTGGCGGAGCGAAAAATTCTCCCGTCCGACAATCGTATGCACGAGTTGCCGTTGCCGGAACAGGCAAAGATATTGGAGCTCGCCTACGACTATGCCACGTATAAATCGGCGACGGGCCATGCCACGACAACGACCGGCGAGATGCATGAGCTGTTGCTGGCGCGCAGCCGCCTGGAAGTGCCGCCGCAACAGCCCGAGGTGCCTGTGCCCGCGGTGCGCCCGGATCAGGGCCACAAAACCTCGCGCCTGGCGCTGGGTGCCGGAAGCCGCGGCGGCCGCCAATTCGGGGAGATCGGCCTGCGTCCGACCTATCACGATCTCATGGACGACGACGGCGGTTATACGCGCGGCGCCCAGATCGAGTTTTTCAACATGAGGTTCCGGCACTACCGGGACAGACGACAGTCTCCGCCTGGAGGAGTTCACGCCGCTGAATATCGTCTCGCTGTCGCCGCGCGATGATTTTTTCACGCCGGTATCATGGAAGATCAATGTCGGTTGGACACGCAAACATTTTTCCGACGATGACGAACCGCTGGTATTCCGCGCCAACGCCGGGCCTGGCCTTGCCTTCAATATGCCGGGCTCGCATGACGGGCATTCGGTGTACTACGGTTTTCTCGAGGCCGCGCTGGACGTGGGTAAACGCTTCGACCAGGACTATGCCCTGGGCGCCGGCCCCACCGTCGGATGGCTGACGGATATATCGGATCGCTGGCGAATCAACCTGTATGCGCGCTCGCTTCGCTACGGCCTGGGCGACGTGCATAATGCGCGCGAGTTGACGCTGGAGCAGCGCTATTCCCTGACCCGGCAGAGCGCTGTGCGCCTCGAATTGTTTCGCAAACAGGAATTCCAGGATTACTGGAATGGCGGAGAGATTTCCCTGAACATCTATTTCTGATGCGGCGCTTGTTGCTCATCGTCATGCTGTCTGCCGGCCTCCTGGGCTGCAATGGGATGTTTTTCTTTCCCTATCGCGACCAGGTGCTTTCGCCCGAGCAGTTGGGGCTGAAATACGAAGACGTGTATTTTCCGGCGAGCGACGGCACACGCCTGCACGCCTGGCTTCTGCCGGCCGAGGGCAAGGCGCTCGGCACGATTTTGTTCCTGCACGGCAACGCCGAGAACATCAGTACCCACATCATGTCGGTGCGCTGGTTGCCGGCGCAGGGCTTCAACGTGTTCCTGCTCGATTATCGCGGCTATGGCGCCTCCGAAGGCGAGCCCTCCGTGGAAGGCGTGCAGGAGGACGTGAATGCGGCCATGCGAACGCTGCTGTCACGGCCCGACGTGAATCCCGACCGCATCGTGGTATTCGGACAAAGTCTCGGCGGCTCGATTGCCGTCTATAACGTGGCGCATTCACCATACCGTCAGCACATCCGGGCCCTGGCGGTCGAAAGCGCGTTCGCGAGTTACCGCGCGATCGCGCGCGAGAAGCTGGCGGCGTTCTGGCTGACCTGGCCGTTGCAGTATCCGCTCTCGTGGACGGTATCGGACGCGTACAGTCCCTCCGATGCAGTCGCCGGTGTCAGCCCGATTCCATTGCTCGTCATCCACGGGGATCGCGATGCGATCGTGCCGCTGCATCACGGACAGCGTTTGTACGAACTGGCGCGAGAACCCAAACAGCTATGGGTTGTTCCCGGCGGGGGGCATATCCAGGCATTTCAACATCAAACCTATCGCGACCGTTTCGTCGCCTATCTGACAGAAGTTCTGCAGGAATCTCCGGCGGGTCACAAATAGACGTAGCCGTTGCGGCGCAGCCGTTCCTCTTCGTCCGGCCCGTAGGGCACCAGTTCGATGAACGCGGGAATATCCTCCTTCCGCAGGCCGAGGCGGCGCATTACGGTAAGACACATCTTTACTTCAATGACATGTTCGGCATCGAGGCGCGCCGCCTGATCGACGATTTTCCGGAACTGCGGGTAATTCTTTCTTCGCGAAAGATTTCGATCTCGGGCCCGTGCAGCACCAGCGCAATTCCGGTGCGGGGATTGTCGGCGTGCATGGATTGCGCCAGTTGCTCGGCGCGTGTCAGCAGGCCGGCAATTTCTTCAGGCGTGTGCAGCGTGACGTTGAAAAGATAGCGTCCCTGCTGTTCGGTGAGGCTGATGGAAGGCGCCGCGCGTTCCGGAACGGCCACGTTGGATGAAGCGCGGGGCCAGAGCAGATAAGCGGCGGCCGCGATAGCGGTTATCAGGACCAGAACGGCAATATGTTTGCGGCGCATGCCGGACTCCTTTTTGTCTGGCGCGGAATCAGGATGCATGAACGAAGCGCATGGACAAGTCTACCGCCCTGACGTTCTTGGTCATATCCCCGATCGAGATGAAGTCCACTCCGGTTTCGGCGAAGGCGCGGATATTGGAAAGATTGATCCCGCCGGAGGCCTCGAGCTTTGCCCGCGCGCGCGTTTCCGTGACGGCGGCTTTCAGTTCCTCCACGCTAAAATTGTCGAGCAACAGCCGATCCGCGCCGGCGGCCAGCGCCTCGCGCAGTTGCCCGATATTTTCCACTTCGATCTCGATGCTGATGCCCTTGGGCGCCGAGTGGCGCGCGGCCTCGAGCGCCGCCGTGATGGAGCCCGCGGCGGCGATATGATTTTCCTTGATGAGTATCGCGTCGTACAGACCCATGCGGTGATTTTGCCCGCCGCCGCAGGCGACGGCGTATTTCTGCGCACGGCGCAATCCGGGAATGGTCTTGCGCGTGTCGAGGATGATCGTCTTGGTGCCGCGCACCGCGTCCACGTATTGGCGCGCGCGCGTCGCGGTGCCGGACAGCAGTTGCAGAAAATTGAGCGCCACGCGCTCGCCGGTCAGAAGACCGCGGGCCGGGCCGGTGATGCTGCATAGCACCTGGCCGGCGCGGATCGCATCGCCATCCTTAGCTCGCCAAACGACGCGGATGCGCTCGTCCACCTGGCGGAAAACCTCGTCGAACCAGGCCGTGCCGCAGAGTACGGCGTCTTCGCGGGTAATGACCTGCGCCTCGGCGCGTGCGTCGGCGGGGATGAGTCGCCGCCGTCAGGTCGCCCGGCCCCACGTCTTCGGCGAGTGCGCGGCGGACCGTCTTCGGTGACATCATCAGGGAGTTTCGGCGCTGACATCTGAACTTTCGTTAGAGGTTATTCCCACCGGCATTATAACCGGGAGCGCTGATCTAACCAAGAGCGCCGGGGCGAGACAGGGTAATATCAGTAATTCATCGCGTTCGAATATATTGACATGTTTTCCGGTTGCGCTATGCTGAACCTGGTTTGATATCCGGTCTGGTTCCGAAATGACGTCGTTTCACGTTGCATGAACCCCGAGTACGCCGATCGCCTGCCCGAGAGCTGGGAACGATTCTCCCGCTTCTTTTCCGCGCTTGGCGACACCACCCGCCAGCAAATCCTGCTGGTGTTCGAGCCCGGTGAGGAAATCTGCGTCAACCACATCGCGCGCTTGTTCAAAATCAGTCGCCCGGCCATCTCGCATCACCTGAAGGTCCTGCGCAATGCGGAATTGCTGGTATGCGAGAAGCGCGGCAAGGAAGTTTACTACCGCATCAATCAGGCCTACTGCGTCGAAGTGATGCGCACGGTGCACGAATTCATCTCTGCCTGCAAACAGTCCGCAACCTTACCGGCGGCTGACAGCCGCTGATACCGCCCAATCGCTGTTATTTCATTGTCGTGCCGCATGCGAAGGCGGCTGCGGGCGACGCGCCTGGTTCAAAGGATATCGGCCCAGCGCGGCGAAGCGGAGAAGGCGGCGTGGATGAGGCCGACGTGCGAATAGGCCTGAGGAAAATTGCCCCACATCCGGCGCGTCGCGGTTTCGCAGTCCTCCGAAAGCAGGCCGAGCGGCGAACAGGTGCCGAGCACGTGCTTCATGACTTCTCGCGCTTCTCCAATCCGCCCGACCGCGGCGAGCGCTTCGACCAGCCAGAAACTGCATAATATGAACGCCACGGTCGGGCGGCCGAACCCGTCGTCCGTGCGATAGCGCAGCAGCCAGCCGTCCTGCGAGAGGTTTTTCCAGATGGCGTTGATGGTGCCCTGCATTCGTTCGTCATCCTGCGGCAAAAATCGCAAACCCGCCATTTCGAGCAGGGAGGCGTCCAGATCGTTGTCGCCGTACGTCGCGACGAATGCGCCCAGCCCGGGGTTCCAGGCCTTGTCGACGATCTGCCGGTGAATGCGTATCGGCGGCGTCGCGGAACTCCGCCGCGTGCGCCGGTGAGTACCGTCCGGCGATGTTGGCCATGCGGTCGGCGGCGGCCCATGACATGAGACTCGAAAATGTCCGCGGCTTCTGTTCCATCCGGTATTCCCAGATGCCGGCATCGGGCGTTCCGGCGACGGCGATCGCCTTCCGGACCAGGCGTTCCAGCAGGGCATACGACGCCGGTGAGCGCTCCGCGCTGAATCGTTCGTCGAGAAAAACCGGAGCGAGCGCGAGCACCATTTCGCCGAATATGTCGTGTTGCGTCTGCAACGCCGCGGCATTGCCGACGCGCACCGGTCCGTCACCATTGAATCCGGGCCAATGATCGAGGGTGCGCTCTTCCAGATCGGTTGTCCCGTCAATGCGGTAAATCGGCTTGAGCGTGAGTTCAGGATCATTACCGGCGACATTCAACAAAAAATTGGTGAAGCTCTCGCGTTCCTCGAAGTGGCCGAGCATGCGGAAGGCATCGAGCGCGTAGTAGGCGTCGCGCAGCCAGCAGTAACGATAGTCCCACGTCCGGCCGCTGCCCGGCGCTTCCGGAATGGAGGTCGTGACGGAGGCGATGATGGCGCCGGTGTCCTCGAAACAATGCAATTTGAGCGCGAGCGCCGAACGGATGACTTCTTTCTGGAACATCGGCGGAATGTTGCAGTGCTTGATCCACTGCTGCCAGTAACGCATCGTATCGTGCAGAAAACGCTCGCACAGGCCGGGCAGGGGTTCCTCGACCGGCGCGCCCCAGGCGAGCACCAGATGCCGCCGTTCGGTGAGCACGAAGGATTGACCGCCGAGATAGGAAGGGGGAATGTCGGTGGTGAGCCGCAGAGGGCTTCCGAAGCCCTCGAAGCGAATGTGATTCGATCCCGGCAGGACCAGCGGCGCGGCTTTCGACCAGCCCAGGCGCGGTTCGCAAACCACGCGCACTTGCGGCGTGCCTTCGATCGGTTCGACGATGCGGTACAGTTGCGTGGGACGCGTGACGCGTTCGTACTGAACCAGCCGCGGCGCGAAATCGATCACACGAAACGACCCGCTCGGAGTGCGGAACGTTGTTTCGAGCACGTTGGTGTTGTCGAGGTAACGTTGCGTGCCTTCCGTGCCATCGGGCGCGCCGACGGTGAATCGCCCGCCATTCTGTTCATCCAGCAACGTCGAGAACACCGGTTCGGAATCGAAACGCGGCAGGCAGCACCACACCACTTCACCCGTGCGCGAGACGAGCGCCGAAAACTGGCAGTTCCCGATCAGGCCTAGATTTTCCAGCCGCATGGCACAGAGAGTAGCAAATCGAAGCTTGCGATTGAAATGTGACGCGCATACCCTAGGGACGCCATGAAGATAAAGCGGAGTATTCGTTTCGCGCTTGCCTTGGTGGCGGGACTCGCGCTTCTGACGTGGATCGCCTCGGGGATAGTTCAGCGAACAACCCGTGACTGGTTCGAGCGGGACGTTCGCCTGCGGGCCGAAGCCGTCGTCAATGGCGCCCGGCAGGCGCTGCTTTCTCATTGGCGCAAGGCCGAGAGCCAGGACCTGCGGAAACTGCTGGTCGAGCTCACCCGCGACGAACGCATCATGGCCGCCGCGGCTTGCGGCGCGGATCTCTACGCGCTTGCATCCACCTCCAATTTCCCGCGTGAATTCTCGTGCCGGATGATCGCGGACCATGTGCGCGCCGCACCGGATTCTCCGGGATCGGCATGGTCCGCGTGGCACAGCATTTCATCCCTGCCCGGCGGCGGCATTTACGTGAGCGCCATTCCCGTTGCTGGAGGACGAACGCGCGCTCGGTTTTGTCGTGCTCGTGCACGATCTCAGTTTCATGGAACGGCGCGAGACAGAAACCCGCTATTTTCTGCTGCTCGTGTTCGGTGTTCTCGCCCTGATCGCCGCGGCGATCACGCTGATTGCCGCGCGCCTGTCCTGGCGCGGCTGGAGCAGCGAGCTTCGGCGTATGTTGCGGGGGGAGGTCAATGAGCGGCCCGAGTTCAATCCGATTTTGCGCGATGTCCGCGAGCTCTATGACCGCATTCTGGAACACGAAGGCGGTTCCTGGACGCCCGAGCGGTTGCGGCACACGCTCAAGCGCTATCTTCAGGGCGAGCGCATCGTCATCGTCGCCAACCGCGAGCCATATATCCATGCGCATGCCGCCGACGGCGCCATCGTGGTGCAGCATCCGGCCAGCGGTCTGGTGACGGCGCTCGAACCGGTCATGCGCGCGTGTTCGGGCGTGTGGATCGCGCACGGCAACGGCCCGGCCGACCGGGAAACCGTTGACAAGCACGGCCATATTCGCGTGCCGCCCGGCGACGAGTCCTATGTCTTGCGCCGCATCTGGCTCACGAAAGAGGAAGAGCGCGGGTACTATTACGGATTCTCGAACGAAGGACTGTGGCCGCTTTGCCACCTTGCGCACGCCCGCCCGATTTTCCGCAGCGAGGACTGGGAGTACTATCAGAAGGTCAACCAACGGTTTGCCGATGCCGTCTGCGAAGAGGTGGACTCGGACGATCCGATCATCCTTGTCCAGGACTACCACTTCGCGCTCGTGCCACGGCTCATTCGCGAGCGGATGCCGCGCGCCACGGTCATCACTTTCTGGCACATTCCGTGGCCGAATTCGGAGCACTTCGGCATCTGTCCCTGGCGCAACGAGATACTGGAAGGCATGCTCGGCAGCAGCATCATCGGCTTTCACACGCAGGTCCACTGCAACAATTTCATCGATTCGGTGGACCGTTACCTCGAATCGCGGATCGATCGCGAGCACAACGCCATCGTCCAGCAGGGCCGCCGCACGCTGGTGCGGCCTTATCCGATTTCGCTCGAATGGCCGGTGCACTGGCTGAAAGACCTTCCCTCGGCGGCCTACTGCCGCGCCGGCGTGCGCGCCGAGCTCGGTCTTGCGCCGGATGCGCTGCTCGGCGTCGGCGTGGATCGTCTCGACTACACCAAGGGGATCGAGGAGCGTTTCCTCGCGGTCGAGCGGCTGCTCGACCGGCATCCGGAATACCGCGGGCGCTTTACCTTCGTGCAACTGGCGGCGCCGAGCCGCGTCGAAATCGATCGCTATCGCGACCTCAATGAAAACCTGGTGAAGGTGGCCGACCGCATCAACGACAAATTCCGGAAGGACGGGTATCGCCCGATCATTCTGCACCGCGCCCATCACGAACCGCCGACCGTCTTCCGTTACTACCGCGCGGCGGATGTCTGCTACGTCAGCAGCCTGCACGACGGCATGAACCTGGTCGCCAAGGAATTTGTCGCGGCCAGGGACGACGAACGCGGCGTGCTGGTCCTGAGCCAGTTTACCGGCGCGGCGCGCGAGCTGACCGAGGCGCTGATCGTGAATCCTTACGACCTCGACCAGGCCAGCGCGGCGCTGGCCACGGCGCTGACGATGCCTTTGCCGGAGCAGCACGAGCGCATGCGCGCCATGCGCAGATTCATTGCGGAGTTCAATGTCTACCGGTGGGCCGGCCGGATGCTCGCCGATGCCACGCGGATACGCGAACAAGAGCGGCTGACGGGACGCCTGGAAGGCGAACACGCAGCCGATCGCGCACGTGTGACGCGATGAGAAACCGGTCCGCGTGAAATGGCATGACGACAATACCGATGCAGACGCTGGACCAAAAGTTCAATCTTGAGACTTTTTTCGGGCGCGTGCGTTCGGCCGCCGCGCGCGTGCTGATGCTCGATTATGACGGCACGCTCGCTCCGTTCCGCATCAATCCGGCCGAGGCCGCGCCTTACCCCGGTGTGATGCCGCTGCTTGACGAAATCCAGCAGGCCGGACACACGCGCGTGGTGATCGTGAGCGGCCGCTGGACCAAGGATCTGGTTCCGCTGCTGGGCTTGAAGCACACCCCGGAAATCTGGGGTTCGCACGGCTGGGAGCGATTGCAGCCGCATGGCGAATACAATCGTCGGGCGCATCAGCCCGTCCGCGCTTGAGGTATTGGTGACCGCGGACGAGTGGATAGCGGAGATCGAGGCGCTGGGCGGACGCTGCGAACGCAAGCCCGCCGCTCTCGCGTTTCACTGGCGCGGTCTGGACAATGTCCGCGTTGCCGGCATCCGCGACAAAGTCTTCGAGAAATGGACGGAGCTCGGCCACGTTAACGGCCTTGCCTGGCACGACTTCGATGGCGGCATCGAGTTGCGCGCCGCCGGCCCCGACAAGGGCGACGTGGTCAGGACCCTGGTCGCGGAAACCGGCCCCGGAGCGGTTTTTGCCTATCTCGGGGACGACCTCACGGACGAGCCGGCCTTCAAGGCGATGCCGGAGACGGGCGCGGCGATACTGGTGCGGCCGCAATTCCGGCCGACCGCCGCGTCGCTCTGGATACGGCCGCCGGAGGAGCTGCTCGAGTTCCTCACGCGCTGGCACAGGGACGCCGGAAAAAGCCGTGAGCTGGCTCGTCAGGCAGTGCACTTTAATCCGATCCGGCGTTGATACATTCAGCCTGGAAGACAATACTGGTTGTTGAGGTTTCCGGTTATAGTTAGGTGCCGGTGACTAAACCTCAATCCGAAACGTCGTTTTCCTCCGCTGTTCCTCTCGCGCCCCGGCGCGAAATATTCGCCTGGGCGATGTACGATTTCGCCAACTCCGGTTACACCACGGTGGTGCTGACCGCGGTGTTCAACGCCTATTTCGTCGGCGTCGTCGCGGGTGACGGCGCGGACAAGAGCGGCGCGGCGACGCTGCTCTGGACCGTGGCCATGGCGATCACGAATCTGCTCGTGCTCGCGAGCGCGCCGGTGCTGGGTGCTATCGCCGATCACGGCGCGCACAAAAAGCGCTTCCTCGCGTTGACCACCGTCGGTTGCGTGGTGTTCACCGCGGCTCTTAGCTTTGTCAGCCGCGGCGACGTGGCGCTGGGCATGACGCTGGTGATTCTTTCGAGCCTGATGTTCGCCAGCGGCGAGAATTTCATCGCCGCGTTTCTTCCCGAGATCGCCGACCAGAAGGACATGGGGCGCATCTCGGGCTACGGCTGGTCGCTCGGTTATCTCGGCGGTTTGCTCGTGCTGGGCCTGTGTCTGGCGTACATTCAGTGGGCGCAGTCGCGCGGCGAAGCCGCGGTGCAGTACGTACCGGTAACCATGTGGATCACCGCGGTCATGTTCGCCCTGGCGGCGCTCCCGACTTTTATCTGGTTGCGCGAGCGCGCCGTGCCGCAAGCCCTGGCGCCGGGCGAGAATTACATCCGTATCGGTTTCGCGCGCGTGCGGCATACGCTTTCGCACGCGCGCCACTACCGCGACCTGTTCCGCTTTCTCATCACGCTTTCGGTGTACTACTGCGGCATCAATACCGTGGTCGTGCTCGCCGCGATTTACGCGCAGGAGGTCATGGGTTTCAGCATGCAGGAAAACATCATGCTGATCCTGGTGGTCAACGTGACTGCCGCGATCGGTGCGTTCGGTTTCGGTCTGGTGCAGGACCGGCTCGGTTCGGTGCGCACGCTGGCGATCACGTTGCTGGTGTGGATTGCAGCGTTGGTGATCGCCTATTTCACCGAGACCCGCGCGGCTTTCTGGGTGGTGGCGAATCTGGTCGGTGTTTCGCTCGGTTCGAGTCAGTCGGCCGGACGCGCCCTGGTGGGGCAATTCTCGCCGCCCGAACGCGCGGCCGAATTCTTCGGCCTGTGGGGGCTGGCCGGAAAGCTCGCGGCCGTGATCGGACCACTGGTCTATGGTCTGGTCACTTATCTCTCGCACGGCAATCATCGTCTGGCGTTGTTGTCCACCTGCGCCTTTTTTATCGCCGGGCTGCTGATGCTGCTGACGGTCAATGAACGCCGTGGACGTGCCGCGGCGGTCAACCCGGATTGAATATTAAGCAACGTCGCGTCCGTCCATGTCCACGTTCACCATCACACTACTGATCATCGGTTTTTTCCTGTTCGTATTATTGTGGCGCAAATTGTTGCGCGCCTGCGAGGCCGCGAACGGCGCCGACTGGGGCCGCCGCTGGCTGAATCGTCTGGACGGACTCAACCGGATTCTCTGTCGCCGGTTTCACCGGCTCAACCACGACGCACTGAACCTTCCCGCCACCGGCGGCGTGCTGGTGGCCAGCAACCACGTCTCCGGTCTCGACCCGCTGCTGCTCCTCGCCGCCAGTCCGCGGCCGTTGCGTTTTCTCATCGCGCGCGAGCAATATGACCGCTGGTGGCTCAGGTGGTTGTTGCGCGCGGTCGGCTGTATCCCGGTGGAACGCACGCGCAATCCACGCGCCGCGCTGTACGCCGCGCGCGAGGCGCTGGAGCGGGGCGAGGTGGTGGCGCTGTTTCCGCACGGACGCATTCATCTCGACCATCACCCGCCGACGCCGCTCAAGCGCGGCATCGTGTTGCTGGCGCGCATGACCGGCGCGCCGATACTGCCGGTGCGCGTGGAGGGCGTGCGCGCGCAGGGCATGACCGTCGCGGCGGTCTTCGTGCCGAGCCGCGCGCGCGTCCAGGGATTTGCGCCGCTGCGGTGCGACGGTCAGTCGGTGGAGGATTGTCTCGAGAAGCTATGGGACATCCTCGCGGCGCCGCAGGTTCGCGCCGGACACGAAAATCCGCACCGAACGCGCCATTCGCACCGCCGGCAGGCGCCGGATTGACTGGAAATCCGCGCATTGACCCTTGAAAACAGGAGGCCATTCCCCCAGTTATCTAGCACGAATCTGAAGAATTGAGGACGATAGATCCATGCGCATGGACAAAATGACCACCAAGTTTCAGCAGGCGCTCGCCGACGCGCAAAGCCTGGCGCTCGGGCGCGACCACCAGTTCATCGAACCGGCGCACCTGATGACGGCGCTGCTCGACCAGGAAGGCGGCACGACCCGCAGCCTGCTCGCCAAGTCCGACGTGAACGTCAATGCCCTGCGCACGAAGCTCTCCCAGGCGCTCGACCGCCTGCCGACGGTGGAAGGCGCCGGCGGCGAGGTGCATGTCTCCAACAATCTGTCGACGCTGCTCAATCTCACTGACAAGTACGCGCAGAAGCGCGGCGATCAATATATTTCGAGCGAACTCTTTCTGCTCGCCGCCCTGGAGGACAAGAGCGAGTTCGGACGCCTGCTCAAGGAAGCGGGCGTCTCCAAAAATGGCATCGAGAAAGCCATCGACGCCATGCGCGGCGGGCAGAAGGTGGAAGACCCGAACGCCGAGGAAGGCCGTCAGGCGCTGGAGAAATACACCATCGACCTGACCGAGCGCGCCGAGCAGGGCAAGCTCGATCCGGTCATCGGGCGCGATGACGAGATCCGGCGCGTGATCCAGATCCTGCAGCGGCGCACCAAGAACAATCCGGTGCTGATCGGCGAACCCGGCGTGGGCAAGACCGCCATCGCGGAAGGACTCGCGCAGCGCATCGTCAACGGCGAAGTGCCGGAAGGAATGAAGGGCAAACGCCTGCTGTCGCTCGACATGGGTGCGCTCATCGCCGGCGCCAAATTCCGCGGCGAGTTCGAGGAGCGGTTGAAAGCCGTCCTCAAGGATCTGTCCAAACAGGAAGGCCGCATCATCCTGTTCATCGACGAATTGCATACCATGGTCGGCGCCGGCAAGGCCGAGGGCGCGATGGACGCCGGCAACATGCTGAAACCGGCGCTGGCGCGCGGCGATCTGCACTGCGTTGGCGCCACCACCCTGGACGAATACCGCAAGTACATCGAAAAGGATGCCGCCCTCGAACGCCGTTTCCAGAAGGTGCTGGTCAACGAGCCGACGGTCGAAGACACCATCGCCATCCTGCGCGGCCTGAAAGAGAAATACGAAGTGCATCACGGCGTGGACATCACCGATCCGGCGATCGTCGCCGCGGCCACGCTGTCGCATCGCTACATCAGCGATCGCCAGTTGCCGGACAAGGCGATCGACCTGGTGGACGAGGCGGCGTCGCGCATTCGCATGGAAATCGACTCCAAGCCCGAATCCATGGATCGTCTCGACCGGAAACTGATCCAGCTCAAGATCGAACGCGAAGCGCTCAAGAAAGAAACCGACGAGGCTTCCAAGACAACGTTTGGTCATGCTCGAAGGCGAAATCAAAAAACTGGAAAAGGAATATTCGGACCTGGAGGAAGTCTGGAAGTCCGAGAAGGCGGCGGTGCACGGCGCGCAGCACATCAAAGAGGCGCTCGATCGCGCGCGCGTGGAATTCGAGACCGCGCGCCGCGCGGGCGATCTGGCGCGCATGTCCGAGTTGCAATACGGCCGCATCCCCGAACTGGAAAAGCAGTTGAATGCCGCACAGGCCGCCGAAGGCACGGAGCGCAAACTCCTGCGCAATGCCGTGACCGAGAACGAAGTGGCCGAAGTCGTGTCGCGCTGGACCGGCATTCCAATATCCCGAATGATGGAAGGCGAGCGCGACAAATTGCTGCGCATGGAAGAGGCGCTGCACCAGCGCGTGGTCGGCCAGGACGAGGCGATTCGCGTGGTCTCGAACGCCATCCGCCGCTCGCGCGCGGGTCTTTCCGATCCGCGCCGTCCCTACGGCTCGTTCCTGTTCCTCGGACCCACCGGCGTGGGCAAGACCGAACTGACCCGTGCGCTGGCCTATTTCCTGTTCGACAGCGACGATGCCATGGTGCGCATCGACATGTCCGAGTTCATGGAAAAACATTCCGTGGCCCGGCTCATCGGCGCGCCGCCCGGCTACGTCGGTTACGAAGAAGGCGGTTATCTCACCGAAGCCGTGCGCCGCAAACCCTATTCCGTGATCCTGCTCGACGAGGTCGAGAAGGCGCACCCGGACGTGTTCAACGTGCTGCTGCAGGTGCTGGATGACGGCCGCCTCACCGACGGTCAGGGGCGCACGGTGGATTTCCGCAATACCGTCATCGTCATGACCTCGAACCTGGGCTCGAACGTGATCCAGGAACTGGCGGGCGAGGAGAATTACGACAAGATGAAACAGGCGGTCATGAGCATCGTCAGCGGCCATTTCCGGCCGGAGTTCATCAACCGCATCGACGATATCGTGGTGTTCCATCCGCTCGGCCGCGAACAGTTGCATCGTATCGCCGAATTCCAGGTGCAGTACCTGCGTGCCCGGCTGCGCGCACGCGAGATGGATATCGAGCTTACCCCGCGGGCACTGGACAAGCTGTCCGAGGCCGGTTTCGATCCGGTATTCGGCGCACGGCCGCTCAAGCGCGCCATTCAGCAGCACGTGGAAAATCCCCTGGCGCAGGAAATCCTGGCCGGGAAGTTCGGACCGAAGGACGTCATCGAGGTTGACGTGGCCGGGGACGAGCTGGTTTTCCGCAAGAAACGCACGGCCGGAAAGAAAGCCGGGGTCGCCTGACGCCCAGGCGGGTGAACTTTTTCGTATTTCCACCATCCATGTGTCATAGCTAAAATAGCCCGTTACCCGGGAGGTTTAAATGTCTTTGGATCGTCGCTCGTTCAAGGTCGGCATCATTGCCGGCGTGTTTCTCATCACCGGCGTGGTGGCCGGAATCGTGTTCAGTTCGCGCCTCGGCTGGCTTCCCAGCGCCGTCAGCAGCCCCACGGAAGCGGCGGCAACCATGGCGCCGGCAATATCCGGACCGACACCGCCTAATTTCGTTCCGGTCGTCAAGGCGGTCATGCCCGCGGTGGTGAATATTTCCACCCGGCGCACGGTGCGCTCACAGGGCGGCGACGTACCCTCGCAATTTCAGGACGACCCGTTTTTCCGCCAGTTCTTCGGCGATGAATTTTTCCACCGCTTCCAGATGCCGCGCGAGCGGCGCGAGAGCAGCCTCGGTTCCGGGGTGATCGTGGATTCCTCCGGCTACATCGTCACCAACAATCACGTCGTGGCCAAGGCCGACGAGATCAAGGTGCTGCTCAACGACAAGCGCGAGTTCACCGGCAAGGTCGTGGGCACCGATCCCAAATCCGATATCGCCATCGTCAAGATCAACGCCAAGGATCTCCCGGTCATTCCGTGGGGCGACTCGGACAAGCTGGACGTCGGCGAATACGTGCTGGCCATCGGCAATCCCTTCGGGCTCAACCAGACGGTGACGCAGGGCATCGTCAGCGCCGTGGGGCGCGCTAATGTCGGTATCGCCGACTACGAGGATTTCATTCAGACCGATGCCGCGATCAACCCCGGCAACTCAGGCGGGGCGCTGGTGAACTCGCGCGGTCAGCTGGTGGGCATCAACACCGCCATCTTTTCGCGCTCCGGCGGATACATGGGTATCGGCTTTGCCGTGCCGAGCAACATGACGCGCTCCGTCATGGACAGTCTGATCAAGACCGGCAAGGTGGTGCGCGGCTGGCTCGGCGTTTCAATCCAGGAGGTCACGCCGGATCTGGCCAAGCAGTTCGGCATGAAGGAATCGCGTGGCGCGCTGGTGAGCGAGGTCATCCCGGACAGCCCGGCCGCGGCCGCCGGAATCCAGAGCGGCGATATCATTACCGCGTTCAACGGCAAGGCGGTTGACAGCCCGAGCACGCTGCGCAATACCGTGGCGCAGACCCTGGTCGGCAAGAGCGTGAAGGTGGAAGTGCTGCGCGAAAAGAAGCCGGTAACCGTGGACGTGAAGATTTCCGAGCAGCCGAAGGATGTCGCGCAGGCGGAAGGCGATACCGCCCAGGGCGACGGGAAAGATACGGCGCTGGCGGGAATCGAGGTGCGCAACCTGACTCCCGACATCGCGCGCCAGCTCGGATTGCCTCCGGGTACAGCGGGCGTGGTGATTGCCGGCGTGGAGCAGGGTAGCGCCGCCGAAGAGGCAGGGCTGCAAGAGGGCGATGTCATCATGCAGATCAACCGCCAGCCGGTACGCAACATCGGAGATTTCAAACGCCTGGCCGGCAAGCTTTCGAAGAAAGACAGCACCTTGCTTCTGATCAATCGCCAAGGGCGTAAATTGTTCATCGCGATCCGGCCGTAAATCGCGATGAGTTTGTAGTGAGACATGATCCGTTCGTGCTGAGCTTGTCGAAGCACGAACGGACTTATGAGGTTCCCTGACGCCTCACGAATCAAACCGTTCGCACCACTTCTCGATAGCCTCCCGAACCTGCTGCGGCTTCTCCGTCAGCGGCCAGTGATAGGCGTCAACCGTTACGGTCTGCACCTGCGCATTGCCAGCGAGCATTTTTTGCGTGATGCCCGGGTCCGTGTAGGTGATGCCGGAGGAGAGCAGGGCCAGGATCGGCACCCGGATCTGCGTCAGCGCTGGCAGCGGACGACTGATCTCGATCACCTCCTGCAGAAAACTCGCCGTGGGGAAAAACTTCAAATCTTCCCACGGAGAGGAATACAACTCGATCATCTCTTTTTGTTTTCCCGCCGCGAGCAAGTCTTGGCGCGTTTTCTCATCGAGTTTTCGCAGGTCGCGGACCGGAATGTGTCGCCGGCGCAACCCCAGCCTGTTCAGCAAGCGGATCAGAACCGCAAGCAGACTGACCGCGGGCCGCAAGCGGCTCAGGACTCGCATCCCGCCGCGCAGCGCCTGGTGAAAGATCGGGTCAATGAGCACCAATCCGCGCACGCGTGCCGGATAACGCGCCGCGAACTGCACGGCGACCTGTGCCCCGAGGCTGTGCCCGATCAGCAACGCCTGGTCGTAGCCCTCCGCATCGAGAATATCCCGCAGATCCCGGCACCAGATCTCCAGGCTGAGCCTGCCACGCGTGAAGGATTCGCCGTGACCGCGCAGGTCGGGCCGCAGCAGATCCCAGGTCTGCTTCAGCGAGGTGTGTTCGACGAATTCGGACCACCGGCTCATGTTGCTCGCCACGCCGTGCAACAGCACAATCAGCCGTCGCGGTGCCGCCGCCCCGCGAAAAAGGCGGTAGCCGAGCGTGGCGCCATCGGCGGCAGGCAGAATGCGGATCGTTTCCATCGGTGTACAGAGAATAGAGGCGCGCGTGAACTTTCGCCACTAGTCGTCAGTTCCCGGATCGTGCCCTTGTCGCGTATTTCACGGAGTGATGTGCCCATGATAGATTCCGATCATGTGTTTTACCTGTCACCGCGCGGCGCAACGTATTTCTTGCCGGCTGCCATGAGCCAAGAACCTCTGCCGATTGACGCGATCCTGCCGCTGCTGCGCCAGACGCTCGCCGTGAACCATGCCGTGGTGCTGCAGGCGCCGCCCGGCGCGGGCAAGACCACCCACGTTCCGCTCGCGTTGCTTGACGAAGCCTGGCTGGGCGGGCGTTCCATCCTGATGCTGGAACCGCGGCGGCTGGCGGCGCGCGCGGCGTGCGCGCGCATGGCCCAGCTGCGTGGCGAAACGGCGGGGGAGACGGTCGGTTACCGCATCCGCTTCGACAGCAAGGTATCGGCGAAAACCCGCATCGAGGTGCTCACCGAAGGAATCCTGACGCGCCGGCTGCAAACCGATCCCGAATTGAAAAATGTCGGGTTGGTCATTTTCGACGAATTTCATGAACGCCACCTGCATGCCGACCTGGCGCTGGCGCTGTGTCTCGACAGTCAGAGGGCCTTGCGCGAAGACCTGAAGATTCTCGTGATGTCCGCGACCCTCGACGGCGAATCGATATCGAAACTTCTGGGCGATGCCCCGATCGTGACCAGCGAAGGCCGCCGCTATCCGGTGGATATTCATTATCTTCCGCGCGACCCCAGCGGACCCCTGCCGCCGCTGGTATGCGATGCCGTGTTGTCAGCGCTCGAAAATAACGAGGGCGATGTGCTGGTATTTCTGCCCGGCGCATGGGAAATCCGCCGCACTCAGGAATTGCTGGAAGCGCAGGTGGCCGCGCGCGTGGATGTGTTTCCGCTCTACGGCGATCTGCCCTGGGAAATACAGGATCGCGCGATCCGGCCGTCCGCCGGCCGGCGCAAGATCGTGCTGGCCACGCCGATTGCCGAAACCAGCCTGACCATCGAGGGCGTGCGTGTGGTGGTCGACGGCGGTTTCGCGCGGGTTCCGCAGTTCGATCCGCGGTCCGGACTGACGCGCCTGGCGACGGTGCGCATCTCGCGCGCCTCGAGCGAGCAGCGCGCCGGGCGCGCCGGACGGCTCGCCCCCGGCGTGTGCTACCGGCTCTGGAGCGAAACCACGCAGCGCGGTCTCGTGCCCCAGTCGCTGCCGGAAATCCGCTGCGCGGATCTGGCGTCGTTGGCGCTGGAACTGGCCGCGTGGGGCGTGCGCGAGGCGCGCGCGCTCGCCTGGCTGGATCCGCCGCCCGAAGCGGCATTCAGTCAGGCGCGTGAACTGCTCACCGAGCTCGATGCCCTGGACAGCTCGGGTCTGATTACAAAAGCCGGACGCGCCATGGCGCGTCTGCCGCTGCACCCGCGCCTGTCGCATATGCTGTTCGCGGCGGAACGCCTCGGCCTGGAAGCGCTGGCGTGCGATGTCGCCGCGCTGCTTTCGGAGCGCGACATTCTTTCGGGCGAAGCGCGCCGCTCGACCGATTTCACGCAGCGACTCGAAGCCTTGTGGGCGTTCCGCCTGCACGGCCGTCAGGGCGCCCAGTCGCATCATGCCGACGCCGGCGCCTGCGCGCGCGTCAATCAGGCCGCGCAGCAGTTCCGGCGGATGCAGTCTTTGTCCGAACCGGTGAATACCGCCGATGCCGGATCGGCGGGGCTGCTGCTGGCGCTGGCCTATCCCGACCGCGTGGCGCTGGCGCGGGCACCGGGCGAGACGCGCTATCTCCTGGCCTCGGGCCGCGGTGCGCGCTTGCCGGAGGCGGAAATGCGCCTGCGCCAGCCCTGCATCGTGGCGGCCAGTCTCGATGCCGGGGAAACCGAAGGCCTGATTTATTCCGCCGCACCGCTCGATGTGCTACGTACTGCGCAAACATCTTGCGACACATCTCCGGACCGAAGACGTGGTGCGCTGGGATGGACAACAGCAGGTGGTCGTCGCGCGCCGCGAAGAACGCTTCGGTGCGCTGGTTCTGGACAGCAAGCCGTTAACCGATGCGGATGCGAACCAGATGCGCGCCGCGATGCTCGACGGCATTCGCCGTCTGGGAATCGAGGCGCTTCCCTGGACGCGCGAAGCCCGCGAATGGCAGGCGCGGGTATTATCGTTGCGGCACTGGCTGCCGGCGGAAAACTGGCCGGACGTTTCGGATATGGCATTGCGGGAGACGCTGGATGACTGGCTTGGGCCGTATCTGGACGGCATCACGCGCCGCGATCATCTGACGCGACTCGATCTGTCCGCGATTCTGAAAAATCTGCTCGATTGGGAGCAGGGCCGGCGTCTCGAGGAAGAGGCGCCGACGCACCTGGAGGTGCCGAGCGGATCGCGCGTGCGGCTTGAATATATTCCGGGCGAGTCGCCGGTGCTCAAGGTGAAACTCCAGGAAATGTTCGGATTGGCGGACACCCCGCGCGTGGCCGGAGGCAAGGTGCCGGTGACGCTGCACCTGCTCTCGCCGGCGCAGCGGCCGATTCAGGTCACGCAGGACCTGCGCGGTTTCTGGGAGCGGACCTACCCGGAAGTGAAAAAGGAATTGAAGGGGCGGTATCCTCGGCATCCGTGGCCGGACGATCCGTGGAGTGCCACACCGACACGGCGTGCTACACGACGTACACAGCGATAGGACTTTTACCAGAGCCGCCGCCCGCAGCAGACCCTGCGTGACCACCTTCCATCAAGCCGGGCTGTCCATGTCGGAAGAATTTACATCGTGGTTCGGAGTAGCGATGTAAAATCCCTTCTGGCACCTCGTTTTTGCGACAAGTGGCGATGTCCTGGGATATAGCGATGCGCTCGCTAAGTGTTCCGGGCCTTGATCCCCGCAAACCGTTGGTGCACTTGTGTTTTTTGCGTCCTGGTACCGAGCTGGGTTGGTAGTGAAATATCGGTTGTCGAATTATTTGACAGTTCGACCCGGGTCTCCACGAAAAAGTACTACAGATCATACACATGCGAATATGGTACAAAATGTGCTTAGATTATGGTGTAAGCGCATGTGGACCGTAGAGTCCCGATGCGTCCATAAGGATGTGCGGCCGATATCACGCACGGCTGTCTGGAGGAGAAATAAATGAAGCTCTCGGTCATGTTGTGCTGGCGCGTCGATGGGCGCGCTGTTGCTGGGTAGTGCCACGGTTTCTGCAGCACCTGTCTCACTCCAAGTTTGCACCGGAACATCATGTTGGAACGCCAACAATCAGATTGCCGATGGCGTCGTGGTGAACTGGGCGAACGTGGAAACCATGGCCAATAGCAATGGGGTCAGTGTCAACACGTGGGAAACGAACGCACGGTCTCAACTTGGACAGCTGGTCGCTGAGCATGGACAGCGATCCGTTCGTAACCAACAACTTCACCATCACGAATACCAGCGGCTCAACCCAGACCTATAGCCTGGGAACCACGATCGGTGTTTCGCCCGCGATCCCAAATGGGGCGATGCAGGGTTCGATCGGTTTCACCTTGACCGACAACAATAGTAATGGCGCCACGCTGGCGACCTCCGGGGCATCGATCTACCAGGGTAAGATCGATGGAAATGTCGCGCGCACGCTGTGGGATCCGACGACCAGTTTCACGGCTCCATTCGCGACGACTTCCTCGAGTACCTATTTCGGGTTTCCCACGCGCGAGGCTGCGCCTGAATCCATCGATTCCAACATCGGAATCCTGATCACCTTCTCGTTGACGAGCTGGTGATAGTGTGGCATTCACCAGTAATTTTGATGTGGTACCTCGTTCCGGTTCCGGCTGCCGTATGGTTGTTCGGTTCCGGGCTGCTCGGATTGTTCGGCGTGTCGCGACGCAAGCGACGCTGAGCCCGTTTTGAGATTAATCCGATCTGTATGGACCCCGCTTCGGCGGGGTTTTTGTTGTTTGGTGCGCGGAACCATCGGTGCACGGTGCACCGTGACCCACCGTTGCCAAAGTCCGCGGATGCGGAGATGATGCGGGCCGGAGCCCAGGCATGAATCATCCCGCCGCGAATTCCTCAAAGCGCCTGCTGCTTTCCATCATCGAGCTCGGGGGCTATCCCGATTTCACGCCGCTTTACCGCCAGGCGGGTTATGACGTGGAATCGGTGACCTCGGTGCGCAAGGCGCTCGGCCTGCTCAAAAAGATCAATCCCGACGTCATCGTCGCCGAGTTTAATTTCCAGTCGGACTTCCGCGATCGCACCAGCAGTCTCGAGTCGCTACTCGCTGTGGTGCAGCGTTCCCCGAAAACCAAAGTCATTGTCTTCTACGAAAATGAACACGCCCATCAGCTCGCCAGGCTCCAGGCACAGTTCCCGATACACGCTGCGCTTGCCTATCCGATCGACACGCAGCTGCTCGAGGCCAGCCTGCGATGAACGCGTGTCCGGTGGTTAGCGGCCGGAAACCGGTGTTGCGGGACTGCCCGGCGCCGGTGATATTCCATCCGACCCGGCGGCGCGGGCGCGCACGGCGTCGATGACCTTGGGCAGATAGCGGTTCATCGCGAACGTCACGAGCCAGGCGGGCAGGGCGCCGCCCGGGTCGAAGTGCAGCGAATAAATCGCGTCGGTAGCCGCGCCGCCGGAGACCGGTGCCAGCTCCCAGTAACCCGTGAACGCGGCCGGGGTAATTCCTGCTTCGTCCGGCGCGGGCTGGTTTGTTTCCGGAACCAGGCGCCATTCGACGCGCCAGCGTTCCTGCGGGGAGGTCGTGACGCTGTCGCGGCTCTCGATGACGTAATGGCGGTCGGCCAGCGGCCCGGGAAAGCGCAGATGCTGAGATACCCGGCGTAGCCCGTCTTCACGGTACACTACCCGACTGTGCACGACGTACGGCACGAACTCGGCGAAGCGGTCGTAGTCCGTGATCACCGAGAACAGGCGCGCCGGCGGGACCTCGATGCGGACGCGCGCCAGGGCGGCGGGTACGGCGGCACCCGGCACGGCGCGGTTATAGAGTCGCAGGCCGCCTCGTTCCGACACCGGATACCAGCCGGCCTTCAGGATGGGGTCTTCCTCCGGGACCGTCGGTCCAGCGGATTCCGCCGTTGCCACCCCTGTGCCGATGAGCGCCAGGAACAAGAATGCAAACCGCATGTCGAAGCAATCACGACGCCTGCGAACGTCGGATGAACCACAAGGAGGCTTCATGGAGAAGGATAATAAGTCAGAACGCGGGGCACGGCGCAAAAGATTTTCAGCCATTTTCGCCTGTGCGTTGCTGTTTTCGGTTCCGCTTGCGGTGTCCGCCGCGGACGCCGGGGCCCAGCAGGTCACGGTCCATCTCGGCGATTACCGCTTTCAACCCGATACTATCGAAGTCGTCGCCGGCCGTCCGGTGGAACTGACGCTGGTGAACGACGACAAAATCACACCGCACAACTTCACGCTGAAGGAACCGAATGCCGGCATCGATCTGGATGCGGCGGTATCGGCGGGCAAATCCACCACGCTGCGCTTTACCCCGCAGACGGCCGGTAGTTACATTTTTTACTGCAACAAAAAACTTCCTTTCATGAAAAGTCACCGCGAACACGGCATGGAAGGAAAACTCACCGTCCGGCCCGCCTCGTGAGCGCGGCATAGAGAAGCCCATGCGGGTTCTCCTGGTTTCAGCGAACCGCGAGCGGATTCCCGATCCGATCTTCCCGCTGGGATTGGCCTATATCGCCGCCGCCGCGCGCCAGGCGGGACACGAAGTGGCCGTGGCCGATCTGTGCTTCGGGCGGCATCCACTCGCTGACTTGCGCCGGCAGGTGAACGCATTTCAACCCGACGTCGTCGGTCTTTCGATTCGCAACATAGACAACGCGGCCTATCCGCTCACCGTGGAATATCTCGACCAGCATCGCGAGGTCGTGGATACGCTGCGCGCCGTCACGCGCGCCCCGATCGTCCTGGGCGGATCCGGTTTCGCGATTTTGCCGGAGCCGTATATGCAGGCCCTGGATGGCGACTGGGGCGTGGCCGGGGAAGGCGAGCAGGCGTTTGTGGAACTCCTGGCGGCGCTCGATCGCGGATGGAATCCAACCGGCATACCGGGCGTGATATCCCGCCGCCGCACTTCGGGAGATACGCCGGCCTCCGCCACGCCGGTGCGACGTCACCTCGATTGGGCCGCGGGGCTGCGTCCGGCGCGCGATCTATTCGATTACCCGCGCTACATACGCCGCGGCGGCATGGGCAACGTCCAGACCAAGCGCGGATGCGTGTTCAAGTGCAGTTACTGCACCTATCCCTTGCTGGAAGGAAACCGCTTCCGCGCGCGCGATGCCGGCGACGTGGTGGACGAGCTCGAAGCGTTGATGGCGGATTATGGACCGCATGACGTTTTCTTCGTCGACTCCATCCTGAACTTCCCGGTCGGCCACGTGGAGGCGCTGTGCGAAGAAATTTTGCGGCGCCGGCTGCGGCTGCGCTGGAGCTGTTATGCGACGCCCGTCAAGCTGGGCCGTGAGCAGGCGAGCCTCATGGCGCGCGCCGGCTGCGACGGGATGGAACTCGGCAGCGACGCCGTCGAAGACGGCCAGCTGGAACGCCTCGGCAAATCGTTCGATGCCGAGGTCGTACGCCGCGCCAACGCGCATGGCCTGGAGGCCGGACTGCGCGTCTGCCATACGGTGATCTTCGGCGGGCCGGGCGAAACCGAAGCCAGCGTGCGCGCCACCTGCCGGGCCCTGCGCGCCATGCGCCCAACCGCCGTGGTCGCCATGACCGGCGTGCGGCTCTATCCCGGCACGCCGCTGACCCGGCAACTGGTCGCGGAAGGAAAAATTCAGTCCGATGAAGCGGGACTTTTGCCCACGTTTTATGTCGAACCGGAGGTGAGAGATTTTCTGCCCGGCTATTTGCAGCGTCAGGCGCGCGAGGCGGGCAACTGGGTGTTGCCGGGTTTGAGTCCGCCATTGCTGCCCACCAGTCAGCGCGTATTGCGCGCCCTGGGAATTTCGGGCCCGCTGTGGCGGTTGTTGCGGTTTTCCGCGATGCGCGCCGCCAGTCGCACCAAGTTTCTGCGTCCCAACACCAGTTGGGGTATCCCTAACCCAAGGAGGAAAGTCCTATGAATCTGCAAAAGTCAGTCGAAGACAATGGTTATCGCCAGTCCATGGGCCAGTTGCTGATGCTTTACACCCAGGTCGACCGGCTCATCATGGAAGTATGCGCCCAGCGTCTGACCGATGCGCCCGACGAAGACGCGGAACTGTCGCTGGCCAAGCAGGTGGGCGATGAAAGCCGCCACGTTTCCATCCAGCGCCAGTGGATGCGCCAGTTCGGCGCCGCCCCCACGCCGCTCATCACGCCCGAACAGGAGCAGATGATCCGCGAGTATTTCCAGGCCTTGCCGTGGATCGATTTTCTCGCCGATCTTTATGTTTGCGTCGAGGCGCTGGGCAGCGAGGCGGTGGAGCGCATCGTGCCGCTCGCCGATCCCGGCACGCGCGAATCCCTGCGGATTCCGCTGGCGGATGAGCTGGATCATGTCGCGTTCGGCATGTCGCGGCTCAAGAAGGAGCTGGCAAAACTTTCCGAAATGGAGCGCAAGGAATTTCTGGCGCGACTGCCCGCGCGCATCGAAGCGCTGGCGGATGCCTTCCACGGTTTCGGTTTTTCCGTGCGCGGCCTGTTCGAGGCCGTCGGCGCGGACTACGATCGGCTTTGCCGACTTGTTGGAAGAGCGCCAGAAGGAACTGATCGCCGAGCTGGCGTTCGGGAAGCAGCCGCCGCAACCGGCCCACGCAACAGCGGGGTGTTTCGGCCTAGCCGATTTAATGTAGGGCGGGTTAGCGCCTGTTTTTTGGCGCGTAACCCGCCGTCCTTGTTTTGCCCATTCCGTACGCAGGCGTAATATCCTCCTGTCCGGCTCAGTAAGGGAGGATGCATGCGGAGAAGGGATTTTCTGTTCGCTGTCATGGCGACCGCGCTGTGGTGCGCGGCGCCGGCGTATGCCGCTGAGCCGGTCAATCAAGGAATTTCCCGTTCCCAAAGGTTCGCAGCCGCACGACGTCGCGCCCGCGCGCGATGGCGGCGTGTGGTACACCGCGCAAGCTCAGGGCGCGCTCGGCTGGCTTGATCCCGAATAACGCCGGCAAAACCAAACACATCCCGCTCGGCAAAAATTCCGCGCCGCACGGCGTCATCGTCGGCCCCGACGGCGCGCCGTGGATCACCGACAGCGGCCTCAACGCCATCGTGCGCGTGGACCCCAAGACCGAAAAGGTCGACGTCTTCCCGCTGCCGAAGGGCACGCCTTATATCAACCTCAACACCGCCACCTTCGATAACAACGGCATCCTCTGGTACACCGGCCAGAGCGGTTATTACGGCCGGGTCGATCCCAAAACCGGCAAGGCGGAAGTGTTCGAAGCCCCGCGCGGGCGCGGCCCGTACGGCATCTGCACCGCGCCGGACGGCAGCGTGTACTACGCCTCGCTCGCCGGTTCGCACATCGCGCGCATCGACACCAAAACCGGCAAGGCCACGGTCATCGAACCGCCCACGCCCGGCCAGGGCGCGCGGCGCGTGTGGGCCGATTCCAAAAGCCGCATCTGGGTCAGCGAATGGAACTCCGGCCAGGTTTCGATGTACGACCCGAAAACGAATCAATGGCGCGAATGGAAAGCTCCCCGGCGACAACCCGCAGACCTACGCCGTGTACGTGGACAACAAAGACATCGTCTGGCTGTCCGATTTCGGCGCCAACGCCATGGTGCGCTTCGATCCGAAGACCGAGAAGTTCAACGTGATTCCGCTACCCAGCCGCGGCAGCGCCGTGCGCCAGATTCTCGGCCGGCCCGGCGAGGTGTGGTTGCCGTTGTCGGGAGCGGATAAGCTGGCGGTGATTCGGGAGTGAGAAGTCGAAATCAAGGTCGATATCATAACGCAACAGTGCATTGAACCTCAGACCAGTTGTATAGCGCGTGCGCAGTGTCATAGGCGAAGATTTGGAAACAAACGGCGTTGCCAGGACTGAGGCCAAGATCCTGGGCCTGATAGCTGACAGCCGGCGCCGCGGGATTAAAATTCGCGGTGCCGATAGGCACGTCAGAGGCCAGGTTGGTGGCGGTTGTGGAGGTCGGCCCGTAATAAATGATGTAGCCTGAGGCGGTCCCGGGATAGGGCGACCAAGTCACGGAATTGGCAATGTGCTGGGATCGATGGCCTCAAGCGCTCCCGAAGTCGGCGTGGAGCTGCGGCACTGGCCGGATAGATCAGTTGCAGCAAGGCCGCTGCCTGAGCATTGAATTGTGGTGTCCGGGGCGGTCAGCGCGATGTTCTGGCTGAACGTGGCGGCCACGCTGCGTGCCGCGGTTCATCGAGACCGTGCAACTCGCGCTGGTGCCGCTGCACGCCCCGATCCAGCCGGAGAAGCTGTAGCCGCTGGCCGCAGCGGCGGTCAGCGTGACGTTGGTGCCGCTCGCGTAACTGGCGCTGCAGCTGCTGCCACAGTTGATTCCGCTGGGCGCAGACGTAATGGTGCCGGAGCCGAATGTCGAGACGCCTAAGGTGTAGTTGACGACGTTCTGGCTGAACGTGGCGGCCACGCTGCGTGCCGCGGTCATCGAAACCGTGCAACTCGCGCTGGTGCCGCTGCACGCCCCGCTCCAGCCGGAGAAGCTGTAGCCGCTGGCCGCAGCGGCGGTCAGGGTGACGGTGGTGCCGCTCGCGTAACTGGCGCTGCAGCTCGTGCCGCAGTTGATCCCGCTGGGCGAGGAGGTGACGGTGCCGGAGCCGGACTTGCTCAGCGTCAAGGTGTAGTTGACCAAGGTGTAGTTGACGACGTTCTGGCTGAACGTCGCGGCGACTCTGCGCGCTGTCCGTGATCGTGAGCGTGCAAGTGGCGCTGGTGCCGCTGCACGCCCCGCTCCAGCCGGAGAAGCTGTAGCCGCTGGCCGCAGAGGCAGTCAGCGTGACGTTGTGCCGCTCGTGTAACGGGCTCTGCAAGTCGTGCCGCAGTTGATCCCGCTGGGCGAGGAGGTAACGGTGCCGGAGCCGGTTTTGCTCACACCCAACCTTGCCGCATGGGCGTTGGCAGAAATCAGCAGAGAAACACCGAGTAATATGGAAACCAGGGTGAAACGCGCGGTGCGGCTCCAACGTGCCGCAAGCGGTAACGAACGTAATGTCAAAAAACATCCTCCCTATTGTCGAATCGGTAAACCGAAACTCGGTTCGACCGGACCCGCAGGCTAACAGCGAATCTTTATGATTCGTCTCCTGCGGAAATTCCTTTATTTTTTGTGTCGTGGTTGGGATCCACGATCGACACTCACTACGTGCACCGCTGTACTAACCAATTAATACTCGGTCGCGCACGAAAAGAAAACTGTTTGCAGACTATTGGATTATCGAAGCGGATGAGCGGTGTGTCGGCGCACTCAAGTTGACGCACGCGAGTGATTACGTGTGGCACGCGGGATCTGTGCTTGGCGAATTCCCAATCACGCCGCCACCGGTGTCTGAAACAACGCGTGACAGCGTGATATCCAGGAGAATCGCCCAATGTGTGCCGAAAGCGGTGATATGCCAGTACTGATTTGATTCGGAGTTTTGCCATCGAGCGACGTATGGACCGCCGGCGGCGATAAAAATGGCACGCCTGAGCGGGAACGCTGAGCGTCCGCTCTTTGGCGATGCGAACGGCGGCTCGTGGCCGCTTTCAGACCTTCAGCGCAATGTATTTGCAACGGAAATAGGGTCAGCTAAATTAACCAATTCGTTCAGCCCTTAAAAATCCCCGGAGGTCCCATGCCCCTCGTGCGAATTTCCTTGATGGAAGGTAAGAGCGCCGATTACCGGCGCAAGATCGGTGACGTCGTGCATCAGGCGATGGTGGAGACGATCAATTGCCCGCCGCAGGACCGGTTTCAGCTTATCAGCGAGCACCCCAAGGGAAATTTCCTCTACGCGCCGGTGTATCTGGATATTCCGCACACCGACGACCTCGTCGATGATTCAGATCACCTTGAACGAAGGCCGCACGGTCGAGCTCAAGAAGTCGCTGTACAAGGCCATCGCCGAGGGTTTGCAGAAGGCGATCGGCCTCAAACCGCAGGATGTGTTCATCAGCCTGGTCGAGGTCAAAAAGGAAAACTGGTCGTTCGGGAACGGCGTGGCCCAGTACGCCCCTTAGAAAATAAGGCGGAGTCGATTTTCTATTTCAAACCGGCCTCGACGCTCGCCTGCGTCGTTTGTGTCATTCAATCTTGAATAACGTCGGCAAGGTGCGGTAGTTTAACGAACGCTTATATCCCCCACTAAAAATAAGAGAAGTGTTCGGACGCTTTATTGATACGAGCAGGGAACGGCGGGAATAAAATAGCTCCGGTAGTGTTTACAGGGATGCGGTATCGGATAGTTCCACCATTTCATTCTGACCTAAGGAAAGGAGACCAAGATGAAACTTCGTATAATCGTCGCCGCCGTCGGCCTTATGCTCGCGGCCAGCAATGCCTTCGCGTTCCATTGTCCCAAGGAGATGAAGAAGATCGACGACGCGCTCGCGGCCAAGCCCAACATCACCGCCGAGCAGCTCGCCGAGGTCAAGAGCCTGCGCGCCGAAGGCGAGACCCTGCACAAACAGGGCAAGCATCAGGAGTCGCTGGACACGCTCGGGAAAGCGGAGAAGATCCTGAACATCCAGTAGCAGGAGTCGCTACCCCTGCTTTCCCGTGGACTGAACGGTCGGATCAGTTACGGACCAGCGCCCCGTCCACGATCTTGACCTTGTCGCCCGCGGCAACGCCGACCGCGGCATCGAGCGTGAGGACCTGACGTGTGCCGTCATCCATGCGTACGCCGACGCGGTAATGGGTGACCTTGTTCGAATTCTTTTCGATCTCGTTGCCGGCTATCGCACCGCCGACGGCGCCAGCCACGGTGGCAAGATCCTTGCCGCGGCCTCCGCCGATCTGGTGGCCGAGAATGCCGCCGATCACGCCGCCCGCGACAGCGCCGCCCCCGGAGGCCTGGCCTTTCTCCGTAAAGCTCTCGACCGATTCCACCACGCCGCAGTTTTGGCACACGACCGGTGCCGCGCTGTCGGCCACCTTCACTTCAGGTGCATGGGCTTTGAGCGTCGAGCGCTTGTGCGCCGCTGTCGGCTTTACAGCCTGGGCCGGTGCGGGCGGAGTTGATTCCGCTTGTTCGGTTACCGAAGTAGGGCGTGGGATCACGCCGGTCATGACCGCGGCGGCCACCGCGCCGACGGCGAGTACCGACGTGGTGACGATGGCGATGATTGTCTTGTTCCTGCCTTCCGGGTTTGTCATCTTTGTCTCCATGGTGAGAATCCATGCCGTTCGACGGCAATCCTGTGATAATCGTTAGATGCCCCCGAGGCAGCTAAGTTTTCAGCCAAAACAACTAAAACCCCGCGTGGCAATTCGACTCTGGACAATTAACGCGCATGCAGGCCCGCGGTTTACAGAGAATTAAATTTGCGAATGCCTGAATCCACATGATTGGCAACATCTTCCACGCGCCAGGAGCCGCTCCATGATAACCCTGGCGGCACACGCCAAATCCCGGGTAACGATTGTTTACATTGCCACGAAGCTACGCAGGCGGGAATGATTGAAATCAGTGCGTATTCGAGAAGGAGTTAACAAAATTGAAAGTCGGAATCTGTTCATCGGCTTTGCCGGAAGCGCTTGAACAACTCAAACCACATTACTCCCGCGGCACCGGCGGCGATGCTGAAGGCAAAGTCCGTGACGCTCAGGGCAGCGAAGTGAAACAGGTCGCGCAGCACCGGAACCGACAAGGTGAGCGCAAGCACCACCAGCGTGCCCGACGTGACCCACCATAGCGCCGGGTTGGGCGCGCGCAACATGGCAAAACCCGAGCGCACCCAGGAGCGGTTCGAAAAAATCAACGCCAGGTTGGAAACAACCAGCGTGGTGAAAGTCAGCGTGCGCGCCTGGTTTTCGTCCAAGCCGCGGTAGAGCGAGAGGCTGAACAGCGCGAGCGCCACGAGCAGCACGCCGGCGCCCTGTAACAGGCTCAAGGCGAGCAAGTGACGGCTGAAGAGTGGAGCGCCCGGTGGCCGTGGCGGTTCGCGCATCACATCGGTCTCCTCGTGCTCGGCTTCGAACACGATGGAGCAGGTGGGATTGATGATCAACTCGAGAAAAACGATGTGCACCGGCGTAAGGATCAAGGGCCATCCGGCGAGCACCGGCAGCAGCGATAATCCCGCAATCGGCACGTGGACGGCGAGCGTATAGGCCATTGTCTTGTGCAGGTTGGAAGCCATGCGTCGCCCGAGGCGTACCGCGGCCACGATGGAAGAAAAGTCATCGTCGAGCAGCACGAGATCCGCTGCTTCGCGCGCCACGTCGGTACCGCGTTCGCCCATGGCGATGCCGATGTGCGCGCTCTTCAGTGCCGGCGCGTCGTTGACGCCATCGCCGGTCATGGCGACGATCTCGCCGTTGGCCTTGAGCGCGTTGACGATGCGAAGTTTCTGTTCCGGTACCACGCGCGCAAAGATGTTGATCCGCTTGATTCGGTGGCCGAGCTCGGCATCGCTTAACCGATCGAGTTCCGGGCCGGTGATGATCTCGTCGTGTTGTGCAAGGCCAATCTGACGCGCGATGTTGGACGCCGTGCCGGGATAATCCCCGGTGATCATGATGACGCGGATGCCGGCGGTGTAACAGGCCGCGAGCGCCTCGGGCACCGCCGGCCGGATCGGGTCAGCAAGCCCCACCAGCCCGAGGAACTCGAAATCAAAATCATGTTGTTTGCCCGGCAGCGGCTGTTCGCGGAACTCGGCCCGCGCCACGCCCAGCACCCGCAGGCCCTGATCGGCGAGTTGGCGGACAGATGCTCCCAGGGTGTCCAGTTGCGCCGGGCTGAAGTGACAAAGGTCCGCGATCGCTTCCGGCGCGCCCTTGGCGGCGATGACATGATGCTGCCGGTCCGGTCCGCGCCAGACATGCGACAGCGCCAGCAGCTCGGGAGAGAGCGGGTATTCACGCACCAGCGTCCAGTGTTCGTGCAAGTGCTCGGTGTGGGCGAGGGTGGTTTCGCCCAGCTGTCCTTAGCGCTTTTTCCATCGGGTCAAATGGATCGCGCTGGCTGGCGAGAATGGCGAACTCGACTATCTCGTGAAAATTTTCCGGAAGCGCCGCGAGCGGCGCCGATACGTCCAGATACTCTCCGTTGGCGAAGAGCCGGTTCACCGACATGCGGTTCTGGGTCAGCGTGCCGGTTTTGTCCACGCACAGCACGGTGGCTGCTCCCAGCGTTTCCACGACGGGCATGCGCCGGGTGAGCACCTGTACTTTCGCCATGCGCCAGGCACCGAGAGCCAGGAACACGGTGAGGATCACTATGAATTCCTCCGGCAGAATGGACATGGCCAGGGTGAGCCCGGCGAGCAGGCCGTTCAACCAGTCACTGCGCAGAAGGCCGTAGGCGGCGACGACGATGAGGCTGAGCACCGCGCCGATGACAGCGAACAGCCTTACCATGTGCCGCGTCTCGCGTTGCAGCGACGATGGTTCCTCTTCCACCTTCAGCAGTGCCTTGCCGATACGGCCGATCTCGGTATTGAGCCCGATGGTTTCGACGACCGCCACGCCCTTGCCGTGCACGACCAGGGTGCTGGCATACACGAAGGAAGGTCATCGCCGCCGGGTCGTGCGGCGGGAGGCGCGCTGTCGGCGGCGCGTTTGCGCACGGGAACCGATTCTCCGGTGAGCAGCGATTCATCGGCGGATAAATTACTGCACCAAAGAACCCTGGCATCCGCCGGCACGCGGTCGCCTTCGCCAAGAACCAGAATGTCGCCACGCACCACCTCGCGTCCCGGAATACGCCGTACCTGCCCGTCACGGATCACCCGCGCCCGCGGACTCGAAAGATCGCGCAGTGCTTCCAGCACGCGCACCGTCTTGCGTTCCTGGTACAGCGTGATACCGATGACGATGAACACGAAGAAAAGCAGCAACATCGCTTCGCGTACATCGCCGAGCAGGAGATAGAGTCCACCGCTGACGAGCAGCAGCAGGAACATGGGTTCGCGCAAGACGTTCAGGGCGATGACGAGCAGGCTGCGCGGCTTGCTGGAAGGAAGCTCGTTATAGCCGTCGGTTTTCAGCCGACGAACGGCTTCGGTTCCGGACAATCCTGAAAGGTCTGCGATATCTGATTCGCTCAGCAATGGGGTTTTCTTTTCCAGTCGAGGTTATTGATGGCGCTGATACCTATGCGGCGATCACAGTATCAAGTTTAAGTATTTTGCAAAAATTTACATTTAATATCTTTTTCGGGGCTGATCAACCGGCGTATACTTCTGCGCCCGGAATATGAATGTTTCTTCAAGGAGATTTATATGTCAGCAGAAGGCTCATCGTCACCTATTGTAAAGATTGCCGCCGTGGCCGTGATTATTTTTTCCGCCGTGGGCGTTGGCATGATGACCGGCATCATTCCCAGCGCGAGTTCCAAGAATGCGGCGCAGGAAGCCGCCAAAGAGTGTCTTAATTGCGGAGTGATCGAGTCGATCAAGCTTGTCGAGGTGAAAGGCGAGGGAACCGGTGCCGGTGCCGTGACCGGCGGCGTGGTTGGTGCCGTGGTGGGCAACGAGATCGGCGCGGGCCGGGGCAAGACCCTCGCCACCGTCGCGGGCGCGGCCGGCGGCGCCTATGCCGGCAACGAGATCGAGAAGAACCTGAAAAAATCCACTCACTTCCGCGTTACAGTGCGCATGAACAACGGCAGCGTGCATACCATCACCCAAAAAACCGATCCTGGTTTCAAGACGGGTGACAGCGTGAAGATCGAAAACGGAACGCTGGTCAGAGGGTAATACCGGGAAAGACGGCTGAACACCTGTCTCGGTTTATACCAAGACAAGGGCGCTTTTCAACATGAAAAGCGCCCTTTTTATTTACTCCTCGGGTTCATATCCCAGATTGGGCGAGAGCCAGCGCGTAACGGTCGCAAGGCTCATGTCCTTGCGCCGGGCATAATCTTCGACCTGGTCCTTGCCGAGATTACCCACGGCGAAGTACTGCGACTCGGGATGCGCAAAGTAAAAGCCGCTCACGGCGGCGGCCGGCCACATGGCGAAGCTTTCCGTCAGTTTCACGCCCGTGTTCTTCGTTGCATCAATCAATTTGAAGAGCAATTCTTTCTCGGTGTGATCCGGGCAGGCCGGATAGCCGGGCGCGGGGCGGATGCCTTTGTATTCCTCGCGCACCAGCGCTTCGTTGTCGAGTTTTTCATCGGCCGCATAACCCCAGAATTCCTTGCGCACGCGCTCGTGCAGCCGTTCGGCAAAGGCCTCGGCCAGGCGGTCGGCCAGCGCCTTGGCCATGATGGCGTTGTAGTCGTCGTGCTGGCTCTCGAATTTCTTCGCCAGTTCATCGGCGCCGTGAATGCCGACGGCGAAACCGCCGACGTAATCCTTGAGACCGGAATTTTTCGGCGCGACGAAATCCGCCAGCGCGCGGTTCGGCCGCCCCGGCGGTTTTTCGTCCTGCTGACGCAGACTGTGCAGTACCATCAGCGAGCTTCTGGCGTGACTCATCCTGGTACACCTCGATGTCATCGTCGTCCACGCTGTTGGCCGGGAACAGGCCGATCACGCCCTTCGCCGTGAATAATTTTTCCTGGATGATGCGCTTGCAGCAATGCCTGGGCGTCGTTGAACAGCTTGGTGGCCTCCACGCCGGCTTTTTCATCCGTGAGAATCGCCGGGTAGCGGCCTTTCATTTCCCAGGTGATGAAGAACGGCGTCCAGTCGATATAGCGCGTCAGTTCATCGAGCGGATAATTCTCGAGCACGGTGATGCCCGGCTTGCGCGGCGTCGCGGGGCGTATGGCCTTCCAGTCAATCTTCGTTTTGTTGGCGCGCGCCTCGGCGAGCGCAAGCATGCGCGCCCCGGCCTTCTTGCCCTTGTGCCGCGCGCGCACTTCTTCGTATTCAGCGTGGACTTTGGCGACGAAGTCTGCCTTGAGGTCAGTCGCTCAGGAGATTCGAGGCCACGCCGACGCCGCGCGAGGCGTCCTTCACCTACACCACGGGATGCGGGTAGTTCGGCGCGATCTTCACCGCCGTGTGCACGCGCGAGGTGGTGGCGCCGCCGATCAGCAGCGGGATCGTGAAGCCCTCGCGCTGCATCTCCTTGGCGACATGCACCATCTCGTCGAGCGAAGGCGTGATCAGGCCGGACAGGCCGATGATGTCGACTTTGTGTCTTCGCGCGCCTCTTCGAGAATCTTCGTCGGCCGGCACCATGACGCCGAGATCGATGACCTCGTAGTTGTTGCAGGCCAGCACCACGCCGACGATGTTCTTGCCGATGTCGTGCACGTCGCCCTTGACCGTGGCCATCAGGATCTTGCCCTTGCGCGCTTGGCTGCCGGCGGTCTTCTCCGCCTCGATGAAGGGCATGCAGCTAGGCCACGGCCTTTTTCATGACGCGCGCGCTCTTCACCACCTGCGGCAGGAACATCTTGCCGGCGCCGAACAGATCGCCGACGACGTTCATGCCGTCCATCAGCGGGCCTTCGATGACCTGGATCGGGCGCGCGAATTGCTGCCGCGCCTCTTCGGTATCCTGTGTCGATGAAGTCGTCGATGCCGTGCACCAGCGCGTGTGTCAGGCGCTCGGTCACCGGCGCCTCGCGCCAGGCGAGATCCTCGGCCTTGGCCTTGCCGCCTTCGCCGGCGTACTTCGCCGCGATCTCGAGCAGGCGCTCGGTGGCGTCCGGGCGGCGGTTCAGGATCACGTCCTCGACGCGCTCGCGCAGTTCCGCCGGGATGTCCTCGTAGACCGCCAGCTGGCCGGCATTGACGATGCCCATGTCCATGCCGGCCTGGATGGCGTGGTACAGAAACACCGAGTGGATCGCCTCGCGCACCGCGTTGTTGCCGCGGAACGAGAACGACACGTTGGACACGCCGCCGGAGATCATGCGCGTGCGGCAGGCGCTGCTTGATCTCGCGCGTGGCCTCGATGAAATCCACCGCGTAGTTGTTGTGTTCCTCGATGCCGGTGGCGACCGCGAAGATATTCGGGTCGAAGATGATGTCCTGCGGCGGGAAGCCGACCTGCTCGGTCAGAATCTTGTAGAGCGCGCGCAGATTTCGATCTTGCGTTGCGCGCGTGTCGGCCTGGCCCTTTTCGTCGAAGGCCATGACGACCACGGCCGCGCCGTAGCGGCGGCACAGCGCGCGCCTGCTCGATGAATTTTTCCTCGCCTTCCTTGAGGCTGATGGAGTTCACCACCGGCTTGCCCTGCATGCACTTCAGGCCGGCCTCGATCACGGTCCACTTCGAGGAGTCGATCATGACCGGCACGCGCGAGATGTCCGGCTCGGAGGCGATCAGGTTCAGGAACGTGCGTCATGGCCTTCTCGCCGTCGAGCATGGCCTCGTCCATGTTGACGTCGATCATCTGCGCGCCGTTCTCGACCTGCTGGCGCGCGACGTCGAGCGCCTTGTCGTATTCGTTGTTGAGGATGAGCTTCTTGAACACCGCCGAACCGGTGACGTTGGTGCGCTCGCCGACGTTCACGAACATCGTGTCCGGGCCGATGTTGAGCGGTTCCAGGCCGGCCAGCCGGCACTGCGGCTCGATCTTCGGCAGCGTGCGCGGCGCGGACGTCGCGCACGGCCTCGGCGATGGCCTTGATGTGCGGCGGGCGTGGTGCCGCAGCAGCCGCCGACGATATTGAGGAAGCCGGATTCGGCCCATTCCCGGATCTGCTTCGGCCATGAACTCGGGCGTCTCGTCGTATCCGCCGAACTCGTTCGGCAGGCCGGCGTTGGGGTGGCTGCTGACGTGCACGTTGGCGACGCGCGCCAGCTCCTCGACGTACTGGCGCAGTTGCGTCGCGCCGAGCGCGCAGTTCAGGCCGACGCTCAGCGGCTTGCGCGTGCGCGACGGAATTCCAGAACGCCTCGGTGGTCTGGCCCGAGAGCGTGCGGCCGCTGGCGTCGGTGATGGTGCCGGAGATCATGATCGGCACGCGGATGCCGTGTTCCTCGAAATATTGCTCGATCGGCGAACAGCGCCGCCTTGGCAGTTCAGCGTGTCGAAGATGGTTTCGACCAGCAGCAGGTCGGCGCCGCCGTCGAGCAGCCCGCGCACGCGACTCGGTGTAGGCCGCGACCAGCTGCGTCGAAGCTGACATTGCGAAAGCCCGGGATTGTTGACGTCCGGCGACAGCGAGGCGGTGCGGTTGGTCGGCCCGAGCACGCCGGCCACGAAGCGCGGACGCGTCGGATCCTTGCGTTCGTATTCGTCGGCCGTGGCGCGCGCCAGGCGCGCGCCTTCCCGGTTCAGTTCATACGCCAGCTCCTCCATGTGGTAATCCGCCATGGAGATGGACTGCGAGTTGAAGGTGTTGGTCTCGAGGATGTCCGCGCCGGCGTCGAGATAGGCGGCGTGGATGTCGTGGATGATCTTCGGCTGGGTCAGCGTCAGCAGGTCGTTGTTGCCCTTGAGATCGTGCGCCCAGTCGGCGAAGCGCTCGCCGCGATAGTCCTTCTCCTCCAGCTTGTAGCGCTGGATCATGGTGCCCATGGCACCGTCCAGGATCAGAATCCGTTCTTTAAGGAGAGTTTCGAGCCGTGACAGGCGTTCGCGGCGCGCGCTGTCGGGGACGGCGTAGGGACGTTGGGACATTCTTCTTCACGCTCTGGCTCATTTAGAGCCGATGGAGTTTACCGGAAAGCCGCGGTGAATGCTTGAAACGACAACCCCGCCAGTGGCGGGGTTGTCGGACATCAAGCGGCGGATGACGATCCCGCGTTATGCCGCCTTGCTTCCGTACTTGGCCTTGGCCGCGCGCGCGGCTTTGGCCTCCTCCGAGGAATAGGCGCGGCCGGACCAGAGCATGGTGTAGGCAATCTCTTCGTTGCCGTTCTCGCACAACTCCAGAACCTTTTTGAACAAAGGCTGGAAGGTTTCGCTGCGATGCGACTGTTCGTGTTCCTCGAAGGATCGCCAGAACGTCACGACCAAGGCTTCCTTCTCCTTGAGCGGGTTTTCGACCGCCTGGCCGATGGTCGAGCCCTCGTTCGAGATGGCACCGCTGTTCAGGGCGACGAAACCACCGACGAAGCCGGTGTCGGAGTGATAGGTCTTCACGTTCTCGCACAGCATGGCGACGCGTTCCTGAAGATCATCCACGGTGTACTCGGGTTTGAGCAGCATCCGGTTGACCGTCACCACCCCGTCAGCTGGAAAGCCATTGATGAGTTGAGTCATGGTTTAGCACCTCCGCACATTACGAATTGATAGCCATTAATCTTTGAATACCCATATAGAATATTAGAATACGCTAATATTCTATCTATAACATACTAATTCAGTCAACTAATATGGGTACAAAATTCAGGGGTTCAAGAAGAGCAAGAGGCAGGCCAGTTACGCGGGGAATATCTCGACAAGGGGGTCCAGAATACCCCGCGGGGATTACTCGATGGAACGCGCCGTCGTTCCCAGATGGAGAATACGTTGAATGAAGTCCTCGTAGCTCAATCCTGACTTGATGGCGGAGAGGCTGCAATCCTCGTCGCGGGCGATCCCGGGGTTGGGGTTCGCTTCAAGTACATAGAGCTCGCCGTCGGCCGTCACGCGCAGGTCGATCCGGCCGTAGCCGTTCATGTCGAGCAGGTGATAGACGCGCTTGCACAGGTGGCCGATACGTTCGGCCATGCCGTTCGGCAGGTTGCGCGCGAACTGATACTCGATCTTCCAGCGCTCGCGATACTTGTCGTCCCACTTGACCTTGTAGGTGGCCATGCGCGGCGTGCCGGGCTCGGTGCCGCCGAATTCCAGTTCACGGATGGGCAGCACTTCCAGCTTGGCGTTGCCGAGGACGGTGACGTACAGCTCGCGACCGTCGATGTACTGCTCGGCGATGGCGTCGCCGTGGAGTTTCTCATGGATCAGCGTCACGCGCTCGCGCAACTGGGTTTCGTTCTCCACGTACGAGGCCTGGGCGATGCCGACCGAACCTTCTTCGGTCAGGGATTTGACGATCAGCGGGTAGGTGAATTTTCGACGACGGCTGATCTTGCGGCCGAGACGGAATACGTCGAAGTCCGGAACGCTGATGCGGTGATAAGTCAGGATCATCTTGGTCAGCGCCTTGTCGCGCGCCAGCAGCAGCCCGCGCGGGTTGCAGCCGGTATACGGGATGCGCATCATTTCGAAATAGCTGACGACGTAGTAGTCGAAGGCGCTGTTGCCGGCGAAGTCCTCCAGCAGGTTGAACACGATGTGCGGCTTCCATTCCTCGTTCATCTTGCGGATCGGCGCCAGATCGTCGTAGACGCCGACCACCTGCACCTCATGGCCGAGATTCAGCAGCGCGTTTTTGACGTCGTACTCGGTGCGGTATTTCTCCATCCGCGGGTCGTCCTTGTTGCTCAGGTCATCCGGCGGCACCAGCGTGTAGTGCACCACCATCATGACGCGCAGTTTTTTCATATGGCAAGGCGTGAGGTCCCGCTGCGCAGGGAACCCATGTAGAGCATGACGAGCGAGGAGATGAGGGCGATCTTGGTTTCCTCGCGGTTGCGCGAGGCGTGCAGGTTCATTTCCTCGCAACGGTGGATCATGTCCTCGATGGTGAGGTTGATGCGGTAGCGCGAATCCGAAGTCCAGCGCGCGACCGTGGCTGATCGCCTCGCGCCGCAGGCGGCGGATGAAATGCGCCGCTCTTTCATTCTTGCGTCCGCCCGCGGCCGGGAAGATCTGCCGCAACTGCTGTTCATGGAAACGCGGCAGGTCCTGTTGCAGGCGCGTCTGCTTTTCCGCGTAGTATTCGCGCAGCGTGATGCGCAGCGTGGTGGTCGATTCGATCTGCTTCTTGGTGCGCACCGGCGGGGAGTGACCCACGATTTCCTTCATCAGCCCGTCGACATAATTGAGTTTCTTGAGCGCCGGCCAGTCGCGGTATTTCTCGCGCCAGCGCGAATCCGGATCGAGCCATACGGCGAAGGTCTCCGCCCAATCCTCCGCCGGATGGCTTTGGGCGTACCAGTTGTCGAGATGCAGGACGTAGTTGCGGCTGTAGGGCCGCGGCAGATAGCTTTCGGGATAGATCTTGCTCGCGCGCCCGAAGCGCCGGCGCCAGCTCTGCTTGAGGTGCAGCCGGAACGCGTTGGCGAGCGCGTGCGCGGTTTCGTGCCGCAGCAGTTTCATGCGCGACTCCGCGGTGTTGCCGTCGAATTCGAGCATGTGCGCTTTTTCCAGGCGCATGAGCCGCGGGTGCGCGAGATAGAACGGTATCGCGAAACCCGGGACCCCGTCGGGACAGAACCAGCAGTCCGACAGCCAGGTGTGCGGACGGAACACGAAGCCGCGGTTTTCCAGTTCCCGGTAAAGAGACTCGATTTCCTTCTGCAACTTGGTGCCGGCGAGCGTCAGCCCCAGATCGCATAAGCGCGTGTCGAGCAGATGTTCGTCGGACCGGCGAGTCCAGGTCTGCGTCACGGCGCGGCGTGACGATGTTTTTTTGCGCCGTTTTCGGTTTTTGGGTTTGCGGGAAGGAATGTCCGTCTCCTTGTTGTACAGTGTTTCTTAGTAGACAGGGGTGACACGATAACCGGCTTTCGCGAGAAGATTCAACAACCCGGATTCGCCCGGGAGGTGGGCGGCCCCCACGGCGATGAAGGCGCCACCATCCTTGAGTATAGGCCCCATGCGCGCGGCCATGCGCGTGTTGCGCCGCGTCAGCAGCCGGTCCATGACGGATCGATATAACCGGTCATTGTCCGGTTTGTGCTTCTCACTGGCCTCGGCCAGGGCGGCGATATCGCGGGCGAGATAGGCTTCAATCATCTCCTCGAGATCCTTTTCGAAAGTGTTCTGTTCTTGTACCGCCTCTTTCAGGAGTGCGACCTGGTCCGGCAGGGGCAGTTCATCGAATACCGCCACTTGTTCCTGGATGGTTTCGAGCCCGGAGACGGGCTTGTTCTGGCGTGTGGCCCGGTCCTGCAGGATGAAGTCGAGATACTCCCCGGTTTTCGGCGGCGGCATGGACAGCGCCATCATCACCGCCCAGGGTTTCTGTTTCTCCACGCCGAGCGTCGGAATGCCGCGCGCGGCCAGCGCCTTGATCGATTCATCGTACAGTTTTTTGCCGATCACTTGTTCCAGGGTTCGACCGTCGTTGAAGTACATGGCCTCGGCCATGTGCACGAGTCCGTCACCGTCGATGATCGCCTCCATCGTGAAGCGGTTCGAGGCGTCGAGCGCCTTGATTACCGGTCCCGGCAAGGCCGTGACGCGCTTGTCCTCGGAGTGGATCGTGCCGAATAGATAGCTCGTTGTGGCGCCCGGCGCCTCGATTTTCCATAACAGCCCCTTGGCATATTTGACTGCCGCCGGCGGTTTGGCCTGCGCGGCGACGCCGGCATTCGTTGCCGTCGCGGCAAGTGCCGTGCCTGAAGTGAACAGCAGGGCACAGAAAAGAGTGAAAAGATATTTGAGAAATGAATGCGGACCAGACGTGGACTGAGTCGAGGCTGATGACGGGAAACCGGCGCCGCGCATGGGTGGTGTCAGGATGAGTGCCCGATTACCATGTTGCCAAGACTATATTAGGAATGCCAATGCGACAAATACTTCGTTTTGCATTTCTGTCCGCCGGTCTGCTCGCGGGCCAGGCGCATGCCGACGAATTGCCACTCTGGGAATTTGGCCTGGGCGTGGCCGGGTTGAGCTTTCCCGATTATCGCGGCTCGGATCAGCAGCGCGGATATCTCCTGCCGCTGCCTTATATCCAGTATCGCGGCGACGTGTTCCGGATCGATCGAGAGGGTGCCCACGGCGATTTTTTCAGATCGGACCGTCTGAAGCTCGATATCAGTCTTAATGCCGGGCTACCGGCGAAGAGCAGCCAGAACGGCGCGCGCAGCGGTATGCCGGACATCGACCCCACCATCGAGGCGGGCCCCTCGCTGCACGTTTTTCTGGCGCATGACACCACGCGCGACCGCGTGTGGTCGCTGCGACTGCCGTTACGCGCCGCCGTGGCGACAGATCTCAGGCATGTTCAGCGAGTCGGGTGGGTATTTGAGCCCAATCTGAATTTTGACGCGGAGCGTATCGGCGGTGGCTGGTCCTTCAACGCGGCCATAGGTCCGATGTATGCATCGCAGGACTACCACGATTACTATTATGAAGTTGAACCGGCCTTCGCCACCGCGACACGTCCTGCCTATAATGCCCAGGCAGGTTACAGCGGCAGCCGCCTGTCGCTGAGGGCCAGCCGCCGATTTCCGAAATTCTGGGTTGGGGCATTCGCGCGTTATGATAATCTTTCCGGCGCGGTATTCGCGGACAGCCCGCTGGTCAAAAAGAACGAATTCGTTCATGGCGGGTGTCGGCATCGCCTGGATTCTCGCGGAGTCCCGTTAAGCATCAGTCTCTGTATTGCTCAGAGAGAATTTGCATGATGACACCACGCACGCAGGATGAATATCTGGATCTGATCGATCAGACGATCTTCGAGATCGAAGATGTTCTTATGTGCGCCGAAGACGAGGGTGACCCGGAAGACAGCGTGTTTTCCGACATTCTGCCGGTCTATGAAAAGCTGTCGAGCGATCTCAAGAAACTGCATGCCGATATCCTGCAGGGCAAGCATGCCATCGGCCAGGGCGAGGATCTGCCGTTCATGCCGCTGGTGTCCGCGTGGAAGGAGAGGATTCCATTCCTCGACCTGTTCGCGGCATTGAACTACACCTACAAGACCGGATTCCAGGCTTAGCAGGCTGCCGAGTGACTCCGTCTCGCCACGGTAGAGCCTTCGGTAGGGTGGGCGCACCGCAGCTTCGGTTATTCATGAACTGCAGGTTTCCAGTCCAGGGTGCTATCTGACCGGCCGTCAATGTCCACTGGACATCGAACTTCGCCTCAGAATTATTCGCCTCAGGGATTTGTTCGCTGCCGGCTTTGCCGGTAACATGCCAGCCATGTCCGGCAACACCATCGGCAAGCTGTTCACCGTCACCACCGCGGGCGAATCCCACGGCCCGGCCTATATCGCCATCGTGGACGGTTGTCCGCCCGGCATGGCGCTTTCCGAGGCCGATATCCAGCCCGATCTCGACCGGCGCAAGCCCGGCCAGTCGCGGCACACCACCCAGCGGCGCGAGTCCGACGAAGTCAAGATTCTCTCGGGCGTGTTCGAGGGCAAGACCACCGGCACGCCGATCGGGCTGCAGATCCTGAACACCGACCAGCGCTCGAAGGATTACTCCAAGATCGAGGACCGGTTCCGCCCGGGTCACGCGGATTTCACCTATTTGCAGAAGTACGGGCTGCGCGACTACCGCGGCGGCGGACGCTCGTCGGCGCGCGAAACCGCGATGCGCGTGGCGGCCGGCGCGATCGCCAGGAAATATCTTCATGAACGCTATGGCGTGACGATTCGTGGTTACCTCGCGCAGCTCGGGCCGATCAAGCTCGAGCTCAAGGATTGGAACGAAGTCGAGCACAATGCATTCTTCTGTCCTGACGCCTCGAAAGTTCCGGAGCTGGAAGCCTACATGGACGCGCTGCGCAAGGAGGGCAATTCCATCGGCGCGCGCATCAATGTCGTCGCCTCGCATGTGCCCGTGGGCCTCGGTGAGCCGGTGTTCGACCGGCTCGACGCGGATATCGCCTACGCGATGATGAGCATCAACGCCGTGAAAGGCGTCGAGATCGGCGCGGGTTTCCGCGCGGTGGAACAGAAGGGCACGGAACATCGCGACGAAATCACGCCGAAGGGTTTTCTCTCGAACAACGCCGGCGGCATTCTCGGCGGCATTTCCACCGGTCAGGACATCGTGGTCAGCATGGCGCTCAAGCCCACCTCCAGCATCCGTCTGCCCGGTCGCACGGTGAACGTGCAGGGCGAGGCCGTCGAGATTGCCACCACCGGCCGTCACGATCCGTGTGTGGGAATTCGCGCGACTCCCATCGCCGAAGCGATGCTCGCCATCGTGCTGATGGATCACGCGCTGCGCCACCGCGCGCAGAACCTCGACGTCAAAAGTCCCACGCCCGTCATTCCCGGCAGCGTCTGAGAATCCCGCGAGCATGAGCACGGCGCTCATCAACCCGGGACGAATCGGCAGGGCGGTGCTCGGTGCCGGCGATTACTGGAAAGGTTTCCACGAACTCCTGTTTTACTCCTTCCGCCGGCTCGGCGCTTTGGGCAAGCCGCCCGTGCGCCTCGTTTTCCTGAAACAGATCTATTTCACCGGCGTCGAGGCGCTGGGCGCGGTGACGGTCATCGCCGCGTTGTCCGGCATCGTGATCACCACCCAGGTCACCAGCCTGGTGGGCCAGGACATCGCGCTCACGGCGAAGATCATGCTCTGGACCGTCGTGCGCGAACTCGGACCGCTGTTGTCCGCCATCGTGATCATTGCGCGCAGCAGTTCGGCCACCGCCTCGGAACTGGCGAGCATGAAAATCCGCGGCGAGATCGATCATCTCCGGTTCATGGGCATTTCCCCCGGCGACTATCTGGTGGTGCCGCGCATCGCCGGCATCACGCTCTCGGTCGTGGCCGTTACCTTCTATTTCCAGATGACGGCGATCGTGATGGGTTATGCGTTTGCCGCCGTCATGGGGTTCATGCCGTTCGTCAAAAGCCTTTCCGGCGTCATCACGACGCTGAGCCTGGCCGAGGTGCTGGTTTCGCTGCTCAAGGCCTTCGTCTTCGGGCTGGTGATCTCGATCACCTCCTGCTATTACGGCCTGCGCGCGAGCGGCACCGTGACCGCCATCCCGCGCGCCGCGACCGGGGCCGTCATGCGCAACCTGCTGACGATTTTTCTGCTCGATGGAATCATTTCTTATGCTTTCTTCGTGTGACGTCCTGCTGAAGAGTTGCAGCGGCTTATGATCCGTTTCGAACGCGTGACGAAAGGACCGGTTCGCAATCTGTCGTTCGATCTCGAAAGCGGCGGCACGGCCAAAATCCTGTTCGATTCGGAAGACCGGAAAAATCTTTTATTCGGCCTGCTCGCCGGTTTGCAGCGCCCGGAGGCCGGCAAGGTTTTGTTCTTCGGCGAGGATCTGTTCGCGCACGAAGAAAAAGAGCGCCTCGCGCTGTTCCGGCGCATCGGCGTGGTGCCGGCGCACGGCGGTCTGATCAGCAATCTCAAGGCATGGGAGAATCTGCTGCTGCCGGCGTGGTATCACCGCGGTTTGACGGCGGAGCAGGCCGAACGACCGGTGGCGGAGATATTCGATCAGCTCGGACCGGGCGAGGCCGGGTTGAAGCAACGCATGGGCGAGTTGCCCGGCCAGCTGAGTCTGTACGAACGGCGCGTCGTGGCGCTGGCGCGGGCGATGCTGATGGAGCCGGACATCCTGATATATGATTTCACCTTCGCCGGTCTGGAGCGCGACGCCGCGCAGCGTTTGATGAAGCTGACCGGTGAGTTTCACGGCAGAAAGGCCGGCCGGGTGTCGCTGTACCTGTGCCCGGACGACGCGGTGTCGGCGCGTCTCGCGGCCGACAGCACCATCACCCTGACTCAATGACGCGAGGGAACCATGGCCATATTGCACGATGACGATACGCGCTTCAAAGGACTCGAGAAAAAAATCGGGTTCTTCGTCATTATCGCTCTCGTCGGCATCGTCCTGACCGTCGTCGCCGTCGGCATTCAGCAGGACGTCTTCTCGCCCAAGACCCGGCTCTTCTATCATCACCGACAGCGGGCAGAACATTGACGAAGGCATGGCGGTCAAGCTCAGCGGTTTCAACATCGGCAAGGTGGAGAAACTCGAGCTGACCGACGATGCCAAAGTCAGGGTCACGCTCTCCATCCTGCGCGGCTACATGAAGTGGGTGAAGAGCGATTCCAAGGCGCGCCTGATCAAGGAAGGCGTCATCGGCGCGAATATCATCGAGATCACCCCCGGGTCCGAAAAGGAAAAATCTCTGGAACACAACACCCAGATCGCTTTCGAGCGCGAGCGCGGGCTCGGGCAAGTGGTGGATCAGCTGTACGCGGAAGTGATACCGCTGATCGATGATCTGAAGCGCGTGGCACGCCGTGCCGATACGCTGCTCGCCGGTCTGCCCGCGACGCAACAGAAACTGGATACGGCGCTCACCAGCGCGACGAAAAATTTCGAGAATCTGGAAAAGGTCACGGCCTCCGACCTGCCGGCCATGACGAAGAGCGGGCGCGAGACGATGGAGAAAGCCAGTGAAACGATGGAGAAAACCAACAAGGTCGTGGATTCGGTCAGCCGCACCTGGCCGATCAGCAAGAACATAAAAGAGCCGCGTTCGGAAACCCTGCCGGTCGACAGTTATGCGTCCGACCAGGCTCCGAAACAAAAATAACCGCGAAATCAACACCATGAAGCGATGGCGCATGTTCCTGTTCGTCACGCCGGCGGTTCTGGCGCTGACCGCCTGCTGCCGGGAAATCCGCCCGTGCTCACGGAACAGCAGCAAGACGCCATCCAGTTCAATCAGCGCGGCGAGACCGCCTTCCGCCGCGGCGATTACGCGCAGGCGCTGCAGGAATATCAGGGGGCGCTGGCGATCCACCGGTCGGTCGAGAACGTGGCGGGCATCGCCACCGAACTGCTGAACCTGTCCGTTGTTTATCGTCGGCTCGGCGACAAGGCGGCCGCGCAAACTACCCTCGACCAGATACTGATGGACAAGAGTCTCGCCTTCAGCGCCGACCAGAAGGCCGAGGCCGCGTACCGCAAGGCCGGTTATTACCTGGATGACGGCAACGAAGCCGAAGCGCGGTCATGGGTGAACAAGGCGCTCGAATACTGTCACGGCTGCGGCGCCGAAGGCCGGCTTTACAATCTCATGGCCAGAATGGCGCTCGCCGGTCAGCCGCAGGACGCCATGAACCATGCCCGCCGCGCGCTGGCCCTGAACAGAAATGCCGGCGATAAAAACGAAGAAGCCAATTCGCTGCGCCTGATCGCGGACGCCGCTTTCAAATTGGAGGATTTCAAAACTGCGCAGCAATCCTATGACGATGCGCTGCGGACTCGATAAGGACACCGGCGCCGCGGCCAAGATCGCGCTCGACCTGATGGGCCTCGGCCGCAGCATCGCGCGGCAGGGCCGGCGCGCCGAGGCCGTCGAATATTTTCAGCGCGCCTATTCCGTCAGCGAAGGGGCGGGCGATCCCAGACCATGGAAGAGGCCGCGGCGGAAATAAAGAAAGTGACGCCCTGATGCGGTCACCGGGCAGTGTCTCAGTTTGAATTTCCGCTTCCGACCCGAAGCGGCAATTCGGCCTGACTCAATATCATGTCTTGATCTGGTTGCGCCCATTCTTTTTAGCCACATAAAGCGCGTTATCAGCATCCGTTAAGAGCACTTCAATGTTTCCATCGCCATCCTTGCAGGCAGCCACGCCAAAACTGGCGGTAATTTTAATTTTATGCCCGTCATTTGTTACCACAAGATATTCAATTTCGGATCTTAAACGCTCTGCCAGATTGCAAGCTTCTTCAAGACCGGTTTCAGGGAGAATAAAGGCAAACTCTTCGCCACCCATGCGAGCAACAATATCTATTTCTCGAACCACTCTTTGCAATGGTTCCACCACGGCTCGCAAGACCTTGTCGCCAATTGAATGGCCATAGTTGTCATTGATCATTTTGAAATGATCAATATCCATCATTATCACTGAAATAGGGTGTCTGAATCTTTTTGACTGTTCAAAAATGCGAGTACCCTGTTCAAAGAATGCGCGCCTGTTTTTCAACCCGGTTAATTCATCTTTTTGAGCCAGTTCTTCGGCATATTTTTTTGCAGCCCTTAATTCTTCATCAGCAAGCTTTTTGTCGGTGATGTCAGTCGCTATTTCCAATCGCACCAAGTGCCCGTCAATCCAGTGAATGGCTTGATCCCGGCACTGATACCAGCGTTTGTTCACCGTATTTTGAAATTCCCAGACATGAACCTTTGTGGGTGCACCGAACTCGTCCAGCAGAAGTTTGTTGGTACAAAAAGGACAGGGGCCATCCTGGCCCGTCTGCAGTACTTTCCAGCAGGCCTTGCCTTGAATATCTCCCCAAGTAGATTTCCCATATTCATTGACAAACAACACTTCATAGGTCTGCATGTCGGCCACATAAATCAGGGCATCAAGACTATCGAGAACAGTCGCTAAGCCGCGATTGCTTTCCTCGGCGAGCTTGATCTTGTGGTCATCCATCTGTTTAGGCATTAAGAGGCTCAGTTGATGCACGGTTAACTGGCGCTAATATATCGTCTACGGCGGTTACTATCCCAAGTATAGATTTATTGACAAATTCCGCCTCGCACCCTGCCTCCGTGTACCAATTTAGCTTCACGTCCATTTATGGCCGGTAAACGCCAATTTGGCGGGGCTTTTCGGACGGCGGGAAGCGCCAACGGACGTGACACGAACGGCAATTTTTGACCAAACTGGGATGGACTCCTCCTCACCTAACCGGCATCTAAGTGCCAAACTGGAGTTTCCACCAACCAGTCACTAGGAAGAAGGAGTCCACGATGAAGATTATCCGCGTGGCGTCGATTTGGCCAAGAACGTGTTTCAGGTTCACGGTGTGGATCGGCATGAGAAGCCGGTATGGCGCCGGAAGCTGAACCGCGCTGAATGGTTAAAGGTGTTGCTGAAAACGATTGAGCCAGGCTGTGAGATCGGGATGGAAGCCTGTGGCGGCGCGCACCACTGGGCGCGCCAACTTCAGGCACAAGGGTATTGCCGTCAAGCTGATCGCCCCGCAGTTCGTAAAGCCCTACGTGAAGAGCAACAAGAACGACGCCAACGATGCCGAGGCCATCTGTGAAGCCATGAGCCGTCCGAACATGCGGTTCGTGCCGGTGAAGACGGTGGCGCAGCAGGATGTCCAGGCGGTGCATCGCGTGCGCGCGGGTTTGATGGATCAGCGCAAGGCCAAGGCCAACCAGGTCCGGGGTTTAGCCTCGGAATACGGTCTCGTCGCACCGAAAGAGTGGCTGCACTTGCGTCGGGCGATTCCCGGCTGGCTGGAAGATGCCGGGAACGGCCTGAGCAGCCGGTTTCGCCAGCTGCTTGACGGCCTGTGGCATGACCTGTTGCTATTGGATGCGCGCGTGGTGGAACTGGATCAGGAGATCGCCTGATTGCCGCCATCGGATCCGGTGGCGAAACGCCTGCAGCAATTGCGCGGTGTTGGGCCGATGATTGCCACGGCCCTGGTGGCCACCGTCGGGGATGCCAGGCAGTTCGCCAACGGCCGGCAAATGGCGGCCTCTCTCGGCTCACCCCTAAACAAATTAGTTCGGGCGGCAAAGAGCGGCTGCTCGGGATCAGTAAGCGCGGCGATGCTTATGTGCGCTCATTACTGGTCCACGGCGCGCGCGCCATGATCCGAACCGCCAAGACCAAGGAGGACCGGCTGAGTCGGTGGGTGATGCGCATTGCCACCACGCGCCACCCCAACGTGGCCGCGGTGGCCCTGGCCAACAAGACCGCGCGCATGGCCTGGGCGATGATGAAAAACGGAACGGATTACCAGCCCGACCGGGCCGCCGGCTGAGGCACCAGCATCCGGGAAATTTAACAGTCGTAAACCAAGGAGCACCTCTACCACGATTGCAAAACAAGCCGCTTGATGGCCAACAGGTCGAACCGGCGCCGGCAAAACCCGAGAATGTCTGAGGCTTAAAGAGCCCGTCATAGCGATTGGGAGCCGGCGCGCGAATAGCCCATTAGGGTCCCGCATCTATATAGAGATGCCGTAGTCAGAGACCGGATATACGTGAGCAGTCGTACCTCACGGCAGAACAAGCGGAGTGTTTGCAAACGAGGAGGAGTCCATATACGGAGGTTCAATCAGGGACGCCGCCCGTAAAATAAGGGCAGACCATGTAATGGATTCGGGGCGCCGCGCGTTCAACTCCGGGATACAATCCTGATTTCTTCACAGATTCCGGATACTCACTGATTCCATGCCCTACTGGCGCCTCTCCGGTTTTTATTTTTTCTATTTCGCCACGCTCGGCGTGCTGGTGCCGTACTGGGGCCTGTATCTCCAGTCGGTCGGCTTCACGCCGGTGGACATCGGCAATCTCATCGCCATCCTGATGTTCTCGCGCATCGTGGCGCCGATGGTCTGGGGCTGGATCGCCGATCACCGCGAGTCGCGCATGGCGGTGGTGCGGCTCGCGTCGTTTCTCACGATCGTGACCTTCAGCGGCGCCTTCTTCGGTTCGTCGTTCTGGTGGCTGGCGGCGGTGATGCTGTTGTTCAGTTTTTTCTGGCACGCGTCGCTGCCGCTGCTCGAAGTGTTCGTCATGCGCCACACCGCCTCGCGTCCGGGCGCCTACGGGCGCGTGCGGCTGTGGGGTTCGATCGGTTTCATCGTCGCGGTGACCGCGCTCGGGCCGGTGATCGACGCGCACGGTCCGTGGTGGGTGCTGCCGGCGTTGCTGACGATGATGCTCGGCATCGGGTCGTTCAGCCTGACGCTGCCGGAGTCGGAGATGCGGGGTTCGGTCGAACATGCGGGGCCGTTCCGCCAGGCGCTGCTGCGTCCCGAGGTGTTCGCGTTTCTGCTCGCGTGTCTGCTGATGCAGATCAGTCACGGGCCGTACTACACCTTCTATTCGATTTATCTGGAAGGCTACGGCTATTCGAAGACGCTGATCGGCCTGCTGTGGGCGTTCGCCGTGCTGTGCGAGATCGGCGTGTTTCTCGTGATGCAGCGTCTGCTCGCGCGCGTGGCGCTGCGCGCGGTGCTGATCGCGAGCTTTTTCCTCGCCGCGGTGCGCTGGCTGTTGATCGGTCATTATCCGGAGAGTCTGCCGGTGCTGGTGCTGGCGCAGACGCTGCACGCGGCCACCTTCGGAAGTTTCCATGCGACGGCGATGCAGCTGGTGCATCGCTTCTTCACCGGGAAACATCAGCATCGCGGTCAGGCGATTTACGGCAGCCTGAGTTTCGGTATCGGTGGGGCGGTGGGGAGTTTCTACAGCGGTCACACCTGGGCGACGCTGGGTCCGACGGTTACCTTCAATATTGCCGCCGCGAGCGCGGGGCTGGCGTTTCTAGTGGCGCTTGGTTTTTGATCCGGCCGAAGAACGTTCTTGAACGATAGACACGCTCGAACAGAGTGTCGGTACCACGGGACCATACGGGTTGCCGGATCAGTGACGAAAATCAGTAGGCGATCCGGCGGCATGAGCCCTGCAATGAATCAAGCCAAAGACTTGAGATAGCGCTGCCGCCGATAGGCCGACAGCAGGATGATTTCGGCGCTGCGCCGGATCGGCGCGATGGTTTTGATGGGCGCCTTGGTATCCGCGAAGATTTCATTCAGCGCGGCGCCCAGATCGTCGAGCACGCGGTAGAGATCCACGTCCGTCGCCGTCGACCGCAATGCCTCCTGGCGGATCGGCGCGAGGGCCTGAAGGGTCTTGTCCAGAGTTACCGGATCGGTCAGCCGGCGGCAGGCATTCGACACGTAAATCGCGCGCGCCAGACCCGTCATCGTGTCGTGATGCAGCGGGCTGCCCTCGAAAATATTCTTGATGGTCGTCGCCGCCGGGTTCACCGGGAACTGGTGAGAGCCCAGGCGTTCTTCCAGCTGCGACAACAGTTCCTTGAAGTTCATGTCGTTATGCTTAGACCCTTTCCCGGATGATTCGTATCATGGCCTGACCGGCGTTGGAGAGGGTGCGCTTTTCATGGGTCACAATCCCCAATTCACGCCGTATCTCCCTTTTTTCAATCTGGACCACTTTCAGCCCTTCGTCAATCATAGTCCGTGGCAAGGCACTCCACCCGAGGCCGATGGCGGCGAGCATTTTGAGCACCTCCAGATAATTGGTGGCCATGCCTACCTGAATCCGGTCGCGCAGCGGGCCAAAGCTATTGAGAATGATTTCGCGGGTGTAGGTTCCGAGACCGGGCAGAATCGCCGGATAATCGAGCAGCATCGCGGCTTGTACCCGTTTCACCTGTGCCAGCGGATGGCTCCGGCTGACGACGATATCCAGCGGATCGTCCCAGATTTTCTCGACCCGCAATGGCGGATCCGCCGACGGCGGCAGGGTGACGACCGCCAGCTCCATCTCGCCTCTGTGCGACGGCGTTACAGGCCTTTTCCGAATCCATGAAGTGCAGATTCAACCGCACCTGTGTGTAGGTTTCGTGAAACCGCTTGAGTGGCCCCGGGAGACGGTGCAGACCGATATGATGACTGGTCGCGACCGAAAGCTCGCCGGCAATGGTGCCGGAGAGGTTGGTAATGTCGCGTTTGATGTCTTCCAATTCGCTCAAGACGGCGCGGGTGCGCAGCAGCAGCGCCTCGCCGGCTGGCGTGAGGTGAATCTTGCGCCCGACGCGGTCAAACAGGCGCGCGCCGATATCCTGTTCCAGCGCGGCGATGCGCTTGCTGATGGCCGGCTGGGTCAGAAAGATGCGCTCGGCGGCACGGGAAAATGACCCCGATTCGGCAACGGCGATGAAGGCTTGGAGGGCGGATATATCCATAACTGTAAAGAATAGAATATATGATAAACATGAATTTGTGTTATTTATATATCATGCCTAAGATCTACGCAATTCATTGAGCCACTTGGCCGTCATGACCGGAAAAACGCTTTACGACAAGCTCTGGGATGCGCATGTGGTGCGCCGCAATGACGACGGCACCTGCCTCCTTTATATCGACCGTCATCTGGTGCACGAGGTGACGAGCCCGCAGGCCTTCGAGGGGCTCAGGCTCGCCGGGCGCAAGCTGTGGCGGGTGGACGCCAACCTCGCGACCGCCGATCACAACGTGCCGACGACCCACCGCGATCGCGGCATCGCCGACCCGGTGTCGCGGCTGCAGGTCGAGACGCTCGATCAGAATTGCCATGACCTGGGTATCACCGAATTCGGCATGAACGATTCCCGCCAGGGGATCGTGCACGTGATCGGACCGGAGCAGGGCGCGACCCTGCCGGGCATGACCGTGGTGTGCGGCGATTCGCATACCTCGACGCACGGCGCCTTCGGCGCGCTCGCTTTCGGCATCGGCACTTCCGAGGTGGAGCATGTGCTCGCGACGCAATGCCTGATCCTGAAGAAAGCGAAGAACATGCGCGTGCGCGTGGACGGCGACATTCCGCCGGGCGTCACCGCCAAGGACATCGTGCTCGCGATTATTGGCAAAATCGGTACTGCCGGGGGCACGGGTCACGCCATCGAATTTGCCGGCTCGGCGATCGAGCAGCTCTCCGTCGAAGGCCGCATGACCGTGTGCAACATGGCCATCGAGGCCGGCGCGCGCGCCGGCATGATCGCGGTGGACGACAAGACGATTGAATATTTCCGCGGACGTCCGTATGCGCCGAAAGCCGGACAATGGGACATGGCGGCGAAAGCCTGGCGTGAACTCAAAAGCGATTCGGACGCGAAGTTCGATAAAGAGGTGGTGCTCAAGGCGGCGGATATCAAACCGCAGGTAACCTGGGGCACGTCACCCGAGATGGTGGTGCCGGTGGACGGCGCGGTGCCCGATCCGGAAAAGGAAGCCGATGCCGTCCGGCGCGCCGGGATACAGCAGGCGCTCAAGTACATGGGACTGAAACCCGGCACGTCGATTCGCGATATTCATCTCGACAAGATGTTCATCGGCTCCTGCACCAATTCGCGCATCGAAGATTTGCGCGCCGCCGCCGGTCGTGGTGAAAGGCAAGAAAGTGGCGAAGAACATCAAGCTCGCCATGGTGGTGCCGGGCTCGGGTCTGGTGAAGGCGCAGGCAGAGAAGGAAGGCCTGGACAAAATATTCACAGACGCCGGTTTCGAATGGCGCGAACCGGGTTGCTCGATGTGTCTGGCCATGAACGCCGACCGGCTCGAACCGGGCGAGCGCTGCGCCTCGACGTCGAACCGTAACTTCGAAGGACGCCAGGGCGCCGGTGGCCGTTCGCATCTCGTGAGCCCGGCGATGGCGGCGGCCGCGGCGATCGCCGGGCATTTTGTCGACGTGCGGGAGATACGCTGATGCAGAAGTTCGAAAAGCTGAACGGACTGGTCATGCCGCTCGACCGTGCCAATGTCGACACCGACGCGATCATTCCCAAGCAATATTTGAAGTCGATCAAGCGCACCGGCTTCGGGCCGAGTTTGTTCGATGACATGGCGCTATCTCGATCCGGGCGAGCCGGGCATGGATCACAGCAAGCGCCGCATCAATCCGGATTTCGTGCTCAACCAGCCGCGCTACCAGGGCGCGCAGATCCTGCTGGCGCGCGACAACTTCGGCTGCGGTTCGTCGCGCGAACATGCCCCGTGGGCGCTGATGGATTACGGCTTCCGGGTGATCATCGCGCCGAGCTACGCCGATATCTTCTACAACAACAGCTTCAAGAACGGCCTGCTGCCGATCGTGCTGGAGCGTGACGCCGTGGATCGCCTGTTTCGCGAGACCGAAGCGACGCCGGGTTACCGGCTTGCCGTGGACCTCGATCGCGCAAACCGTGACGACGCCATCGGGTACGGAGTTCAAGTTCGAGATCGACGCCTTTCGCAAGCACTGCCTGTTGAATGGCCTCGATGATATCGGGCTGACGCTGCAGCACGTGGACGAGATTCGCGCCTACGAGGCGCGACACCGGCAGGAAGCGCCGTGGCTGTTCGTTAAATAATGAGTAATGAAGGAGCCGTAACCCCATGACGAAGAAGATTGCAGTATTGCCGGGTGACGGCATCGGCCCGGAGGTGGTGGCCGAAGCGGTCAAGATTCTCGAGCGTTTGCGCCGTGATTTCGGCCTCAAAATCGAGACGGAAACCGCGCCGGTGGGCGGCACGGCTTACGATATTCACAAGCAGCCGCTGCCGGAGGCGACGCTGAAGCTGGCCAGGAACGCGGATGCCGTGCTGCTGGGCGCGGTCGGTGGCGAGAAATGGGATACGCTGCCGCGCGAGCTGCGCCCGGAGAAGGCCCTGCTCGGCCTGCGTGCCGAGCTCAAGCTGTTCGCCAACCTGCGTCCCGCGATCCTCTATCCGCAACTGGCCTCGGCCTCGACCCTGAAGCCCGAAGTCGTTGCCGGACTCGATCTGCTGATCGTGCGCGAGCTGACCGGTGACATCTATTTCGGCGAACCGCGCGGTGTGCGCACGCTCGCCGAATGGCGAGCGCCAGGGTTTCAACACCATGGTGTATGCCGAGCACGAGGTCGAGCGCGTGGCGCGCGTGGCCTTCGAGGCCGCGCGCAAGCGCCGCAAGAAACTCTGCTCGGTGGAGAAAGCCAACGTGCTCGAAACCTCGGGCCTGTGGCGCGAGGTGGTCATCCGGGTCGCCCGGGATTATCCTGACGTCGAACTGAGCCACATGTACGTGGACAATGCGGCGATGCAGCTGGTGCGCGCGCCCAAGCAGTTCGACGTGATCGTCACCGGCAACATTTTCGGCGATATCCTGTCGGACGAGGCATCGATGCTGACGGGTTCGATCGGCATGCTGCCGTCGGCGTCGCTCGATGCGGCGAACAAGGGCATGTACGAGCCGATTCACGGCTCGGCGCCGGACATCGCCGGCAAGGGCATCGCCAATCCGCTGGCGACGATTCTTTCGGCGGCGATGATGCTGCGTTATACCCTCAACGAGCCGAGCTTGGCGGACAGAATCGAGCGCGCGGTATCGAAGGTGCTCGATCAGGGATTGCGCACCGGTGACATTCATACCGAAGGCACGAAAAAGGTCGGCACCGCCGAGATGGGTAACGCCGTCGTGGCAGCGCTGGAGAAGTAATCGAATTATGTTGAACTTTCTGAGGATGCATCAATGAAGCGGGTAGGTCTGGTGGGTTGGCGCGGCATGGTGGGCTCGGTGCTCATGGGCCGCATGAAGGAAGAACGCGACTTCGATCATATCGAACCGGTGTTCTTCACCACGTCGAACGTGGGCGGCAAGGGTCCCGGCGATCGGCAAGGACGTGCCGCCGCTCAAGGACGCGAAGAGTGTCGATGAATTGAAGTCGATGGACATCATCATCACCTGCCAGGGTGGTGATTACACCAGCGAGATTTTCCCCAAGCTGCGCGCCGCCGGCTGGAAGGGTTACTGGATCGACGCCGCCTCGACGCTGCGCATGAACGACGACGCCGTGATCATTCTCGATCCGGTGAATCTCGGATGTTATCAAGGATGCGCTGACCAAAGGCGTGAAGAATTATATCGGCGGCAACTGCACCGTGAGCCTGATGCTCATGGCGCTGGGCGCATTGTTCCAGAAAGGTTACGTGGAATGGATGAGCGCGATGACTTACCAGGCCGCCTCCGGCGCCGGCGCGAACAACATGCGCGAACTATTGAAGCAGATGGGCGCGGCCCATGCCGCGGTAAAGCCGCTGCTCGACAATCCTTCCTCGGCGATTCTCGACATTGACCGCCAGGTGGCTGAGACGATTCGCGGCGCCCAGTACCCGACCGAATTCTTCGGTGTTCCGCTCGCAGGCTCGCTGATCCCGTGGATCGACAAGGAGCTCGAGAGCGGACAGTCGAAAGAGGAGTGGAAGGGCCAGGCCGAGACCAACAAGATTCTCGGTCGCGGCGGCAACCCGATCCCGATCGACGGCATCTGCGTGCGCATCGGCGCCATGCGTTGTCATAGTCAGGCGCTGACCATCAAGCTGACCAGGGACATCCCGCTCGATGAAATCGAGGGGATGATCAAAGCGTCCAGCCAATGGGTAAAAGTGGTGCCGAACAAGCGCGAGATCACCATGAAGGAACTCACTCCGGCGGCGGTGACCGGCACCCTGACCGTACCGGTCGGGCGCCTGCGCAAGCTTAATATGGGCAGCCAGTACCTCGGGGCCTTTACCGTGGGCGACCAGCTGTTGTGGGGCGCCGCGGAGCCACTGCGCCGAATGTTGCGAATACTGCTCGAATTCAAGTAAATCCACGATTTTCTGCCACCCCCATGACCGCACCGGCATGGGTATATTGATGTCGACAACGACACCGACTATAAAAAAAAGAAGGGGTAAATCACGCAATTTCGTGCGTTACGGAGTCTGAGGTAGTCATTGGTCATCGCTCGAAAACGCAGCGTTTCTCGGCCTTATTCAGGGGCGAAAAGAAGATTTCCTGATCATGGAATATCTGGTAAAAAACCATCTGTACGCTATAGTTAGTTGAGATTTGTAAAGAATATTGCTATTTATTTACATAACTCCCGGTCTTATAAAAGGTTTTAGGATTAAGGAAGCCCGTTGAACTCAAAAGGGGTGAAAAGGATGTCTCGGAACAGGAGGGGAATGGCGCTGGCATGGCGATGGATGATCGTGGGAATGATAGCGCTCTTCCCGATTACCAGTCATGCACTGGCGCTTGGCAAGCTAACGGTTTTCTCTGCGCTTAATGAACCACTCAATGCCGAGATTGAATTCACTTCTGCCACCGAAAAAGAATTAAAAGGCCTCACCGCCTCGCTGGCTTCGCGCGCTGATTTCGATGCCGCGGGTGTCGATCGTTTACCGCTTCTCTCTCAGATCAAATTCATCGTCGTGAAGAGAACGGACGGCCGGTATTTTCTCGAACTTCACACCGATCAACAGCTGGATGAACCGTTCCTGCATTTGCTTTTGCAGATCGAATGGCCGGGAGGACGGTTGGTGCGCGAATACACCGCGCTGATCGATCCGCCATACAAAATTTCAGGCAAGGCCGCTCCTGTTGAAGCGCCCACGATACCTGCACCCGAACCTGTTGTCCCTGAACTCGCGATGCAGCCGCCGGAGCCTCCTGTCCCGGCTGCTGAAGTTCCTCCGCCCGAAGCCCCGATAGCCGCCGAGGTACCGAAAGAAGAAATGCCGGTGATGGCGAAACCGGAAGAACCCAAGATCCCGGAGGAAGTAAAAGCGGAACAGATTCCTCCCCAGGAAGAGGTGGCGAAAGAAGCGCCGCCGGCGGAAGCAGCACCGGAAGAACAGAAACTAGGACCACCGGAAGTGGCTCAGGGCGCCGCACCGCAGGAACCAGCCGCTCCGACTGTAGAACCCCTGGAAGCTGCTCCCAAGGCAGAGGCCGAGCCTGCGCCTGAAGCGCAGCCGCCAACCGCGCCAGAAACGAAACCTGCGCCCGCCGCCGTGTGGGCGGCGATGCCGGAATACAGCGTCAAGAAAGGCGACACGCTTTGGCGAGTGGCTGAAAAAGTGCGTGGCGACAAAACGGACGCGAGTATCGAGCAGGTCATGCTCGCTATTTATCGCACCAATAAGAATGCGTTCTTCGGTAACAACGTCAACAACCTCAAGGCGGGAAAGATCCTGAAGATGCCTGAGAGCGAAGAGATGAATGCTGTTACCGCTCCTGAGGCGCGGCGGGAGTTTCGCGCCCAATACGACGCCTGGCAGGAATACAAGCTCAAACTCGCCAGCGCCAGCGGCGCTATCAAGGTGACGGAAACACCGGAAGCAGCTGCCCCGATGGCGGTGGAGAAGCCGGCCGAGAAGCCCGTGATGCCGGAGCCGGCCAAGAAGGCCGAAGTCAAGACAACGACACCGGCACCGACGGTGGCGGACAAAGGCAAACAAGATGAGTTGCTCAAGATCGTGCGCAGCACGCTCCAGCAGGAGAAGAGCACGCCGGACAAGAAGGTGTCGGAGAAGGAATCCGCCAAGGAGACCACGGCCCGGGAGCAGCAAGCGCTCGCTGACCGTGCCGCCACGCTCGAAGAGTCTCTCGAATCCAAACGGCTCGAGAACAAGGACCTGACGGATAAGGTTGGGTTGGTGCGTTCGCAGCTCAAGAAAGAATCGCGCCTGATCGAACTCGAAAACCAGAGTCTTGCCCAGCAGCAGAAACAGGCTGCCGAGCAGAAGGCTCCTGAAGTCAAACCGGCCGAACCCGTGGTCAAGCCGGCGGAAAAACCCGTCGAAATGCCGGCTGCCGCCAAGCCAGAGGAAAAGATCAAGGCTGAAGCGCTTCCGCCCGTAGCCAAACCGGCACCGGCTGCGCCGAAAAAGAGAGTACCGGCTGCACCAGCTCCCAAGGTAGAGAAGGATTTCATGGCCACCGTGCTGGAGGCCGTGCAGAGCGACCTGCTAGTACCGGCGGTCATTGGCATCGTCGTATTGTTGAGCGGTGGTATCGCGCTGGTGTATTTGCGTCGGCGCCAGAGGTCCATCGCCGAGTTCGAGGAAAGCATTCTTTCCGCCGATGCCATCAGCACCGAGCAGCCGGCAACCACCGGCAATGTGCCCGGCCAGACCGCCGCCGCGACCACCGGTGGCGACACGTCGTTTCTCAGTGACTTCAGTCAGGGCGGCATGGGCAACATCCATACCGACGAGGTCGACCCGGTGGCCGAAGCCGAAGTGTATCTCGCCTACGGGCGCGATGAGACGGCCGAGGAGATTCTCAAGGAAGCGATGGTCAAGAATCCGGACCGCCAAGAACTCAAGCTCAAATTGTTGGAGATATACCATCAGCGCAATGATGTGGCGGCGTTCGAGACTCTGGCTGAGGAGCTTTACGCGGGATTGGGCGGTCGCGGCGGCAAGATATGGGAGAAGGTCGAAGAGATGGGCCGCAAACTCAACCCGGAGAACCCGATGTTCCGCGGTGGTGCGCCGGCCAAGGCGTCAGCAACAGCGGCACGAGCCGCCGCTCCTGCAGGCAAAACATCGATGCCCTCCGCCGGCATGGGCGCGGGCATTCCCCATGACATGGAGCCATCCGCCGCCACACCGAAAACGGAACCGGCTGGAGATTTTGATTTTGACATGCCGTCTTCGGATGCCAAGGCGGGAGCGGAGACGAGTTTGGAATCGCTCGACCTGGGCACCGCGGCAGACAATGCGATTGATTTTGGCATCGGCGGCAAAGATGAAGCCGCCGCGGGATTTGACATTGGCGCGCCACGCGCCGCAGCGCCCGCCGGTAATGAGATCAAATGGGAACCGGGTACCACCGCTGCGGCGGCCCCTGACGTCGTTCTTGATGCGACACCGCCTGCCGGCGAAGGCCAGGACTCGGCGCAATGGGACGAAACCGCGACGAAGCTCGATCTGGCCAAGGCCTATATCGACATGGGCGATGCCGAGGGGGCGCGCAGCATCCTCCAGGAAGTGATAACCGAAGGAAGCGAAGCGCAGAAGAAACAGGCACAGGATTTGTCTGCTCAGATCGCCTGAGTTGCCGTTCAGTAGCGCCGTTTGAAATAAATCTCCCCACCACGGGTCAGCCCTGAGCTGATCTCAATACCGACATATGTCTGGGCGTTGTCCGTGTTGTCGACCCGCGTCATGCCGACGGTATCCTGTCATATACCAGAAACGTGCAGGCGTGGGGATTCTTTTCATCCGGTTCGTGCCGCTCGCGGCTGACTTCCTGCCAATGACCTTGATCGAATGGCGGAAAATAAGTGTCGCCGGGGATGTGAGCATGGACCAGTGTCAGATACAGCCGGTCAGCATGTTCGAGCGCCTGACGGTAGATTTCCGCGCCACCGATGACAAAAACCTCCGGGTCGTTTTGAGCCGACGCCAGCGCGTCTTCGATGGAATGCCTCACGAGACAGCCCGGCGCGCGGTACGAAGGATCACGCGTGACGACGATGTTGGTGCGATCCGGCAGTGGTTTGCCGATCGATTCGTAGTTTCGGCGCCCCATGATGACATGATGGCCGGTGGTGATCCGGCGGAAATGCCTGAGGTCAGCCGGCAGCCGCCAAGGGAGCGTATTGTTGACACCAATCACGCGGTTTTCCGCCATGGCCGCGATGAGAGAGACGCGCACGGCGCGGGTCACCGGGATTACACCGCCACCGGCGCCTTGATCGAAGGGTGCGGATCGTAGTTCAGCAGTTCGAAATCCTCGAAGTCGAAATCGAACAGCGAGGTTTTTTCCGGATTGAGGCGCATGCTCGGCAACGGCCTGGGCTCACGGGCGAGCTGTGTGTGAACCTGCTCCAGGTGATTGAGGTACAAATGTGCATCGCCGAGCGTATGCACGAACTCGCCCGGCTTGAGTCCGGTAGCCTGCGCCATCATCATGGTGAGCAGCGCGTAGGAGGCGATATTGAACGGCACGCCGAGAAAGATGTCGGCGCTGCGTTGATACAGCTGGCAGGACAAGCGCCCCTGAGCGACGTAGAACTGGAACAGGAGGTGGCAGGGCGGCAACGCCATGCGTTCGATCTCGGAGACATTCCAGGCACTGACGATCAGCCGCCGCGAATCCGGGTTCTCGCGGATCGCGCGGGTCACCTGGCTGATCTGGTCGATGTGCCGGCCGTCCGGCGCGGGCCAGGAACGCCACTGGGCGCCGTAGACCGGACCGAGGTCGCCATTCTCGTTCGCCCATTCGTCCCAAATACTGACGCCATGATCCTTCAGATAGCGGATATTGGTGTCGCCGCGCAGGAACCACAGCAATTCATAGATGATGGATTTGGTGTGCACTTTCTTCGTGGTGAGCAGGGGAAATCCCTGGGCCAGGTCGAACCGCATCTGGTGGCCGAACACGCTGAGCGTGCCGGTGCCGGTGCGGTCGTCCTTGCGCACGCCGTGGTGCATCACGTGGCGCATCAGGTCGAGATATTGCTGCATGCTGGTCTTTTCCGGTCTTCAGTAAAAAATATCACCAAGAAGTCTAACTGCCAAGACGCCAAAGACGCCAGGGATTTGTTCTCGATCCAGCCCCTGATTTTCCTTGGCGTCTTGGCGGTGAAATATTATTCGCTCTGTTTTCACTAATGTCGCGACGGCGCGAACAGGCGCACATTCCGGTGCTTGAAAATCGGCAGCAGCGCCATGCCGGCGACGAAGCCGCCAATGTGCGCGCCGAAAGCCACGCCACCTCCGCGTGGATCGGCGAATGCCGTACTGATCAGTTGCAGCACAAACCAGAACCCCAGCACCGCCATGGCCGGCAGGTGCACGAGTTGGGTATAGAAGCCAAGCGGAATCAGCACCAGCACGCGGGCATGAGGATAGAGCAGCAGATAGGCGCCCAGCACGCCGGAGATGGCGCCGCTGGCGCCGATCATGGGTATCGTGGAATCGGTGTTGGGCAAGGCCTGGGCCAGCACCGCGGCAATTCCGCACAACAGATAAAACAGGACAAAACGCACATGCCCCATGGCGTCCTCGACGTTATTGCCGAAGATCCACAGATACAGCATGTTACCGATGAGATGCATCCAGCTGCCGTGAAGGAACATGGAGGTGAATACCGTCAGCGTAGGCGGTACCAGGGCCAGTTCCGGCGGCAGTGTTTTGCCGCCAAACAGTGCGGCCGGAATCGCGCCCAGACTCAATACGGCTGCCTCGAAACCCCGGCCACTGAGTGAATTCTGCCAAAGGAAGACGAGCGAACAAAGGACGATGAAGACAATCGTTACCAGCGGTTGAATCGTGGTGGGATTGTCGTCGCGCAGGGGAATCATGATGCTTCCCGGGACATGGTCAGGCAGGGGTCCTGGCGGTAGAAACGCTGCAAATGTGAATACACCGCCGGAAATTTCGCGTTGATCAGGTCGGGCGCGGTGAAAAAGGTTTCGCTCGCGACGGCAAAAAACTCCGCGGGGTCTTCGGAGGCGTAAGGGTCGATGGAATTGCCATCACTTGTTTTCAATGCCGCGCAGAATCGATCGTAAGCGTCCTGAAAATCGCGCGCCCATTCACGTCCGTCCATGTCCGCGTGCAGCGGCGGGAAGCCGTTGGCGTCACCGTTGAGCACATCCAGCTTGTGCGCGCATTCGTGGATCACGAGATCGTGATCGTCCGGCGTCCTGTCTTCCGCACGGATGGCTTCCCAGGACAGCACCACCGGGCCGTGCGACAGCGACTGGCCGCAGAGATCCATGATCTCGTGGTGCACGACGCCGTGTTCATCCATGTATTCGTCGTGCACCCGGAAATCGCCGGGATAGATCACGATCGAGCTCCAGTCGGCGTAGTAATCGAGGCCGAGGTTGAGTATGGGCAGGCAGGCGTGCAGCGCAATGCGCGCTCGCATGGCGTTCGTCACGACGAGGCCCGCCGCTCCCGAGAAAGATTTTTCGCGCAACAGACGGTTGGCGAGTTCGCGCAGTCGTTCCCGATCCGGTCTGCTCAGGGATCTCGCATAGGGAGATGTGCGCAGGGATCTGGACCATGTTGCGTCGGAGATGCTGTCCCGCCCGGATCGCCGGAGACCAAGCAGGCGCTTCAGACTGCCGGCAGTGTGGCCGGCGCGTCGGGGCGAGGCTTTACGTGGGGCGGTCACCGCTGAGCAGCTGAATCGCGAGTTTCTTGCCTTTCTCCACGGCCGGCTGATCCAGCGGGTTGATGCCGTACAGCAGGCCGGTGTAAACCGTGATGCGCTGGTAGAGATCGATCATCTGACCGATGACATGCTCGTTGATCGCGGGCAGGCGCAGGGTCATGTTGGGGTGGCCGGTCTCGGTGATGACCTGGCGCGTGGCCTGGAATTCGGCCTCGAGGACCTGGCCCATTTTTTTCCCCGCCAGATAGGGAAAAAATTTCCGGTTTTCTTCCGGCAGCGGGATTGAAAAATCCTGATCCCAGGAATCGAGCGCGAGGAAGGTGAATATCTTGTCGAGGCGCGACTCGAGATACATCTGCAACTGGCTGTGCTGGTCCACGGCGCCCATGGCGCGCACCGGCAGCGTGCCGGCGGGTGGGCGGCCCGGCCGCGTTTCCATCCGCTTGCCCAGCGACTCGGCCCACAACTGCCGGTACCAGTCCACGATCAGTTCCAGTGGATCGGCGTAGGGCATCATGACCGACACACGCTTGTTCTTGTTGATGTCGAAAAGATAGAACAGGGCGGCGATTTCCAGCGCCGGGTTGGCATGGATGTCATCGGCGGCGCAGCGCCCGGCGTTGTCCGCCGCGCCGGCGAGCAGTGCGCGGATGTCCACGCCAGCGACGGCCAGCGGCAGCAGGCCCACGGCGGTGAGCACGGAGAAACGACCGCCGACCTTGGGCGGTACCGGCAGCGACGGGAGACCCTCGCGCCCGGCCAGCTCGCGCAGCCAGCCGCTGGCAGGATCGGTGACCAGCCACTGATGCGCGCGCGCCTTGTCTTTGCCGAGTTCCTTCTCGAGCCAGTCGCGCAGGATCAGGTACTGGATGGCGGTCTCGATGGTCCCGCCCGACTTGCTGATGCAGATGACCCCGACTTTTTCGGCCTTATGGTGTTGCAGGATGTTGCGCAAACGGTAGGGATCGATGTTTTCCAGAAAATGCAGTCCGGGCGCGGACGAGTCCGGGCGCACCGCCGTCATGGCGTGATGCACGGCCTTGGCGCCGAGACTGGAACCGCCGATGCCGATGACGATGACATCCTCAAAACGTCGTATCTGCGCCGCCATGGCTTCGATGGAGGCCAGCGAATCGGTCATGATGGCATGCAGGTTGAGGCTGGCGAACTCAGCGTCCTCTCCGCCCCGTGATTGCGCCACCACGATCTGGTGGATGCGTCTGAGTTCCGGAGCGAGTTCTTCCATCTCCGCTGTCGTGATGCCTTCCGCGCCAACGCCATCGCGGTACAGACGCGCGCTGTCGATATGCAGCAGTTTCCGCGACGAAGAATTTTGCGGGGATGAATTATTCCGGTGTTTCACGACAGGCCATTCCTAACGGTTACAACAAGCGTCTCGAAGGACGAATGTTATCATTGTTTCCTGTCCCGGGACTCCGCGGCTTCCAGAGTGTTCAGCAGCAGTGTGGCGACAGTCATGGGTCCCACGCCACCGGGGACCGGGGTAATCCAGCCGGCGCGCTGCCTCGCGGCGTTGAATTCCACGTCGCCGGTCAGCTTGCCGTTCGGCAGTCGGTTGATGCCGACATCGATCACGATGGCGCCGGGCTTTATCCATTCGCCCTTGACCATCCCGGGTTTTCCCACCGCGACCACGAGCACATCGGCGCGCGCGACATGCGCCGGCAGGTTGCGCGTAAACCGGTGGCAGACGGTGACGGTGCAGCCGCCGAGTAGAAGCTCAAGTGACATGGGTCGTCCCACGATATTGGATGCGCCCACGACCACGGCCTCTTTGCCTTCCAGGGATTCGCCGGTGGCCTCGAGCAGGCGCATGATGCCGTAGGGTGTGCAGGGACGCAGACGCGGGATGCGCTGCGCCAGGCGGCCGATGTTATAAGGATGAAATCCATCCACGTCCTTGGAAGGATTGATGCGCTCGATGACGGTTGTCTGGTCGATCTGTTTCGGCAGCGGCAGCTGTACCAGAATCCCGTCCACGTCGGGATGGTCATTCATCTGATCGATGAGGGACAGGAGCTTTTCCTGGGTCGTCTCGATCGGCAGGTCGTAGTCGAAGGAGCAGAAGCCGGCCTCGCTGCAGGCCTCGCGTTTGTTGCGCACGTAAACCTCGGAGGCGGCATCGTGGCCGACCTTGAGGACCGCGAGCCCCGGAGGGCGTCGGCCTTCGCGCAGGCGGCGGTCCACCCGTTCTTTGATTTGGGCGCGCAATTCTTGTGCGATTTTCTTTCCGTCGAGGAGGCGTGCACTCATCTTTTTCAGGCCTGGCGCGCTCAATGCGCCGATGAATCATCGCATGTGCCCCGGTGGTGCGCCAAGCGCGACGCCTGTATTTATAGCTTATAATCATGGCACGTCAGATTGACGGTCCCGGGGGTGGTGCGTATAGTTCCGCCCTCGCGCCGCCCGGGCCAGCCAGAACAGGGGCTTTCCGGAAATGGATGTGGTGACTCCGGCGCCTGGCGTGATGCACCGTTCGGGGTATAGCGCAGCCTGGTAGCGCACCTGCTTTGGGAGCAGGGTGTCGTGGGTTCAAATCCCTCTACCCCGACCAATTTTGATAATTGCATGCAGGGATCGCTTGGGATGTAATGACGGGCGTTTCGCCGGCGCCCGTAGCTCAACGGATAGAGCACCAGCCTTCTAAGCTGGGGGTCGCAGGTTCGATTCCTGCCGGGCGCGCCAATTTCCGAGTGGAGCAGGTGGATTCATCGCGGGTATAATGTCCGGCGACGACGAGCATCTTATGGTGAGCGTAGCTCAGCTGGTTAGAGTCCCGGATTGTGATTCCGGTTGTCGTGGGTTCGAGTCCCATCGCTCACCCCAGTTTTTTTGACCCGGGCCGTTAGCTCAGTTGGTAGAGCAGCTGACTCTTAATCAGCGGGTCGGAGGTTCGACCCCTCCACGGCCCACCATTTCTTCCGGTATGGAATGGGCGAAGAGATAGCGATCTCTTTGCCCATTTCGATCCGTCCATGCGCTTTCCATTTAGTAATTCAAGGACCTTTCCGGCTTGCTACACACCGGATAGCGCTATACTGGAGCAACACGATTGCTGCGAATGTGGCGGAATTGGTAGACGCGCTGGATTTAGGTTCCAGTGGGGAAACCCGTGGGAGTTCGAGTCTCCCCATTCGCACCACTATTCACGGCTTTTCGCCTCAAAGCTGCAAATTCTTGGCCTGTCTGCAGTAAATTCGGTATGATCCCTACCGAAATACTATTAGCTTCAAGTTTTTATATTTTGATAATGGGGTTTTCAAATGCAAGTTTCAGTTGAAACCATCGGCACGCTGGGACGCCGCTTGAAGGTGGCTGTGTCGGCGGATCAGGTGGAGAAGGAATTCAATGACCGGCTTCAGCGTTTATCGAAGCAGGTGAAGTTGCCCGGTTTTCGTCCCGGCAAGGTGCCGCTCAAGATGGTCGAGGCCCAATATGGCGGACGGCTGATGGATGAGATCGCCGGCGACCTCATTCAGACCACGATGCACGAGGCCATCGGAAGCCAGGGACTGCGCCCGGCGGGCGATCCGCGTGTGCAGCGCAAGACGGTAACACGCGGTGAGCAGCTCGAATACACCGTCGAGTTCGAGATTTATCCGGAAGTAAAACGCTTCGATCTGACGGGCACCCACATCGAGCGGCCGGTGGTAGCCGTTAGCGATGAGGACGTGGACCGCACGCTGGAAACCATCCGCAAACAGCGTGCCACCTGGAGACCGGTCGAGCGCGAAGCGCGTTTGGGCGACCGCGTGACAATCGATTTCGTCGGACGGCTGAATGGCAAGGAATTTGAGGGCGGCAAAGCCACCGCATTACCGCTGGTGCTCGGGAGTGGCACGCTGATCGAGAGTCTGGAACAGGGGCTGGTCGGCGCAAAAAGCGGAGAGTCGCGCAGCGTCACGGCCAAGTTTCCGGCGAATTACCGCCATTCTTTGTTGGCCGGGCAGGCGGCGGATTTTGACGTAAAGGTTAATGAGGTCGCCGAAGCGATTTTACCGGATGTGAACGAGGCATTCGCCAAGGAATTGGGTGTCGCGGACGGGAGCGTCGAAAAGCTGCGTACTGACATCAAATCCAATCTTGAGCGCGAGGCGTCCAACCGCGCTCGCGCGGTGGTGCGCACCCGGGCGCTCAAGTCGCTGCTGGATGCCAATCCGATGGACGTCCCTCAAAGTCTGCTGGATGGCGAGGTTCAGCGACTGAAATCAGCCGATGTCTCCAGCGGCTCAAGCCTGGCCGACGAGGCTATTTATGCAAGCCGTGCCCGCAGTCGCGTGGCGTTGGGGCTGATACTGGGCGAAATCATCCGTACCCGTGGTCTTGTGGCGGACCCATCGCGAGTACGCGCCCGTCTCGAGGAGATGGCGGTGGATTACGAATCGCCCCAGGAGTTTATCAAGTGGCACTATGAGAAACCCGAGCGCTTGAGCGAGATCGAAAGCCTGGTCATGGAAGAAAGGGTCGTCGAGGATCTCCTGGGCTCCGCCGAGGTAACGGACAAATCCATGACTTTCCAGGAACTTCTGAAGACTGATGTTGTCCTTCAGTAGGAATGTCCTATAGATTACCTAAGAGAAGATTGCCGATTTTGGCGTGACGAAGGAAACCATAAATGACAGACATTGGACAACGTGACGGCGCTGCAAACCCCCTGGCCCTGGGCCTGGTTCCCATGGTTATCGAGACCACCGGTCGCGGCGAGCGCGCCTACGACATCTACTCACGCATGCTCAAGGAGCGCGTGGTGTTCCTGGTCGGGCAGGTCGAGGATCACATGGCGAATCTGATCGTGGCGCAACTCCTGTTTCTGGAATCCGAAAACCCGGACAAGGACATACATCTGTATATCAACTCACCGGGCGGCGCAGTAAATGCGGGCCTGGCAATCTACGACACCATGCAGTTCATCAAGCCGGACGTGAGCACCGTCTGTATCGGCCAGGCAGCCAGCATGGGCGCGCTGATCCTCACCGGCGGCGCCAAGAGCAAGCGATTCGCGTTGCCGCACGCGCGCATGATGGTGCATCAGCCCATGGGCGGTTTTCAGGGCCAGGCAACGGACTTCGATATCCATGCCCGCGAAATCCTGCGCGTGCGCGAGCGCCTGAACCAGATCATGGTTAAACATACTGGCCGTGCCATGGATCAAATCAAGGATGATACCGACCGTGACTATTTCATGGACGGGGAGGAAGCCAAGGCTTTCGGCTTGATTGACACGGTTATCGAAAAGCGCACCTAAAATAGGTGAACTTTCCGTAAGATATGCTATAGATTTAAGGTAGAATATTTGCAAAATAGGCGTCTGAAAGCTTGCAAACATTGGCGGAAACCCGCATCCTTGCAGGCACTATAAAGATCCTTAATCGATAGTGAGGTTTAAGGATGGCTGACAACAACCATACGGGCAGGGGCGATGGAAAGAGTGAAAAGCTCCTGTACTGTTCTTTCTGCGGCAAGAGCCAGCACGAGGTGCGCAAGCTGATTGCGGGGCCTTCCGTGTTCGTTTGTGACGAGTGCGTGGAGTTGTGCAACGACATCATCCGCGAAGAAGTCCAGGAAGAGAAAAACGCCGCCAACTCCAAAAAGAAATTCCCCACACCGCGCGAGATCCATCAGATTCTCGACGAGTACGTGATCGGCCAGTCCGACGCGAAGAGAGTGCTGTCGGTCGCGGTTTACAACCACTACAAGCGCATCGAACACGAAGGCAAGGTCGGCGAGGTCGAGCTTTCCAAGAGCAATATCCTGCTGATCGGTCCCACCGGTTCCGGCAAAACACTGCTGGCTGAAACTCTGGCGCGGCTCCTCAACGTGCCGTTTACGATTGCCGACGCCACGACCCTGACCGAAGCCGGCTATGTCGGTGAGGACGTCGAAAACATCATCCAGAAACTCCTTCAGAAATGCGATTATGATGTCGAGAAGGCACAGAAAGGCATCGTCTATATCGACGAGATCGACAAGATCTCACGCAAGTCTGAAAACCCCTCGATTACACGCGATGTGTCGGGTGAGGGCGTACAGCAGGCATTGCTCAAACTGATCGAGGGTACGATTGCCTCAGTACCTCCGCAAGGCGGTCGCAAGCACCCGCAACAGGAATTCCTGCAGGTGGACACACGCAATATCCTGTTCATCTGCGGCGGTGCGTTCTCGGGCCTGGAGAAAGTGATTCAGGGCCGCAGCGAGAGAGCCGGTATCGGCTTCCACGCCGAGATTCGCAGCAAGGCCAACGCCAGGAAGGCGGGCGAAGTTCTGCGCATGGTTGAACCGGAAGATCTCATCAAGTACGGCCTGATCCCGGAATTTGTCGGTCGTCTGCCAGTGATTGCCATCCTTGACGAACTCGACGAGCGGGCGCTGATCCAGATTCTGACGGAACCCAAGAACGCCCTGGCCAAGCAGTATCAGAAATTGCTCAAGCTGGAAGGGGTTGAACTGGAAATTCGCGAAGACGCGTTACTGGCCGTAGCCAAGCGCGCCATGGAGCGCAAGACCGGCGCGCGCGGCCTGCGATCCATTCTTGAGCGCGCTTTGCTCGATGTCATGTTCGATCTGCCTTCCGTGGAGAACGTCAAGAAGGTTGTGGTCGAATCAGCTGTGATCACGGATGGCGCCAAGCCATTGATCATCTACGCCGATAACGACGAGCAGGACAAGCGGCGGGCATCGATCAGCCAGTAAGTGAAATCGCTGGCTTTACATCAGGAACCCCGCCCCGCGCGGGGTTTCTTTTTGTTAGCCTCATCCTTGCGGCTCACACCTTCCCGGGGCGAGCAACGCCGTGCTCTGCCGCACAAAACGTCTCCCTTGGCTGCCTATACGGCACTTTCCTGTACTGCTCCTGCTGCACCACTTGTGGTTTCGGGCACTTTTAGTATAGCTGGTGCAGTTTGTACGGCTATGTGCGCCATTTGTCGCCGAACCGATGAGTTTGGTGGTTTTTTACAAAATATCTCAGTCATATGATTGAAATCGGACCATTTAGGCCCCAAACTTGAACGAAGTTACTCACTTTCACTGATTACAGGAATTACAGGCGGAAATGCAAGAAACCAAACCCCTCGTGGTCGTTCCAGGATCGGAAACGAACATCCCCGTGCTGCCGTTGCGCGATGTTGTGGTGTTCCCGCACATGGTCATCCCGCTGTTTGTCGGCCGGCGCAAGTCCATCCGCGCGCTCGAGCAGGCCATGGAGACCGGCAAGCAGATCATGCTGGTCGCGCAGAAGAGCGCCTCCGACGACGATCCGACACCGGAAAGTATCCACACCATCGGAACCATTGCCAGCATTCTGCAGTTGCTGAAACTGCCCGACGGCACCGTGAAGGTCCTGGTCGAAGGCGAGCGTCGGGCCGTGGTTCAGAATTATCTGGATACGGAAGATTACTTTTCCGCGCAGGTGGCGCTGCTTGAAGCCTTGTCACTCACCGACAAGGAGGGCGAAGCGTTGATGCGTTCCGTCCTGAATGAGTTCGATCAGTACGTCAAACTCAACATGAAGATCCCGCCGGAGATTCTTACCTCGCTGGCGGGGATTGACGATCCGGGCCGGCTCGCCGACACGGTGGCCGCGCACCTTTCCCTCAAGATCGAGGACAAGCAGCAGATCCTCATGGTGCAGGATGTGCGCGAACGGCTGGAGAAAATTCTCACCGTGCTCGAGAGTGAGATCGACCTGCTGCAGGTCGAGAAGCGCATTCGTGGCCGTGTGAAGCGCCAGATGGAGAAAAGTCAGCGCGAGTATTATCTCAACGAGCAGATGAAGGCGATTCAGAAGGAGCTGGGCGAGCTCGAAGAAGGTCCGAACGAGGCCGAAGAGCTGGCGAAGAAGATCGAGAAAGCGGGCATGAGCAAAGAGGCCCGCGAAAAGGCCGAATCGGAACTGAAGAAGCTCAAGATGATGTCGCCGATGTCGGCCGAGGCCACGGTCGTACGCAATTATATCGATTGGCTGGTGAACGTTCCGTGGAAGAAGCGCAACAAGATCCAGAAAGATCTATCGAAGGCCGAGGAAATTCTCGAGAAAGATCACTATGGCCTTGAAAAGGTCAAGGAACGCATCCTCGAATATCTTGCCGTGCAACAGCGGGTGAACAAGCTCAAGGGTCCGATCCTGTGCCTGGTGGGTCCGCCGGGCGTCGGCAAGACCTCGCTCGGTCAGTCCATCGCACGTGCCACGAATCGCAAGTTCGTGCGCATGTCGTTGGGCGGCGTGCGTGACGAGGCCGAGATCCGCGGTCATCGCCGCACCTATATCGGCTCATTGCCCGGCAAAATCATCCAGAATCTGTCCAAGGCGAAGGTTCGCAATCCGCTCTTCATGCTGGACGAGGTCGACAAGATGGCCATGGATTTTCGCGGCGATCCGTCTTCGGCGCTGCTGGAAGTGCTCGACCCGGAGCAGAACCATGCGTTCAACGATCATTATCTCGAGGTCGATTACGACCTGTCGGATGTCATGTTCGTGGCTACGGCGAACACGCTGAATATTCCGCCGCCGCTGCTGGACCGTATGGAGGTGATTCGTCTATCGGGTTACACCGATGATGAGAAGGTCAACATCGCCATGCGCTATCTGATTCCCAAGCAGCTTAAGAACAACGGACTCAAGGAAAGCGAGCTGCATCTGTCCGAGAAGACCATTCGCGATATCACCCGTTATTACACGCGTGAAGCGGGGGTGCGCAATCTTGAACGCGAGATCGCCAAGATCTGCCGCAAGGTGACGAAGGAACTTCTGCTCAACAAGGGCAAGGCGGAGAAGACCATCGCCGTTACGCCCAAGAGCCTGGAGAAGTATCTCGGTGTGCGGCGCTACCGTTATGGCACGGCCGAACAGACCAACCAGGTAGGTCAGGTCACGGGCTTGGCGTGGACCGAGGTGGGCGGCGAATTGCTCACCATCGAAGCGGTTATCGTGCCCGGCAAGGGCAAGCTGACCATCACCGGCAAGCTCGGCGACGTCATGCAGGAGTCGATCCAGGCGGCCATGAGCGTGGTGCGCGCGCGCGCGACCAAGCTCGGCATCATGCCCGATTTCTATCAAAAGCATGACTTTCACCTGCACGTGCCTGAAGGCGCCACGCCCAAGGATGGCCCCAGCGCCGGTATTGCCATGTGCACCGCCATGGTCTCGGCGCTGACCAAAATACCGGTGCGCGCCGAAGTGGCGATGACGGGCGAAATCACGCTGCGTGGCGAGGTGTTGCCGATCGGCGGACTCAAGGAAAAGCTGCTCGCGGCGCACCGTGGCAACCTCAAGGTGGTGCTGATTCCGGAAGAGAACCGCAAGGATCTCACTGAGATTCCGAAGAACATCCGCGACAGCCTCGATATCCGTCCCGTGCGCTGGGTCGATCAGGTGCTGGAGGCGGCGCTTGAGCGCCTGCCTGAGCCGCTGGATGAATCGAAGCTCGCCGAAGCGGCCAAGCCGCCGGAGCAGCCTGCTGCCGTCAACCCGATCACGACGCATTGACGGGTACGGCCTGACTTGCCCTCGGGCGAGGGTACTTCCCCTTTTGTCTCTGCTCACACGACACGGTGTCTCACGGCCCGTGTCGTGTGTCTGTTTTTCTTGACAAGGATTTCCCGCAACTGTATATAACCTGCGACGTGTCTATGTTTTTTCATGGAACGTCGTTTCTGTTTCAGCAGCAATTGTTTTCGGGAATCCTGTTCACCACATCCAGCAAGAGGACCTAACGTGAATAAAACCGATCTGATTGACAAAGTTGCTGTAACCACCGAACTGAACAAAGCCTCCGCCACACGTGCCGTGGAAGCGGTGCTCGAGATCATCGCCGGTACCTTGCGTCAGGGCGATTCCGTCACGCTCTCCGGCTTCGGTACGTTCTCAGTGAGCAACCGGTCCGCGCGCACCGGACGCAATCCGCGAACCGGCGAAATGATCGCCATCCCGGCCTCCAAGGCACCCAAATTCAAGTCTGGCAAAGGCCTGAAGGATGCCTTAAACTAGCCGGCCTTTTGGGGGGGTCTTATTCGACTTCAGGGTGCTTAGCTCAGCTGGTAGAGCGTCGCCCTTACAAGGCGAATGTCGGGGGTTCGATCCCCTCAGCACCCACCAAAGACCGGGAGCGGTAGTTCAGTTGGTTAGAATACCGGCCTGTCACGCCGGGGGTCGCGGGTTCGAGTCCCGTCCGCTCCGCCACTACACGCGCAGGGCGAGGAGTCATCCTCGCCCTTTGTTTTTTTGAGTCTGTATCTGGGAATTGATGTGCCCGCAAACCCTCTGTAGAGTAACCGCCCAATGCTTTCCACGATCCGCGAAAAAACCCAGGGTATCTTCGCTACTTTCATCCTGGTCCTGGTTGTCGTTCCGTTTGCGCTGTGGGGCATCAACTCCTATTTCGACAGCGGTTCCAAGATCAATGTCGCCAAGGCCGGTGACATTGATATCAGCCAGGTAAAATACCGGCGCGAGATCGACCGGCTGCGTGGCCGTGTGGAGCCGGCCACGCTGGATAACCCCCAATTCAAGCAACGGATTCTCGACAGCCTGATCGATCAGGCATTACTCGTGCACGATGCCGAGACGCAGGGTTACCGCCTCAGCGACGCGCGACTGGCACAAACGATCCGCGAACTGCCGTATTTTCAGCGTGACGGCCGTTTTGATTCCGCACTATACGAGGCCACGCTGCGTCGCGAAGGCATGAATCCGCATGAATTCGAGAGCCGCGTACGCGAAGAAAGTCTTGTCATGCAGGTTCAGGCCGGCTTGAGCGAAAGCGGCTTTGTGACACGCACCGATGTGGCAGCGCTGATCCGCTTGCTATCACAGGAGCGGGAAGTGGCCTACGCCGTGATAAGCACCGACGCCGTGATGCCCAAGGGGCCCGTCAGCGAGAAGGAGATCGAACAGTACTATTCATCCCATACCGAGCTCTTCCAGATACCCGAACAGGTCCGCGTCGAGTATCTGCGTTTCTCCGCCGGTGACCTGAATACGGGCGGTCAACCGACGGAAGAGGAGCTCAAAAAGGCCTATGCCGAAGAGGCGGCTCGATACGTCATTCCCGAGAAGCGCCGTGCCAGCCACATATTGATTTCGCTTCCTGCCCAAGCCACGGATGAGCAGGCCAAAGAGGCGCTGACGAAAATTCAGGACATTGCCAAACAGGCCCGCACCGGGGCCGATTTCGGCGCGCTCGCGAAAAAGTATTCCATGGACAGCGCGACATCCCCTGGCGGCGGCGATCTTGGCGAGATTCGCCGTGGAGCGATACCGAAGGAACTGGAAGCGACCGCCTTCGCATTGAAACCCGGCGAAATCAGCCAGCCGGTTCGCAGCACCTATGGCTATCATCTGATCAAGCTGACCGCCCTGACCCCCGAGAAGCGCAAACCTTTTGCGGACGTGCGCAAGGAATTGATGGATGTCGTGCGCAAGCGCAAGGGTGAAGAAAAGTTTTTCGAGCTGTCGGAGAAATTCCGCAATCTAGTCTATGAGCAGCCGGACAGTCTTGTGCCCGCGTCCAAAGCCTTGGGACTCCCGATACAGAAAAGCGACTGGTTCACGCGCGCCGGCGGTCCCGGCATCGCCGCCAACCCCAAGGTGGTGCAGGCCGCGTTCGAGCCGGATGTGCTGGCTCAGGTTCGCAACAGCGATGCCATCGAGATCAGCAGCGATACCCTGGTGGCCATCCGCGTCACCGACAAGCAGCCGGCCGGACGCAAGCCGTTGGCTGAGGTGCGCGCGCAGATCGAGCAAGTACTGAAGCAGGAACAGGCAAAACAGGAAGCCGGGAAAGTTGGGTGAAGCATGGATGCGTGAACTGCAGGCCGGTGGATCGCTCGAGGCGATAGCCAAAAAGCGCGGATTCAAATACCAGTCACCGAAGGTGTTCACGCGCCAAACGCCGCCAGGCGTTGAATCGCGCATCGCCGAAGCCGCGTTCCGGGCAACGCGACCGGATGGCGGAAAGCCGGTGTACGATCTGGTTGACCTGGGTCCCCAGGGTTATGCGGTGCTGGCCCTGCTGCGCGTGCGTGACACGTCAGACAAGGCGGAAAGCGGCGCGCAGGAGAAGGCGCGGTCGTTGCTGCTAAAGCGTCGCGGTCCGGACTACTATGCCAATTACCGTGCGGGATTGCGGCAGAAGACGAATATCAAGATTTACGCTGACCAGCTATAAGCCTATTCCAGCAGTTTGCCGTAATCCAGGCCGATCGCCACGGTGTTGAATCCACCGTCGACATAGGTGATCTCGCCGGTCACGGCGGAGGCGAGATCGGAGCAAAGGAAGGCCGCCACATTTCCCACCTCGTCGATTGTCACGCCGCGCCCGAGCGGCGCCATCTTGTCGTTGTAATCCAGCAGCTTTTTAAAGTCGCTAATGCCGGCGGCCGCCAATGTGCGGATCGGTCCGGCAGAGATCGCGTTGACGCGGATGCCCTCCGGGCCGAGTGCCTGCGCCAGGTAGCGCACGTTCGCCTCGAGGCTCGCCTTGGCCAGTCCCATGATGTTGTAATTGGGTACCGAACGGTCGGCGCCGATGTAGGTGAGCGTCAGCAACGCTCCCTGGCGGCCCTGCATCATGGACCGGCCGGCCTTGGCCAACGCGGTGAAGCTGAAAGAGCTGATCTCGTGCGCGATGCGGAATCCCTCGCGTGTCGTGACATCCACGAAGTTGCCGGACAGCTGTTCACGCAGCGCGAAAGCGACTGAATGAACGATGATGTCGAGCCCGTCCCAGAAATCGTCGAGGTGCGAGAACACCGCCTCGATCTGCTCGTCGCTGGAGACATCGCAGGGGATCAGGATATCCGACTTGGTCTGGGCCGCCAGCTTCTGGACCCGTTCCTTGAGCTTCTCGTTCTGGTAGGTATAGGCGATCTCGGCGCCTTCCCGGTGCATGGCCTTGGCGATTCCCCAGGCGATGGACCGGTCCCCGGCCACGCCCACGATCAACGCCCGCTTGCCTGCCAGAAATCCCATTAATGTAGCCCTGCTCGCTGCGCGCGCTCGTCTTGCCCTATGACTGGTAGCCCTGCTTCGCTCGTCTTGTCATTCATAAGCGATCTCCACCTGTTATTTGAATTGAGAGCCTGACGCCATGTTGTTTTACCGGGCGTCCGGGTGAAATGAGTCGCTACAGTAGCGAAAATTCACGCCCGCGGGAAGAGGGATGATTGGATGGAATTTGATATATTGGAGCCGTAACCGGCTGGCTTAATACGTCAAGACGAGCGAGCGCAGCGAGCAGGGCTACATTTAACCGGCACGACGGACCTACTGGAGAACGGACTCAGGCAGCATGAAATGCCCCGGCGCGACGCGGACTGTCTTGTTGGCGATTTTGATCCTTTTCTCCGCTGCCGTGGCGGCTTCCTGGAACAATCCCTATCCGGAGGCGGACGCGGAAAAGAACATTCTGTATTCCGCCTTCCGTGAGCGCCCCAAGACATTCGACCCGGCGCGCGCCTACAGCTCCAACGAATATCAATTCATCGCCCAGATCTACGAACCGCCGTTCCAGTACCATTACCTCAAGCGGCCGTATACGCTGGTGCCGCTGACCGCCAGCAGCGTTCCCACCCCCGTCTTTTTCGACAAGCAGGGACGCCGCCTGCCGCACAATGTCCCGGTGGCGCGCATCGCCTACAGCGTATATGAGATTCATATCCGTCCGGGCATTTATTTCCAGCCGCACCCGGCGTTCGCACGCGATGCCTCCGGCCGCTTGCTGTATCACGCCCTGGGCCCGGGCGACCTCACGGAGATCAATGCCATCGGCGATTTTGCGCAAACCGGCACGCGCGAAGTGACGGCCGCCGACTACATCTACCAGATCAAGCGCCTGGCGCATCCCAAGCTGCACTCGCCGATCCAGAGCCTCATGAACGATTACATCGTGGGGATCCGGGAATATGCCGACACGCTCAAGAAGGCTTACGACGCCATTGCCGGCGGCCGCGAAGAGGGCGTATATCTCGATCTCACGCAATACCCGCTGGCCGGCGTCGAGGAAGTGGACCGCTACACCTACCGCGTGAAGATCAAGGGCAAGTATCCGCAGTTCCTGTACTGGATGGCCATGCCGTTTTTTGCGCCGATGGCGCCCGAGGCCGATCACTTTTTTTCGCAGCCGGGCATGGCGGAAAAGAATCTCACGCTCGACTGGTATCCCGTCGGCAGCGGCGCCTACATGCTGACGGTCAACAATCCCAACCGCCAGATGGTGCTGGAACGCAATCCGAACTATCACGAAGAACTGTATCCCGCCGAGGGCGAGCCCGGCGACGGGCCCGCCGGCCTGCTGGCTGACGCCGGCAAGCCTCTGCCCTTCATCGATAAAGTCGTGTTCAGCCTCGAGAAGGAAGGCATCCCGTACTGGAACAAGTTTCTGCAAGGGTATTACGACCGCTCCGGCGTGCTGGCCGAGAGTTTCGATCAGGCCATCCGCTTCACCGGCGAGGGCGACACCGAGGTGAGCGACGCGATGAGGCAAAAGGGCATACAGCTGCTGACCAGCGTGCAGACCTCGACCTATTACCTCGGTTTCAACATGCTCGATCCGCTGGTCGGCGGCTACACGGAGCGTGCCCGCAAGCTGCGTCTGGCGATATCCATTGCCATCGATTTCGAGGAGCGGATATCGATATTCGATAATGGGCGCGGCATCGCCGCGCAGGGTCCGCTGGCGCCGGGAATTTTCGGTTACCGTGAGAGTCAGGCGGGCATCAATCCCTACGTGTACGACTGGGTCGATGGAAGACCGCAGCGCAAGCCGATCGAATATGCGCGCCGTCTGCTGGCCGAGGCCGGTTATCCGGGCGGCGTCGATCACGCTACCGGCAAGCCGCTCCTGATCAATTTTGAAACCCCCGCGACCGGCCCCGAGCGCAAGGCCGAGCTCGACTGGATGCGCAAACAATTGCAGAAACTCAACATCGACCTGGTCGTACGCGCGACGGACTACAACCGCTTCCAGGAGAAGATGCGCAAGGGCGACGCGCAGATGTACGACTGGGGCTGGAACGCGGATTATCCCGATCCGGAGAATTTCCTGTTCTTGCTTTATGGGCCGAATAAAAAAGTCGGGCACGACGGCGAAAACGCGTCGAATTACGACAACCCGGAGTTCAATCGGCTGTTCGAACGCATGAAGAACATGGACAACACGCCCGAGCGCCAGGCCATCATCGATCAAATGGTGGACATCGCGCGTCGCGACGCGCCCTGGGTCTGGGGCGTCCATCCGAAGCAGTTCACCCTGCAGCACGCCTGGGTCTATAACACCAAGCCCGGCCAAATGGCGAACAACACCCTCAAATACACCCGTATTGACCCCAAGATGCGCGCCGAGCGGCGCGTGGCCTGGAACCGCCCCGTGATCTGGCCCATCGTGGCCGTGCTGGCGGTGCTCGTGGCAAGCGCGGTGCCGGCCGTCGTGACCTACCGCCGGCGCGAGCGGGGGGCCGCAGGTGATCGCCTATATCATCCGCCGCCTGCTGTACGCGATACCGATCCTGATCGGCGTGAATCTGCTCACCTTCGCGCTGTTCTTCTTCGTCAACAGCCCCGACGACATGGCGCGCGTGCATCTGGGCGGCAAGCGCGTCACGCCCGAGGCGATCGCCAAGTGGAAAGAGGACCGCGGCTACAACAAGCCGTTGCTGTACAACGCCTCCGGCGCCGGCACGGAAAAGCTCACCGACACCATCTTTTACAAACATTCGCTGCGACTGTTCGCGCTCGAATTCGGCCGCTCCGACAACGGCCGCAACATCGGTTACGACATCCGCCAGCGCATGTGGCCGAGTCTCGCCATCGCCCTGCCGATTTTTCTGGTCGGCATTCTGGTGGATATCACGTTTGCCATGCTGCTTGCCTTTTTACGCGGGAGCTATCTCGACACCGCGGGCGTGGTGCTGTGCGTCATCATGATGTCCATCTCCACGCTGTTTTACGTCATCGGCGGGCAATACCTGGTCAGCATGCTGCTGCGCCTGGTGCCGGTCTCGGGTTATGACATCGGCATGGATGCGATCAAGTTCCTGGTGCTGCCGGTATTGGTCGGGGTCGTGAGCGGCATCGGTTCGAGCACGCGCCTGTACCGCACGTTTTTTCTCGAGGAGATCGGCAAGGATTACGTTCGCACCGCGCGCGCCAAGGGCCTGTCGGAACTGCGCGTGCTGTTCCGTCACGTGCTCAAGAACGCCATGATTCCAATCCTGACCGGCGTCGTGGTCGTGATCCCGTTGCTGTTCACCGGCAGCCTCATCATGGAGTCGTTCTTCGGAATTCCCGGCCTTGGCAGTTACACCATCGACGCGATCAACTCGCAGGACTTCGCCATCGTGCGCGCCATGGTGTTCCTCGGTTCGGTGCTGTACATCCTGGGGCTGATCCTGACCGACATCACCTACACGCTGGTCGATCCGCGCGTGAGGCTGAGCTAGCGCCATGCCCTTTCAGCTCGAATTCCTCTGGACTGATCTTCTGATTTACCTGCTGGTGATTTCGGTAATTGTCTTCGCGTTCTACACCCTGCGCCACGAGCACCTGCGCGTGCCGTGGCGGCAGGTATCGCGTCGGCCGATGGCCATGGCTTCCCTGGTTGTGTTGTCGGTTTATGTGGGCCTTGGGCTTCTGGACTCGGTGCATTACCGGCCTTTGCTTGAGACCCAAAAGCAGGGCGAGCGGGTCTATTCGAACGAGGTGCTGAGTTTGCTGGACAAGATGACGACACCCCTGCGCACGCGCCTGGAGAAAACCTATTCCGCTCCGTTCGCCATTCAGGCCTACACCAAGGAAACCATGGAGTATCCCGATGGTCGGCATGCACGGGAATATCCACGCTTGTTATACGGCGGGGCGCATCTGAAAGACCCGGGCGAGCGCGCGGCGGACATTGTGCGGCGGGTTGGCCTAGCCACGCTGACGGGTCTCGCGCTGTGGATACTGCTGGTCGCTGGTTTTCTGATGCTGTGGCGTGAGCGCATGGAATCGTGGATGGCAGGCGGTGCGCCGACTCGTGCGCGGCGAAGGCCAGGTTCCGTGGCGCACGATCTGGGTGACGACGGGCATTTTGATCGTGCTCACCTTGAATGCCGTCAGCCTCTCACAGGTCTATCACATCCTCGGCACCGACCAGGTGGGCCAGGACGTCTTTTACAAATCCCTGAAAAGCATCCGCACCGGTCTCGTGATCGGCACGCTCACCACGCTGGTGATGCTGCCGTTTGCCGCCGTATTCGGGATCATGGCCGGCTATTTCCGCGGCTGGGTCGATGACGTCATCCAGTACACCTACACGACACTGAGCTCGATTCCCGGCGTGCTGCTGATCGCCGCCGCCATCCTGAGTCTGCAGGTGTACGTCGGCACCCATCCCGACTCGTTCCACAGCGCGACGGAGCGGGCCGACATCCGGCTGTTGTTCCTGTGTCTGATCCTCGGCGTGACCAGCTGGACCAGCCTGTGCCGGCTGCTGCGCGGGGAGACTTTGAAGCTGCGCGAGATGGATTACCTGCAGGCCGCGCGCGCCTTGGGCTCAAGTCACGTGTCGGTCATGGCGCGTCATATCCTGCCCAACGTCATGCACATCATCCTCATCACGGTGGTGCTGGATTTCAGCGGGCTGGTGCTGGCCGAGGCGGTGCTGTCGTACGTGGGGGTGGGCGTGGACCCGACCATGGACAGCTGGGGCAACATGATCAACAGCGCGCGGCTGGAAATGGCGCGCGAGCCTGTCGTGTGGTGGAGTCTGGTGTCGGCGTTCGTGTTCATGTTCGGACTGGTGTTGTCGGCGAATCTGTTTTCCGACGCGGTGCGGGATGCGTTTGATCCGAGGTTACGGAAGTGATGCTCATGCGATCATTTGATGTTGATGACTTCGACGGATTGTCATTCCCGCGAAGCTCGGCCTTTAATGTCGCGCGCTGCTCGATCCAAGCTACTTGCGGGTGGCTCCGCCCCCGCACGGCAGGTTCCTTTTCTTTGCTCGTGCAAAGAAAAGAAACCAAAAGAAAGCACGCCCCGGATGGCGCCCTTATCCTCGCCTCCGCGGCTTTGGGTCCCGCGCTGCCCCACGAGGCATCCTGCCTCGCGGGCCAGCGCGCGCATCCCTGTCGCGCCCCTGCGGGCGCTCGCCCAAAGCCTTACGGGGCTCGGGTGCGCCATACGGGGTTTAAAAAACACCTTCGCCCGCATCTGTCACGTCGGTGAACATGGAGACGATGGTTTTCGGGTCCCCGTAGCGCGCGCCGAGCACCGCAGCCCGAGCGGGAGTTTTCAAGCGAGCCCCTGTTTGAGCCCGAGCCGCGTTGTTTGCGGCCGACGAGTTGGCGAGCGCCCGCTCGGGCGAGGAGCGCAAGGAAGCTGTCGGCGGCTCCGGGGTGTCATTCTTTTGGTGACTTTCTCTTGGACAAGCAAGAGAAAGTCACCCTGGGTCAGGGGCGGAGCCATCCCAATTCAAACACGCGGCCGCAGGCCGCTCGACCTTCGACCGCCGCTGGAGACGCCATGAGCACTAAAGAAGAATTGCTCAAAGTCGAAGGCCTGAAGACCTGGTTCGACACGCCGGAAGGCATGGTGCGTGCGGTGGACGGCATCGACTTCGCGATCGCGCGCGGCGAGACGCTGGCGCTGCTCGGCGAATCCGGCTGCGGCAAGTCGATATCGGCGCTGTCGCTGCTGCAGCTGGTGCCGCAGCCCGCCGGGCACATTGCCGCCGGTCAGGTGCGGCTGGACGATCAGGACGTGCTGGCGCTGCCCGAACGCGACATGCGTGCCATTCGCGGCAAACGCATTGCCATGATCTTTCAGGAGCCGCAAACCTCGCTCAATCCGGTGCTGACCATCGGCGAGCAGATCAGCGAAGCGCTGCCCGCCGCCGACAGGCAGACACGCAAACAATGCCGCGCCAGGGTGGCGGAACTGCTGGCCGCGGTCGGCATTGCCGATGCCGACCGTCGCTACGACGAATATCCGCATCAACTCTCCGGCGGCATGAAGCAGCGCGTCATGATCGCCATGGCGCTGGCGGGGCAACCCGACCTGCTGATCGCCGATGAACCGACCACGGCGCTCGACGTCACCATCCAGGCGCAGATTCTGGGTTTACTTAAGGAACTTCAGAAACAGACCGGCATGGCCATTCTGCTCATCACGCACGACCTCGGGCGTGGTCGCGGAGATGGCCGATCGTGTGGCCGTCATGTACGCGGGACAGATTGTCGAATCCGCCTCGCGCAAACAGTTCTTTGCTTCGCCCAAGCATCCCTATTCGCGCAAACTGTTCCGCTCCATCCCCGGGCGCGTGCAGCGCGGCGCGGCGCTGGAGGTGATCGCCGGCAGCGTACCGTCGCTGCGCCAGACATTCCGCGGCTGCCGGTTTGCCGACCGCTGCGATCAGGCCTGGGAACTCTGCCGCACGAAAGTCCCTGGCTGGACGACACAGAACAGCCGTGGCGTACGTTGCCATCTGTACGATGACAGCGTGTCGGCGCCATCCTCGACGGTCAAATCCCGCCGTACAACCAGAAAGGCACCGAAAGCCGATGTCGGTAAGGCGGGTGAAACGCTGTTGCACGTGGCTGACCTCAAGGTGCATTTCCCGATAACCAGGGGCGTGTTTCAGCGTGTCGTGGGCCACGTGAAGGCGGTCGACGGCGTATCGCTGGACATCGCGCGCGGCCGCACCTTGGCGCTCGTGGGTGAATCCGGTTGCGGCAAGACCACCGTCGGCAAGGGCATCCTGCAACTGGTACCGCCCTCGGCGGGACGCGTGGTGTACAACGATCAGGAACTCACGCTACTGAAGGGAAATGAACTGCGGCCATTGCGGCGCCATTTTCAAATCATTTTCCAGGACCCTTATGCTTCGCTCGACCCGCGCATGCTGGTCGGCGAGATCCTGGAAGAAGGCATGCGCGCCCAGGGTATCGGCTCCAGCCGCGAGCAAAGGCAGGTGAGGGTGGAAGAACTGCTGCAACAAGTCGGATTACCATCCGATGCGCGTCAACGCTACCCGCACGAGTTCTCCGGCGGTCAGCGCCAGCGCATCAGCATCGCGCGGGCGCTGGCGGTTGAACCGGAGCTGATCGTGTGCGACGAGCCCACCAGCGCGCTCGATGTGTCCGTCCAGGCCCAGGTACTGAACCTGCTCAAAGGCCTGCAGGACGATCTGGGTTTAAGCTACCTCTTCATTACGCACAACCTGTCGGTGGTGGAGTACCTGGCGCACGAGGTGGCGGTCATGTATCTCGGGCGCATCGTCGAACGCGGGCGCGTGGACGAGGTGCTGGAGAACCCGAAGCACCCGTACACCGAAGCGCTGTTGTCGGCGGTGCCGGTGATCGAGGCGAAGGACCGCCGCACCATCATTCGCCTGCAGGGCGACATGCCCTCGCCGAGCAACCCTCCGGCGGGCTGCCATTTCCATCCGCGTTGCCCGCAGGCGATGGATATCTGCCGCCGGCAATATCCCGCGACAACGGAATTCAGCAGCACGCACGAGGCGCGTTGCCATCTGTTCACGACGGGGAAGAACTAGAAGAAAACGGAACGGCTAGCCGTTCGGCGTGGAGACTTCGATCGAGGCGGTCGGGGGGCCGCCGGTCCAGATTTTGAGCTTCTGCCCGAGACGCAGCACATCGCCCATTTGCATGAGGTTCCACTTCGCCAGCTGGCCTGCCACCACGTTGTAACGGCGGGCGATGCTCGACAAGGTCTCGCCGCGGCGCACGCGATGAATGACCGGTTCGCCGCGGGCGGCGCGCGAGGACGAGGCGCGGAAGGCGGTGCGAATCACTTCCGGCTTCAACGGACGGGCGGAAATCGGAATCAGCAGATCCTGTCCGTTACGGAGCAGGTTGCTGTGCAGGTTATTGGCGGTGCGAAGCGTCTCGACGTTGAGCCCGTAGCGACGGCTGATCTGATTCAATGTCTCTCCGCGTTTGACCGAATGATGCTGCCACTGGACCCTTTCGTCCTCCGGCAGATTGTTCAGCCCCGCGATCAGCGCGTCTTTCTTGTCGGCCGGCACCAGCAACTGGTGCGGACCGTTGGGATCGGTCGCCCAGCGCGTGTAGCCGGGGTTGATGTCGTGCAGGTCGTCCACCGGCATATCCACCAGCTTGGCCACCACGCCGAGGTCGATCTGCGAGCCGGTGTCGACGCGCGCGAAATAGGGCTCGTTCGGGATACTGGCCAGCTTCACCCCGTACTTGTCCGGGTTGGCGACGATGGCGACCATGGCCATGAGCTTCGGCACGTAATGTTGCGTCTCGCGCTTGAGCTTGAGGTACTGGTAATCCGTGGATTTTCCCTTGCGCTCGTTGTATTTCATCATGCGCCCGACCTTGCCTTCGCCCGCGTTATACGCAGCAAGGGCGAGATGCCAGTCGCCGTCGAAATCGTTGTAGAGTTTCTCGAGATAATCCAGCGCCGCCTGCGTGGAGGCCTGCACGTCGCGGCGGCCGTCGTACCACCAGTTGGCCTTCAGGCCGTACAGCCGGCCGGTGCCCGGCATGAACTGCCACAGACCGACCGCGCGGGCGCGGGAGTAGGCGTGCGGCTTGTAGGCGCTCTCGATCGCAGGTAGCAGCGCGATTTCCATCGGCATGCCGCGTTTATCGACTTCGTCGGCGATGTAATAGAGATACAGCCGCGCGCGATCCATCATGCGCTGCATGTATTCGGGGTTGTTCACGAACCATTGGATTTCTTTATCGACCTGCGGGCTGTCGAGCGGTTTCATGGTGAAACCCTTGCGCAGCCTGGCCCAGATGTCGGATGAGTCGTTGTTGGCGACGTCAGGCGTGGTCTCGAGGGGTTTTTCGCTCTCGGACAGGGCGGTTGCCGGAGGAGGGGATTTGAATTTTATGTCGCTCAGAGCCAATACGTCGCCCGCAGCCGACGCGTCCTGGGCCGGGGTCGGTTCAGGGGCTTTCTTGGCGGTCTCGGGGGAGCTTGTCGCGCATCCTGCCAGGGACAGAAGCACAACGACAGGCAGGACCTGTTTCTTGATTTTTTGCCAATGCATGTGAACAAATAGTAGGGTGAAGATGATGGAGCGTCAACCTGTTGAGTGAGATTATTTAAGTAAATTCAATGATCTGTGATTTGTCCAGAGAAATTTGACGGACGTTAATTTTGCCGCCGAGAGGGGCAAAAAATTCTACCGCTCATCCCCTGAAACCATCCTTCCATCGCCGCACCGCCGCGAACACATCCACTGCGGCATCGAGCGTGCGCCCGGTCTGTTTTTCGGCCGCCGCGCGCACCGTCGCCTGCCCCGATCGCAGAAACGGGTTGATGCGCCGCTCCAGACCGATGGTCGAGGGCAGGGTAGGCAGATTCCGTGCGCGCTGCACACGCGCCCAGTCGCGATGCGCGCGCATGTCGGCGTTGTCCGGTTCGACCGTCAGCGCAAAGCGCAGGTTGGCCTCGGTGTATTCGTGCCCGCAGTACATCTTGGTTGCTTCCGGCAGGGCACTGAACTTGGAAAGCGAGGCGAGCATCTGTTCCGCGGTCCCTTCGAACAAGCGCCCGCAGCCGGCCGAGAACATGGTGTCGCCGCAGAACAGCATGCCCGCGCCGTGGTAGGCGATGTGGCCGGCGGTGTGGCCGGGGACGTCGATCACGTCGAATCCCAGGCCAAGTTCGGGAAGATCGACGCGATCGCCTTCCTTGAGCCTGTGCGTGACGGCCGGGATGCGCTCGCGCGCCGGGCCGTACACCGGGACAGTATAATGTTTGAGTATGTCCTCCACGCCGCCCACGTGGTCGCCGTGATGGTGGGTGCAGAGGATGGCCGCGGGCTTCAGGCGCTGTTTTTCCAGCGCCGCCAGCACCGGGCCGGCGTCGCCGGGATCGACGATGGCCACGCGGTCCGGGGATTTCCCGCGGATCAGCCAGATATAGTTGTCCTCGAAAGCGCAGGCGTGTAAAACATCGGTCATGCATCCAGTTTGAGAGCCCGCAGGGAGAACGTCAATGAGCCAGGCAAATTCCTGTACCGCGCAATGGCGCCAGCTGCGCGAGTGGTTCGATTCGCCGCTCGGGCGCTCGCTGCAAGCGCATGGAGGCGCATCATCTCCGCGCGGTGTTGCCGAACCTTTACGGCACGGTGGCCGCCCAGCTCGGCCAGATCGGCCAGCTCGACCTGATGGATGCCTGCATCGCCCCCACGCGCATCCTGCTCGATCATCACGCCGGGCCGGACGGCTGCGTGGTGCGCGGACTGCCCGAGGCGCTGCCGCTCGACACCAAGAGCGCCGATGTCCTGATCCTGCCGCACACGCTCGATTTCTGCGACGACCCGCATCAGGTGCTGCGCGAGGTCAGCCGCGTGTTGCGCCCCGAAGGCCACGTCGTGATTCTCGGCTTCAACCCGATGAGCCTGTGGGGATTCCGCCGGCTCGTCGCGCGCCGCCCGCGCGCGGCGCCGTGGTGCGGAAAGTTTTTCCGCCTGTCGCGCATCAAGGACTGGCTCGCGCTGCTCGACTTCGAGACCACGCACGGCACGATGCTCTATTACCGCCCGCCGCTGCGCAACGAAGGCTTCATGCACCGCCTGCACTTCCTCGACAAGATGGGCGACCGCTGGTGGCCGATGATGGCGGGGGTGTATCTCGTGGTGGCGAAGAAGCGCGTCGCTCGGCGTCACGCCGCTGCCGCTCAGCTGGAAAGCCAAGCGCGCGGTCGCCCGTGCCGCGACGCAACCCGCCGCGCGCGGGATCGTGTTGCCGTTCAGCGATCACCGTGCGCGTGAATACGTCCTTGGATAAAGTCACGATCTTCACCGACGGCGCCTGCCGCGGCAACCCCGGTCCCGGCGGCTGGGGCGCGATTCTGTTCAAGGACGATCACGAGAAGGAACTCTACGGCGCCGAGCGCGAGACCACCAACAACCGCATGGAACTCATGGCCGCGATCCAGGCGCTCGAAGCCCTCAAGCGCCCGTGCGAGGTCACGCTCACGACCGACTCCCAGTACGTGAAAAAAGGCATCACCGAATGGCTCGCCAACTGGAAACGCCGCGGCTGGAAAACCGCGGACAAGAAACCGGTGAAGAACCAGGATTTGTGGCAGCGCCTCGACGAAGCGGCGCACAAGCACAAGATTCACTGGAAGTGGATCAAGGGGCATAGCGGGCACGAGGAGAATGAGCGCGCCGATCAGCTGGCTAATCGGGCGATTGAGGAGATGTTGGCGTGACTGTGGGCTGGCCACTCCCGCGAAGGTGACTTTTCTTGCTCGTCCAAGACAAGTTACCGCAAAGACACCTCGGAGCGCGCGAGACTTCCTCCGTCCCTCGCCCCAAGGGCGCATCCCGACTCGCCGGGCGCCGCTTCGCGCCTCGGTCGAACACGGGCTCGCTTGAATACCGGTGGGCTGCGGTCTCGCCGCGCACGAGGACCCGAAGCCACAATTATTGCTGCCTGATCCATATTCTTGTATGGTCATGCCCGACGAAGGCAAAACGAAACGGATTTGTGAACGCTTCGGACGGTGTCACGCCGCTGAAGGGTCAAGGGTCTTGTCACTTGGCCAGCAATCGGGCCTTGAAGCTATCGCGCGATGGCTGATGTCAAATACGTACAACGAGTGCGAGGAGAACAAATTGCGCCAGATAATTCTCGACACTGAAACCACCGGCCTCGAACCTTCCGAGGGCCACCGGATCATTGAAATCGGCTGCGTGGAGCTGATCAACCGGCGGGCGAGCAATAACCGCTATCAGCAGTACATCAATCCCGGGCGCGAGATCGACCAGGGCGCGATGGAGGTGCACGGCATCACCAACGAGATGCTGACGGACAAGCCGAAGTTCGCCGACATCGTGAAAGACCTGCTCGAATTCATCAAGGGCGCGGAGCTGATCATCCACAACGCGCCGTTCGATATCGGCTTCCTTAATAACGAGCTGTCCGTGATGGTCGAACGGGAAGGCGCCGTTGCGCGTCGAGGATTTCTGCACGGTGGTGGATACCCTCAAGCTCGCGCGCGGCATGCATCCGGGACAGAAGAACGACCTCGATTCGCTGTGCCGGCGCTACAACGTGGACAATTCGCACCGCACGCTGCACGGCGCGCTGCTCGACGCCGAGATTCTGGCGGACGTGTATCTCGCCATGACCGGCGGTCAGACCGGTTTGTTCGAAGATACCCACAGTCATCTGAAAAACGCCACGGCCACCAACGTCGTCGCGCCTTCGGACATCCGCCGCCTCGACCCCAACCGTCCGAAGCTGCCGGTGATTCCGGCGAGCGCCGAGGAACTGGCCGCGCATCAGGCGTGGCTGGAGGAGCTCGACAAGAAAAGCGGCGGGAAGTGCGTGTGGAAGAAAATCGAACTCGCTTCGCAGTGAAGCAACGCATTGCAGAGCAGGCATTGCCCGCCCTGCATCGGATGAACGCGACCTTCCTAGTTAACCAGTTTCTTCCCCTTGAAAGTCAGACTCGTTCCGGGCTGCATGACGCGGGCGCGGATGACCATCTTGCGGAGTTTTTCCGCGAAGCCCTTGGCGTCCGGCGTCAGCACCGGAAACGTGCCGTAATGCTGCGGAACCACGACCTTGGCGTGCACCGCCTTGGCGGCGCGTGCCGCCATCGCCGGTTCCATGCCGAAATGTCCGCCGATGTTGATCAGCGCGACGTCGATTTTTTGTTCGCCGATCAGCGCCATGTCGTTGAAGTAAGCGGTGTCGCCGCTGTGGTAAATGGTCGGCCCGTTCTTGATCTTGATCACGAATCCCGCCGGGTTGCCGCCGTAGACGACTTCCGGTTCCTTCTCGCCCGCGAGCGGATTGCCCATGCCGCTGGAGTGGATCGCCGGCACCATGTCGACCGTCACCTCGCCGTCGGCGATGGTGATTTCACCGCCGATGTTCATCAGCGTGTCGAAGCCCATCTGCTCTTTGGGATAGCCCAGCAGTTTGGCCATGTTGCTGCCGAGCTCATAGTTGGTGACCAGACGCGCGCCGGTTTTCTTGGCGATCTCGACCGCGTCGCCGACGTGGTCGAAGTGCCCGTGCGTGATCAGGATGTAATCCACCTTGGTGATCGCGGCCAGCGGGTCCTTGCCGTTCTTGGCGTTGGGGTTCATCGGGTTCTTGAGCCACGGGTCGATCATCAGTACCTTGCCTTTCGGGGTGACGATCTCGAAGGCGGCATGCCCGTGCCAGGTGAGGGTGGTGTCGGCCGACCAGGCGGCGCCGCCGAGGGTGAGCAGCAGCAAAGCCGCCGCGATCCGGATGAATGATTTTTTCATGTTGCGCTCCATTTTCATTGTATGAGTCCATTGCCCTGATACGCCGTCAACGTCTTGCGACGAGCCGGACGTGTCTCCGTGGTGACAGCTTAAACCAGATGCCCCCGGTTTGATCAAGAGCCGGCAGATGTCGGCAGGAAATGTCTTTTCCGATTCCGGGCTTGACAAGCTGACAAGCGCGCCGCGTCGCGCTAATCTGTGCTCTTCATGTCGCCTCCGGTCGTTTCCGTCTCCCGCATCAGCAAGCATTTCGACAGCGTCATTGCCGTCGATGACGTCAGCTTTGACGTCGCGCTGCGTTCCACCACCGCGCTGCTCGGCGGCAACGGCGCCGGCAAGACCACGACGCTTTCCATGCTGCTCGGGCTGCTGATGCCGACCTCGGGCAGCATTTCGGTCTTTGGCGTGGACATGCTGCGGGATCGCTACCAGGTGTTGCCGCGCCTGAATTTCTCATCGCCGTATGTGGATCTGCCGCGGCGGCTGACGGTGCGCGAAAATCTCACGGTCTATGCGCGGCTCTACGGGATCATCAATATATCCGCGCGTATCAATGCCCTGTGCGAGGAGCTTCAGATCGGGCGCTTCCTGAACCGGCCCTACGGGCAACTGTCGGCGGGCGAGAAGACGCGCGTGGTGCTGGCCAAGGCGCTGCTGAACGAGCCGGAACTGATGCTGCTCGATGAGCCGACCGCCTCGCTCGACCCCGACACGGCGGATTACGTGCGCGGCATGCTGGAGGCCTATCGCCAGCGCACCGGCACGACCATTCTGCTGGCCTCGCACAACATGTCGGAGGTGGAACGGCTGTGCGACGACGTCATCATGCTGCGCGCGGGCAAGCTCGTGGATCGCGGCACGCCGGCGCAGTTGTTGACACGCTATGGTCGCCAGAACATGGAAGAGGTGTTCATCGACATTGCGCGTGATCGTCGTCTTGAAATCACCCCGGCAGGCAACCAGGTGGCGAAACAATGACCGGGCTGGCACACGCGCACACCGGTTTTGCTCCCTCGCTGCGCCGTATCTATGCGCTGGTATTGCGGCATACCTACCTGCTGCGCAGCTCCGGTCCGCGCATTCTGGAGCTCGTGTACTGGCCGACGGTGCAGATGGTGCTGTGGGGATTCATCACGATGTTCCTGGTCAATCACAGCTCGTGGATTGCGCAGGCCTCGGGCGTGTTGCTCTCCGGCGTATTGCTATGGGACGTGCTGTTCCGCAGCCAGCTCGGCGTTTCGCTCGTGTTCATGGAAGAGATGTGGTCGCGCAATCTGGGGCATCTGTTCGTCAGCCCGCTGCGGCCATTCGAGCTGGGCTGCGCGCTGCTCACCATGAGCCTGATCCGCACGCTGATCGGCGTCGGCGGTGCCGCGCTCATCGCGATACCGCTGTTTCACTATTCCATCTTCAGCATGGGCCTGCCGTTGCTGGCGTTCTTCATCAATCTCATCATCATGGGCTGGTCGATCGGATTGCTGGTCTCGGGCTTCGTGCTGCGTTACGGCCTCGGCGCCGAGAGCATGGCGTGGATCGCCATCTTCGCGGTGCAGCCCGTCAGCGGCGTGTATTATCCGATTGATACTCTGCCCGTCTGGTTGCAATATGTCGCGGCGGCGCTGCCGTCGAGTCATGTGTTCGAGGGCATGCGCGCGGTGTTGTTTGACCACGTCTTCCGCGTGGACTTGCTGCTGCATGCCGCGTTGCTCAACGTGGTTTATCTCACCGCCGGTTTTGCTTCGTTTCTCGCGTTCTTCAAGATCGCGCGGGTGCGCGGCCAGTTGCTGCACGTCGGCGAATGATGACAACCGGATGACACCGGGGTAGCATTTCCGGGCTTTCCAACCGTTACAGGAACACATACGCCATGCCTTACTTTGTTTTCAAGATTTCGGCCGACAGAAAATTCACGCTCGTCAAATCCTGTGTGCAATACAAGGAGGCGAAAGATCTCTGCCGGGAGCTGCGTATCGCCGAATCGCCGGACAATCCGAATGCGGTGCGCATGGCGTTTGCCGAAGATGAAGCCAAGGCCAAGCGCCTGATCGCCGACAAACGCGCGCCTTCCTCGCCGCTGGAGGAATGGGAGGCATAGTCAGTTAAGTGAGTAGTGTTATTCCAGATTCCGCATAAAGCAAAACTTCTTTGTTAAATAACAAGATAGAGAATTTATGTAATCATAAATAACAAGTTTACTTTATGCCTTCTGTTAGGGAATTGACCTTGAATTAGGTAGGATGATTGTGTCGTTGTAAATAATCAAAACGAAATCATTTGCATTCCCTTTGGCAAGACAGGAGGAGACTAAAAAATGTGTAAGAAAAAAAATGTTTTATTTGTAACGTTGTCTTTGATTTTTTGTTTAGTTGCTACCGCAGCCGAGGCTATTACCACCACAGGTAATAACTTCACTATGCTGGATTCCAACGGCAACATTGTCGGCGGTACCAATAATGTAACTTTCAGCTGGGACGGGACGTTCTTAACCAGCGTGGCCACTAGCGGTCAAGTCTCTAATGCGACTTTGTCATCCCCCACGCCGTTTTTTGGCGTCAACTGGTTCGCTCACGATGTCGCGGTCTATGGTCCGGGCACTTACACGATTTATTCCAATTGCCCACCCGGTTCACCCGGTTGCGGCGTCGGTGCAGCATACAATTTCACGGTTGGCACCCGACCAAACTCGCTGCACATATGCTTTTTAATTGGGGGCCAAACCATAACATCGATGTGGTCGATATTTGGAACCAGAATCAAGTATTTGGTCCGAGTTCCATGTTTCCAGGCCCGTAGAAAACATTGGACCCGTGGTCTGGTGTTTCCACCACAGCATGGAATGGCATGTCGATCGACTGGGATGGCGACGATATTAACGGCGGCGCTATGATTGATGGTCCATTTCAGGGGTTTAGCGCCAACTTTAACGTAATGATTAATCCTGTGCCGGTACCGGCCGCAGTCTGGCTGTTTGGTTCCGGTCTAATTGGGCTTTTCGGATTATCCCGTCGCAAGAAATTTAAGTCACTGGTTCTTCCCGGTGACTGTCACTGGGAACAACTGTAATTGAAAATGGGACAGTAATTTTTTTGCAATCACAATTGTTTATTTCCTAGCATCAATCACTGGCCGCCGACTTAGTCGGCGGCTCAGTGATATCCTGGTGTTCACTTTCTTAGTCTCAGTCAGAGATTGCTCTAGCAGGATTCATCAACATCTACGTCTCCTATCGAGCATGCAGCACGCCTTCCTCGCCGCTGGAGGAATGGGAGGCCTGATTCACCTGCCGAACGGTCGTCCACCCGCATCCTTCTGTGCGTTAATAAGTCTTTCCGCAACACGAGCCAGGAGGTAACGATGCAAGGAAATATCACGACAGCCCTGTTAGGCAGCCTGTTTCTGATCATGGCGCTGGGAGTTCCGGTCTGGGCCAGAGCCAATTCGGACGAAACACAACTGGAGACCATAAAGAAGGAAATCGACCACAGCACCACCTCGTCTGCGTCAAGCGACAAAGTCAAGACGCTCTCCAGCCAGTTCAATGTTGATCCCAGCGTGGTCGAGCAACTGCGAGCAAACAAACAAGGCTGGGGCGAGACCACCATCGAACTGGCCATGGCCCAGCGCCTGACACAAACCGACGCCAAGAACTACCCGACGATGGCGGAGGCGTTGAATAAAATTGAAACCCTCCGCAGCCAGAAGATGGGCTGGGGAAAAATCGCCAACAGCCTGGGCTTCAAGCTTGGCCCGGTCGTCAGCGCCGCCAGCCATACCCGCAACGAATTACGGAAAGAATCGCGCATGGAGAAATCAACGGGTTCGCTGAAATCTGAAAAGTCTGAAAAGGCCGAGAGGTCGGCAAAGGCTGAAAAGATCGAACGGCCTGTTAGTGCCGGACGTCCGGAACGAGCCGCGCGTCCGGAACGGGCCGAACGAGTTCACTGAGCGCCAATAATAAGGTTCGACATCAAAAGGGCCCGCGAAGCGGGCCCTTTCTGTTTGGAAATCGGGAGATGGTGGGCGATGCAGGGTTCGAACCTGCGACCCCTGCTCGGTTATAAGCAGCGGCGTTGCCTCGTCAGAAATACGAGCGTTGCGTTGCTTCGATTTGGTTCGCTTACGCGCGATCCCGAACAACCCCGTCAATCCGGAACCGAAGAGCCAGAAGGCGGCGGGTACCGGAACAGGGGCGAAATTAAAGTTGTAATTGGTGCCGGCAGTTGGTCCGCCAGTCTACCGTGGAAATACCCGGGATGCCATCGCCGTTGGCGTCAATCGAGGCATACATCCATGTTTGATTAACAGATGGTGCGCCGGCGGGACCGAAACCGGCGCCATCCCACAAGCAGTTCGCGCCTGGCAATGGATTGCCAGGTGTCCCGCAGTCAGCGGGGTTCGCGAAAAAAGCTTTGCCTGAGCCAAAGATCGCGTTCATTTCCAGAACCAGCGCGATATCCATGTTGACGTTGCCGTTCCAGTCCCATAGCAGATGCATGCCGATCTGACCTGCTGCCTACATTCATGGCCAGCATCCCGAATTCGGTGCCGCCACCCAGAGTGGTATCAAACGCATAAGTACCGGGCCCGAAGACCTGGATATCGTGCGCAGTCCATGAAAAGCTGAAGAATGGTGTAGCTGAGGACAGCGTCGCGTTACTCGCGCTGCCTGGGCCGGTGTAGTCGCTAGTCGCGGTAAATATTGAGCCGTCCCAATTAAAGACGACATCATTGGCTCCCATGTACATATCTCCATTTGGCCCCAACACTGTGAAGTTGCTGCTGTTGTCGTAAATCGGTGCGACAGCGGCAACCTGTGCAGCTTGGGCTGCTTCGGCGCCCAGGATGAGAGAACCGAGCACGGCAACTGTTAAAGCAGATTTTTGAATGTCCATGTTTTCTCCTGCGTGGAATTCCTAGCGTGATTAAACTGACGGCAGTTAATTATTTATTAGAGAATCGTTTGGTCCATGATTATTTTTTCATCCCATTATTTTTAGGGAAGGACTGTTTTGATATATGGAGTTGCATCTGCCGCTGAATAACTTACCCTTAATCATATTTGCAAGCAATTACGCGCCGAAACCCAAGCAACGGTCCATCGCCTCATTTGAGAATGGTGGAGTTAAGTATAAATCTGGGATTGGTCAGCTAAGTGCTTGAAAAGATGGTGGGCGATGCAGGGTTCGAACCTGCGACCCCTGCCGTGTGAAGGCAGTGCTCTACCGCTGAGCTAATCGCCCCTTTGCGGGGAAAACGAGCGCGCAAGTTTACTGCCTGCGGGGAATGAGCGTCAATTCTGCTGATTTTGCCGTCGTTTTTCTTTACCATAGGCGTCCATTCCCAACCATCGAACCATTTCCGTGACCGTCCGCACCCGATTCGCCCCGAGCCCCACCGGTTACCTGCATGTCGGCGGCGCGCGCACCGCGCTGTTTTCCTGGCTGTACGCGCGCAAGCACGGCGGAACCTTCGTCCTGCGCATCGAGGACACCGACCTCGAACGTTCCACCGCCGAGTCGGTGGACGCGATCCTGCAGGGCATGACCTGGCTCGGACTGGAATACGACGAGGGGCCGTTCTACCAGACGCATCGCTTCCCGCGCTATAAGGAAGTGATCGCGACGATGCTCAAGGAGGGCACGGCCTACCACTGCTACTGCACCAAGGAGCGTCTGGACAGTCTGCGTGCCGAACAGATGGCGCGCAAGGAAAAGCCGCGTTACGACGGTAAGTGCCGCCACGGCGTGTCAAATCCGCCGGCGGGGATTGCGCCGGTCGTGCGCTTCAAGAATCCGCTTGACGGCGCGGTGGTGGTGGAAGACCTCATCCGCGGACGTGTGGTGTTCCAGAACAGCGAGCTGGACGATCTCATCATCGCGCGCGGCGACGGTTCACCGACCTACAATTTCACCGTCGTGGTCGACGACATGGACATGAAGATCACCCATGTCATCCGCGGCGACGATCACCTCAACAACACCCCGCGCCAGATGAACATGCTGAAGGCGCTCAATTTCACGCCACCGGTTTACGCGCACGTGCCGATGATTCTGGGCCCGGATGGCGCGCGCCTGTCGAAGCGCCACGGCGCCGTGAGCGTGATGCAATACCGCGAGGACGGTTATCTGCCCGAGGCGTTGCTCAATTATCTGGCGCGCCTGGGCTGGTCGCACGGCGACCAGGAAGTTTTTTCCATCGACGAGATGATCAAGCTGTTCGATGTCACCAAGGTGCACAGCTCGGCCGCGGCCTTCGATCCCGAAAAGCTGATCTGGCTCAACCAGCACTATATTAAGAACAGCGACCCCAAGCACGTGGCTCATCATCTGAGTCACCATCTGGGCCGGCAGGGCATCGATCCCGCCGCGGGCGGCCCGGACCTGATCGAGGTGGTCAAGGCCCAGCGCGAGCGTGCCAAGACCCTGGCCGAGATGGCGCAGAACAGCGCATTTTTCTACAAGGACTTCGCGGACTACGATCCCAAGGACGCCGCGTCGCACCTGAAGCCGGAGGCTGGAAAGCCACTCAAGGATCTGCGTGAACGTCTCGCCGTGCTGCCGCTGTGGGAGGCCCAGGCGATTCACGAAGTGGTCGCCGGTGTCGCCGAGGCGCAGGGGCTCAAGCTCGGCAAGATCGCGCAGCCGTTGCGCGTGGCCGTGGCCGGCCGGGCGGTCTCGCCGCCGATCGACGTGACGCTGATGCTGGTGGGGCGCGAGAAAACGCTCGAACGGCTCGATGCCGCCCTGGAATATATAAGGAAACAAACGGTTACGGCTTGACCCGCCGGTGGACGGGCATGTAAAGTAGCGCGCCTCTGAAGGGGCTATAGCTCAGCTGGGAGAGCGCATGCATGGCATGCATGAGGTCGCCGGTTCGATCCCGGCTAGCTCCACCATTTCACACAAGGGGTTGCGTGCGGACAACCCTTTTGTTTTTTTCAGTCAGTTCATCCGTCCCCATCGTCTAGAGGCCTAGGACACTGCCCTTTCACGGCGGCGACAGGAGTTCGAATCTCCTTGGGGACGCCAAATTACAAAGGGGCCATGGGTTGTATCCATGGCCCCTTTGTAATTTGATGCTTTCAAATGTCGATTCGAACCCTCGGTTCGACAATTCGTGCGCCGGGAGCGAGATTGGAACGCGCCGCAGGCCGGCCCGAGCCGCTTTGCGGCGAGGGTGAGCCACAGGGATGTGGCGAACAATCTCCTTGGGGACGCCAATTTTAATTTCATTAGTTCAAAGACATCACATCGCCGGCAGCCTCACCCGGCGGTGTATCGGCGTTTGTCGTCGATAAACGGTGGCGGCGTTCAGTGATGGAAGGTCATAGAATCATTTCAGGCAAGTTCAAATTTAACCGGGAAGGTTTGGACGGCGGAATGCATGGAAAGAAGGTCTGATTCGGCAGGGAAATCATTTTTCGTTTTCCTGAAAGCGGTGTTCCTGTGCGCTGTTCTCGCGGCGGCATTGCCGGCGCAGGCCCAGTGGCTGAGCCGGGATGAGGCCATCATGGGCACGGCCATACGCGTCGAGCTTTGGTCCGACGACAAGGCGGCGGGTGAGGCGGCGATCGACGCGGTGATGGAGGAGATGCACCGGATAGACAGGGAAATGAGCCCCTTCAAGCCGGAGAGCGAACTGTCCCGGATCAACCGCGAAGCGGCCGATCATCCCGTGCCCATCAGCGCGGAAATGTTCGATATTCTTTCGCGCTCCATCGAATTCTCAAAGCTCAGCGGCGGCGCGTTCGATATCACCTTCTCCAGCGTCGGTTATATGTACGACTACCGTCGCCACCTCAAGCCCACGGACAGTGAGATCGAAAAGGCGCTACCCGGCATCAATTATCGCCATCTACTGCTCGACAAGGACAAACAGACGATCCGGTTTTCCCGGCCCGGCATGCGCATCGACCTGGGAGGGATAGGCAAGGGTTACGCCGTCGATAACTGCATCGCCCTGCTCAAGAAGCGCGGGATTACCCATGCCCTGGTCACGGCCGGCGGGGACAGTCGTGTCCTCGGCGACCGGGAAGGCCGGCCGTGGATGGTCGGTATTCGCGATCCGCGCCGCAAGGACAACGTGGTGGCCGTTATCCCGCTGATCAACTCGGCCATCTCGACCTCCGGAGATTATGAGCGTTTCTTCGAGGTCGATGGAGTACGGTATCACCATATCCTCAATCCCAAAACCGGGCGCTCGGCAACGGGTGTGCACAGCGCCTCGGTCATCGGACCCGACGCCACCACCACGGACGGCCTGACCAAGCCGGTATTCATCCTCGGACCCGAGAAGGGATTGCAGCTGATCGAATCCATTCCCGGCGTTGACGCGGTGATCATCGATGCCGCGGGCCGGATGTATTATTCATCCGGCTTGCAGAATAAACAGCGCGAAGTTTCCGTTCCTCCCGGATCCATGCCCCCTAAATAGCGAAAGGCCTTCAAACGCCGATCCCGATCGGCCGGCAATACCCCCTGCCGTCCGTCGGGCGATTATCTACGCGTGTAGGAATTGGCAACGATGGCCGGATTTTTTCGGCCAGGGCGTTGAAAAATAATGATAGCGTTACCGACACGCGCGATACAGGGCGCGATGAAGGGCCATACATAAGCGATTTTATCAACATAAAATTAAGGCTCGTTATAAATCAGCTTTGATCAGGGCATAGCCATCGAAAGGTGGTGACGCAAAGCCCCGAGGCTAACGGTGAAATCGTTATCACCCATGCCAGTCGGGCCGCCAGGGCTACACGTAGATTTCCCGGCAGATCAGATCGTCAAACGATCGGGAATCATGGGAGGCGGAATGAAAGCTCTGAAAATTCTGAAGGTTTGTCTTGGTGTTGTTCTCGCCGCAGAAACATTCATATTGACGGGTTGCGGCGCCGCTCCCGGCGGTACGGATACCGCGAGTACGGCGAGCGACGTACCTGTCGCCTATGTAAAGCGGCCGATCAATTCCCAGTCCATGAACAGCGCGGTGGGAAATCCCACGGACAGCGTCACCTTCCATCCGGGCGGAGATCTCTATATTCGAGATATATCCTCGCCCAGCGCCACCGAGAAAAACATTACTGCCTCCTATACCCAGGGGCGTGGCGATGTCTCGGATCCGGAAGTCTCGTACGACGGCAAGAAAATCCTGTTTTCCATGAAGGGACCCGCGGATTCGACCTGGAATATCTGGGAATACAACCGCGACACGAATACCCTGCGGCGGGTCATCCAGGACAATACCGAGGCAAACAAAGGTGACGACGTGGACCCCGCGTATTTGCCGGACGGGCGCATCGTGTTTTCCTCGAACCGGCAGCAACAGTCGGTTCAGACCGTCGGCTACAAGTACGTGGACGAATACGACCGCGAAACCTCGACCGTGCTGCACACGATGAACGCGGACGGCACCAACATCGAGCAGATATCCTTCAACCAGAGCCATGACCGCAACCCCACCGTGCTCATGGACGGCCGTATCATGTACAGCCGCTGGGATCATGTCGGCGGCAGCGCAATCAGTTCTCGATTTTCCGCTCCAATCTCGACGGGACCGGGATGTTCATTCATTACGGCGCGCACAGCCAGGTTGTGAGTTACCTGCATCCACGCGAAATGCCCGACGGGAGGATCATGTCGGATGCCATGCCCTTGTCGCGCACCAACGAGGGTGGCGCGCTGTTGATCATCGATTCCGACAATTTCTCTGAAATTGACCAGCCGGCGCCCGGTGTATCGGGAACTGCCCAGACGCAAGCGAGTTTTGCTCCCATTGATTTCGGTTCGCGGGTTTCCGCCAACGGCCGGTTCACCACGCCGTATCCGCTCTGGGACGGCAGTCATCGTGCGCTGGTTTCGTTTACACCGGGTGGACGAACCGTGCAACAAACGCAAACCAGCCTGATCACCGGCCAACCCGAGCAGGTCGACGGTTGAAAAAACGCCGGCCTATGGCGTGTACATGCTCGACCAGGACGCCAAGACGCTGCGTGCGATCGTGTTGCCGAAGGTGAATGCCAACGGCGATCCGGTGGAATTTGTCACGGATGCGGTGGCGCTCATGGCGCGGCCGAAACCGAAACTGCTCGCGGCCAGCAGCGTCGATACCGGGCGCAAGACACGGAATATGGTCAGCGTGACGGTCGGCAGCATTTACGACACCGAGCCCGAACGTAACCGCATGACGAACAACGTCCTGTCGGCGCAGGAACAAGCGGATGGCATTGTCATTCCGATGAAAGACAACAGAACCAATCTTTGTCTGGATGGCAGACCGCGTTACCCCAACTGCGATACCGGCGCGCCAGGTGGCCGATATCGCCAAACTGAAAGACCCGTCACCGACGACAGGCACGCTGCCGGACAAACGTCCCGGCCGTTTCGCGCGCATCGTCAAGGCGGTGCCGATGCCGCGTGGCATCAGCCGCGAGGCGCTGGGCGAAACCGAATTCGAAATGCAGCAGATCGTCGGTTATGTCGAGGTCGAGCCGGATGGTTCGATGGCGTTTGAAGTTCCGGCGGACATGCCGATCGGTATTTCCGTGCTCGACCGTTACGGCCGCGCGCTTCAGACCCATACCAGCTGGATTCAGGGCCGACCGGGCGAGGCGGTGTTCTGCAACGGCTGCCACTCGCCGCGCAAGGGCGCCACCTCGGCGCTGAACGGCACCAATCTGACGCAGAACAATCATGTCCTGAGTCTGCGTCTTTCGAACGGTTCCGTGGTCTCCGGCAAGGACGGCGAGATCATGGCGCAGACGCGCTTCAACGAAGAATTCAGTCTCGGTGCGAGCAAGGTATTGCCGAAATCCCATATCCAATACACCGATGTCTGGACGCCCGATACCGATGCCAATGGAAATCCGTTGACCAAGGGCACGCCTATCGACATCACCTATGCCGGCCTGACGACCGCCGCGCCCGCGACGACCGGACCGATCGTGATCAACTACAAGGATCACATCCAGCCGATCCTGAACAAATCATGCACCACCGGTTGCCACGGTGTCGGCGGTAGCGCACAGAATATTCTTGATCTGAGCGATTCAATCTCGGGAACCGGCCGCGTCGCTTCTTATGACGCGCTCATGATCGGCAAGCCCAAGCTGGTTAACGGCCTGCCGGTCCTGATCGAGCGCGATGGTGAAATCATGGTGGATCGTGAGGATCCGCTGGCGGAGCCGGGACTGGCGCGCGCCACGAAACTGATCATGCGTATCTTCGCGGAAGGATTGAAAACGCCGGCGGAACTGGCGGCGGACGCCCACACACAGTATCTGAACATTTCCGAGAAACGCGTGATCGCGGAATGGATCGACCTGGGCGGAACGTATTACAACGATCCCTGCGAGACGCGCAATGCCAGTGGCGTTTGCACCAAATTCCGCGCGGTTACCGGACTGGATCAAGCGGTGTTTGAGGCCAGCGTCCAGCCCCTGATGCTGACCGAATGCGCCGGTTGCCACGTCGCGGTCGGCCGGGCGGCAGGTGACCCGCCGTTCCAGGCCAAGCGTCTGGTGCTCACCGGCAGCGTGGAAGGCGACTTCAACGTCACGACGGGCATGGTGAACAACGTCTGTAATCCGGCGATGAGCTATCTGCTGCGCTATCCGACCTCGACCGGAAACCAGTCCGCCGTTCCACCCGAGCCGTTGCATCCGCACGTATTGGACAGCACTTCTCCGTTGTATACGGCAATCGTGCAATGGATCACGGCGGCACAAGCGGCCAACGGATGTTGATGAAACGACGATCGTTATTCAATGCGTTGGCGGTAATGGGTGTCGGCTTCCTGGCGAGCGGTTGCGGCCAGGACGTGACCTTGTCCACTGATACTGGCAGCACGTTGTGCATCGACTATTATAAGCGATGCATCAATCCGATATTCACCAAGACCTTCACGCTCGCCAGCGGCAGCACCATCCAGTGCATCGACTGCCATGCCGGTGGGCCGGGCAAAAGCTTTCAGATCAATGTAACCCCGGTCACCGATCAGGAATGGCTGGGTAATTTTGAATCCGCGCGCGCACAAACGCTCGACGGCGTGAACAGCCGGCTGTTGGTGAGGCCATTAGGCGTGAATCACGGGATCGGCCCCCAGGTCTTTGTCGGAACCGGGGACCCGGACTATCAACGCATTCTCTATTGGATGCAGAATCCGGTGGCGGATCGGGGAAATATCGATCCGGCGCTGGATACGGCCCAATGCCAGGCAATTTATGCCGCCAATCCGTGTCCATAGCCTGAGCGGACGTGTCATGCCGGGAGCACCATGCGACATGTAATTTTTTTTTTCGTGCTGCAGTTATGCATGATCGCGGTTGCGAACGCGGAGGAAAACACCATGCGTGTGCAGGTGGTGGATCCGTATATCGAGTTGCGCACCGAGCCGGGACGCGGTTATCCGCTTTTTTACGTCGCCGAGCGGGGGGAATGGATAGAGATACTCAAGCGCAAGACCGACTGGTTCAAGGTGCGAACAGCGACCGGCAAGGAAGGCTGGGTAAACAGATCACAGCTGGAAAACACTTTGACAGAAGCAGGCGCCAAGACCACGTTCCGTGACGTAATGCTGGCGGACTATCTCGATCGTCGGCTGGAGGTCGGGTTCGGTTGGGGGCAGTTTGACGGCGATCCGGTGTTATTGATGCGGGTCGGCTATCGACTGACGCCGAACTTTATTACCGAATTATCTACTTCGCAGGTTACGTCCGCGTATTCGAGCTCATCGCTGCTGCAGCTGAATCTCATTGCGCTTCCGTTCGCCGACCAGCGCGTGTCGCCATTTTTCACGCTGGGCGTCGGCAGCTACAAGAATACGCCGAAGGTGACGCTGGTGAATTCCCCGGAGATTTCGGTAACCGCGGCCAACGCCGGACTGGGAGTGCGTATTTACCTGACGCGGAATTTTATGGTGCGCGGTGATTTCCGTGAGTACATGGTTCCGATCAACGACAACCGAGTCGATACATTCAATGAATGGACGATCGGTCTGGGAGTTTTCTTCTAGATGTCCTATTGCGAGAACAATACCGATGATGAACCGCAACATTCTTATGTTGTTCATGGGCGCGGCATTCCAACTGTTGCCGGTATTTGTCCTGGCCGATACCGAAGACAAGTCTATTCCGGCCCAGGAACAGGTGATTCAACCGCAACTCGAGCGTCGCGACGTGAAGGTGCCGCACATCAATGCCGATGACATCGAGGTGGGTTTCTACAGCGGCATTCTCAGCATGGAGAACTTCAGCGCAGAGTCCGTGAATGGGGTGCGCCTGGCGTATCACGTGACCGAGGACTTTTTCATCGAGGGCGCCTATGCACGGTCGACCATCTCCGACGAGTTCTTCCGCAGCCGCGCTTTCCCGATCACCGGTTTCGACAAACAGGACGAAGACCTCACGTACTACAACCTCTCACTCGGTTTTAACGTCCTGCCAGGCGAGATATTCATCGGCCGTCGCTGGGCCATGGCCAGTGCCTTTTACATCATCGGCGGAATCGGCACGACGACTTTCGCCAACGAAAATTACGCCACTTTCAATTTCGGAGGAGGTTACCGGATTCTGCTGAACGACTGGTTCGCCATGCACATTGACATGCGTGACTACGTTTTTGATTCCGACCTGTTGGGCCAGAACAAACGCACCAATAACTTCGAGGCGACCGTTGGCCTCACGGTATTTTTCTAACTTTCCTGGAAAGAAGGTATCATGCGCCATGCGTAGAGCAAGTACATTGTTGACGGGCTTTCTGGCTGTGTTTCTTGCCTTTCACGCCGCTATACGCAGCGGACATCTCGCCCGGGTATCCGGCACCGGAGTTCACGCTAAAGAGCCTGAAGGACAAGAATCTGTCATTGAAGGAGTTGCGTGGACAGGTCGTCATGATCAATTTCTGGGCTACCTGGTGTGGCCCCTGTCGCCAGGAAATGCCGGCATTGAACACGCTCTACGAGAAATACCGCGATACCGGGTTTGTGCTGCTCGGCGTCAACGTCGATTCAGAGTCGGCCAATGCGATCCAGATGGCATCCAAGCTCAAGGCCACGTATCCGATTCTGTTCGACACGGACAAGCAGGCGAGCGTGCTCTACCAGGTCAGCGCCATGCCGACGACGATTCTGATCGATCGTGACGGAAAGGTCCGCTATATACAGAAAGGCTACGTGACCGGCATCGAGAGCAAGTACCAGACCCAGATACGGGAACTGCTGAAGGAATGACATCGCATCATATGAAGCTGGCGAATATCACACTGATGTTTTTGCTTCTATGCAGCCTGGCGGGTTGCGCGATCGAGCCATGGGTCAAGCCATATGAGCGCGAACATCTGGCCGACCCGATCATGAGCACCTCGCGCGATCCGATTGCCGACAAGCATCGCCAGCATGTATTCGACACGCGCGAAGCGGCGCGTGGCGCGGTCGTCTCGGAAGGAGGCGGATGTGGTTGCAATTAATGCAACCGGCAAGAGCTCGATGCCGCCGGGCGGTGCAGGCCGTGCGCCGTGCCTGTACCGGATGGGCGTTATTGTCCTGCTCCTGTGCCTGCATGCCGTTCATGGCCAAGCCGCGGTATTGCCCGATGAGCGCGCAGACGGTATGTACCATTACTACGATGGCGGCGGTGTCCGCGTGACGGGCCCGGCGCTGCTGGTGCGAAAAAACGTGACGGATAATGTCGCCGTGTCGGGTTCCTATTATGCCGATACCGTGAGCTGTGCCTCCATTGACGTCGTTACCACGGCCAGTCCATTCAAGGAAAAGCGCACCGAGTACGGCGCCGGCGTCGATTATCTGCACAACGACAGCTTGATGAGCCTGTCCGTGATCGAAAAGCGATGAATCCGATTACACCGCCGACACGCTCAGCCTCAATTTCTCGCAGGATGTTTTCGGCGGCATGACCACCATCAGCATGGGATACAGCCGCGGCAAGGATACGGTGCTGGAGAACAACAACCCGTCATTTTCCGATTATGTCAATCGTTATCAGTATCGTCTCGGTGTATCGCAGATACTCACCCAGACGCTGCGGGTGAATCTGGATTACGAGGCAATTACCGACGAGGGCTACCTGAACAGTCCTTATCGTTCCGCCCGGATATACGGCGCCGCCGTGCCGGAGCAATATCCGCGTACCCGTGACAGCCAGGCCGTGGCTTTGCGCGCGCACAAATATCTATTGCCGGGCTCATCCATGCGGTTCGAATACCGCTATTTCTGGGATACCTGGGATATTGCCGCCAATACGGCGGAGGTGGCCTATAGCACTTACGCGAGCACGTCTGTGGCTGGTCGAGCTGCGTTACCGTTACTACTCGCAGAACAACGCGTCATTCTACAGCGACGATTTCACGCAGTCGCAAAATTACATGGCGCGCGACAAGGAACTGAGCACGTTCAAGAGTTACGCCATCGGCGGCAAGCTGACCTACACCATCCAGAATCACCCGACGTTTGTGAACAAGTCGACACTGAATATCGGCTACGATTATATCAAGTTCAAATATGAAGATTTCACCGATGTGCGCACCCAGACGCCGTATGCGTTTGACGCCAACGTCGCTCAACTTTTTTTATCCGTGTGGTTTTAAGCATCCATAACCCGTTACGTAAGAGTGAAGGCATATGAAAGATCGGATTACCATGCATGCGCTGAAGTGGCTTCAAGAGGTGTTTGTATTGCTTTCGCTGGGCCTGCTGGTTTCATTGCCATCGGTGGCAAATGCCGCCGAAACGGCGGGAAAACCGCAGGCCAGCCAGTACAAAGGCATGGACCAGCAGGCGCAATCGCTGAAAAAAGAGGTAATGGAGTTGAACCGCGATCTGCTGGCGCTGGAAGAAGAGTTGTTGTTCCCGGCCAGCACGCAGGTAGCCGTGTTCGTGTCCATGGATATCGGCAGTCTGTTTGAGCTCGACGCCGTCGAGGTAAAGCTGGACGACAAGGTGGTGGCGCACTACCTCTATACGCAACGCGAAATCGAGGCGTTGCGACGCGGCGGTGTGCATCGCCTTTACCTCGGCAATCTTCGCGTGGGCAAGCACGAGCTGGTCGCGTTTTTCACCGGCAAGGGTCCGCACGACCGGGACTATCGTCGCGGCGCCACGCTGGAATTCGAAAAACAGACGGAACCGAGATATATCGAACTCCAGATAAGTGACGTTACGCGCAATCTCCAGCCTGAATTTCGTGTCAAGGAATGGCAGTAATGTGTCATGAGCCGACATCCGCCTGCTCATAAGACGCGCCTGACGGCGCTCGTCGCGGCTCTGTGTGCCTGTGCGATGCTGGGCGCGGGCGCCTATGGCGCGCGCCGGAACGAATCGCAGCAGGTCAAGGACCCGCATTATGGCGAGGTGCTGTTTTATTTTTACCAGCAGCAATACTTTTCCGCCATCACGAATCTGCTGACCGCGCAACAGTTCCAGAGAATCAATCATCATCGCGACGAGGCCGAGCTGCTGCTCGGCGGCATGTATCTTTCGTACGGCCTGCACATCCAGGCGGGAGAGATCTTCCAGCGCCTGATCGACGCCGGTGCCCCGCCGGAAATTCGCGACCGTGCCTGGTTCTATCTGGCGAAGATACGGTACCAGCGCGGATATCTGGATGAGGCCGATGAGGCAATTTCCCGCATCCACGACGCACTGCCCGGCGAGCTGGAAGAGGAGCGGCAGCTGCTCCAGGCCCAGTTGCTGATGGAAAGAAAAGACTATCGTCAGGCGTCGGAGGTTTTGGCGCGCATGCGCGGACAGTCGGTATGGGCGCAGTATGGTCGCTACAACCTCGGCGTCGCCCTGATCAAGGCCGGCGACAGCGCTGCCGGCACGGCGCTCCTGGAGGAGGTCGGCGGCAAACCGGCGGCCGATGAGGAGCTGAAGTCCCTGAAGGACAAAGCCAACGTTGCCCTGGGTTACGCCTACCTGCGTGACGCGGCGCCGGCCCGCGCCCAGGCCCGGCTTGAGCAGGTGCGGCTCGATGGCATGTTGTCGAACAAGGCCTTGCTCGGGGTCGGCTGGGCGTATTCCGCGCAGAACCAGAACCAACAGTCGCTGGTTCCCTGGACCGAACTGCAAAAGCGCAACGTCATCGACTCCGCCGTGCAGGAGTCGTTGCTCGCGCTGCCTTATGCATTGGGGCGTCTGGGGGCCTACCAGCAGTCGTTGCAGCAATATGAAACGGCCATTGCCGTTTACACGAATGAAATGGCGCGCATCGACTCCTCCATGACGGCCATCCGTTCGGGAAAAATGGTCGACGCGATTCTGCAGCATGACGCCACGAACGAGATGGGATGGTTCTGGCGCATGCGCGAAGTGCCGGATGCGCCGGAGTCCCGTTATCTGATTCATCTCATGGCCGGTCATGATTTTCAGGAGGCGCTCAAGAATTATCGTGATTTGCGTTTTCTGTCGCAAAACCTGGACTATTGGGCGAACAACATCGGCATTTACGGTGACATGCTCGCCACGCGCCGCCTGGCGTACGAAAAGCGCTTGCCGCTGGTCTTGCAGGACGAACGCTCGCGGAATTTCTCGGAACTGCCCGGCACGCCGCAACCGCTACGCGGCAGAACTGGCCCGCATCGAGCGCGACGACGATGTCATGAGGCTGGCGACCGACAAGGAGCAACAACTACTGGCGCGCTTGGACAAGAGTGGAATCGAGCCTGAAGCGCCTGTCCGGGCACGAGGATATTTCCGCGGCCCAGGACAAGTACCGCCTGTTGCACGGCCTGCTGTTCTGGGACGTCGTCGTCCGACTACATACCGCGCCTGTGGCAGGCCAGGAAGGACCTGAAGGCGCTGGATGAGAATCTCGCCGAAACCCGGGTGCGGCGCGAGGAATTGAAGCGCGCGCAAATGGATGCGCCCAGGACGTTTGAAAATTTTGCCGCGCGGATTGTTCAACTGCGTGGCCGTATAACGCAGTTGCAGTCCCGGGTTCAGGCCATGTCCTCCGCGCATGGACATTTTCTGGAAGACCTGGCCGTTGCCGAACTCGCCGCGCAAAAAGAGCGGCTGGCGGCTTATCTCACCCAGGCGCGCTTTGCCGTGGCACAGATGTATGACGAAGCCGCCAATGCCGGCGGGGAGGCGAAATGAACCTGCGGCTTCTCCCGCTGACGGCGCTTATCGTGGTGACGGCGTGTTCGTTCACCAGGAAGGACGACGCGCCGACCATCAAAAGCCTGGAGGGGCGCGTGGTTCCGATTGAACGTGGCGCGGCGGTCGAGGGCGGTAAGCAAAAAGCCATCGCCGGTTACCGCGCTTTCCTGAACACGGCGCCAAACCACGAATTACGCCCGGAAGCGATGCGCCGCCTGGGCGATCTGCAAATGGAGAGCGCCGATGAACGACAACTCGCGGGTACCGATACACCGGCACCGGAGCCCGGCATCAAGCCGAAAGCGCCCGATGGCGCCCCGAGTGCGGCCGATTATCGTAACGCCATCAAGTGGTATCAGGACCTGTTGCGCGCGTACCCGAACTATGCCGGCAATGACCGTGTGCTGTACCAGCTGGCCAAGGCGCATGAGCAGGGTGGCGACCTGCCACAGTCGCTGCGCGTGCTGGATCAGCTGGTGGCGGCTTATCCCAACACCGCCTATCGCGACGAGGCGCAATTCCGGCGCGGCGAACTCCTGTTTACCCTGCGATCCTACGAGGCGTCGCAACAGGCCTACGAGTCGATTGTCCGGCAGGGCGCGGGTTCGCCGTTCTACGAACGTGCGCTCTACATGCACGGCTGGTCGCTCTTCAAACAGCTGCGTTATGACGCCGCGCTGAATTCATTCTTTGGCGTGCTGGACCGCAAGCTTATCGGCCGCATCGGCGGCACTTCGCTGAACGATCTGGCAGTCGCTGAATCGCGCCGACCGGGAACTGGTCGAGGATACGTTCCGCGTGGTCAGCCTGAGCCTGTCGAATCTGCGCGGCGCCGAATCGATCCCGGATTATTTCGCCGCCGCGGGACGCCGCGACTATGAATTCCTGGTCTACCAGCAACTGGGCGATCTCTATTTCAAGCAGGAACGCATCAAGGACGCCGCCGATACCTACAGCGCCTTCGGGCGTCGCTATCCCACGCATCCCCAGGCTCCGCTGCTGCAGGCCAAGGTGATCGAGGCCTATCAGCAGGCCGGCTTTGCCAGCCTGGCGCTGGATGCCAAGAAGGAATTTGCCACGCGCTACGGCATTCACAGCGATTTCCGCAAGGTCAGTTCATCCGCGGCTTATGAGCGTGTGCTGCCGCTGCTTAAATCCAATCAGGAAGACCTCGCGCGCCACTATCACGCCAGCGCGCAAAAGACCAAGGCATCGAGCGACTATCAGGAAGCCGCGCGCTGGTATCGCGCGTTTCTGGAGGCGTTTCCGTCGGACCCGCAGGCGCCGGCGATGAACTTCCTGCTCGCGGAAATGCTGTTCGAGGACAAACGTTATGCCGACGCCGCCGTCGAGTATGAGAAGACCGCCTACGGTTATCCGCGGCATAACAAGAGCGCGGATGCCGGTTATGCCGCCTTGCTGGCCTATACCGAACAGGAAAAGCGTCTCGACGCCGGTGACAGGCCCGCCTGGCAGCAACGCGCCCTGGAAAGCTCGCTGCGCTTTGCCGACGCCAACGCCTCCGACGCGCGCACGCCCGTGGTGCTGACCAACGCCGCCGAAAGATTGTATGCCCTGCATGCGCCGTCGCGTGCCGCCAGCGTGGCGCAACGCGTGCTGGCGTTGAAGCCGGAGCCGTCGCCGGCGCTCCGGCGCACGGCATGGACCGTCGTGGCCCACACGGAATTCGAGAAGGGGGCGTTCGACCGGGCCGAGACCGGTTATCAGCAGGCGCTGACCCTCACGCCGGAGAAGGACGCGGGTCGCGGCGCGCTCGTCGAGCGCCTGGCGGCCGCGGTGTACAAGCAGGGCGAGCAAAGCCGCTCGGCGGGCAAGCTGCAGGAGGCCACGGCGCATTTCCTGCGCGTGGGCAAGGTCGCGCCCGATTCGCCGATCCGCGCCAATGCCGAGTACGATGCCGCCGCGGCGTATGTCGCGATGAAGAACTGGCCGAGCGCCATCCAGACACTGGAAAATTTCCGCCATGCGTATCCGGGCCATCCCTTGCAGGCCGAGGTTTCCAACAAGCTCGCCGTCGCCTATCTCGAGCATGGGCAGTGGTCCAAGGCCGCCGGCGAATTCGAATCGCTGGCGTCGAACCAGAACAAGGATGTGCAGGTCCGGCGCGAAGCGACATGGCAAGCCGCCGAACTCTATGAAAAAGCCGGCAACGACCAGCGTGCGCTCGGCGCGTATGAGCGTTATGTCAGACAGTTCGCGCGCCCGCTTGAGCCCGCGATCGAGGCCCGCGACCGCCTGGCCAGGCTCAGCCTGAAGCTCGGGCAATCCAGGTCACAACAGGCCTGGCTGGAAGATCTGGTGAAAGCCGAGCGCGACGGAGGAGGCGAACGTACCGACCGTACGCGCACCCTCGCCGCGACCGCCGCCATGACTCTGGCGGAACCTTATGATCAGGCGTACCGCCAGGTGCGTCTGAAGGAGCCGTTGAAGAAGAGCCTGAAAAACAAAAAGGCGAAGATGCAATTGGCGCTCAAGGCCTATGGGGCGGCGGCCGAATATGGCGTGGCCGAAGTGGCCACCGCCTCCACGTACCACATCGCCGAGATCTACCGTGATTTCAGCCGCGAGTTGCTCGCGTCCCAGCGGCCCAAGGGATTGTCCGCGGAGGAAACGGAGCAGTACGTCGTGATGCTGGAGGAACAGGCCTATCCCTTCGAGGAGAAGGCGATTGAACTTCATGAGGTCAATGTGCGTCGCATCGCCGACCACGTCTACGATCAGTGGGTCCGGCGCAGCATTGATGCGCTCGGAAAACTGCGTCCGGTACGGTATGCCAAGGTGGAGAAAAGCGAGGTCATTATCAATGCGCTCCGCTAAGCACTCAATCCTGGTTTGTCTGATATTGCTGACAGCGGTATTCGCCGGCTGTGCCACCTCGTCGCCGTCGACCGGCGCGCGTATGCCTGCGCCGGCAATCGCCGTGGAGAGCAAACCCGAGCCGGCCGTGAATCCGGCCGTGCAGCGCGACTTTGCCGGCGCCTTGAGCGCCATGAAACTCGGTAACTACAAGGACGCCGAACGCATGCTCCTGGCGCTGACACGCGTTCATCCGGAGCTATCGGGTCCGTATGCGAATCTGGGAATCGTCTATTTTCGCTTGGGAAAATTGCCCGAAGCCACGGAGGCGCTGGAAAAAGCCATCGCGATCAATCCGGACCGGGCGGCGTACCACAACCAGCTTGGCATCGTATACCGGCAAAGCGGACAACTCGACAAGGCGCGCGAGGCTTATTCCCGAGCGCTGCAGATCGACTCCAATTATCTGAATACCCATCTCAACCTCGGGATCCTGTACGACCTGTACCTGCAGGATCAGGGCAAGGCGCTGCAGCATTACGAACGGTATCAGGCGCTGTTGCCGTCGGCGGATGCGCAGGTGAACAAGTGGATCGTCGACCTGAAGCAGCGCCAGCAGTCATCCGACAAAACCGCCTTAAGGAGCGACAGATGAACCACACCAGGGTGATTTTAGTGTCCATGATTTGGCTTATCGGGATGAATGCATGGGCAGCGGACCGTGCCGATCTCGAAGGCACGTCCATCATCGGCAGCCGCGAACTGCCCAAGGTGACCTATATCGTTCCGTGGAAGAAACCGTTGCCGGGGGATCTGGTCGGCCGGCCCGTCGCCAGCCTGCTGGACGAGGCCCTGGCGCCGGTCGACCGCGACGTTTTCCGGCGTCAGGTGGAGTATCACGTTTTGATTGATGACAGGCAAAAGCGCCTGTCGCAGTCGAGTGGTCCGGCGCACGCCGGGAAAGTAACACCGAGTTTGGCAATACATAGGAGCTTAATCATGAGTACATATAGTACGATTAGTAAAATTCTTTCAGGACAGCGGTGTGTTCATTTATCCCAGCATTATGGTGCTCGCGCTGGGACTGGCGATTGCGATCGAGCGTTTCATCTACATCAGCCGTTCGCGCAAGATCAATCGCGAAACCTGGGATGAGCTTCTGCCGCTCCTCAAGAGCGGCAAGTTTCAGCAGGTGCTGCAGATGACCGCGAAGTCGGATACCGCCATCGGCAAGATCATCAGCTATGGGCTGAGCCGTGCCAAGGGCGCGCGCCGACGCGAGGACATCGATGCGGCGATGGAAGAGGGCATGATGGAAATCGTTCCGCGCCTGGAGAAGCGCACCCACTATCTCGCCACGTTCGCCAACGTCGTCACCCTGCTCGGCCTGCTCGGAACCATCATCGGCCTGATCAAGGCCTTCACCGCGGTGGCGCAGGTCAATCCCTCGGAAAAAGCGGAATTGCTCTCGGCCAGTATCTCCATCGCGATGAACAACACCGCCTTCGGCTTGATGGTCGCCATTCCGTTTCTGTTGATCCACGCCTTCCTGCAGGCGCGGACCTCGGAGATCGTGGACAGCCTGGAAGCGGCCAAGATCAAGTTTCTGAACCTGGTCGAACGCGTGAAATCCGACTTGGGTGCGTAACCATGAACTACCGTAAACGGCGCTTGAAAAAACATACGGTGGAGCTGGACATCACCGCGTTCATGAACCTGATCGTGGTGCTGGTGCCGTTCCTGCTGACGAGCGTGGTGTTTACGCGTTTGGCGATGCTGGAACTGAATCTCCCGGCGGCGGCATCGGGACCCACCGAGATCAGCAAGAACCTGCAGCTCGAAATCACGATCCGCCCGCGGGCGATCGAAGTGGGCGACCGTAACGTCGGTCTGATCCAGCGCATCGACAGCACCGCCGAGGGCTACGATTATCACGCGCTCTCCGACCTCATGCGCCAGCTCAAGACGCGTTTTCCGGACAAGCTGGATGCCACCATTCTGTCCGAGCAGGACACTCCGTATGACACCCTCGTGCAGGTGATGGACGCGGTCCGGTCGGTGCGCGTGGCGCAGACGGGTCCCCACGCGCATGTTGAGCTGTTCCCGGAGATTTCCGTGGGCGATGCGCCGCCGGCGACGCGAGCCGGATCATAGGAGGAGCAGGTATCATGCAAGACACTCCGCTCGAAAAACGCGCGCAGCGGCGCCAACGGAACAAGACCATGGTTGATCTCAACCTGGTGTCGCTGATCGATATTTTCACGCATCATAAGCCCCGCTAAGCGCGCGCGCGCGCCACGCAACAAGACCATGTCGATCTCAACTGGTCTCGCTGATCGATATTTTCACATTCTGATCTTCTTCCTGCTGGCGAACGCCTCGGACGTGGAAATTCTGCCGAACACCAAGGCGGTCAAGCTGCCCGAATCCACGTCGGAGAAAGTGCCGAAGGAAACTGTCGTGATCGTGGTGAATGACGAGGACATCTTCGTACAGGGGCGCAAGGTCGCGTCGGTGGCCGATGTCCTGAATTCCGGTCTTGAGGTCATCGAGTCGCTGCAGACGGAACTGGCATACCAATCCGGCCGGGCCGTAATCGACAAGGACGCGAAGGACAAGGCCAACAAGGACATCACGATCATGGGTGACAAGGAGATTCCCTACAAGCTCCTGAGGAAAGTCATGGTCACCTGCGCGCACGCGAACTACAGCAGCATCGCCTTTGCCGTCATGAAGAAGGAAAAGGGATAGTCCGCCATGTCACTTTATGCTTCCGCCGCATTGCCGTGGACGGTTTCCGCCGAGGATGAGGAGCGTTTCAAGAAAATCCTCAAGCGGATATCGGTATTCTTTATTCTGTTCAGTCTGATCATGCCGTTTCTGCCCTTGCCCAAGGTCGACCGGGAGGCAGCCGAGGAACTTCCCCCGCGCATCGCCAAGCTCGTGCTCGAACAGCGTGCGGCCACGCCTGCGCCGCCCGTGAAGTTGCCCGAGCCGGAAGCCGTGAATGCCAAGCCGGAGCCGGCCAAGGTCGCGCCCAAGGAAGTCAAAAAGGAAGTCATAACGGAAAAGACCAAGCAGCCGGTCGAAAAAACCATCGAAACCGCGCGCAAGAAAGCATCGCGCTCCGGACTGCTCGCGTTTAAAGATGAATTAGCGGATTTGCGCGACAATCCGGTCGCGTCAAATATTCAGAAGAACTTCAAGTCCGGACCGGGCATCGGTCCGGGCAAGGGCCCCGGTGTGGGTTCGACGAGCGGTCCGGCGATGGGTGCCGGCGCCCGGGCTATCATGACCGCGGCCACGACCGGCAGCGGCGGGATCAATACCTCGAAACTCAGCTATGGCACCGGCGGCGGCGGTCTCGCGGGACGCTCGACCACCAAGGTGAACAGCCCGCTCGGCGGCGGTGGAGGCGGAGGTGGAGGCGGCGACGGTGCGGGTGGACGATTGACCCGCGGCGGTGGCGGTCAGGCCGCGCGGTCGATCGAGGAGATCAAGCTGATCTTCGACAAGAACAAGGCGGCGATTTATGCCTTGTACAACCGCGCGCTGCGCGAGGACCCGTCGTTGCAGGGCAAGGTCATCTTGAAACTCACGATTGCGCCTTCAGGCCAGGTCATGGCCTGCGAGGTGGTATCAAGCGAACTGCGCGCGACGGAACTTGAGCGGAAGCTGGTATCGAGAGTGCGCCTGTTCGATTTTGGCGCAAAGAACGTGGGCGTGATGGTGGTGACCTACCCGATCGATTTCCTGCCGTCCTAGAAGAAGGCGTTTCTGAAGTTTCAAAAAAACGGCCCGGCAGATGCCGGGCCGTCACTGGATGAATCCAGTTTACAAAATTACAGAGTCGGACAGGTCGCCGCCGACGCGCCCTTGAGCGGCTGGATCTGCCTGAAGCTGTAGGGGTTGATGGTGGGCAAACGCTTCACCGTCAGGCGATGGATCGGCAGATTGCTGGCCGTCACCATGCCACCCAGGTTCTCACGCAGGTACTTGACCACGGCCTCGGTGATGTCCATCACGTCCAGGCTGTTGGGCAGCGTAGCAGGCGCGCCCGGGCCGGCGACCTGAACGATGCTGCCATCCGTCTTCACCACCTGGATCGTGCGGCCCCGGCAGGGGTTGCAGTTGTTGATGGTGGTCTTGTCGTCCGCGTACCAATAGCCGGTGACCGTGTAGCCATCGTGGGGCGTGTCGCTGCCGTCACCCGACAAGCACTTCTGGAAGGTCGGGTTGGCTACACCGTTGATGGTGGCGCGGTTGTCATAAATGTCGAGGTCGTCGATAGCAACGCCGTTGACCTTGATGTTGGTGCCGCGGGCGGTGCTCCAGGGCCGGTAGCGATCGGCAAAGGTCAGGGGCGCCGGATTCACCGGGGTGGCGCCCATGAAGCCGCTGCAACCGTCCACGTCATAGTTCAGGCCGCTGTAGCCGAACATCCAGCCGCCGGTCCACTGGCCGGGATCGGGATGGAAGGTGCCGCCGATCGATTGCTCGATCGCGAACTTCAGGTCGGCGCCGCAGGCCTTGTTGGTACGACCCAGCTTGGCGGCGATGGGGATGTAGTGGTAGATATCCTCCATGGTGATGCCGCCGCCCGGCGGCACGTGGGTGCCATAGCGGAAGCCGCGGACGGACGCCGACTGGGCCTGGCCAATGGCGGCCATGGCGTCGGCGATCAGGTCGTGCGAAGTGCCTTCGACCACGCCGGGCATGTCCTCGTCCACGAAGTTGGAGCGGTGCAGGCCCACCTGGGTATAGGCGATCACCTCGTCCACCGGACGCATCAGCATGGTGGTGTTGCCGCCCACCGTCACCGTCTGGCCGGGCACGAACGTGCCGGTCACGAAGGGCGCGCGTACCTCTGCGACCTTGGCGGCGATGGCCTTGTCTTCCTTGATGTCGTCGGTAATGACGCGCTGCTTGAATTCCCACTCGGTGATCTTGCCGTTCTTCACTTCCAGTTCCATCTTGCCGACCACGGTGCCGTCCTGGCCTTCTTCGACGATCAGGGTCTGGTGACCGTCGGGGTTCACCGCGACGATGGGGGCGGTGGTGCGCTCGTGCATGTCGGAGTTGAGGATCACGTCCGGAGCGGGGGCGAGGGTCTCGGCGATCTGGATGTCGCGGGACATTTCCATCTCGGACATCATGACCACCACATCGACGCCCTCGACGTTGCGCAGCTTGTCGACGAAGCAGGGCACTTCGGTCTTGCCGTCGGTGAACATGTAGTTCTTGGTCACGGTGGTACCGACCGCGGCAATGGCGCGCGCCGTGGTCAAGCCCAGGATGCCGACCTTGACGTTGCCGACTTGCTTGATCATGTAGGTCGGCAACACGCGCTTGAGCGGACGCTGACCGTGCCGGTGGCGCTGGATCCGTAGCCGTCACGCCGCACACGGCGGTGTCGTCAAACTGGTTGGTGTAATACAGGTTGGAAGCCAGCGCATTCCAGTTGGCCAGGGGCGGGGTGGTCGCGGTGCCCTTGAAGGTTTCCTCGAAACGGGCGGGGCCGTAGAGGAAATCCCAGTTGCCGGGGGCGTGGGCCACAAATCCGAAGTTGTTGAGCACGTCGATCATGGCCTGGCCGCGGGAAAACAGCGCCTCGCCGGAACCCTGCACCGTATCGCCGGTGTTGAGGAGCAGGGAATAGTCGGTGCACTGGTCGACGCCATTGACCTACTGGCACTCGGTCGCGTCTTTGCGCATCTGCTTGATGACCGTGTACATGCGCGCCACGCCGCCTTCCATGCTTTGGCCAACTGCGTCGCTGCGCAGGTTGGGCCGCGGCAACAGGTGGCCGTGGATGTCGCCGGTCTGGATCAGGGTCACAGTGCCTGAGCCGGCGGACGCCAGGGATGGCGCGGTCGCCATGGCGAGACTGAGCAGCGCAGTGGCTGCTTTAAAGTGTAACCTACTCATAGGGATAGCTCCTCCAGTTGTTATAGATGTGAAGAATCTCCGGGCGATGTGTCGCGCTACGACGGTCACCTCCGCGTTGCGAATATTTGCCACGGGAAGCGGGTCTCCGCTTAACGACTATCTAGTGACGCAGGCACCCTGGTTTTTCTTCCCTCTTCGAAAAAAATGAGGGTGAGTTTTTCGCGCTGGTCGATCAGCGCATGCCGATGTCGAAGCTGGGGTGGAATAATTTAGATGGTTGAAACGTCGTGCGGAACTATAAGACTGGTCGATCCAGAACTACTTCCACCATAATGACAAATACGGAAGATAGGTGACCAGCGCCAGCCACATGAGCATGATCAGGAGAAAAGGCAGGGAAGCCCGGAAAAGGTTCAGCATCGGTTCCTTGAAGCGCTGGCTGGCGAGGAACAGGTTAATGCCCACGGGCGGGGTAAGGTAGCCGATTTCCAGGTTCGCCAGAAACACGATGCCGAGGTGTACCGGATCGACCCCAAAGCGTTGGGCCAGCGGAAGGATAAGCGGCACCACGACGATGGTGGCGGAAAAGATGTCCATCATGCAGCCGACCACCAGCAGAAAGCCGTTGAGCAGCAGCAGGAACTGCAATTGGCTGGAGACTCCCTGTTCGAGCGCCTCCAGGATCTTCATCGGGATCTGCGCATCGATCAGCAGGTTGGTGAAGCCGAGCGCGACACCCAGAATGATCATCAGGCTCCCCACCAGGATGATGGTTTCGCGGAAAATTTCGTAAAGCTGCGAGACCGAGCCGATACGGCGGTGTATTACGGTCTCGATGAGCAGCGCGTAAGCTGCCGTGCAGCTGGCTGCCTCGGTGGCGGTGACATAGCCGCCAAACAGCCCCACGACGATACCGACCGGTAGCAGCAGATCCCACATCCCGGTCCGCAGGGCTGAGAAAAGGACTGGCAGCGAAAACGGTCGTCGCGAAATCCCGATATGCCGGGAGATGCCGGCGCTGTAGACCGCCAGCATGGCCAAGAGCAGCAGGCCCGGAACGAGTCCTGCCATGAAAAGCTGTTCGATGCTGACACCCGCGACAATCCCGTAGAGCAGGATCACGAGGCTGGGCGGAAACAGCAGGCCGAGCGAGCCCGAGGAAGTAAGCAATCCCAGCGAGAAATTCTTGGAGTAATTTTCACCGCGCAGTATCGGGTAGAGCAGGCCGCCGAGCGCGAGGATGGTCACGCCGGAGGCGCCGGAAAATGCCGTGAAGAACGCGCACAAGACAAGCGACACGATGGCCAGTCCTCCCGGCATCCAGCCAAAGCCCGCATTGAATACCAGCAGCAGCCGCTCGGGTGCACCACCGCGCGACAAGACGACACCGCCGAGCGTGAACAGCGGAATGGCCATAAGATTGGGCGAGGAGGCCAGGCGCATCATTTCCGCCACAAGCAGCGCCGGATCGAGCCCCGCGGAATGCGCGGCGTACAAACTGCCGGCGCCGAGCACGATAAACAGCGGAACACCCAGTGCCGCAAAAGCGATAAGCAATGTTACGACGGTGAATGTCATGAGCGGCGTTTTGGCGAACGCGGTCCGATCACGAAACGGACCGTGAATTGGACGGTGAGGAGAAAGAAACTCAGGGGGATGATCGCACCGAGCGCCGCCACCCATTTCTCCGCGGCAGCAGCGTGGGCCCACTCCTCCCGCCAGAACCGTACCGCCGCCCAGAACAGGAAACCGCACACCACGGCGGAAAAGATGAATATCGGACGCTCCAGTTTTCGCCGCCAGGTCTCGGGAAACCATACCGCCACGGCATCGATTTTAATGTGACGTTCGCGCACGGCCAGCACGGCTCCGAGAAAGCTCACCCAAAGCACCAGATAGCGATCGAGAATATCCGCGCCAGGAATGGCGGTGTGGAAGAAATTACGTGCGCCGATTTCGGCCAGCGACAAACCGAGCAGCAGCACCAGTCCTGCCGTGGCAACGATGCTTTCCGCGTTTGTCAGGTAGAACTCGAGCTTGGCCTTCCAGGTGCGGTTTCGTTTGTAGAGTTCGGCTTGGTCGGTCACTTCTTGCCTTTGTGCGCGCGGTAATCGTTCAGCGATTTGCGCGCTTTCTCATAGAACGGCGCCGGGATATAGCCATCTTTGGCGAGCATCGCGGCAGCGCGATCGCGCAGGTCGTAGAGATCCGAGTCCTTGTCCTTCCACTCGCTGGTGAAAGTAACCCCGTTTTGCTTCAGCACGGCAAGACTTTTTTCATTGTCCCGGCGTGTTTCCACGAGCAGACGGGTGCCGGCCTCCTCGCCGGTGCGGCGCAACAGTTGCTGGAGGTCTTTGGGCAATCCATCGAAAAACTTGCGCGACACGATCAGCCCGCCGATGCCGTCCATGACCGGGATGTCGGTCATGTAAGGCGTTTTGGTAAACCACTGAAAGGCTATCGCTCCCAATGGCGGCGCAATAGTGGTGTCGATCAACCCGGTCGAAAGACTGGTGAAAACTTCCGTAATCGGCAAGGGCACGGGAGCGAGGCCGCTGGCCTCGAAGAAAGCCGTGCCGAGCGGGTCGCCCTGCCACAGCCAGATACGGCGTTTTTTCATATCCTCGATGGAGTAGATGGGGACACGAGAGAACAATTGTATGAATCCCACTTCCATCCAGCCAATCAGTTCAAAGCCATTCTGGTGAAATCCTTCGCGAATTTCCGGCATGAGTTGGGCGCGGACGTGATCGACCTCATCGTAACTGCGAAACAGAAATGGAATTTCCAGCACCCGCGCCGGCGAATAGATGTAGCCGATGCCGTGACCGGTCATGGCCCCGCCGTGCAGTTGTCCAAAGCGGATTTTGCGCAAAACATCGGGCTCGTCGCCCGACACGCCCCCGCCGTACAGCTTGAATTTGAGCCTGCCCTGGCTTTCCTTTTCCACCTTGTTCGCCCAGTCCGAGATGATGTTCATCCACGTGGAGCCTTGCGGGGCGAGGGTGGCGAATTTGAGCACATAAGCGTCCTCGGCGTGTGCTGCCGGGAGCATGAGAAAAAACAGAAAAACCGCAACAAGTTTTTTCAAAACCATTCCTCTTCCTTGGCAAGCAATTTCCCGGCCTTTTGTTGCGCGATGGCGTTGACGAGCGCCATCTCGGGATAAATATCCGGCGGCGCGTTGACAACGGCGATCAATCGCTCATGGAACTGTTTGCGATCGAGCTGCTGATGCGCGAGATATTCGGCCTGCAACAGGTCGACGAGCAGCAGCTTGCCATGCGTGATGGTCCGCGCCTTTTCGAAATGTTTTGCAGAACGCTCGAAGTCTCCGCCCAGCATCGGCGGTCGTGCGCCGTAGTACACACCGAAAAACAGATGCGCGCCTCCGTGGTAGTAATTCTCATCGAGCGCGAGCACGCGCTCCATCAGCGCCGCCACCTTGCCCATGTCGGCGATGCGCGCCGGATCGTTGCGGTTCATGTCGATCCATTTGGCCCAGCAGGAAGCCGTCCAGAACAGGGCCGGCACCGCGCGGCGACCGAGTCCGGCGAGTTGTCGCTTGAGTTCCTCAGTCGACAACGTGGTGAGGTCACCCTGAAACCCCGAGGCGGCGAGGGCCTGCCGCGCGTGCTCCCATCCCCGGCGGTACAGCCCGGAGGCGCGCCGGTTGTCTTCGTCCTCGACAAAACCGTAGGCGTAGCCGTAAAAACCCTGCGCCGCCTGGAGCCGCAAATCGGCGTTGTCGGGGAGTTCCTGTATCAATCCTTCGACCAGCTTGAGATTGGCGGGAATGGCCGCGCGGGCGAGGTCGAGATCCGTTTCCTGGTTCATCGCGACGTTGCCGCTTTCGAGAATCGGCAGGGAGGAGCGCGCCACCATCTGGCCCATGGAGCAGGCGCCCAGCGCCAGTGCGCACAGACCGATGGCCATGCCCCGCATCAGAAGACGTCGCGCAGGAAGATATAAAGGTTGGGGGAGTAGCAGGGGTTGGTGCCGGTCCGGCATGGTATGGGTATGCCCCGAATTATTGTATGCTTCGGTTCAGCTTATCCCCGTGACAGGCTTGGCGCAAGAAGCGGAAGACGATTTAAGGAAGCCCTCGTACTTCGCTGCGCTCGTTCGTCTTTCATAATATGATGCCTGTATCCAGCAAAGACATTCTCGGTTCTGACGGGCCGCTCGCCGAGCGGCTCGAAGGTTTTACGCCGCGTCCGGCGCAGCAGGAGATGGCGGCGCGCATCGAGCAGGCGCTGGCGGATTATTCCGTTTTCATCGCCGAGTCGGGCACCGGCACCGGCAAGACCTTCGCCTATCTCGTGCCGGCGCTGCTGTCCGGGAAAAAAATCCTGATCTCGACCGGCACGCGCCACCTTCAGGATCAGCTCTATCACCGCGACCTTCCCATTATTCGCGATGCGCTGGCGGTGCCCGTGACCACGGCGCTGCTCAAGGGGCGGGCCAATTATCTCTGCCGGCACCATCTGGACCGCACTGAAACGGAAGCCCGTTTTACCGGCAAGCGCGACCAGTCGAACCTGGTGCGCATCCGCGAATGGGCCGGCAGCACGAAATCCGGCGATATCGCCGAGGTCAGCGGCATTCCCGAGGATTCCGATCTCTGGTCGCAGGTGACCTCGACCGCGGACAATTGCCTGGGCGGGGATTGTTCCTATTATGAGGAATGTTTCGTCAACCGCGCGCGCCGCGAGGCGCTGGCCGCCGACGTGGTGGTCGTCAACCATCATCTGTTTTTCGCCGATCTGGCGCTGCGCGAGGAAGGTTTCGGCCAGTTGCTGCCCGGCGTCGAGGCCGTGATCTTCGATGAAGCGCATCAGCTGGAGGAAATCGCCTCGAACTTTTTCGGCCAGTCTCTCAGCAGCCATCAGCTGTCAAGTCTGTGCCGCGATACCATCGCCGAAGACATCAAGGAACACAGCGGAATACGCGAGCTGCCGTCCGCCGCGCATGCGCTGGAGAAGGCCGCCGCCGATTTTCGCCTGGCGTTCGGTGTCGAACCGCGCCGTGATGCCTGGAGCAAGCTGGAAAATGCCAAAGCCGTGCATGCGGCGCTGGCGGGAATGAAATCGCGGCTGACCAATCTCTCCACGGTGCTCGACGCGGCCGCGGCCAAAGGGCAGGGGCTGGCCAATTGCGCGCGCCGTGCGTCGGATTTGCTGGACCGGCTGCTGATGATCAGCGAGAACTCGCCGGCGGATTACGTCGCCTGGTTCGAGACCACCGCGCGCAGTTTCACGCTGTATCTCACGCCACTCGATATCGCCGCCTCGTTCAGGCAATACACCAGCGCCGGCAAGAAAGCCTGGATATTCACCTCCGCGACGCTGGCCATCAATAAAAGTTTTGCTTACTTTCAGGCGCAACTCGGTCTCGAAGAGGCCGAGACCGGTTTGTGGGACAGTCCGTTCGATTACGCGAGCCAGACGATGCTGTACATCCCGCCCGGCCTGCCCGTCCCGTCCGCGCCGGATTACACGGATTGCGTGATCGATGCGGCGCTGCCGGTGCTGCGCGCCAGCCGCGGCCGCGCGTTCCTGTTGTTCACCAGCCACCGCGCGCTCAAGTTTGCCGCCGCGAAATTGCGCGACGTGCTGGATTATCCCCTGCTGGTGCAGGGCGACGCGCCGCGCTCGGAACTGCTGCGGCGTTTCCGCGCCGCGGGCAACGCCGTGCTGCTCGGCACCGGCAGCTTCTGGGAAGGGGTGGACGTGCGCGGCGAGGCGCTGTCCTGCGTCATCATCGACAAGCTGCCGTTCGCCTCGCCCGACGACCCGGTGCTGCAGGCGCGCGCCGGCGCGATGGAACAGGCCGGGCGCAGCCCGTTCATGGAGTATCAGTTGCCCGAGGCGGTGATCGCGCTGAAGCAGGGCGTCGGCCGCCTGATCCGGGACGAAAACGACCGCGGCGTGCTGATGCTGTGCGACCCGCGCCTGCTCAGCAAGGGTTACGGGCGGATTTTTCTCGCGAGCCTGCCGCCGATGCCGGTGACCAAACGCCTGGAGGACGTGGAGCAATTCTTCGGCCACGGTCCTTCCAAACGCAAGGCGAGACAGAAGGTTTCGCAGGTATGAAGTCGAAGGCGCCATTCGTGCCTTGGCGCCGGTTCGTGCATTTTCTGGCTTTCGGTTTCGGGAGTGGAAGATCGCCCGTGGCGCCGGGCACTTTCGGAACCCTGGTGGCCATACCTATATATATGTTTTGCGTCCCGTCCTCGCTGCCGGTTTATGCCGCGGATCGTCGCGGCCATGTTCGCTTTCGGCGTGTGGTTGTGTCACGTGACGGAGCAGGACCTGGGCGTGCACGACCATCCCGGCATCGTGTGGGACGAAATCGTCGGATACCTTATTACCATGTTCATGGCGCCGGCCGGCTGGGTCTGGATGGCCGCGGGTTTTCTGCTGTTCCGGCTGTTCGACATCTGGAAGCCGTTTCCGATACGCCAGATCGAGCGCCGCGTCCGTGGCGGATTCGGCAACATGCTCGACGACGCACTCGCGGCGGTCTATGCCTGGCTCGTGTTGCAGGCGGTCGTGCGCCTGGTCCCGTTAATTTAGAACCATATCCTTGAGGCTGAGAAGCTCCCGCTGCCGGTTCAACGTGGGTGCAACCACTTGGGCAGAAGTTCATAGGGGTCGATCTTGACTGACGGGTCGATGGTGACGCCGTGTTTTTGCAGGCGGGTTTGCAACTGGCCGGCCTTCAGGCTGTCGAACACGTCGGTACAGCCGCCTGCGAAGTCGCCGCCGATGAAGATCTGAGGCAAGGTGACCGATCCGGTCCGGCGCTTCAACACCTCGCGCATCTTGCCGCCGCGATCACCCTGCTGGTAGGCGACCGAATCGAGATCGATCGAGGTAAAGGCGATGCCGTACTTCGAGAACGCCTTTCGCACCGACCAGCAGAACTCGCACCACTCGAGCGCGAACATGACGACCGGCTGGTCCGGGTCGCCCAGCAGGGCATTGATCTCCCGAGTAGCCGCTTCGTCCAGGGCACCCGCCGCTTCCACTGACGCCGGTGCTGCCGCCGGCGGCGACATCGAAGCGGAATCCCGGCGTCGACCTCGACAGTTCGAGCTCTTCCTCGGTCATCTCGACGGCGACGTCTTCGAACAGCGGTGTGGAAAGGTAGCGTTCGCCGGTATCGGGCAGCATGCACAGAATGTTGGCGCCCTGCGGCGCGGCCTGAGCGACCCGCAGCGCACCCGAGAACGTGGCGCCCGCCGAGATGCCGACGAAGATACCTTCCTGCCGCGCCAGTTCCCTGGCGCAACGCAGCGCATCGTTGCCGTCGATCGCCACGAAGCCGTCGATGCGGCTGGACGCAGTGACCTGCTCCGCAAGCTGGGGGATGAAGTCCGGAGACCACCCCTGCATCAGGTGCGGCCGGAACTGCGGATGGCTCGCGCTGTGCGATCCGTCGCCGTTCCTGGCCTGCGCGATGCCGCTGGCCAGCATGGCCGAATTGTCCGGCTCGCAGACGATGATGCGCGTCTGCGGGCTCTTCTCCCTCAGCACCCGCGACACGCCGTTCAGCGTGCCGCCGGTGCCGAAACCGGTGACCCAGTAGTCGAGCGAAACATCGGCGAAGTCCTCGAGGATCTCCACCGCGGTGGTTCTGGCGTGGACCTCCGCGTTGGCCGGGTTCTCGAACTGGCGCGGCTGCCACCAGCCATGCGCCTTGGCCAGCTCCTCGGCCTTCGCCACCATCCCCGAGCCCTTCTGGGCGGCCGGCGTCAGAACGACCCTGGCGCCGAGAAATCGCATCAGCTTGCGCCGCTCCACGCTGAAGTTCTCGGCCATCGTGACGACCAGGGGGTAGCCCTTCTGTGCGCAGACCATGGCCAGGCCGATGCCGGTATTGCCGCTCGTGGCTTCGACGATCGTCTGCCCGGGCTTGAGCTCGCCGCGGCGTTCGGCGTCCTCGATCACCCCCAGGGCCAGCCGGTCCTTCACCGACCCCATCGGATTGAAGGACTCCACCTTGACGTAGAGGTTGATGCCCTTGGGGCCCAACTTGTTGATGCGAATCACCGGCGTGTTGCCGATGGTGCCCAGAATGTTGTCGAATCGCTTACCCATAGCCGTTCTCCCATGTTTCCTTTGCCCGGGACAGTCGGGCGCCTGGGTAACATAGAGCCTCTTCAAAGGTGAACGCAAGAGCAACAACGCTTAATAGCCCTTTATAAAACATGGCTCCTTTGCTCTTCTTCGCCCGAAGTTAAAGGGGCCAGGCTCGATTATGCCCGCACATGTTCAACCGACCCGGTTGAATACTACAGAGTAATGACGTCACCATTGCCAGCGAGCTTGTCGATCTCCGCCTCGCTGTAACCGTATTCCTTTAATACCTCGCGCGTGTGCTGGCCCAGTTGCGGCGCGCCATGACGTACGCTGCCGGGCGTGGCCGAGAACTTCACCGGCGGTCCGAGCGTTTTCATTTTGCCGAGACGGCTGTGTTCGACTTCCACCACCATGTCCCGCGCCAGCACCTGCGGGTCCGTGAGCATCTCGCCGATGGACAGCACCGGTCCCGCCGGGACGCCCGCGGCCTCGAGCCGCGCGAGCCAGTCGGATGTCGTGCGCGTGCGGAAGTTGCCGGTCAGGATTTCGATCAGCGCCGGCAGGTTTTGCAAGCGCGCGGCGTTGTCGAGGAAGCGCGGATCGTCGGCGAGTTCCGGTTTGCCGATCACCTCGACGAGCCGTTTCCAGTTCGCCTGGTTGGCGGCGCCGATGTTGATCCAGCCGTCCTGCGTCTGCACCGCCTGATAGGGCGCGCTTAAGGGATGCGCCGAGCCGATGGCGCCGGGTGATTTTCCGGTGGCGAGACAAATGGCCGACTGCCAGTAGGTGGTGGTGACGCCGGCCTCGAGCAGCGAGGTGTCCACCAGCTGGCCCTCGCCGGTTTTGAGCCGGTGCACGTAGGCCGCGAGCACGCCCATGGCGGCGAGGATGCCGGCGCTGATGTCGGTGATCGGCGGACCGGCCTTGACCGGCTGGCGTCCGGCGCCTTCGCCGGTGACGCTCATGATGCCGGAGAGCCCCTGCGCGATCAGGTCGAAGCCGGCGCGGTTGGCGTACGGGCCGGTGCGTCCGAAGCCGGTGACCTGGCAGTAGATGAGCGCGGGATTCAGTTTGTGCAGCGTCTCGTAGCCAAGGCCGAAGCGCTCCATGGTGCCGGGGCGGTAGTTCTCGATCACCACGTCGGCGGTGGCGAGCATTTTTTCGAGCACGGCCTTGCCGCCGGGACTTTTCAGATTGAGTCGAGACGCCGCGCTTGTTGCGGTTGAGGATCATGAACGCGGCCGACTCGCCGTCCATCGTCGGCGGCACCATGCGGCGCGTGTCGTCGCCGTCGGGCACCTTTTCGATCTTGATCACGTCCGCGCCCATGTCGGCGAGCATCAGGCCGCAGATCGGACCGGCCATGATGTGCGCGAGTTCGATGACCTTGACGCCGGCCAGCGGTCCGTGGGCGGCCATGGTCAACGCCCCTTGAATCCGGGTTTGGTCTTGGCCAGGAACGCCTGGTAGCCGGTGCGGAAATCCTCGGTGTCGTAGCAGAGCGTAACCCTCGTCGAGTTCGGCCGGCGTGAGCGGTGTCGGGTCGTGCAGGCGACGCATGAATTTCTTGTGCCAGCGCGCCACCAGCGGGGCGCCGTCGGCCATGCGCCGCGCCGTGGCGTAGGCTTCTTCCTCGACCTTGTCGTCCGGCACCACGCGCGTGACCAGGCCTTTTTGCAGCGCTTCCTCGGCGCCGAACACGCGGCCTTCGAGCAGGATCTCGAGCGTGACCGCCTTGCCCACGAGCGACATCAGCGCGCGCATCTCGCGCAGTCCGAGGGTCAGCCCGAGACGGTTGATGGGGATGCCGAAACGGCTCGACACGCCGCAGATGCGCAGGTCGCACAGCGCGGCGATCTCCAGTCCGCCGCCGACGCAGATGCCGTGGATGAGCGCCACCATCGGGTGGCGGCACTCGTCGAGCGCGGCCAGCGCCTCATGATGCACCACGCCGTATTCCCTTGCCTGCGCGGAGTTGGAGCGCGTGTTGGCGAATTCGGAGATATCGTTGCCGGGCGCGAACGATTTCTCGCCCGCGCCGCGCAGCACCACGCAGCGCAAACTGTCGTCGGCCGACAATTCGCGCATCACTTCACCGAGCCGCTTCCACATCGGTTTGGTCAGCGCATTTAACTTCTCCGGCCGATTGAGAGTGACCGTGGCGACATCGGCATCGCGATTGACAAGGATGACTTCCGTAGACATGAGCGACTCCTGCTGAATCTCAGTGATAGAACGGCGGTGCCTTCATCGCGCGGCGGGGCGGATCGTATGCCATGCCTTGGAAATCAGCGGCCAGAACAGCAAGAGCAGCGCCAGCGTGGTGATGCTCCCGACCAGGCCGTTCGACCAAAACACGCGCATGTCACCACCCGCTCCGATCATCGAGAGGCGAAAGGAGTCTTCGGCGCGGTTGCCGAGCACGAGCGCGAGCGTTAACGGGGCGAGCGGAATGCCGATCTTCTTGAACGCGTAGCCGACGACGCCGAAGAGCAGCATCAGCCAGATGTCGAACATGGCGTTCTGGATGGCGAAGGCGCCGATCGCGCAGGACACGATGATCATCGGCGCGATTGCCGCGAACGGCACCCGCAGGACGGCGGCGAAGAGCGGCACGGTCGTGAGCACGATGACGAGGCCGACCACGTTGCCGAGATACATCGACGCGATCAGGCCCCAGACGAAGTCCTTGTGCTCGACGAAAAGCAGCGGCCCGGGGTTGAGCCCCCACACCATCAGGCCGCCGAGCAGGATCGCCGCCGTGCCCGAGCCCGGGATGCCGAGCGCGAGCATCGGCAACAGCGCCGAAGTGCCGGAGGCATGCGCCGCCGTCTCCGGCGCGAACACGCCTTCGATGCGGCCTTTTCCGAACGAATCCTTGTCCTTGGAGAAGCGCTTGGCGAGGTTGTAGCCCATGAAGGAGGCGGCGATCGCTCCGCCCGGCGTGATGCCGAGCCAGCATCCGATCGCCGACGAGCGCAGCAGCGTGACCCAGTAGCGCGGCAGGTCTTTCCACACTTTCAGGACAACGCGCAGGCTGATGCTCGCGGAATGGCCGTGCAGCGCGAGCCGTTCCTCCATCGTCAGCAGGATCTCGCTGATGCCGAACAGCCCGATGACCGCGACCAGGAAGTTGACGCCGCGCAGGAGATCGCTTGAACCGAAGGTCATGCGCAGCGTTCCGGAGACCGTGTCCATGCCGACGCCCGTCAGCAGCAGGCCGAGCGACATGGAAATGATGGTCTTGTGCTTCTCCTCGCGCCCGAGCCCGACGAACGAGCAGAAGGTGAGAAGATAAACCGCGAAAAATTCCGGCGGTCCGAATTTCAACGCGAACGAGGCGATGCCGGGCGCGAGGAACGTGATCAGCAGCACCGCGACGAACGAGCCGATGAAGGACGAGGTGAAGGCCGCGGTCAGTGCTTCCGCCGCCTTGCCCTGCTGCGCCATCGGATAGCCGTCGAACGTCGTGGCCACCGACCAGGCCTCGCCCGGGATGTTGAACAGGATCGAGGTGATCGCGCCGCCGAACAGCGCCCCCCAGTAGATGCAGGAGAGCATCACGATGGCCGAGGTCGGATCCATCGTGAAGGTGAGCGGCAGCAGGATCGCGACCCCGTTAGGACCCCCCAGGCCCGGCAGCACGCCGACGAAAATGCCGAGCAGCAGGCCGACCATCATCAGCGCGAGGATCTTCCAGGTCAGCAGGACGCTGAAGCCGTAGAGGAGAAGGCCGAAAGCTTCCATCGCGCGCTAGCGCCCGAACAGGGCTTCGATCGGCCCCTTCGGCATGATGACGTCGAACGCGATCTCGAAGGTGGTGAACATGATGAGCGAGAAGAGCAACGCCGTGAGCAGTGATTTCCAGGCCGCGATCCGTCCGATGAACGCCATGAAGCCTGCAACCAGCAGAAAGCTGGCCACGTAGAGCCCGAGCCATTGCATCAGCAGGCAGAAGAGCAGGGTCGGGACGAATACCTGCATCACGCGGCGAAGCTGCGCGCGCGTGACGAAAGTTCCGCTCGCGCCCTTGCGTGCCAGGAATTCCTTGACGACACCCCAGAGGCAGGCGGCGGCGAGGATCGACCGAAAGATAGAACGGGAAGTAACCGGCCTGCGGGCCGGTCGAATCCCACCCCATGCCGGTGCGCCAGTTGTCGAATCCCATCAGCACGGCGAACGCGAGCAGCAGGAGCGAGACGGCGATGTCGACGGTGCGTTTGGTGGCCACCGCCGGCGAGTCGCTCGCCGGCGCAGTCGGGTCCTCGACAACGATTTCGTCTTCGGATTTCGACGCCATCTAATGAAGCCCTATGCTGTACAGGGATGTACGAATGCCGGTCGCTCTCGGCTTCCTGCCTCTCGCGACACTTGCACATCCATGTGCGTCGCGAGCGCAGGACGCGCAGGAGCGGCCTTCGTTCGTCCTTTCATAAGCTAGTTAGCGACGAAACCGGCTTCGGTCATCAGGCTCTTGTTGAGCGCGTCGTCCTCTTCCAGGAACTTGAGCATGTCCTTGCCGGTGAGGAACACGGGTTTCAACGCCTGTTTCTCCATGTACTCCTTGTATTCCGACGTCTGCGTGAGCTTCTTGAACAGATCGACATAGAACGCGCTCTGCTCGGGCGTCACCTTGCCGGGCAGGAACATCGCGCGCAGCATCAGATACTGCACGTCGACGCCTTCGTCCTTGCAGGTCGGGATATCGTTCCAGGACTTGTCGCCGGCGACCTTGGCCTTGTACTGGATGCGCTCCTTGTCGAACACGCAGAGCGCGCGCACCTGGCCGGCGCGCCAGACTTCGAGGTTCTCGGACGGATTGTTGACGTTCGCCTGGATGTGGTTGCCGACCAGCTGGGTCGCGGCTTCCCCGCCGGACTTGTACGGCAGGTACGCGAACTTCGCGCCGGTCTTCTTTTCCAGGAACACGGTGAGCACGTGGTCCTCGCGCTTGGAGCCCGTGCCGCCCATCTTGAACGGCGGATTGGCGGCCTTGGCGGCGGCGACGAAGTCCTTCACGTTCGCTTGCGGGAGCGTGGTGTTGTCCCATAGCACGAACTCGTCAAGCGCGATGATCGACATCGGCGTGAGCTCGCGCCAGTTGAACGGAATCTTGGCGGAAAGCGGCAGCATGTAGATGAGCGAATAGGCAATCAGCACCTTGTGCGCGTCGCCTGTACTCGACTTCATGTCCATCAGCGCTTCGGCCCCCGACGCCCCGCCCTTCAGCGATACCACCATCGGCTGCTTCATCAGATTGTTCTTCTGGATCGCCGCCTGCATCATCCTGGCCATCTGGTCGGAGGCGCCGCCGGCGCCGGCGGCGACGACGATCTCGACCGGCTTGGTCGGTTCCCAGGAGAAGCCCGCCACCGGGACCGCTAAACTCAGACAACCAAGAGCGAACACGATACAACGCTTCGATGTGACTTGCATGACTACCTCCTATGTAGTGGTTTGCGGTTCTACTTGCTAATTCCGGTCTTGCTTGCGCGCTGCTCAAATGACGCAGCGTGTACGTCCTTTTCTTTCCCGCGCGGATCAACCAGGTAACTCATGGCCGCCAGTATCCCGCCTTTGGTGTGCGGTATGCCGGCCGCGCTCAAGCCCATCTCGACACCGGCGAGAGTACCGGCCAACATGAGTTCGTTGAAGTCGCCGAGATGGCCGATGCGGAACACCCGCCCCTGCAACTTCCCGAGGCCCGTGCCCAGAGACATGTTGAATCGTTCCACGATCACTTTGCGCAGGATATCCGCGTTGTATCCCTCCGGCATCAGCAGCGCCGTCAGGGTGTTGCTGTACTCCTCTGGTTCGAGACACAGGATTTCCAGACCCCAGCCGCGCGCCGCGCGCCGTGTCGCTTCCGCCAGCCGCGCGTGCCGCGCGAAAACGTTATCCAGCCCTTCCTCCAGCAGCATGTGGATCGCCTCGCGCAGGCCATAGAGCAGATTGGTGGCGGGGGTGTAGGGAAAGAATCCGGATTTGTTGGCGGCGATGATTTCTTCCCAATTCCAGTAGGCCTTGGGGAAGCGTGCCGACTTGGCGGCGGCGCGCGCCTTGGGACCGATCGCGTTGAAGGCGATCCCGGGCGGCAGCATCAGGCCCTTTTGCGATCCGCCGACGGTGACGTCCACGCCCCATTCGTCGTGCCGGTAATCGATCGAGGCGAGCGAGGAGATGGTGTCGACCATGAACAGAGCCGGATGACCGGCGCGGTCAATCGCCCGGCGGATGGCGGCGATGCGGCTGGTGACACCGGTCGAGGTTTCGTTGTGCACCACGGCCACCGCCTTGATTTCGTGTTTGCGGTCGGCGGCGAGACGGCTTTCCACCTGCGCCGGGTCCACGCCGTGGCGCCAGTCGCCGGGAACGACCTCGGCGTCGAGGCCGAGCGTTCTTCGCCATGCGCTGCCACAGCATGGCGAAGTGGCCGGTTTCGAACATCAGCACCTTGTCGCCCGGCGACAAGCTGTTTACCAATGACGCCTCCCAGGCGCCGGTGCCCGACGACGGGAAGATCACGACGTCGCCAGCGGTCTGGAAAATCGATTTGAGCCCTTCGAGGATGGACAGCGTCAGCTGTGGCGAATTCCGGCCCGCGGTGATCGATGGTCGGCGCATCCATCGCGCGCAGCACGCGGTCGGGAACGTTGGTCGGACCGGGGATCTGGAGAAAATGGCGTCCGCGTTGAACAGTCATCAATCCTCCTTGTGGTATTTCACGCGCCAGGCCGGATTTCAGAGGATGCCAATCGGCAATCTGATCATCGGGAAGTACTCTCTGTCTGAATTATGAATATATAATGCAGAATATTCTATAGTCCTCGCCATCTATCACATCCGCCATCGGAATGATTTCATCTCGGATGGCGAAATCGGCCACGAATCAACGGGTGACACCAAAACGATATGCCGCCTGTCCTTCACAGCCCTCATTACCCGTAATACCGCCAGCGCTTCCTCGCGCATCGGCGAACCGGCCCTGGCGGCGCGCCTGCGCCGCGAAATCGAGGGCGAGGTGTTGTTCGACGCTTATTCGCGCGGACGCTACAGCACCGATGCCTCGATCTATCAGATCGAACCGATCGGCGTGGTGCTGCCGCGCAACGAACAGGACGTGGTGCGCGCCATCCAGATTGCCGCGGAGGAGGGGGTTCCGGTGCTGCCGCGCGGCGGCGGCACTTCGCAAATCGGCCAGACGGTGGGCGAGGCGCTGGTGCTGGATACCAGCAAATATCTGAACGGGATCCACTCGTTCGATCCCGATGCGGCCACGGTCAGCGTCGAGCCCGGCCTGGTGCTCGAGCAACTCAACCGCTTCCTCAAGCCGCACGGCCTGTTTTTCCCGGTCGACGTTTCGACCGGGAACCGCGCCACGCTCGGTGGCATGGCCGGCAACAATTCCTGCGGCGCGCGCTCGATACGCTATGGCAATATGGTGCACAACGTGCGCGCCATCGAGGCGGTGCTGGCCGACGGAACCCGCGCGCGATTCGACGAATCGATAAATCTGGCGGAAGACAGCTCGCGTTACCGCGACCTCTCGGAGCGCCTGCGAGGGATTGGCGCGCGCGAGGCCGAGGAAATCGCCCGGCGTTTCCCGAAGCTTCTGCGCCGGGTCGGCGGATACAACATCGACATGCTCACGACCCGCGACGGCAACCTGGCGCGCCTGCTCGTGGGCTCGGAAGGCACGCTGGCGTTTTTCAGCCGCCTGCACCTGGACCTGCAACGGATACCGGCGCACAAGGTGCTCGGCATCTGCCATTTCCCGAGCTTCTATCAGGCGATGGATTCCACCCGGCACATCGTCAAGCTCGATCCCTCGGCGGTCGAGCTGGTGGATCGCACCATGATCGATCTGTCGCGCGAGATCCCGATGTTCCGCGCCACGGTGGACCGGTTCGTGAAGGGCCAACCCGATGCGCTGCTGCTGGTCGAGTTTGCCGGCGACGACCGTGACGAGCAACACCGGCGGCTGAAGCAGCTGGTCGATCTGATGGGATCGCTCGGCATTCCTGATGCCGTGGTCGAAGCCATCGAGCCCGGTTTCCAGCAAGCCGTGTGGGAAGTGCGCAAGGCCGGCTTGAACATCATGATGTCGATGAAAGGCGATGGCAAACCGGTGTCGTTCATCGAGGACTGCGCGGTCGGGCTCGAGGACCTGGCCGAGTATACCGACCGCCTGACGCAGGTGTTTCGCAAGCACGGCACCACCGGCACCTGGTACGCGCACGCCTCGGTCGGCTGCCTGCACGTGCGTCCGATCCTGAACATGAAGGACGAGTCGGGCGCGAAAAAAATGCGCGCCATCGCCGAGGAGGCCATGGCGATGGTGCGCGAATACAAGGGCTCGCATTCGGGCGAGCACGGCGACGGGATCGCGCGCTCCGAATTCCACGAGCCGATGTTCGGTTCGCGCCTGGTGCGCGCCTTCGAGGAGGTCAAGGACAGCTTCGACCCGGCGGGCCTGTTCAATCCCGGCAAGATCGTTCGCCCCCCGCGCATGGATGACCGCGGCCTGTTCCGCTACCGGCCCGGCTACGCCGTGACGCCACTCGACACCGCGCTTGACTGGTCGGAGTGGGGCGGATTCGGCGCGGCGATCGAAATGTGCAATAACAACGGCGCCTGCCGCAAGCGCGAGCCGGGCGTCATGTGTCCGTCGTACCGCGTGACGCGGGATGAGCAGCATCTTACGCGCGGCCGCGCCAACAGCCTGCGCCTCGCGCTCAGCGGCCAGCTGGGTCGCGATGCCCTGGTCTCGGACGACATGCATGCGACCATGGACCTTTGCGTTTCCTGCAAGGGCTGCAAACGCGAGTGTCCGACCGGCGTGGACATGGCGCGCATGAAGATCGAATTTCTGAACCACTATCATCGGCGTCACGGCTTAAAACTTAAAGATCGTCTGATCGCCTGGCTGCCGCGCTATGCGCCCTGGGGCGTGCGTTTCGGATTTCTCCTGAATCTGCGCGACCGTTTGCCGGGACTGCCGTGGCTGAGCGAAAAACTCCTCGGCTACAGCGCGCGGCGGCCATTGCCACGCTGGCGGCGTGATGTTTTTAACCCGGAGCAGGAGTCGGCAAAGATCACCTCAGCGAACGGGGCCGAGGTGGTTTTACTGATCGATACCTTTACGAATTATTTCGAACCGGATAATGCGCGTGCCGCGCTCGCGGTGCTGCAGGCCGCGGGCTATCGCGTGCACCTGCCGCATGCGCTCGACGGCGACCGCCCGCTATGCTGCGGCCGCACCTTTCTGTACGCCGGATTGGTGGAAGAAGCGCAGGCCGAGGCGCGCCGCCTGCTCGATGCGATCAGGCCTTATGTAGAGCGCGGGCTTCCGGTCATCGGGCTGGAACCCTCCTGCCTGTTGACCTTGCGCGACGAATTCAAGGTCATGCGGCTCGGCGCCGAGGCCGACAGGCTGGCGACACAGGCCTTGCTGTTCGAGGAATTTCTGGCACGGGAGCAGGCGGCGGGACGCTTGCAGCTGAATCTGCAGCCGCTCGCGGCGAAGCGCGCCTTGTTGCATGGCCATTGTCACCAGAAGGCCTTCGGTGCCATGACGGCGGTGCAGGATGTCTTGCGCCTGGTGCCCGGGCTCGAGGTGCAGGTCGTCGAGTCGAGCTGCTGCGGCATGGCCGGCGCCTTCGGTTATCAGGCCGGCCACTATGACGTTTCCATGAAAATGGGTGAACTGAACCTGCTGCCGGCGGTGCGTGCCGCGGAGCCCGATACACTGATCGTCGCGGACGGCACCAGTTGCCGGCAGCAAATCCGCGACGGCGCGCAACGTGAAGCATTACATGTCGCTCGCGTGCTGGAACAGGCGCTGGTAAAAAGTTGATAAGGGATTTTCATTCTGGAGAAGAATCAGGGACTGACGCAGGAGAGCGCCGATTTTCAACACGTTGACATTCCGTCTGCCGGACGGCACAGCGATAACGCTGGAGGTCAGGCGCGCGCTGGCCGCCGGCGCCAGCGGGCGCGATCGCGAAAAAGTACAGAAGCATATTGCCCACATGAGCACGCTCGGGGTAAAACCGCCGCCGCACGTGCCCATGCTTTATCCGCTGTTGCCGACCCTGGTGACGAACGCCACCGACATCGGCGTCATCGGCACCGATTCGACGCCGGAAATCGAGGTCGTGTTGTTCCGCGCCGGCGGGGTGGATTATCTGACCGTGGGCAGCGATCACACCGATCGCCGCATCGAGGCGGTTTCAGCCCTGCAAGGCAAGAATTCCTGTCCCAAGATCGTCGCCACCGCGGCCTGGCCGGTGAGCGAGGTGCTCGATCATTGGGACTCGCTGACGCTGCGTTCCCGTTGCGGCAACACGCTGCTGCAGGAGGGCGCGCTGTCGCATGTCATGACCTACGAAAACCTCATGACATTCGTGCGTGAACAGGATGGCGATCAGGCGGAAGGGCGTTTGGTGTTCAGCGGTACCGTCCCGACCAAGGCAACGCCGCCGAAAGGCGACGTCACCATCCGTCTCGAGCTTGCCGATCCCGTGATGCAGCGGTCGCTGATGCACGATTATACCGTGCACGTGCGCCACGAATATTTCCCGGCCGCGCCTTGAAATATTTAACGACTTTCAGGCTGACAAGTCAGTGTAACGTTCGCGCAGCAGGTTCTTCTGCACCTTCCCCATGGTGTTGCGCGGCAGTTCCGGGACGAAGAACACCCGTTTCGGGACCTTGTAGCCGGCGATTTTCTGTTTGAGCGCGGCAAGTATGTCCGCTTCCGTCACGTCCTCGCTCCCCGGCGCTCGCACCACCACGGCAACCACGGCCTCGCCGAAGTCCGGATGCGCGGCCCCGATCACCGCGGATTCCCGCACGCCGTCGATGTTGTCGAGATAACTCTCGATCTCCTTCGGGTAGATGTTGAGACCGCCCGAGATGATCAGATCCTTGGAACGCCCGACGATCGCGACGTAACCGTCATCGTCCAGGCGCGCCAGATCGCCGGTGCGGAAGTAACCGTCGGCGGTGAATTCCTCGGCGGTTTTCTCCGGCAGGCGCCAGTAGCCCTTGAACACGTTGTCGCCCTTGACCTGCAGTTGTCCCACCTCACCGGCCGGCAGCGGCTGATTCGTGTCGTTCACGATGCGTAGCGAAACACCCGGCAGCGGTTTGCCGACCGTTCCCGGGCGGCGCGGGCCGTCGAGCGGATTCGAGGTGTTCATCCCGGTTTCGGTCATGCCATAGCGCTCGAGAATCGTGTGACCGGTGCGTTGCCGGAATTCGTCGAAGGTCTGCGGCAGCAGCGGCGCGGAGCCGGAGATGAACAGCCGCATGTGACCGCAGACGTCGCGGTTGAAGGCGGGTTCAGCCAGCAGGCGCGTATAAAAGGTCGGCACGCCCATGAACACGGTGGCCTTGGGCAACGACCGCATGATCGCGGGCACGTCGAATTTCGGCAGCAAAATCATTTTCGTGCCGTTGAGCAGCACGCAGTGGCAGGCCACGAACAGGCCGTGGATGTGAAACAGCGGCAGGGCGTGGAGCAGCACGTCGTCCGGACGCCAGCCCCAGGCCTGGTGCAGGGCGAGGGCGTTCGCGGCGAGGTTGGCGTGCGTGAGCATCGCGCCCTTCGGCCGTCCGGTCGTGCCGGAGGTGTAGAGCAGGACGGCGGTATCGTCGGGCGAAACACGGCGGGTGTCGAACTCGTCGCCGAGCGATCGGGATTCTTCGGTGAGCGTGCCTTGGCCGTCGGCGTCGAGCGTATATATATGTTGCAGCCCGCGCGGCGCGGCCAGTTCACGCATGCCGGCAAGATCGGACGGGCGGCAGACCACCGCGCCCGGCGCGGCATCGTCGAGATAATATTCGATTTCGGCGGCGCGATAGGCCGGGTTGAGCGGGAGATAGATCAGGCCCGCGCGCAGGCAGCCGAGATAGAGAAACACCGCCGCCGGCGATTTCTCGATCTGCACCGCGACGCGGTCGCCGGGCTGGAGTCCCAGGCCCGTCAGAAAGCGCGCGTAGCGCGCGCTTTCGCGTTCGAGATCGCCGTAGCTGTAATGGCCGCCCGCGGGAGTTTCGATAAAAGGCGCCCGTCGGTCAGACGGAAAACGCCCGGCAAAGAGCGAGTAGATGTTTTCGTACACGGTCATCGATTGTGCTTGACGGGCTTCCGCCCGCTAAGAATAATCCCTGATGTCCATTCGCAAATAATAACCCGATTCGGGATCCGGCGCTGCGTCGGAACAGGCGGGCGCCTAACCAGTATCGTTTGTCACCGCGACCTCCGCGAGCTCGACGAGCTTCTCGTCGGAGGCCGTTTCCATAAAACCTTGACGATGGAGGATGCTCATGAAAATAAAATTACGGTTACTCGCGCTGGCGCCGGTTGTCGCCGGCCTGCTGTGGTGCGGCCTGTCGCCCCTGGCGCAGGCGGCGGATGCCAAGGTCATCAAGATCTCCCACCAGTTTCCCGGCGGCACCATCGACAAGGGCGATTTCCGCGACCGCCTGGTGCGCAAGTTCGCCCAGGAAGTCGAGAAGCGCACCAACGGGCAGCTGAAGTTCGAGATTTATCCGGGCGGCTCGCTGGTCAAGACGATGCAGCAGCTCGACGCGCTCTCGGCCGGCGCCCTGGACATGACGCTCTATCCGCTCGCCTATTCCGGCGGCAAGATTCCGGAGGTGAACATCACGCTGATGCCGGCGCTGATCACCAGCTACGATCAGGGCTACCGCTGGAAGAACGCCCCGATCGGCAAGGAACTCACCCGCATCCTCGACGAGCACAACGTCAAGATCATCACCTGGATCTGGCAGGCCGGCGGCATGCGCGTCGCGCGACAAGGCGATCCTGGTGCCGGAAGACACCAAGGGCCTCAAGGTGCGCGGCGCCGGCAAGTCCATGGACGAGATGCTCAAGGCGGCCGGCGGCTCCATCACCAACGTCCCGTCCGACGAGACCTACAGCGCCATGCAGTCCGGCGTGCTCGACGGCGTGTGGACCTCCAGCGCCTCGCTCATCAGCTTCCGGCTGTACGAACTGGCCAAGCACGTGACCACGGCGCGCGACAAGACCTTCTGGTTCATGTTCGAGCCGCTGCTCATGTCCAAGGCCACCTACGACTCCCTGACCCCGGCGCAGCAGAAGATCGTCATGGAGGTGGGCGCCTCGCTCGAGCCGTTCGCCATCCAGTCCTGCAAGGAGGATGACAAGGCCCTGGCCGAGGTCTATGGCAAGGCCGGCGCGAAGGTGCACGACATGGACGAAAAGACCTTCCTGATGTGGCGCGAGCTCGCCAGGAGAGCGCCTGGAAGAACTTCGAGGACAACGTCAAGAACGGCAAGAAGCTGATGGAAATGGCGGAGGCGGTGAAGTAATCCGGCCATCGCCCCCTGTCGCGCGACAGGGGGCCTGACGGGAAGGCACCTTATGCTCAAGGCCTGGGACTGGTTCGGCGCCGTCGTCCAACGGCTCAACGTTTTTCTCGGCTACGTGGCGGCGTTGCTCATCATCGTCTCCACGCTGGCGATCTCCTACGAAGTGGTGTGGCGCTATCTGTTCCACCAGCCGCACGACTGGAATCTCGAATTCAACATCTTCATCCTCATCGCCGCCACGTTTCCTGGCGGCGGCGCACACCCAGATGAAACGCGGCCACGTCGGCATCGAAGTGCTCGACGGGCTGTTGTCGGCGCGGTGGAAACGCCGGCGACGCCTGCTGAGCGACATCCTGTCGCTGTTGTTTTGCGCCTTTGTCACCGTTTACGTCTGGAAACATTTCCACCAGGCCTGGGTGGGCGGCTGGGTCACCAGTTCCACCTGGGCGCCCAAGGAATGGATCCCGTATGCCTTCATGGGGTTCGGGATGACCACGCTCTGTCTGCAGCTGCTGGTGCAGATCGGCGACGACTTGTTGCACCCGACCGCCGCCGTCGAACACGAGGTAGTAGGGGAATAACGTGACCACGTTCCAAATCGGCTTGCTCTACGTCAGTGCCGCGTTTCTGCTGTTTTTCAGCGGCATGCCGATCGCCTTCGCCCTCGGCAGCGTCGCGCTGCTCTTCATGTTCATCTTCATGCCGGCGGCCAACATCGGCATGATCGCGCAGACGTTCTACGGCGAGCTCAACAATTTCACCCTGCTCGCGATCCCGTTGTTCGTCCTGATGGGCGCGGCCATCGGCAAGACGCGCGCCGCGGTCGATCTGTATGAATCCACGCACCGCTGGCTGTACCGCCTGCCCGGCGGACTCGGCGTGGCGAACGTCGCCGGCTGCGCCATCTTCGCCGCCATGTGCGGCTCGAGTCCCGCCACCTGCGCCGCGATCGGCGGCATGGGCATCCCGGCGATGCGCCGGCGCGGCTACTCCGCGGAACTGGCCGCGGGCCTGATCGCCGCCGGCGGAACGCTCGGCATCCTGATCCCGCCAAGCATTACTCTTATCATCTACGGCATCATCACCGAGCAATCCATCGGCAGGCTGTTCATGGCCGGCGTGGTGCCGGGCATCATGCTCGCGGTATTTTTTGCGCTGTGGGTGATCTACGCCAGTGTGCGCGAGAAACGCCGGATGCTGGCCGGCATGGACCCGGCGCAGGTGGCGCAGTTGCCGCCGGATGAGCGCTTCAGCTGGCGGGAGCGTTTCGAAACCATCCCGCGGCTGCTGCCGTTCATCGCGCTCATCGTCGTGGTGATGGCGGCCATGTACGGCGGCTGGGCCACGCCATCCGAGGTCGCCGGGGTGGGCGCGTTCGGCGCCTTGCTCATGGTGGTCCTGGTGTACCGCGTGTTATCGCTGGCGCGAGTTCAAGGACATCCTGTCGGGCGCCGCGCGCGAAAGCTGCATGATCATGATGATCATCGCGACGGCGTTCCTGTTCACCTACGTGATGAGCTATCTGCACATCACCCAGAGCGCCACCGAGTGGCTGGTGAGCCTGCCGCTGTCCAAGTGGGCCTACCTGTTCTGGGTGAACGTGTTGCTGGTGGTGCTGGGCTTCTTCCTGCCGCCGGTGGCGATCATTCTCATGGTCACGCCCGTGATCCTGCCGGGACTGCAGGCGCACGGTTTCGATCTGATCTGGTACGGCGTCATCATGACCATCCTCATGGAGATGGGCCTGATCCATCCGCCGGTGGGATTGAACCTGTTCGTCATCAACGGCATCGCCCCCGATATCACCTTCAAACAAATCATCTACGGCGTGCTGCCGTTCCTCGTCATCATGCTGCTCTCGATCGTGCTGCTGGCCGTGTTCCCGCAGATCGTCATGTGGTTGCCCGATCACATGTACGGGAAATAGCGCCGTCGACGTCCCGCCTTCGTGGTAAAACACGCATGACCGAGTAGCGTATGATGGACGGAAACGTTCAGGCGGATGGTTCATGGAAACACTCACATTGATCGTGATGGGCGGTCTGGCCGGGGTCATGGCCGGCCTGCTCGGCATCGGCGGCGGGGCGCTCATCGTGCCGGTGCTGGCCATGGTGTTCGAGGCCCAGCACGTCAACCCCGACGTCATCATGCAGGCGGCGCTCGGCACCTCGATGGCCACGATCGTTTTTACCGCGGTTTCCTCGGTGCTGGCGCATCAGCGCCGTGGCGCCGTGAACTGGTCCATTTTCAAGCACATCACCCCCGGTATCATCGTGGGCTCCCTGTTGGGCGCGGCCATCGTGCATGTCCTCGCGGGCCGGACCCTGCGCATCATGTTCGTGGTGTTCATGTTCCTGCTGGCGTTGCAGATGTCGCGCGGCACCATGGCGACGTCGGCGCATCGCCGCAGCCTGCCGGGCGCGGCGAGGGTGGGCGCGGTCGGCGGGGTCATCGGCCTGATGTCGGCGTTCTTCGGCATCGGCGGCGGTTCGATGTCGGTGCCGTTCATGACCTGGTACGGCGTGCCGGCGCGCCAGGCGATCGCGACCTCGGCGGCGATCGGATTTCCCATCGCGCTCAGCGCCGCCATCGGCTTTGTCGTGGCCGGATGGAACGTGGAGGGATTGCCGCCCTGGAGTGTCGGCTATGTGGTGTTGCCGGCGTTCGCCGGCATCGTGGTGGCGAGCATGGCGGCCGCGCCGTTCGGCGCGCGCCTCGCGCATCGGCTTTCCGATGCCACCCTGCGGCGCATATTCGCCGCCTTTGTGGCTATTCTCGGCGTGAAGATGCTGTGGAGTTTATTATAAGGACTGGCAATGACTGACCAGTCATCGGGCGTTCATATGGAAATTGATACCTTATTAATACGCGAGGTGGTGCATGCGCTCAAAAGACAGGGGCTGATGCTGGCCACGGCCGAATCCTGCACCGGCGGCTGGGTGGCGCAGGTGATCACCTCGGTGGCCGGCAGTTCCGAATGGTTCGAGCGCGGATTCGTCGCCTACACCAATCTCGCCAAGCGCGAGATGCTGGGCGTCAGCACCACGATTCTGTCGCGCTACGGCGCCGTGAGCGATCAGACCGCGCGCGCCATGGCCGAAGGCGCGCTCACCCATTCCCACGCGCATGAAGTGGTGCATGCGCTCAAAAGACAGGGGCTGATGCTGGCCACGGCTGAATCCTGCACCGGCGGCTGGGTGGCGCAGGTGATCACCTCGGTGGCCGGCAGTTCCGAGTGGTTCGAGCGCGGATTCGTCGCTTACACCAATCTCGCCAAGCGCGAGATGCTGCGGCGTCAGCACCACGATCCTGTCGCGTTACGGCGCCGTGAGCGAGCAGACCGCGCGCGCCATGGCCGAAGGCGCGCTCACCCATTCCCACGCGCAGGTCGCGCTCGCGATTACCGGCATTGCCGGTCCCAGCGGCGGCACGCCGGAGAAACCGGTCGGTACCGTCTGTTTCGCCTGGGCCGTCAAGAAGCGCGACACCATAGCCGCAAGCATGTCTTCACCGGCGACCGCGAGCGGTGCGGAGGCAGTCGGTGGCTGCCGCGCTTCAGGGTGCCTGTTCGAATGCCTTGCGTGTACGGCGCTTCGCGACGTAACGCGACTCCGTGTCGATCTGCAAAATTCGAGCGCCAGAGTGCCGAGAGTAGCTGAATATTAGAATTCAATTATGTTCTGCTGGATGCGGTTATTTGATTGTGCCGTGACGGAGGAGTACAAAAGAGCGCAAAGTGAAAACGGGGAATTGCCAGCCGTTGGCGAGACAACAACAAACACACGGAGAGACATCATGGCAACGCAATGGAAAGTGGCGGGGACTTATTTTGAAGCTTGCAACTGCAACGCGGCCTGTCCGTGCGTGTTCACCGGCCCGCCGACCGACGGCGAGTGCAATGCGCTGATCGCCTGGCACGTCGACAAAGGCAGCTTCGACGGTGTCCGGCTCGACGGTCTCGAATGCCGCGTTGTTCGCGCACTACGCCCGGGCACATGCTGCAAACAAAATGGAAAGTCGCCTTGTACGTGGACCAGAAGGCCAACGACAAGCAACGCGACGCCTTGACCAAGATTTTCTCGGGGGGTGCCGGCGGCCATCTGGCGAATCTGGCGCCGTTGATCGGTGAGGTTCTGGGAGTCAAGAGCGCCGCCATCGATTACCGCGCCAATGGCAAGCACCGCAGTCTGACGATTCCGAATGTGGCGCAAATGGAGATCGAGGCGCTGGCCGGCCAGGGCGGACAGGACGTGACGCTCTCGAACGTCCCGTTCACGCCGGTGCCGGGCTATCCCGCGGTGGTGTGCCAGTCGAAGCAGCTCAGCTATCACGATCACGGATTCAGCGTGGAGGTTTCCCAGAAGAATGGCTTCTATTCTCCCTTCAGCTACCAAGCCTGAGGGAAAGCCCGGGAGACCAGCCAGCCGCGCCGTAGTTATCGGCAGTGTTGTTAGCGTCACGCTGCTCGCGTGGGTTTACCTGGCCTACCAGGCATGGGCCATGGATCACATGGACCTGGTGGACATGGCGATGCCCGGCAACCATGCCTGGGGCGCGTGGGACCTGGCGCTGGTGTTCACGATGTGGGCCATCATGATGGCAGGCATGATGGTTCCGTCGGTCAGCCCCGTGGTGCTCCTGTTTGCCCGCATCCAGCACTAGCGTCGCGCCCAGGGCCAACCTTTATCGCGAGCTGGCTGTTCCTGCTCGGATACCTCATCGTATGGACCGGTTTCAGCCTGGCCGCCACGCTGGTGCAATGGGGCATGCACGCCGCCGTGCTGATCTCTCCCGCGATGGTCGGCACCAGCCCGTTGCTGGGAGGCGCGGTGTTGATCGCCGCCGGCATCTATCAGTGGACCCCCGCGAAGCACGCCTGCCTCGCCCGCTGCCGCTCGCCGCTGGCGTTTCTGCTCAACGAATGGCGCGACGGGACCTGGGGCGCGCTCGCCATGGGCGCACGCCACGGACTCTACTGCACCGGCTGTTGCTGGCTGTTGATGCTGGTGTTGTTCGTTGTCGGCGTGATGAACCTGCTGTGGATCGCGCTGCTCACTGTCTTTGTTTTGCTGGAAAAAACTCTGCCGCGGGGATTATGGATCAGCCGCGCGAGCGGCGGCGCGCTGATCGTTTGGGGAGGGTGGATGGGGAGCACAGCGCTGGTGTGAGCGGCGTTGAGAGGGGCCGTATTGTCCGCCGCGATGCCAACCATTATGTATCAAGGTAAATCGTCCATGGCGTTCTTCGCCATCCGCGGCGCTTCAAGTAAGCCTATTTGCCTGCCGATTGTGCGGCCTTGCGTAGGGCTAGGCCACTACCGGGACTTGTGAAATAATCGTTTTTATTAGCAATTAAGCCGTATATCGCAACCACCGTTTAGGCGGTTTACCGCAGGAGAACAGGCATGGATACGAACAAAACCAAGGCATTGAACATGGCCCTGGGACAGATCGAAAAGCAGTTCGGCAAGGGCTCGGTGATGCGTCTTGGGCGATGCCGGCGTGGTGCAGCAGGTCGAGGCGGTTTCCACCGGGTCGCTGGGGCTGGATATCGCCCTCGGCATCGGCGGCCTGCCGCGCGGCCGGGTCGTGGAGATATACGGGCCGGAATCCTCGGGAAAAACGACGCTGGCTCTTTCCGTGATCGCCCAGGTCCAGAAACTGGGCGGCGCGGCGGCCTTCATCGACGCCGAGCACGCGCTCGATCCGCTGTACGCCAAGAAGCTCGGCGTGAACATCGACGATTTACTCGTGTCGCAGCCGGATTCCGGCGAGCAGGCGCTCGAGATCGCCGACATGCTGGTGCGTTCGGGCGGCGTGGATATCGTCGTGATCGACTCGGTGGCGGCGCTGACGCCCAAGGCCGAAATCGAGGGCGAAATGGGCGACTCGCACATGGGCCTGCAGGCGCGCCTGATGAGCCAGGCGCTGCGCAAGCTGACCGCCAACATCAAGCGCTCCAATACCCTGGTGGTCTTCATCAACCAGATCCGCATGAAAATCGGCGTGATGTTCGGCAATCCCGAAACCACGACCGGCGGCAACGCGCTCAAGTTCTACGCCTCGGTGCGCCTCGACATCCGCCGCATCGGCGCGATCAAGAAGGGCGAGGAAGTGATCGGCAGCCAGACGCGCGTGAAGGTGGTCAAGAACAAGGTCGCGCCGCCGTTCCGGCAGTGCGAGTTCGACATCATTTATAATGAAGGCATCTCGAAGGAAGGCGAGCTCGTCGACATCGGGTCCGAGAGCGGCGTCGTCGACAAGACCGGCGCCTGGTACAGCTTCAACAAGGAACGCATCGGCCAGGGCAAGGACAACGCCCGCCAGTTCCTGAAGGACAATCCGGACATCGCCGCCGAGATCGAGAAGCGCATCCGCGAGAAGGCCGTGGCGGCGGTACGCGCCGCGGCCGGTGACGAAGAGGCGGAAGAAGCCACGGCGGAGGAAGAAGCCTGAAAGGTCGCTCCCGGCGTCCTGCCTCCCGCGACACTTGTGCATCCCTGCACATCGCCGGAGGCTCGCCGGAGATCACTCCGGCGCGGGCGCGCCAGCTCGCCATGCAGTATCTCGCGCGGCGCGAACACAGCCGCAGCGAGTTGCACGACAAGCTGTTGAAGAAAGGATGCGCGGAAGCGCTTGCCGCCGAGACCGTGAAACGGCTGGAGCAGGAACGTCTCGTTTCCGACGACCGTTTCATGGAAAGCCTGATACAGGCGCGGCGCAGCCGGGGTTACGGGCCCTTGCGCATACAGAAAGAATTACAGGAAAAAGGGGTGACAGCGGAGGCGATCGAACGCTGGCTCGATGTTTCGGGCCGCGAATGGCTTGAGGACATCCGGCGCGTGCAGCGCAAGAAATTCGGCGCGCGGCTGCCCAAGAGTTATCCGGAGCGCGCCCGCCAGGCCCGCTTTCTCCAATACCGCGGTTTTACTTATGATCAGATACAGAAGGTTCTGAATCCTCCACGGGCAGGATTGATTCGCCCCGCGCCATGAAAAGCACCGAAATCCGCAAAAATTCCTCGACTATTTCCAGCGCCACGGCCACACCGTCGTGCCGTCAAGTTCGCTCGTGCCCGCGAACGATCCCACGCTGTTGTTCGTCAACGCCGGCATGGTGCAGTTCAAGGAAGTGTTCCTGGGCCAGGAAAAGCGGCCCTATGTGCGCGCGGTCAGTTCGCAGCGCTGCGTGCGCGCCGGCGGCAAGCACAACGACCTGGAAAACGTCGGCTACACCGCGCGCCATCACACCTTCTTCGAGATGCTCGGAAACTTCAGCTTCGGCGATTACTTCAAGCGCGAGGGCATCCAATACGCCTGGGAGTTCCTGACCCGGGAATTGAAGCTGCCGGCGGAACGGCTGTGGGTGACGGTATATAAGGATGACGACGAGGCCGCCGACATCTGGCTGAAAGAGATGAAGGTGGACCCGAAGCGCTTCTCGCGTCTGGGCGATGCGTCCAATTTCTGGCAGATGGGCGATACCGGCCCCTGCGGCCCCTGTTCCGAGATCTTCTACGACCACGGCGCGCAAATCCCCGGTGGCCCGCCGGGCAGCCCGGACGAGGACGGCGACCGCTACGTCGAGATCTGGAATCTCGTGTTCATGCAGTACAACCGCGACGCGAAAGGCGTGCTGACCCCGCTGCCCAAGCCCTCGGTGGACACCGGCATGGGTCTGGAACGCATCGCGGCGGTGCAGCAGGGCGTGCACAGCAATTACCAGATCGACCTGTTCCAGCATCTGATCCGCGCGGTCGCCGAGGTTACCGGCGCTTCCGAGCGCCAGAACCACTCGCTCAACGTCGTGGCCGATCACATTCGCGCGGCGGCGTTTCTCATCACCGACGGCGTGCTGCCCTCGAACGAAGGCCGGGGATACGTGCTGCGGCGCATCATCCGCCGCGCCATCCGTCACGGCCACCGCCTCGGCGCCCACGAGACCTTCTTCTACAAGCTGGTCGCGCCGCTGTGCGAACAGATGGGCGACGCCTATCCGGAACTGAACAGGGCGCGTTCGCAGATCGAACGCGTGCTGCAACAGGAAGAGGAACGCTTCAACGAGACCCTGGAGCAGGGACTGAGGATTCTCGAAGACGACATCGCCGCGCTCAAGGGCGATACCATTTCCGGCGCCACGGTTTTCAAGCTCTACGATACCTACGGTTTCCCGGTGGACCTCACGCGCGACGTGGCCCTGGAGCGTAATCTGAAAATCGACATGGCCGGTTTCGAACGCGAGATGGAAGCGCAGCGCGAACGCGCGCGCGCCGCCTCGTCGTTCAAATCGGCCGAGATCGGCGCCGTCACCGTGGAACCAGCCGACGCAATTCACCGGCTACGAACGGCTGGGCGACGAAGGCAAGGTGTTGCAGATCACGCGCGGAACCGATCTCGCCCAGGCGGACTGTCTGCGCGCAGGCGAGCAGGGCAATATCGTGCTCGACCGCACGCCGTTCTATGCCGAATCCGGCGGTCAGGTCGGCGACCGCGGCGTGCTGCGCGCGGGCGACGGCCGTGTTTCGCGTCGAGGACACGCAGAAGCACGGACAGGTCCACATCCACCAGGTCGGGTCGAGAAGGGCCAGTTCCGCGTCGGTGATAAAGTGACGGCGGAAGTCGACATGACATTGCGCCGCGCGACCATGCTCAATCACTCGGCGACGCACCTGCTGCACGCGGCGCTGCGCGACGTGCTGGGTTCGCACGTGCAGCAGAAGGGTTCGCTGGTGGACGATCACCGCACGCGTTTCGATTTCTCGCACTTCGAGCCGATGACGCCCGAGCAGCTCGAGAGGTCGAGCGGCTGGTCAACGAAGCAGATCCTGCGCAACGAGGATACGCGGTCGCGCGTCATGGACATGGACTCGGCGCCAAGGCCGGGGCGCCATGGCGCTGTTCGGCGAGAAATACGGCGACGAGGTGCGCGTGCTGTGCATGGGCGATTCTCCTCGAGCTGTGCGGCGGCACGCACGTGCGCCGTACCGGCGATATCGGCCTGTTCAAGATCGTCTCCGAAAGCGGCGTCGCTTCCGGCGTGCGGCGCATCGAGGCCGTGACCGGCGACGAATGCGCTTGGTTACTTGGATGAGAACGAGAACAAGCTGCGGAAGACGGCCGAGCTGGTGCGCGCGAGCCCCGAGGAAGTCCCGCGCAAGGTCGAGCAACTTACCCAACGCGTAAAGAGTCTGGAAAAGGAACTGGAACAATTGCGCGCCAAGCTCGCCACCGGCGGCTCCAAGGATCTCGTGGCCGAGGCCAAGGAGGTCAAGGGCATCAAGGTGCTCGCCGCCCAGCTCGACGGGATGGACGCGAAGGGTCTGCGCGAGACCCTGGACAAGCTGAAGGACAAGCTGGCGCCGGCGGCTATCGTGCTGGCTTCCGTGGTCGACGACAAGGTCACGCTGATTGCCGGCGTGACCAAGGATCTCGCGGGACGCCTGCAGGCCGGCGAGCTGGTCAACCAGGTCGCCACGGGCGTGGGCGGCAAGGGTGGCGGCCGGCCGGACATGGCGCAGGCCGGCGGCACCAATCCCGCCGGTCTGGACGCGGCGCTCGAAGGTGTGCCGGCCTGGGTTGAGCAGCATTTAAAGTAGGTTGGGGTGAGGCGTGTAGCGCCGAACCCCAACGTTGTTCGCCTTGTGTTGGGGTTCGCTCCGCTCACCCCAACCTACATGTTATATGGCTGTTTACTCGCGTCATAAAAGCGGGTTTAATTTGCGCCCTTTGCTGGCTCTCTTGAGTCCAATAACATGGCCTTGATCGTACAAAAATACGGCGGCACTTCGGTCGGCAACCCCGAGCGCATCCAGGCGGTCGCCGAGCGCGTCAAGCGTTTCCGCGGACAGGGTCACGACGTCGTTGTCGTGGTGTCGGCCATGAGCGGCGAGACCGACTCGCTCATCAAGCTCGCCAAGAGCGTGCACAGCGATCCGCCGGCGCGCGAACTCGACGTCCTGCTCGCCACCGGCGAACAGCTGACGATCGCGCTGCTTGCCATGGCGCTGGAGAAAATAGGCTGCCCGGCGCGTTCCTACACCGGCTACCAGGTGCACATCCGCACCGACAGCGCCTTCGGCAAGGCGCGCATCATGCAGATCGATGAAAAGCGCATCCATGAGGACCTGAAGAAAGGCCGCGTGGTCGTGGTCGCCGGTTTCCAGGGCGTGGATGAGGACGGCAACATCACCACGCTCGGCCGCGGCGGCTCGGACACCACCGGCGTGGCGCTGGCGGCGGCGCTCAAGGCGGACGAATGCCAGATCTACACCGACGTGGACGGTGTCTACACCACCGATCCGCGCGTCGTCCCGCAGGCGCGGCGGCTGGATCGCATCACCTTCGAGGAAATGCTGGAGATGGCCAGCCTCGGCTCCAAGGTGCTGCAAATCCGTTCGGTCGAGTTCGCCGGCAAGTACAAGGTTCCGTTGCGCGTGCTGTCGTCCTTCGAGGAGGGGCCGGGCACGCTTATTACCTATGAGGAAAACGAAATGGAAGCGCCACTGATTTCAGGCATTGCGTTCAATCGTGACGAGGCCAAGCTCACCATGCGGGGCGTGCCGGACAAGCCGGGCATTGCCGCGCATATCCTGGGCGAGATCGGCGAGGTCAATATCAACGTGGACATGATCGTCCAGAACGTGGGCGCCGATGGCACCACCGACTTCACCTTCACCGTCCATCGCGGCGATTACAAGAAGGCCATGGAAATCCTCAAGCGCGTGTCGCAGGAATTGAAGGCGCGCGAAGTCACCGGCGACGACAAGATCGTGAAGATCTCCGTGGTCGGGGTGGGCATGCGTTCGCATGCCGGGATTGCCGGCCAGATGTTCAAAACCCTGGCCGACGAAGGCATCAATATCCAGATGATTTCGACCTCGGAGATCAAGATTTCCGTGGTTGTCGAGGAAAAGTACCTGGAACTGGGGGTTCGCGCCCTGCACAGCGCCTTCGGTCTGGAAAAACCCAAGTAGTCCGCGTTCTGACCCCCCCCAAGCTGGCACAGAAGCTGCATAGATACAGCCAGGCAGGCGAATACAGCCGGGTTTAAGGGGGGTTTCCCTCGTAATATCCGTAAGTTAGCTGACAGCCGGACGGCGATGTGCCGTCCTAGGCGAGTACAGCAGACGGCAAAAAATGCCATATCGCCCGTTGCCATGGGATGGTTTGCCAAAAACCGTCATGTAAGACGCAAGGGGAAACAGTGTTGAGGAGCCGGTTAAACCAGGGGTGGATGACCGGGCAAAGGATAGGGAACGTATGGAATTAGGTACTACTGAAAGGAGTGCAGGACAATGCTGATACTTACTCGACGCATTGGAGAGACCCTCAACATTGGCGACGATGTTCAGGTTACCGTGCTAGGCATCAAAGGCAATCAGGTCCGGATCGGCGTGAATGCGCCGAAAGAGATCCCCGTTCATCGCGAGGAAATCTACGAGCGCATCAAGAAAGAAAAAGAAGCCGGTGTGGTGCATCCCATGCCCGGCATGGCGCAGGGCGGCGGCAAAGGTTAGAACAACCGGGTTTTTTGCTTTACGTTATTTGAGTGCACAGGTATCCTTGCGGGCGCGTTTGCGCTTGCAAGGAGAGATGGCCGAGTGGCCGAAGGCGCGCCCCTGCTAAGGGCGTATGGGACAAAATCCCATCGAGGGTTCGACGAGCGGCGCCGGGAGCGCCGCCGAACGCCGGAGCGAAGCGACGGCGGCCCGAAAGGGCGAGGTCCAGGGATGGACCGAGTAATCCCTCTCTCCTTAGAATGAGCCAATGAGCCGCAGAAGATTTGCGGAATAACTGATGTTTGGAGAGATGGCCGAGTGGCCGAAGGCGCTCCCCTGCTAAGGGAGTATGGGGCAAAATCCCATCGAGGGTTCGAATCCCTCTCTCTCCGCCAATTTTTTTTATCTCAACATTGCCTTTTTCATTTCCTCTCGCTGTTCAGTATAATGCGCAGCCCACGCGCCCGTAGCTCAGCTGGATAGAGTACCTGGCTACGAACCAGGTGGTCGGGAGTTCGAATCTCTCCGGGCGCGCCATTTTTAAAAACAGCGAGTTAGAGGCGATTGATGACAATCGTTCTACCTGCTGTGTTTTTCCGTCCCACTCGCATGTGCCAATACAATCAGTTGCTTACGTTTTCAATCGAGTACCTGGCCAGGAACCAGGTGGTTGGAGTTCAAACCTCACGGGGCACATCAAAATTCGAAGTGACGTCAAGCGGGAGAGCGTCAATCTTGACCGCTTTCGGAGCAACAGCGCCACGGCGGGCGTAATGTCCAGATATAAAACCGCGAAAATTTACGCGGCTTCGCGGTAGTAATAATTGAGCATTCCGCCAAGGCGCTGCTATTGGTTGACGGAACCTTGGTGCAGGGAACGGGCAGTAGTAATGGGTTTCAGCAGTCGGTTTCCCGCCCCTTGGTGATTGCGCTCGGCATGATAATGGGCCATGTATTCTTTTACCGCGTGCTTGAGCGAGCCTTCGCCGAGGAAGATCATACGATTCAGACACTCTTTTTTGATCGAGCGCACGAACCGCTCGGCGAAGGCGTTCAGATTCGGTGAGCGCGGCCGCAGGCGGATAATCTCGATGCCGTCGTCCTTGAGCCGGCGGCGAAAGGACTCGGGGTATTTAGCATAGCGGTCGAGGAGGAGGTGGCACTTGCCGTGAAGGAACCCATCTATCGCATCGGTGAGGTTACGTGCCACTTGCATCATCCACGGTTCATTCGGATTCCTGGTGATGCCCGCAATATGCACCGCCCGTGTCGGCAATTCCATGACGAACAGGACGTAGTGCGTCACGAGTCCCGTCAAAGTCATTACTTTGACGGTCAGGAAGTCGGCGGCGGCCAGACCTTCCCAATGCGCCGTGAGAAACATTGACCAAGGAATATGTTTGCCTCGCTCGGGCGCCGGTTCGATGCCGTGTTTCCGCAGCACGTTGGCGATCGTGCCGTGCCACCTCGTGCCCGAGATTGGCGAGCGCCCCCCTGGATTCGGGTATAACCCCAGAAAGGATTCTCCTGTGCCAAGCGCAGGATGAGATCGGCGATATTGTTCATAACGCGCGGGCGTCCCAGGCCACGCCGATCGCTATAGTTCCATTTGCGGGCCACCAGCTCCCGATGCCATCACAACAACGTATCCGGACTGACCAGCGTTGCGAATTCACGTAAAACTTTGCGCCCCAAGGCGTTCGCTTTGCGCGCCAGTCTTTGTTTTTCGGCATCGGTGAAGCGGATCCGTCGGTCACCCAACCGACCCTTGAGAATACGGTTTTCTTCCTGCAAATATTCGATCACATCCTGCTGGTGTCGGTTCACCCAACCCGCGAACATCAGCAGCAGGAACTCTAGGGGCGGAGGTAACATGGCGGGCGATTATAGCGAGCCAATCGTCAACGCGTATGATTGAGTCTCACATTTGATACGTTGTAGTATCGTTCGGGATTTTGGACAGTACGCGCTTTACCCATTAAGTAGGACATTGCCTTTTAATTTTGTTCGGGGCGCTTAGTCAAACCCAAACAGCTTAAGCCACGCCTCGCGCTGCTTCTTCGTGAAATTCGCTGCTTTCATTGCCTCGAAAAGTTGTGCTCGGACCTTGGCAGGGTTCAACGGCGTTGGCACATCTTTGTCCGGATCGAAGAAAACGGGATCTCCGGGGCTAGGTTCTCGCCCAAATTTTTTGATAAATTGTTCGAGCTGAATCTCTAACGCCTTTTTGGCCTCTGGATTCAATTTTATGGTTTTCTCCACGACCGCCTCCTTAGTAAAATCAGTAAGCCCGACTGGTAATAGCAGACTCACCCGTCCGGCCCACGTGAGATTTAGGATTTGTAGACCTCGTTATTCCCTTGAAATCTGCTTAGCTTATGTTGGCCGCGATGAAGTTCACAGAGACATAGATGTTGAAAAACGTCATCTACTTGGCCCATTGAGAGACCGCATCCGTGCGAGAATGACGACCGGGCGTGCTGCGGATCGCGAGGAAGCTTTAAGTAATGCCTCATCCAAAATCGCCCTACAACAACGCTTTAACTATCGGACGTTAAGTAACCGTAACTCGGTGAACCTGGCGAATTCAAATCACGTGCCGGCGTGTGAAACATCGCCCGTGACAATGTGGCATCCAGGCAGACCGGTCCGGTGGCGCAGGAGGGAGGGAGCTTATTACCGCGAACTTGTCTTGAGTTTTTACTGTCACACGAAGCGTGAAGTCGGTGCTCTCGGCTAAGTGGCAAATCTAATACGTTTGATTTTTCTTGCCGTTGGCACAGAGACGAGGGGCCAAGACCAATCCGATATGGCGATGACCATATTTATATGGTAAATTGGACACATGGAATTCGAGTGGGACCTCTCCAAGGAATGGGTGAATATCCGCAAACACGGTGTCACCTTTTCCGAAGCGGTCGAGAGCTTTTTGGATCCGCACGGATTCCAACTGGTGGATGGGAAACATTCCCAACAAGAGGGACGTTTCTACTGGGTTGGGCGGTCGAAGACAGGCCGGGTATTGACGACCCGCTTTACCCGCCGGGGACAGAAGATTCGAATCATCGGGTCCGCGGAATGGCGAAAGTTCAGGAGGCTTTATGAGACAACCACGCTTAGGTGACCTGCGCCTCGATCGGGCCGGCACCCGCAAGATGCGGGCGGCGGCGAAGCAGGACTCCATCAAGATCACGATCAATATCGACCGGGACAGCCTCTCACTGCTGCGGGCGATGGCAGCGGAAACTGGCGTCCCGTATCAGCGGCTGCTTAATGTCCTGCTGAAGGAAGGCCTGAAGGGGAGAGAAACCATTCAGGCGCGCGTCGAGCATCTCGAGCAGGAGCTTAAAAAAGTAAAGCGCCGCCTCGCGGCCTGAATCGCGGGCGGCGGAACTCGAATTATGTTTCCGAGAATTGGTAAGGGTCGCCGCTCCATGACAGATGACGTTCTCGTATGCGAAAACCTATCTGTATCTAATTGAATCTATGTGCACCTAGGTGTACGTCGGTCCAGGGCCAGAAAAGACGATTATCGTACTGAACGAGCAAGCAGAACCGGCGTTTCGACGAGCCAATTCGTAATCAGTAGGTCATCGGTTCGACCCTGCGGCCCGAGGCGCTTGACGCGGCCTGGCGTAACGCGGCGACCGGGCAGCGGGCAAGGGATCGTCAGCATCGGGTTCCGGTTTCGGTGGTTGTCCCACGACTGCGAAGGATATCGCGCGTTTCCAGGCGTTTCCCACGGTGGATCGGTTGTTAGCGTGGGACAGGACCGGAGGATTTGACAAGCCACATCAAATACCTACGCCACTTCGGCTACCTGGCTACGAACCAGGTGGTCGGGAGTTCGAATCTCTCCGGGCGCGCCAAATATCAAAGCCCGCGCATAGCGGGCTTTTTGTTGTATCGCGCCCGGAGGTTGTAAGAACTTCTGGAAAGAAAGATTCTCGCCCGGCCCGCAGGCATAGCCCGCGGGCGTTCGGCTCGCGCAAAGCGTTGCTTTGCGCACGACGCTCGCGAGCCACCCAGTGGACGCCTAATCTCTCTGGGCCCGCCATATTGAGCAAGATGGGACCTGAGATTCCAGGTCCCTCCGACGAAATCATCAGCCAGTTCGACGAGCGCTCGTAGCCGGCCGAACGCCCGAGCACATCGACGGCGTCCTAGGTCGAGCCACGAAGCGGCGAGTTATCTCTCGCGCGCGCCAAATATCAAAGCCCGCGCAAGCGGCCTTTTTTCGCGCCCGGAGGTTGCGGGCCCCTCTTAGGAAGATAAAAATTCTCGCCCGGCCCGCAGGCATAGCCTGCGGGCGTTCGGCTCGCGCAAAGCGTGCTTTGCGCACGACGCTCGCCTCACCCAGGCGCGCCATATAAAAAGGGACCTGATTTTCAGGTCCCTTTTATTTATCGCATGATGTCAGCGAGATTCGAACTCCCGACGAATTCATATCCAGTTCGACGAGCCGGCGTTGCCGGCCGAACACTGGAGCCAGGAACAGCTGTTCCGGCGTGACAGAAGCTTCCGCGGTTTTCTCCAGACCGCCGTTGGCCGGGATGAGTTCCGACTTTCGGCCTCGCCGGCAATATCCTACGCCATTGGTAGAATATATTTTTCGTGCCAATTTCATTTGGATTTTCGTTGAGCAATATCAAAATAATGAAATCAGCCTATCTCCCAAAGTTTGTTTCCACGATCTATCGGTCAGTGTTTGTTGAATCAGGAAGCAGACGATCATGTTCGGGAACAAATTAGTAAAAATTGACAAGCATCAAAGCAGAATATAAGCAACCGATTATATACTTTGCAAAATCAAGGCGGGACGTAACCGAAATTGACGTGGAGGACTGAACCGATACTTGACCTTCTTAGGGGTTTACCAGACTCCCGAGGTTATCTGCGCCTTAATTCCTTATGTATTTTTCGCTGATAGAGAAGGACGGTTCATAAAGTATCACAGGTAGAAATTAACTGACAAGACAGCCTGATTTTTCAGGCCGCCACCTGAGCACGCACGAGGGCATTTATGCGAAAACAGGAAATGAGTCTTGATGGGTACGAAGGCAGTGCCGGCGGTGTTACGCGGCGCGAATTTCTCAAATTTTGCACCGGGATCGCCGCCACGTTAGGCGTCCCCGCCATGGGCATGCAGATCGCCGAGGCGGTAACCAGCAAACAGCGACCGCCCGTCATCTGGTTGTCGGCCCAGGAATGTACCGGTTGCACCGAGTCGCTTCTGCGATCCACCCACCCGACGCTTGAAACTCTGATTCTCAACACGATTTCGCTCGATTACCACGAAACCCTGTGCGCCGGCGCGGGTCATCAGGCCGAAGCCTCCAAGCAGGCCTCGATGAAGGCCAACAAAGGAAAGTATCTCCTGGTGGTCGATGGCTCGATACCCACCAAGGACAACGGAATCTATTGCAAGATCGCCAACAAAACCGTGCTGGCGCATCTGCAAGAGGCGGCGGCGGGTGCCGCGGCCATCATCGCCATCGGCTCATGCGCGTCATGGGGCGGCATCCCGTCCAGCGGTCCGAATCCCACCGGCGCCGTGGGCGTTTCCAAGATTATCAAAGACCGGCCAATCGTCACCATTCCCGGTTGCCCGCCGAACCCGTACAACTTCCTGGCCACGGTGCTGTACTTCCTCACTTTCAACCGCCTGCCGGAGCTGGATAGCAAGGGCCGCCCCAAGTTTGCCTACAACCGGCTGATACACGAGAACTGCGAACGCCGGCCGCACTTCGACGCCGGTCGCTTCGCGATCGAGTTCGGTGACGAGGGACATCGCCAGGGCTGGTGCCTGTACAAGCTCGGCTGCAAGGGGCCGGAAACCTACGCCAACTGCCCGGCCATTCTGTTTGGCGATGTCGGTCCCGGGGCGTGGCCCGTGGGCACCGGTCATCCGTGCTTTGGCTGCACCGAAGAAGGAATCGGTTTCACCAAGGGCATCCATGAACTGGCCGAGCTCAAAAACGTGACGCCACCCACCACCTATCCACGAATCACTGAAGAGAAAGGGAAAGGGGCGACCGTGGCGGCGGCGGCACTGGTCGGAGGTTTGGTCGGCGCGGCGGCGGTTGCCGGAGTCAAGTTCGCGCGCAAACTCCCCGAAGACAGCGACGAAGCTTCTGAGGGCAGGAGCGACAAGCAAAGATAGGAGCATAGATCCGTGGCTCTGAACCGAAGAGATTTTCTTAAAGTGGCGGTCGCCGCCGGCGCGGCAGGCGCTGTCGATACCGCCAATGCGCTCCAGCGCGAACCCAAAACCATGCCCCCCAATGCCGTGGGCATGCTCTACGACGCCACGCAGTGCATTGGCTGCAAGGCGTGCGTGGCGGCCTGCAAGGAAGCGAACCATATGCCGCCGGAGCACGATGCCGGCAAGAGCGAAGCTCATGTGGGACGTGCCGCTGGATTTATCGGGCAAGACCCTGAACATCATCAAGGTGTATCAGGATGGCAACGCAGCGCAGAAGGACCGCGAGATTAACGGCTACTCCTTCGTCAAGCGGCACTGTCTGCATTGCGTGGATCCCTCCTGTGTATCGGCGTGTCCGGTGTCGGCCATGACCAAGGATCCGATGACCGGCATCGTCGAGCATCATGCGGATCGGTGCATCGGCTGTCGTTACTGCGTCTATGCCTGCCCGTTTGCCGTTCCCAAATTCGAATACGACGGTCCCTTTGGTCAGATCCAGAAGTGCCAGTTTTGCGCGCACCTGCAGGCGAAAGGGCAACTGCCGGCTTGCTGTGACGTGTGTCCGACCGGCGCGTCGCTGTTCGGCCTGGTGGAGGATCTGAAGAAAGAGGCGCAGGTGCGGCTTTCCAAAAAGCCCGGCGAAAGCCACCGGTTTGCCCGCGGCAAGCTCGGCGGCAACCGGCCGGCTCAAGAAGGCACGATTGCCAATTATCAAAAGCATCTCTACGGCGACAAGGAGTTGGGCGGCACCCAGATTCTGTACCTGTCCGCCGTGCCGTTTGAAAAAATCGGTCTCCCGACCAATGTTCCCGAGTACGGATATCCCGCCATCACCGAAGGCATTCAGCATACGCTCTATAAAGGAATGCTGCCCCCGTTGGCGCTGCTGGCCGGGCTGGTATATCTGGTTCACCGCAGCGCCGGCAAACCCGATGAGACCGGGGAAACGTCCGGCAAAACGAAGGTTAAAAAGGAAAAGTCATGAGCGCTCATGAACCTCTCGGCGGAAAGATCTTAACCAAACCTTTTCTGGCGTTGTCGGCGCTGGCCGCGATCGCCTTGGTCATCCTGTTGGCGCGATTCGTGTTCGGCCTGGGCGCGGTCACGCACATCAACGACGGTTATCCCTGGGGCATCTGGATCGTGATCGATGTCATGATCGGCACCGCCTTCGGGTGCGCCGGATATGCCATCGCATTGCTGGTCTACGTGCTCAATCGCGGCGAATACCATCCCCTGGTGCGGCCGGCGATGATGGCGGGGCTGTTCGGCTATGCGCTGGCCGGTACGGCGGTCATTGTCGACCTTGGCCGTTACTGGCAGGTGTACACGCTGCTCCTGCCGTGGTACGCCCAGACCAATTCGGTGATGCTGGAAGTGGCCTGGTGCGTGATGGCCTACGTCGTCGTTCTGGCGATCGAGTTCTCGCCGGCGTTTCTGGAACGTTTCGGGCTCACCGACGCCCGCCGAAAATTATCCAAAGTGTTGTTTGTGTTTATCGCCGTGGGCGTGCTGTTGCCCACCATGCATCAGTCTTCCCTGGGTACCTTGATCGTGGTTCTGGGCTTCCAACTGTCACCGCTGTGGCAAACCCAGTTGTTGCCGTTGATGTTCCTGGTGACCGCGTTGCTGATGGGTTTCGCCATCGTGCCGTTCGAAGCGATATTGGCGGCCAGGGGTTTTCGGCGGCCCATCGAAACGCGGATACTGGGAAAACTTTCGGGCGTCATCGCCTTGTTGTTGGCGGGTTATCTGGTGATTCGATTCGCGGATCTCATCGTGCGCGGACAGCTGGGCGCGGCGTTTGCCGCCAACCTGGACGCCGGCATGTTCTGGGTCGAGAACGCCTTGTTCGTGCTGGCGCTGGTTATGCTTGCCCGGCCGGCCTATCGCACCAATCCGCGCATGATGTTTATCGCCGCCGCCGTATTGCTGGTGGCGGGATCGATTTATCGGATCAATGCCTACCTCATCGGCTACCATCCGGCCGGTGGCGGCTGGAATTACTTTCCTTCGGTTACCGAGATTCTGGTCACCGTAGGCATGTTTTCTATCGAGATCCTGCTCTATCTGTTGTTCGTCAAGCAACTGCCGGTACTACCACGCCATGAGCGTGTAACCGCGGTTCAGTAACTGGAGGTATACCGTGACAAAACGAATCACCGTTGACCCAATGACCCGGATAGAGGGGCACCTGCGCATCGATTGCGAGGTCGATAACGGCAAAGTGACCAAAGCCTGGTCTTCCGGACAAATGTGGCGAGGCATCGAACTCATCCTGCAAGGCCGCGACCCGCGCGACGCCTGGATATTCACGCAACGCATCTGCGGCGTGTGCACGACCGTGCATGCCATCGCCTCGGTGCGAGCGGTGGAGAATGCGCTGAATCTCGAAGTGCCGCTCAACGCCCAGTACATCCGCAATATGATGGTGCTGGCTCACGGCATACACGACCACATCGTCCATTTTTATCACCTTTCGGCCCTGGACTGGGTCGACATCGTCTCCGCGCTCAAGGCCAATCCGCGCAAGACGGCGCAACTGGCGGAAAGCCTGTCCAGTTGGTCGCAGAACAGCGTTCACCATATGGAGCAGGCGCAGGCGAAGCTGCAAACCTTCGTGAGTTCCGGCCAGCTCGGTGTTTTTGCCAGCGGCTACTGGGGCCACCCGGCGATGAAGCTGTCGCCGGAAGTCAATCTGCTGGCCACGGCCCATTACCTGCAGGCGCTGGAGTACCAGCGCAAGGCCAACCAGATCGTGACCATCCTGGGTTCCAAGACACCCCACATCCAGAACCTGGCGGTGGGCGGCGTGACCAACGCCATCAACCTGGACAGTCAATCGGCCCTCGGCATGGAGCGCCTGTTCTACATCAAGACCCTCATGGACGAGCTGGGTGATTTCGTCAACAACGTTTACCTGGTCGACGTGGCCGCCATCGGCGCGATGTACGCCGACTGGACAAAGTATGGAGCCGGTGTCTCCAATTACCTCTCGGTGCCCGATCTGCCGCTGGATACCAAGGGGACAAAATTCGAATTGCCGGGCGGCTATATCGAGAACGCGGATCTGTCCAAGTTCAAACCGATCACCAGTTACCAGGACGCCTATTTTCAGAAGGGCGTCAAAGAGAGCGTCAAGCACGCCTGGTACAAGGGCGGGAAGGGCGCGCTCCATCCCTACGATGGCGAGACGGTTCCGGCGTACACCGACTTTCAGGATGACGGCAAATACTCCTGGGTCAAGGCGCCGACGTTCTACGACAAGCGCGCTCAAGTGGGACCGCTGGCCAACGTGCTGTGCATGGTGGCGGCGGGTCACGAGCCCACCAAGCGTTACCTGAACAAAGTGCTGGCCATGGCCGGCAAGGTCGCGGGCGCCCAGATTCCGGTCGCGGCGCTGCATTCCACGATCGGTCGTCACGCGGCCCGGGCCGTGCGCACGGCGGTGTTCTACGAGTCGCTGCAGAATCAATGGCAGTTGCTGGTCAATAATATCGCCAAGGGCGACGTCGCGACGTTCAACCGCTTCGAATTCCCGAAATCGGAAATCCGCGGCTTCGGATTCCACGAGGCGCCGCGCGGAACTCTGTCCCACTGGACGGTGATACGCGACGGCAAAATCGTCAACTATCAGGCGGTGGTGCCCAGCACCTGGAACGCCGGCCCGCGCGACGAGAATGACGCGCCGGGTCCTTATGAGGCGTCGCTGGTGGGCAATCCCATCGCCGATCCCGAGAAGCCGCTCGAGGTTCTGCGCACGATTCACTCGTTCGACCCATGTCTGGCTTGCGCCATTCACATGGTGGATACCCGCAATCATAAAGAGATTGTGAAAGTGCAAGCCGTCGGCGCGCAGTGTGGAGTGCCCTTCTAGTGCATCTGGGAACAGAAACTGAATCACTCAGCGTCAAAGATCCGGCGATGGGACGGAGTGTGCTGATACTGGGGCTCGGAAATATCTTGTTGCAAGATGAGGGCGTGGGTGTCCGGGTCGTGGAGCAGTTGCAACGGCAGTATCAGATATACGGGAGCGGTCGAGGTGCTCGACGGCGGGACGGCAGGCATGTCGCTGCTCGAACATATCAGGAATCGCGATCATCTCATTGTGGTCGATGCCGTAAAGACGGGTCAGGCACCGGGGACTGTCATTACACTGAGCGGCGACGAAGTACCGGCATTTTTTCAAAGCCGCGTGTCGCCGCACCAGATGGGACTGGCCGATATGTTGGCTGCCCTGGAACTGATGGGAGAAAAGCCCGCGGAAGTTACTGTCATCGGTGTCGAACCCCAGAATCTGGATATCGGATTGGAATTGTCTGCTCTGGTGTCGACGCGCATGGATGCACTCGTGGGGCGGCTGGTGGGTAAACTTCGTTCCCTTGGTTTCGAGGTAGACACGATTGACCAACCTCAGCAGGGCGCCGCATGAAGCCGCAATCCTTGTTGGTGTGACGGAGTCAGCATGGAGAAATGCGTTTCTAAACTGGTAAGCCGCTTCAAGCAGATTGGCGATGAACATATTCGTGACCTGCCGATATATCATCGTCCGTTGCAGGTGGAAGCGGTGGATTTCCAGCAGTGGGCGCAGGGGTGGATCGGTGTCCTGATCACTCCCTGGTTCATGAACGTCATGCTGTTGCCGCGCGACAAGAACCAGTGGCAGTCGCTGGCGCTGGGGCAAAAGCATATGCAAAAACTCCCCGCGGGTGAGCAGGAATTCGTTGTCGGTGGCGACGTGGAACTGGGATCCTATTTATTCCGGTCCCTGGCGTCGCCGATGCTGGGTTTTCCGTCTCAAAAGGACGCGCGCCAGGCGGCGCACGCGGCGCTCCAGCGTCTTATGGCGCCGCCCGCCGGCGCGGGAACGACCGCTTAGTGTATTCGCGGGTGACAACAGACATGAGTACGAACAGGAGACACTGCAATGAAAGGTAAATATTGGTCGGTGGCGATACTGGGAGTGGCTGCGAGTTTGTTTGTTCCTTATGCGGCCGCACACACCTTTGGCGCCCACGGTGCCGGTTTCGTATCCGGTGTTGCTCATCCGCTGACAGGTTTGGATCACATGCTCGCGATGATCGCCGTGGGTCTGTGGGCGGCGCAGCTCGGAGGGCGTGCATACTGGAGCGTTCCACTCGCGTTCGTCGGTATGATGGTTCTGGGCGCGGTCATGTCGACGGCAGGTCTGCCCTTGCCAGCGGTGGAATCAGGAATCGCGGCGTCGGTGCTGATACTCGGTCTTCTGATCGCATTCTCCGCCCGCATGCCGGTCACGCTGGGCATGGTGCTGGTCGGCGTGTTTGCGTTATTCCATGGACATGCGCATGGCACGGAGCTGCCACAAGCGGCTTCGGCGGCGTCGTATGGATTGGGAATGCTGCTCGCGACGGTTGGCTTGCACGCCACAGGCCTGGGCGCGGGCATTTTGTTTCAGCGCGCCGCTGTTCTGTTGCGGATCGGGGGCGCTATGATCGCCGCCGCCGGCGCCATGATGTGGGTCGGTATGTAATAATAATCTTTCGGTAATGTCGTGGTTATCTTTTGTCAGTGAAGGTTGAAAAAGTACCATCAGACTCGCTGGCAACAATTTAGAGAGTCACCGAAGTTGGCACCGATGCCCGTCGTAGCTGCCTAATACAGGCATGCACTGGAAAATGAACCTCCGTTATCACTAGACACTTGGATCTAGTGGAAACGGAGGAGGTAAAATGTTGTGCACAAACTTGTGCCGTAGGAAATTTTCGCAGCACAGAAAAACAACGACTAGTATGCATTCTTATCTTTAAATACTATGAATACGGTCTGGAAGATTATCTTTAGATCGAGCCACAGCGACCAGTTCTGTATGTAGGCCAAATCAAACTCTATTCTCTTCTGCATTTTATCCAGGGAGTCGGTTTCACCTCGCCAGCCATTGACCTGGGCCAATCCAGTGATACCCGGTTTTACCTTGTGTCGAAGCATGTAACGGTCGACTTGTTTTCGGTAGTGTTCATTATGGGCAACAGCGTGGGGTCTTGGCCCAACCAGAGACATGTTTCCTTGCAAGACATTAATCAGCTGCGGCAATTCGTCTAACGATGTGCGCCGCAGGAAAGCGCCAAAGCGGGTCACCCGCGGATCGTTCTTTTTAGCCTGAACCACGTTATCGCCATCCTCCCATACTGACATTGTGCGAAATTTCCAAACTTCGATTTCGTTACCTCGCAGGCCATAGCGGCGCTGTCGGAAAACGAGGGGACCCGGCGAAGAGAGCTTCACTCCTATCGCGATAAATATCATCGGGATGGCGACCAGCATGAGGAAAAGGCCGGCAAGAATGATGTCTTCCATCCGTTTGACAAAGCCGTCCACCCCGTAAAACGGGGTTTCCGAGATGCTGACCACAGGCAAATCGCCCACATTGCCCCAGCTGGCATGCAGCAGGTCGAACATAAAAAAGTCCGGTACCATGTACACGGATACCGTCGTGTCTGAGAGCTTCGCGATCAGTTCCCTGACCCGTGTCTCCGCCCGCATGGGCAAAGCGATGTAAACCATGTCAATTCTTCCCTCATGGGCATGCTTGACCAGGCTCTCTAAATTGCCGATCACATCTATCGGACCGTGATGCAGGGGTCTGAGCCCTGAAGGCCGGCGACCATCGTAGAATCCCACGGGGCGGAGTCCCATCCAAGGAGCCTCAAGGAAGATTTCGGCAAGGTGCGCCCCCAGTTCGGATGCGCCAACAATAGCTACGGCACGTGTGTTAAAGCCGCGTTTTCGCATCTCCCCCAGGAATATTTGCAACCATCCACGCCAAACCGCCAGGATCAAGGGGGTTATGACGAACCAGGTGAAGAAGACCAGCCGCGAGTACACTTGTGACGTTTTTGTCATAAATGCCAGGAATAAGAGCCCCAGAACGACAGCAAGCCATGCCCCCAAGAGGCGCATAAACTCCCGGCTTCTTAGCAAGGACCCTCGCCAGGAGCGATAAACATCTGAAAAGTGAACGGCTAGCAGAAATAGACCAATTGTCCAAAGCACGACAATCGAGTATTCCCTATGCCAAGGTTGTTCGTATAAAACCGTGAGCAGCCATAAAGAGCCCACGATCAGCAAGATATCCGTCACCTGCAAGAACGCAGATACCTTCCCATATTCAGGACCTGTAAACTTTTGTATTGCCACTGAACTTTTCCGTTTTTAAAATTTTTAAGCGCTTACAGGCCTATCCGTGGCGCTGCTTATTTAGTGCGAAAGCTTTTCTTCCATAGGGTACCTTGCATTATACGTATGTGATGACAAGAATTCCGATCAAGACTCTGAATGAGCTATATAAGGCAACCAGAAAACAACAATGACAGTATGTCCCAAATCAGGGCTACTCCGCGGACCAACGATTCTACGGGATTTCCCTATAATAACCACTGAAATTAGAAAGATAGGCCTGTTTTCTAACAGAAAATCAACAAATCTTCTGTAACTCTTCTGTACTTATAGATATATTGGCGGTCATTAATTGCTGTCGCGAGCTCACTGATTTTCGCGTAGTCTAGCTTCAAAATGCCCAGGTAGTCGTGCTGCAGCTTGGTGAGTTTTGGAGTTTATCATCGCGTTTCCGTGTTGTGAGCTCCCCTGATCCTGAATCTTGATACGAACCGGCAATATCCGACATATTCTGCGGTCATCGGGTTTTGTTGTGATTCGTGGGGGTCCTCAAGTGTCAGTGGCACAGCGTAGAGAATGCGTACTCGCTGTGTGAAAGACTGCGCGCCGCTCAGCGCAACCTGCGCTGGCACCTGTATCGATATTCAGAGTTAGTTAAGTTAAGAAAGAGGCAAGATAGGCATGAGACGTTTAGACGTTCAGAATCATTCAAAATCGATCAGGAGCAAGGTTTTTGTAGCCCTCACGGCACTAGTCTGTATGATTTCCCTCACCGCGGCTTTTGCGCAGAATCCAGTGGGCGAACCCATGGTTTCCGGGGGAGATTATGAGATTGGCCCCGAGGATGTTCTCGAGATCTCCGTGTGGAAGGAAAAGGACCTGCAACGGGAGGTCCTGGTCAGACCCGATGGCTGGTTTACCTTTCCTTTGGTGGGAAATATCGAAGCTAAAGGCAAGACAGCACAGCAAATACAAGAAGAGATCACGCAGTGGTTGAAAGAATACATTCCCAACCCGGTTGTGTCGGTATCGGTGAAAAAAATCGCCGGTTACAAAATTTTTGTGATCGGCAGGGTTAACAAACCAGGCGAGTACGTTGTTGGCAGTTATATTGATGTGCTGCAGGCATTGACGCTGGCGGGCGGACTTACGCCTTTTGCGGAAGAAGCGAAAATAAAAATTGTTCGAAAAGAGAACGGCAAAAAAACCATTCTGCCCTTCGACTACTCAACCGTGAAGAAGGGGATGCGAATGGAGCAAAATATCACGCTGATGAGTGGCGATGTGATCATAGTCCCCTGAAAACCGACTGTGGCGCAAGGCACCCAATAGGAAACTACCGGACATGAGCTCCTGTAGAAATATAAGAAAAATGAATCGTGATTGTTATCGGACTGATGACCGTCCGCATTCGGCATCAGAGAACAATCTGGCTCCTTCTCCGTCAGCTTTGTCCGGGTCTCAGGTTTTGCGCGGTCTGCAATTACTTGATGTGACGGCGTGTATCCGGGTACCGCGGCGATTTTCAGAGCATCACGCGACCGTACTGCTTTGCCTGCTGTCGATATTATTTTTTCCTCGCTTCCTGGCGGCCGCGGAATGGTCCCTAGAGCCAGTAGCAACCCTGGGGTTGGGCTACGACGACAATCCCTCGCTGTCGCCGGGCCCGGCTAACGGAGCTTCGTTTATCTTTATTTCTCCTCGAATCAATTGGAGCAAAAAGACCGAAGTATCTGCCGTGAATATTGGGTTATTGCTGGATGCGACCATGTATTCCGGACATGAGTTTAAGGATGTCGATTCTGAGAAACTGTCTTTGTCTTCGTTTGTTCAGACAACGGAGCGGACGACGTGGGGATTAGACGGGGAGTTACGCTGGGATACCCTGTTCCGGACGGTACAAACCACTACCGGCACAGGCAACTTGAATGATGTCGATACTTCTTTGGTACAGCAGAAAACGCGTCGTGAGTGGCTGGAGGCGCGACCCTCATGGAACTATGCGTTATCAGAGCGGAGTTCGATGGGGCTAAGCTACAGAATTACTGACGTGAGTTTCTCGGAAACCGTCGGCATTGGTCTGGAGGACTACAAAGATCAGCGAGTTGTCAGCTAACTATACCCGTAGAATATCAGATCAGGACAATCTGAATCTGGTCGTCAACCGCATGTGCTTACCGAACTGCTCAGACGGGCTACGAGTCTGATACGACACAATTGTTGGCGGGTGTTTCACATGCTTACTCGGAAACCTCGAGCGGCAGATTTCTGGTCGGGCCCGGCAAAATCACGCAAACAACCACGACAGCCACCGAAGACACCAGTGGCTTAGTGCTGGAGGCGGGGATGGTACAGCATTCCGAGTTGACCACGTTTGACGGTGTTATCAGTCGGGACGTACAGCCGAGCGGCATCGGTCAGTCGGTGCTCAGCAATCAGTTGCGAATGTATCTGACCAGAAAGATCTCTCCAATGCTCACGGTCGTGGTCCGCGCGAATTTGCTACGCAATAAAGTAATCGAAGGATCCAGTTCCGACATCGACCGGCGTTTATATGAACTCATCCCCGGATTGAGCTGGCAATGGAGGCCCGAATGGGCGATCAGTGCAGAATACACATATCAGAGACAGAAGTATGATGCCTTTCCAGATACGGCCGAGCGTAATGTGCTGTTCATCGGCGCAACGTATACTTGGCCCCGGCAAGTCGCATCTCGCTGAGCCGTCAACATGTTTATGAACACCGAGAGCAGAAGGATAGAGGTATAGACATATGGTCGACGCTAACGCACAACATCTGAGCGACTACCTTGCTATTTTGCGGCGGCGAAAAAAGCAGATACTACGCACGGCAGTGATAGTATTTCTGGGAAGCGCCATCCTCGCCTTTGTTATTCCGCCTGTGTATCGCTCCACGGCGACCATCTTGATTGAGCAGCAGGAAGTTCCGCGCGAATTGGCTCAATCCACCGTAACCGGTTATGCCAATCAGCGACTCCAGATCGTTCAGAAGCGGGTCTTGACTGATGAAAACTTGCTCAAGATCGCTAAAAAGAGTCAGTTTTATCCACAAGAGCGGAAATCGGATTCAGCAGACAAGGAGACCATTGCGCAAATGCGCAAAGGCATTAAGGTCGAGACGCTCAGCGCCAACGTGACCGATCCGCGTAGCGGCACGTCTATGATGGCCACCATCGCTTTCACGCTGTCATTCGACGCCGATGCGCCTGAAATTGCACAGAAAGTTGCCGATGAGTTAACAAATCTGATGCTAAACGAAAATATTGTTATCCGGACGCAGCAGGCGGAAAGGACATCCGGTTTCTTTTCCGAAGAAGAAGATAAATTGCGCCAGCACCTTTCGGATCTCGAGACACAACTCGCGGGATATAAAAAAAGAAATACCGGGCGTCTTCCAGAATTAATGGGCCTGAATATGTCGCTCATGGAGCGCACGCAAAAAGAAATGGAAGATTTGGACCGTCAGATTACCACCCTGGAAGAGCGCAGGCTCGAACTCCAAGGGCAACTCGCCACGGTGGAACCCTATACCGGACAGGGCCCCGGCGGACGGCTACGGGAAGTGCAGGCTCAATATCTGAGTGCCGCGGCGGTTTATGCGCCTAATCACCCGGATGTGGTTAAACTGCGGCGTGAGCTCGAAATGCTGCGAAAAGAAACCGGCGCTGTTGACGAACGAGAATCGATTGACCGGGAATACAAGAAAGTTCGCGCCGAATTGGCGTCGGCCCGTGAGAAGTACGCGGAGAATCATCCTGATGTGACCAGATTGAAACAACAGTTGGCAACACTCGAGGACAAACTCAAGGCGTCATCAACGTCGACGTCGACGGGCCTTGCATTAAAGCCGGATAACCCTGCTTACATATCCATTCAGACCCAGATTGCGACGATCAGTATCAGTCTCAATGCCGCGAGCGAGCAGCGCATGCGGGCAAAGCAGAAACTAGCCGAGTACGAGGGACGTCTGATTCAAACACCCGGGGTGGAACAGGAGGGGCTGGGGCTCAAGCGCGATTACGACAGTACGCTTAAGAAATACAACGAGATTAAGGAACACCTCATGGGCGCCAATATCGCTGTGGAAATGGAAAAAGAACAGAAAGGCGAGCGTTTTTCGTTATTGGAAGCACCAACAATGCCCGCAAGCCCACAGATGCCCAACCGGCGCGCGTTCCTCTTGCTCGGGATAGTCCTGGGGTTCGGAAGTGGTATTGGCTACGCCAGTATCGCCGAATACATGGACCGTACGATCAGAGGGTCCGGGGCCATTGTTTCCGTGTTGCGCGTCCCGCCGTTGGCTGTGATCCCGCATATTCCGCTCGGGGGCCCTGTGGCGGAAAGCCAACGCTTGATTCCAGGGGCACGGTAGCGGTTTTTTATTGATCTGGGTCAAGGCGCCGTAGGTATGATAGACTTCGAGTTCCTGAGTATGAAACTTTAGGGCAGTACCATGTTGATAAAAAAAGAGAACTGGGAGACCACGGATCCCTATACAAGGGCGATCGAACGGGTGCGGCAAGACCAGGGGCAGGACATGGCTGTCGAGGGGCGCCGTGCCCTGGTACCCACGGATATTGTCTACACGCAGACCCGTCAGGTTGATCTCTATCCGGGCTGGTTGAAGCAGCATCGAATTATCTCCGGTGATTCCCAGGACGAGGTGGCCAGAGCCTACAAGGTGCTTCGGACCCAGGTATCTCAACGTATGCGCCAGCACGGCTGGAGAACGTTGGGAGTGACCAGCCCGGGGCAGGGCGAAGGCAAAACCCTGACGGCAATCAATCTCAGCATCAGTCTGGCCCTGGAGCGCAACCAGAGCGTGTTGCTGGTGGATGCCAACCTGGGTCAGCCGAGCATTCATTCCTATCTTGGCATCGATGTCGAGCAGGGGTTGCGGGAGCACCTGCTTGACGGAACACCGGTGCAGCAGATTCTCGTTAATCCCCGTATACCCGGGCTCGTGATACTGCCTGGGAGCGTGCCACTGAACAGCTCGTCTGAAACGCTGACATCCCGACCGATGTTGCAGCTGGTGCAGGAGTTGAAACGACGCTATCCCATGCGCTGGGTGATATTCGATTTACCCCCGGTGCTTGTTTCCGACGAGGTCCTGGCCATTGCCCCGTATATCGATGCGATGCTGCTCGTGGTTGAAGAAGGAAAGACGATGCGACCTGAGCTGGCCCGGGCCGCTGAATTGGTGCAGGCTTCTAACAAGAACCTGATAGGAACCGTATTAAATAATTCGGGAGAGAGAAACTCTGTATATGGAATGTATTGAGATCTCTGGCGAAATAAACCGACCAAGATAACCAGCTGAGTAACGTCGCTAGGATCCGGCGCCGTGAATGCGTATCTGAGAGCTCAACATGTACAAGTCATATTACGGATTTAAAGAAAAGCCGTTCTCATTACTCCCTGATCCGGCGTTTCTTTTCTATAGCGTGAAACACCGCAGGGCGCTCGCCATGCTGCGGTATGGGCTGATGAACCAGGCCGGTTTCACTGTGATCACGGGCGAGATCGGCTCGGGCAAGACCACCTTGATCCGCCAGTTGCTTAATGAGATTGAAATCGATCAAAGTGCAACGGTAGGGATCGTTTCCAATACACACCGAACCTTCGGTGAATTGCTGGAATGGGTCTTGTTGGCTTTTAAGCTGGAATACCGCGGCAAGAAAAAAGTAGAGCTGTATCAGACGCTGGCGGAATTTATCGCCAAGGAATACAGCCAGGACCGGCGTACGGTGCTTATCATCGATGAAGCACAGAACCTGGATGTGGAGGCCCTCGAAGAACTCAGGATGCTTTCGAACATCAACGCCAATAAGGATCAGCTTCTGCAGTTGATACTCGTCGGCCAACCCTCCTTGCGGGAGATACTTCGCCTTCCCGAACTGCATCAGTTTGCCCAGCGCATCGCCGTCGCCTTCAATCTGAAGACGCTGAGTCTCGAAGAAACCTGGCAATACATCCGGCATCGTCTTGAAGCGGCCGGGGGTGACCCCAATCTGTTCGATACCAAGGCATGTGCCGCCGTCTATTATTACACGAGCGGGACACCGCGCCTGATCAATGTACTGTGCGACACCGCGCTCGTATACGGATATGGGGAACAAAAGCAGAGAATCGATGTGGACATTATCTGCGAGGTGGTGCGGGAGAAGGTGAAAGAAGGAATCTTGCCAGTCAGAGACGACAAACTTATCAACGAAACAGGGGTCGTGCGTGACTTCAATGCCGTCATGAAGGAGACCAAGGAGAACTGAGCATGTGACGGCCTGCCACGGTGGGAGTGCAGTTCCCGAGGCAGTAAAGAGTGAGAACGCACATCGCATTTACCTTCTGGTATCGATGCCTATCCAAATTCTGACCGTCGGCCCGAAGTACAGTTACGTTTTTTGGTGAGAAATCGTGTACGCCTTGCATTCCAAACACAATCCCCTGGATCCAGATGTGTCGGGTCGAATATTTACCTATGTCGGCCAACGACTCTGCCGGACACCTTTCCCTGTGGGATATCAATATTGCCTATCTGTGCCGAACTTGAACTGTAACTGTAACGTTCCGACCGCACGGCGTTCTGAGGGCGGGCAGAAAAAATTGATGACGGCAGCCACCACCAAGCTGGTTCTGCATTTGGAGGATGATCAATGAAAGCGGTGATTCTGGCAGGGGGTTACGGGACCCGTGTTAGCGAGGAAAGCGGGGTGCGACCCAAGCCGATGATGGAAATCGGCAGTAAGCCTATCCTGTGGCATATCATGAAAATATATTCGGCCCATGGGATTAACGATTTTATCATCTGTTGCGGTTACAAAAGCCATGTAATCAAGGAATATTTTTCCAATTATTATCTGAATACATCCGATGTCACGTTCGACATGGTTAATAATCGAATGGAAGTCCATAAGAACAACGTCGAGCCTTGGAAGGTCACGTTGGTGGATACGGGCGAGGCAACCATGACAGGCGGGCGCCTCAAGCGGGTTAAGAACTACATCAATAACGAAACATTCTGCTTGACCTATGGAGATGGCGTTAGCAACGTAAATATACGAAAGCTGATCGACTTCCACCGCAGCCAAAAAACATTGGCCACCCTGACCGCTGCGCAGCCTCCAGGCAGATTTGGCGCATTCAGCCTGGGGCATGACGAGCACAAAATCGCCTCTTTTAAGGAAAAGCCGGATGGCGACAATGCCTGGGTCAACAGCGGGTTCTTTGTGCTGGAGCCCCAGGTTATGGATTACATCGCGGGCGACGCAACGGTATGGGAACGGGAACCGATGGAGCGGCTCGCGCAGGAGGGGCAGCTGTCAGCATACAAGCATCACGGTTTCTGGCAACCCATGGACACCCTGCGTGACAAGTATGTTTTGGAGGATCACTGGAACAGCAAAAGCCCGCCATGGAAGATCTGGTAAGCATTCTGACATGGCTTCAGATTTTCTGGTTATTGGCGGCGGTATTATAGGAATCTGCGTTGCCCGGGAGCTGAAAAGGCGATATGCCGATGCCGAGGTCACGCTGATCGAAAAAGAAAAATCGTGCGCGCAACATGCCAGTGGGCGCAACAGCGGTGTGTTGCACGCGGGTTTTTATTACACGGCAGACAGTCTCAAGGCCAGGTTCACGCGAGATGGCAACGCGCAACTGTCGGAATATTGTGAGACGCGACACATCCTTATGAATAAATGCGGGAAACTTGTCGTTGCCCAGAACGAGGCGGATCACGCTTTGCTGGACGAGTTGCTCCGGCGCGGTCGGAGCAATGGCGTGAAGCTCGAAGAAGTTGATGAACATGCGATGAGAGAAATTGAACCCAGGGCCCTGACGTTTGGGCGTGCGATTTTCTCACCCACGACGTCCTCCGTGGATCCCGAGGCTGTGGTGCGCAGCATGGAAAAGGAGGCCAAGCATGAGGGCGTTTCCATTCACTACGGTGTCAGTTATCTCGATCGTAACGAACAGGGAGTCCAGACCTCCGCCGGGATCTACAACGCCGGATATGTCGTGAACGCGGCAGGTCTCTACGCCGATCATATCGCCAGGGGCTTCGGGTTCTCCCAAGACTACCGAATACTTCCGTTCAAGGGCCTATACTTGTATTCGAATGAACCGCCGGGCTCCTTTCGCACCAATATCTATCCGGTTCCGGATCTCCGTAATCCGTTTCTCGGCGTGCACTTCACCGTTACCGCCGATGGCCACGCAAAAATCGGTCCGACGGCAATTCCGGCATTCTGGCGCGAGCAGTACCATCGTCATGAAAATTTCCGGATGAACGAGTTTATTGATATTTTGCGTCGACAGTTAAGCCTGTTCCTGTCATCGAAGTTTGACTTCAAACGGCTCGCCTTCGATGAGATGAGGAAACTCGCGCGCTCACGCATGGTGTCGTTGGCCGCGGCGTTGGCCAAGGGGGTAAAAAATGACAATTACCGGCAGTGGGGCAGGCCAGGTATCCGGGCGCAACTGCTGAACATCAAGGAAAAAAAGTTGGAAATGGATTTTGTTTTTGAGGGCGACAACAGATCTTTTCATATTCTGAATGCCGTATCACCCGGCTTTACCTGTTGTCTGCCTTTTTCCCATTTTGTTTGTGACGCCATTGCGGCCAAACTGGCCTAGCGGAGGAAACGTGAAGATTCTGATTACTGGAAACATGGGCTACATCGGACCGTGCGTCGCTGACCAGCTGCAGCGCGCGTATCCCGATGCCTCCCTGGTCGGCTATGACATGGGCTATTTCGCCCACTGTCTGACTGGCGCCGCGGCACTGCCGGAGACCCGCATCGATCAGCAGTATTTCGGCGACATGCGCGCGATCGATGCCGCAGTGCTCAAGGGGGTTTATGCGGTCGTGCACTTGGCGGCAATTTCGAACGACCCCATGGGCAACACCTTCGAGAAGGTAACGCAAGACATCAATTACGAATCGAGCGCGCGTCTCGCCAGACTCGCCAAGGAAGCCGGCGTCAAACGGTTTGTCTTTGCCTCGAGCTGCAGCATGTATGGCTTTGCCGAAGGTGGGCCGCGCAAAGAAGATGATGCGCTTAACCCGCTCACCGCTTATGCGCGCTCAAAGGTGGCTACCGAGAAGACCTTGCAGGAACTCGCCACGAATGACTTCGTGGTCACGTCTTTGCGCTTTGCGACAGCGTGCGGCATGAGCGAGCGTCTGCGACTGGATCTGGTGCTGAATGACTTTGTGGCCGGCGCGGTCGCGGCGCGGCAGATCACGATCCTGAGCGATGGCACGCCTTGGCGGCCGTTAATTCATATCGAAGACATGGCGCGGGCAATTGAGTGGGCAGTCGGGCGCGTGCCGTCGAACGGAGGGGCCTGGCTCGCGGTGAACACTGGAAGCAATGAGTGGAATTACCAAGTCAAGGATTTGGCGCACGCCGTCGCCAAGCTTATCCCGGACGTGAGCGTCTCCATTAATAAAAATGCCCAGCCCGACAAGCGTTCATATCAAGTGGACTTCAGCCTGTTCCGTAGGCTCGCTCCCAAACACCAGCCGAAGGTCGATCTCGTCGGCGCCATACAGGGACTCAAGGAAGGGCTCGAGGGCATGGGTTTTGCCGACGGCAACTTCCGCAACTCGCAGTTCATGCGGCTCAAGGTGCTGACACACTTGCGCGAGCGCGGCATTCTGGACGATCAGCTGCGCTGGTCGCAGCGCCAGACCACCTTGGCAAGTGCTGCAGGATAAAGGGTGTGGCCATGAAACCGTCAACCAATGACATGCCGGTCATTGTCATTCTGCCCCCCAAGGGGTTCGAGGCTATTGACTTTGCGGAACTGGGGCGATACCGCGATTTGTTCTATTTTCTGGTGCTGCGGGATGTCAAGGTTCTGTATGCCCAGACTATCCTCGGATTCGCCTGGGCCATCCTCAATCCCGCGATCCAAATCATTCTGTTCACGGTAATCTTCGGGAAAATCGCGAACGTGCCGACCGACGGAATTCCGTACTTCCTGTTCTCGACCGTGGCGATCATCCCGTGGTCGTACATGTCCGAGGCCATGAATCAGTCGAGCCAGAGTCTGGTGAGCGAGCAGGGCATGCTTGGCAAAGTCTATTTCCCGAGAATGATTTTCCCGCTCACGCCCGTGCTCTCAAAGCTGGTCGACTTCATCATCTCGTTGCTACTCCTTGATCGGTGTTTTGATCTTCTACAAGGTCACGCCCACCTGGAACATGCTGCTCTTGCCGGTGTTTGTTTTCTACATGATGCTCATTCCGGCGGGCATTGGCATGTGGCTGTCGTCCCTCGCGATTCGGTTCCGGGATGTCAAATTCGCGATGTCGTTTATCATTCGGATGTTGATTTACACGGCGCCGGTGCTGTATTCGGCTTCCTCGATCCCAGCCGCAGTACCGCCTTCTGTACTCGCTTAACCCGATCGTGGGTGTGATGGAGGGTTACCGGGCCTGTCTCCTGGGTGGTCCGATCCCTTGGGAATGTACATCCTTCCGGGCATGGTGACCGGCGTGCTGTTGATGCTGTCAGCGGAGCCATGTACTTCCGGCGGATGGAACGCGTCATTGTAGATGTCATTTAACCTGTCTGGCCACCGACCGTGATGGTCGCAGGCGATAACGTATGGACCAAGCCCGCTATGACTACCTTCAAGAGCATAAAGACAGTATGAGTGCTGACGATTTCGCAGTGCTCGTGGATGGGCTTTGCAAGGTCTACCGAATCGGACTGAAGGAGCAGGCGCACGACAGCTTTGGCGCGTACGATGATTGATTTCATTCGTAGCCCGCTGATGAACTATCGCAAGTATCGCTCGCTTTACCAGTTTGATGATGTCGACGAGCGACGAATCGCTGATGCACGCAACGCCGGCGGACATCATCTGGGCGCTACAGGATGTGTCATTCAAGATCAAGCAGGGCGAGGTCGTTGGCATCATCGGCAGAAATGGTGCCGGGAAATCCACACTGCTCAAGATTCTCACACGGATCACACCGCCAACGCGGGGGCGAGTCGAGATTCGCGGGCGAGTGTCCAGCCTGCTCGAGGTCGGCACCGGTTTCCACCGCGAGCTGACCGGGCGCGAGAACATCTATCTCAACGGCACGATCCTCGGCATGAGCAAAAGGGAGGTCGAGATCGCAAGTTCGATGAGATCGTTGACTTCTCCGGTGTCGAGCGGTTCCTCGATACCCCGGTCAAGCGCTACTCCAGCGGCATGACGGTGCGACTGGCCTTTGCCGTCGCGGCGCATCTGGAGCCGGAGATTCTGATTATCGACGAGGTGCTGGCCGTGGGTGACGCGGCATTCCAGAAGAAAGTGCATTGGCAAAATGCAGGATGTCGCGCAAGCAGGGTCGCACGGTGCTGTTTGTCTCGCACAACATGGCAACCGTGAACGTGCTTTGTAACCGCGCCATCCACCTGCGAAGGTGGCGCATGTGACGATGATCGGCCGACGCACGATGTGGTAAGCGCTTACCTGAACAGTGGAAGCAATACCGAGCCGCCCGCGAGTGGCCGGATCCGGATAGCGCGCCTGGCGGTGAAGTGGCTCGTCTGCGTGCTGGCGATGCATCTCGTATCGGGACAAAACCAGCCGACGGAAAGCGGACGAAAGACGACGTTGGCGTCTGAAATGGTGTACGACGTCATCCGAGATGGTTCCATGTTGCTCCCCCACTACCACATTTACAATGAAGAAGGCGTTGTCCTCTTCGGAACCCTTGAACAGGACCCGGCTGGACAGCCGACCCCAGCGGCCCGGGCGTTACGTAAGCACCGCGTGGATTCCGGCAACACCTTGTGCGCATGGCACGCTATTCGTGACCTGCAGTCTCATCACTCGGACCCCTGACATTGTGAAACAATTCGGTGAAAATCAAGATGATCGCCTTCAGCAGTGACTGACGCTGGTGGGGAAGGAACAGCGCGTGGGGACTGGACGGAAGATGCCAGGTGTCGTGCGGCCGTTGCTAGACTGGACTACCGACTACACGCCCGGTCAGTAGAATGAAGTCGAGTGCCAAAGTAGAGTACGTGCAGTGAAGCAGCCGCATCAACTGCTGGAACGCTCGGTGCTGGTAGTGGCGCATCCGGATGACGAGATCCTGTGGTTCAGCTCGATTCTTGAGCAGGTTGACCACGTGGTCTTTTGCTTCATGGGAGTTAGGTCCAGCCAGGACCTGGCCCGTGGTCCAGACAGCCGAGCCTTTCATCATATCCCCTCGAGAAGTATCTTGTCTGGGGCTTGAAGAGTCAGAGGTGCTCAATGGCGCCGATTGGCGTCGGCCGATTGTTACTGACTTTGGCTTAAAGTAGTGAAGTCCGAATACTCGCTGCGAGGGTTTTCGGGGAAGACGTACAGAGACAACTACGCAGCGCTGGTGACAGAATTGGAACACCGGCTAGCGGGTTACCGGAACGTGTTTACTCACAATCCGTGGGGTGAGTATGGAAACGAGGAGCATGTTCAGGTCTATCGAGCAGTCAACGCACTGCAGGAGCGCATGGGTTTTTGCCTCTGGTTCTCCAACTATTGCAGCAACAAGTCGTGCACCATGATGGCGCAGTATGTTCCGATGCTGGGGTCGAGCTACGCCACGTTCGAAACCAATAAGGTGTTCGCGAAGAAAATCCAGACGGTCTATCAGAGAAACGGTTGTTGGACCTGGTACGATAACTACGAGCGGCCGGATCGCGAAACGTTCCTGGCTAATGGTGAAAGTAGGATGACAAATAGGCGCGATCATTCAGTATTTCCAGTTAATATCATAAGCACCGACCTTCCCAAGGAGTATGAGCATCGTAACAGGGCGCGCCGATGGTGGGACAAGATCGCGCGTTTACTGCGGTTCCTGCGCGCGTTGTTTCGTCAGGTGAATAACGGGAAAATTTCCAAGCACGAAGAGAATTCCCTTGTTGATCGGACGCGGTAATACTCTATCTGAGGCAGACTTGTGTCGCGACCGTTAATCGTCATTGCTTCGAAGGCCGGGCAGTTGGGTAATCGTCTGTTCAACTTCACCAACTTTATAGCATTTGCAGCGCGCGCATGGGGCAACGGTGATAAACCCGTCCTTTGATGAGTATGCCGAACTCTTCGAGAGCACTCGGCACGACCTGCTTTGCCGCTATCCCGCAAAGCGTTTCTTTTCAGCGCGGTTGTGCAGCGCGAAGGCGCGAAGCGCGCTCTATAAAATAGTGGCGTTTCTGGTACGAGTCATTAACAAGCTAGGGTTCTGGAAGCGGCTAGCACGGGTAGTTTCAGTTTCCGACCATAAGATCTACCTGTTGGACGACAACCCGAAGGCGGCCGATGCCTTTCGACGCAGTAAGGTCGTGTTTGTGTCCGGCCTCCAGTTTCGCGATATTACTAACGTAAGAAAGTATAGTGACGAGATTCGCGCATATTTCACGCCCGCCAGTACGTACACGGAAAACATCGATTCATTGATAAAGGCCATTCGGAAACGCTGCGATGTGCTGATCGGTGTCCACATTCGGAGAGGCGACTACGCGAATCACCTGGGTGGGCGATATTGCTTCGAGGTGAAGGACTACGTGCGGATTATCGATAACTTGAAAGCGCTGTTCCCCGTCAAAAAAGTCACCTTCTTAATATGCTCAAATGAGAAGCTCGACCGCAATCTTTTCGGCGGAGCGGATTGCACCTTTGGGACAGGGCATTTTCTCGAAGACATGTACGCGTTGGCCCGCTGCGACTACATCGTGGGACCGCCCAGCACCTTTAGCTTGTGGGCGTCTTTCTATGGTCAGGTCCCGTTATGTTTTCTGCAAAACCCCGATGAGCCGTTGGCACTCGCGAATTTTGTTGACTATTTTTCACACGTCGCCGATAAGACGGTTTATCAGGATAATAATGGAGACCAATACCTGCTGATCAACGGCGCGAAATATGGCCTCGTCTTTCCGACTGAGAAGAGCCACCTTGCATTGTGATTAGAATCAATCTCGAAAAAGACACCATCACCATATGAGAGGTTCTTGCAGTATCTTTTTTCCGGTTTGTGCTTAGCAGAAATCGGTATCTGGACATATGAAACGAAATGACATCATTTGGCACCATGCCACTGTCACGCGGGAACGACGCGAAAAGCTGAACGGGCATAGGGGTGCGGTTGTGTGGTTTACCGGCCTGTCTGGATCAGGGAAGTCCACGGTGGCGCACATGGTGGAAGAGCAACTGTATCGTATGGGCTGCCATACATACGTTTTCGACGGTGACAATGTGCGCCACGGCTTGTGTGCCGGTCTCGGGTTCAGCCCGCAGGATCGTTCGGAAAACATTCGCCGAATTAGCGAGATGGTCAAGCTTTTTCTCGGCGCCGGCATCCTCGCCTTGACGGCCTTCATTTCTCCGTTTGCGCGGGACCGGCGTGCCGTTCGCGACCTCATCGGGTCGAGGGATTTCATTGAAATTCATTGCCGATGCCCTTTGGAAGTCTGCGAGCAGCGGGATGTGAAGGGCATGTACAAGCGCGCCCGCGCCGGCGAGATCAAGGAGTTCACCGGCATTTCGTCCCCCTACGAAAACCCGGAAAATCCGGACTTGGTGCTCGACACGGACAAATTATCCATCGAGGAGTGCGCCGAGCGGGTAATCCAGCTTCTGAGGCAAAAAGGTATAGTGACAAGCCATGCAAACACTCTCTAGCAATAATGCAGTGAAGGATGCCATCCCAATGAGCCATCGTGGACCCCAGTGCCGTTTCTGCGAGTCGCCGCTGTCCCAGACGTTCGCCGATCTCGGCATGTCGCCGCTGGCCAACTCCTATGTGGCGCCCGAAAAGGCAGATGCCATGGAACCTTTCTATCCGCTTCATGCGCTGGTCTGCACCAAGTGCTGGCTGGTTCAGTTGCAGATGTATCAAACCGGGGAGGACATCTTCAGCGACTACGCCTATTTCTCGTCTTATTCGGACAGCTGGCTCGCGCACGCCAAGGCCTATACCGACAAGATGCGCGCACGCTTCAAGCTCAACGCTTCGTCGCAGGTGATCGAGATTGCGAGTAACGACGGCTACCTGCTGCAGTATTTCAAGGAAGCCGGGGTACCGGTGCTCGGTGTGGAGCCCGCGAAAAACGTGGCCGAAGTCGCGGTCGCCAAGGGCATACCTTCCGTGGTCAAGTTTTTCGGCGAGGCCACCGCGCGCGAGCTTGTTGGTAAGGGCATACGGGCGGATCTGCTGCTCGGGAATAATGTCTTGGCGCACGTTCCAGGCCTGAACGATTTTGTGAAAGGCATGAAGATCTTGCTGAAACCCACGGGCGTGATCACGATGGAATTCCCCCACCTGCAGCGGCTGGTCGATGAGTGCCAGTTCGACACGATTTATCACGAGCACTTCTCCTACTTCTCGTTCATCACCGTGGAACAGGTTTTTGCCAGGCACGGTCTAACGCTATTCGACGTCGAGGAACTGCCGACGCATGGCGGGTCCTTGCGCATTTATGGCCGTCATTCAGAGGATAGCTCCAAACCGGTAAGCGAACAGGTCATCGCCTTGCGTGAACGGGAGAAGCAACTCGGTTATGCCGGCCTTGACCTCTATAATTCGTTCGCCGACAAAGTCATGGCGACCAAACGCGATATCCTGGAGTTCCTGATCGGGGCTAAGCGCGCCGGCAAGACGATCGTCGGTTATGGAGCGCCCGCCAAGGGCAACACCTTGCTTAACTACTGCGGCATTCGCACCGATATGATCAGCTACACGGTAGACCGCAGCCCGCACAAGCAGGGCCATTACCTGCCTGGCACGCGCATCCCGATACACGGACCGGAAAAAATCCGCGAGACCAAACCGGATTACGTCGTGATCCTGCCCTGGAACCTCAAGGATGAGATCATCAAGCAGATGTCGCACATCCGGGAGTGGGGCGGAAAATTCGTCGTGTTTATCCCCGAGGTCCAGGTCATCGCATGATTTTCTCCGAGGCGCCGATTCCAGGAGCTTACGTGATCGATCCTGAGCGGCTGGAGGACGAGCGCGGATTCTTTGCGCGTACCTGGTGTCGACGCGAGTTCAAAGCGCATGGGCTTACTAGCGAACTCGCCCAGTGCAACATTTCCTTCAATCGACGTAAAGGCACATTGCGCGGCATGCACTTCCAGACGGCCCCGCACGCGGAAGCGCGGCTGGTGCGCTGCACCGCCGGTGCCGTTTACGACGTGATTGTGGATCTGCGTCCGGCCTCCGTCAGCTTCAAGCGCTGGTTCCCCATCGAATTAACGGCGGACAATCACCGCATGCTGTACATTCCCGAAGGGCTGGCACACGGGTTTCTCACTTTGCGCGATGACACCGAGGTGTTCTATCAGATGTCGGAATTCTATACGCCCGAATTCGCTCGCGGGGTACGGTGGAACGATCCGGCATTCGCCATTGAATGGCCGGAAAAGATCCAGGTGATGGCCGATCGCGATCGCCTTTACCCCGATTTCCAGTTATGAGCACCGACCACAAGGGTGATAAAACCAAGCAGGGGAGCCAACCTGATGCTGGTGAAGCCATGCATGCGCTGATGACGGAACTCTACCCGATCTGTCGCAGCATCACCGGCGAGGGCGTGCGGCAAACCCTGCGCATATTGCAACGTCATATCCCTCTGGAAGTTCACGAAGTGCCGACGGGAACGCCGGTTTTCGACTGGACGGTCCCGAAGGAATGGAATATCCGCGATGCTTATATCAAGAATGCGCGCGGCGACCGGGTGATCGACTTTCAAAAGTCCAACCTGCATGTCGTGAGTTACAGCATCCCGGTCAAGAAAAAGGTATCGTTGGGTGAGCTACGCAAGCATCTTTTCAGTCTTCCCGACCGGCCGGAATGGATTCCGTATCGTACCTCGTACTACAACGAGACCTGGGGCTTCTGCCTGAGTCACCGGCAGCTAGAGGCGCTGCCGGAAGGGGAATATGAGGTCTGTGTCGATGCCTCGCTCAAAGACGGAAGCCTCACGTATGGCGAGTACATCATTCCCGGCGAGTCGAGCGACGAGGTGCTCATCTCGTGCCACGTCTGCCACCCGTCGCTTTGCAACGATAATCTTTCCGGCATCGCGGTCGCTACCTTTCTGGCAGCTCAACTGACACAGGGCCCCAAGCCGCGCTACACCTACCGGTTCCTGTTCATCCCGGGGACAATCGGCTCGATTACCTGGCTGGCGCGCAACGAAACGCACGTGCAGCGTATCAAGCACGGCCTGGTGGTTACGTGCGTGGGCGATGGCGGCAGGTTTACCTACAAGAAGAGTCGGCGGGGCAATGCGGAGATCGACCGGGCGGCGATGCACGTTCTCGCGCATTCCGGTCGTTCGTGGACGGTGCAAGATTTCTTTCCCTACGGTTACGATGAAAGACAGTATTGCTCACCGGGTTTCGATCTACCGGTCGGTTGCCTGATGCGTTCCCCCCATGGCAGCTTCCCCGAGTACCATACTTCCGCAGACAATCTCGATTTTGTGCGCCCCGAACACCTGTCGGAATCGCTTGCTTGTTATCTGGATGTGGTCGAGGTGCTCGAACACAACCGGTACTATATGAATCTGAATCCGAAGTGCGAGCCACAGCTCGGCAAGCGCGGTCTCTATGCCGCCATTGGCGGCGACAGCGACGTCGCTAAAAAACAGCTCGCGATGCTCTGGGTATTGAATATGTCCGATGGGCGCCATTCCCTTCTCGATATCGCCGAGCGGGCACAAGCGCCTTTCAGCCTTATCAGATCGACTGCTCAAGTTTTGGAGCAGCACGGGTTGCTTCAGGTGACCACTCCGCCGCGATAAGTTAGAAAATCAGGAGATCCACGCTTGCTTCACGAGCCCCCGAGCGGGCGATGGCATCCGCCCGCGGTATCCGGGCTGGGTCACCGTGGTGGTTTCTTGAAGGGTCTAATGTGGATATCGGTGACTTCAGCGGTCCGGGGCAGGCACAAGGCATGAATTACAGTCGAGGCGATATCGGTGGGTTGGAGGAGATACTCTGCGTCGATACGTTCCCCAGCATAGCTTTGCACGGTCTCTTGCATCGAAGTGGCGGTATTGCCCGGATAAACACTCAGCACGCGAACTCCGGAAGAGTTGATTTCCATGCGTAGCGTGTCGGCGATCGCTTTGAGCGCATGCTTGGAAGCGGCATAGGCGCCCACGTGTTCCTTGGTCCGAAGCCCCACGCTCGAGTTGACGAAAACGATCTGGCCTTGGCCTTTTTGTATCAGCGGCAGGAGCACCTGAGTGAGTAAATACGGAGCGCGCACGTTTACCCGGTACTGGTTGTCGAAATCGCTGACGGGAGCAGAGGCGATGGGTCCGAGCGAAATGGTACCGGCGCTGTGCACCAGGATGTCCACCCGCCCATGCTCGGCCACGAGCCGATCCCGTAACGCCAGGATTTCCTCGTCGCGCGTGAGGTCGCAGGGGCGGGTTTCGGCCTGATATCCGGCGCTGACGAGTTTTGCGCGTAAGTCGTCAAGCGGTGCTCGTTGGCGACCGACGAGCTGGACAACGGCTCCGTGCTCCGCCAGCGCACTGGCGATAGCCAGACCGATACCGCTTCCGGCGCCGGTAACGACTGCGAGCTGGTTACGTAAATCTATAATAGGTGTGCTTGGAGTCATGCTTGGTCGTTAGCGGCGTGGTAGCGCGAAGCGCTAGTGTGCGGCAAGGTTAGGGGTTATATTCTAGGCCTGTCAATAGACGTGGAGCGGATCGCTTTGACATGGTGGCGGCCGATTCGGCCTCGTGACCGAGGGTAATAAGTTGGGAGGTCCACATGCTGGGCAATATGTTGGTGGGTGGTGTTCTGGTTGTATTTGCGGCGATTATATCTTTTTCCGCACTGAAGTGGTTTCCCGAGCCGTATTTGTGGATTTTTCTGACGTGGGCCAGCGTGTTCCTGTGCGCCCTCAGGCTGATCCCGCGCGCCAGAACCATGTGGGTGAGTCTCGCGGTTCTCGCATGCTCGCTGGCGGGTCTCGAGGGGTTTTTCTGGGTCTCCGAACACTGGGTTTTCAAGGACGTCAGATCAGAGGGCACGTTCGCGTGGGTCAGCGATGACGTCCTGGGGTATATGGCTCCGAAAGGCGTTGCGCGGACAGAGGCGAAATACTACCGTGGGGAAAAGCTATATGACGTCGTCTACACGATGGACGCCAACGGGCTGCGGATATCGTCCCCGCATCCGCAAGGCGCCAAGGCAACTCTGGGATGCGTCCTGTTTTTCGGGGATGCATACACGTTCGGCTGGGGGTTGAACGACCAAGAAACCATGCCATATCGAGTGGCCGTTCGGTCTGGCGAAAAATACCGGGTATTCAACCTCTCTTTCCTGACCCATGGCCCCCAGCAAATGCTGGCGACGTTGGACCATGGCCTGATAAGCAAAGAAGTGGATTGCACGCCGCAGCAGGTCAAGTATGTTATTTACACGGCAACGCCGGATCAAGTCCGAAGGGCGGCCGGTCTGCGACAAATCGACTACCTGCACGGCCCGCGTTATGTGCTCGGGGCGGATGGCTCCGTCAGCTATGAGGGAATGTTTGGCGAGAGCCTGTCCAGGACGGAAAAGATCCGGGCCTACCTGGAGAAGTCATTCTTATACAGAAAGCTAGTAGGGGGCAATGCGATATACTATCGTCGCTACAACGACGCGGATGTGAAGCTGTATCTCGCGATCGTCAACGCAGCTAGTGCGCGCATAAAGAGCATGTATCCGAATGCAGAGTTCCATATATTTGTCTGGGGCAACGATGCTTTGGACCTGGACAAGAGTGGATCGCTGTCGAAAAAGCTGCTCGGCGGGCTGAAAGACCAGGGCAAGGGGTTTGTTGTGCATCGTATTAATGACATCTTGCCTGGCGCAGACGAAGACAAACCCGAGTACTTTATGGGCAAGTTCTCGCTGCATCCCAATGCGGCCGCAGACGATCGCATCGCCGACTACATCGTGCGCAACATTCTTAAGCATTCGGGGTAGGCATAGAAGTTCATAGCTGACGGTGGACTCTGTCAGACGTAGTTACTGCCGAGGATAGACGTACCTATGATGATTAGCAGAAGAAGATTCTTGCTGAGCGCAGCCGCCATTACCGCAGCAACTACAGGGGCCTATGTTGCGAGACCCTACGTGGCGAAGCGACTTCACCCCGAATTGGACACGGCTTATCCTCTCGGCGTCTTGAGCGATGACGAAATGCGTACCGTCGTTGCGCTTGGCGAGACACTCGCTGCCCCGGAGTCCGTGCCGCCGTCAGATTTCTTCCGCGAATATGTAAACTCAGTAACACAGAGCCAGCACGGTTATTTGAAGGAATATCGGCGCGCGGATGCAATTCTCAACGCGACATCCACGGATCAGTTTGGGCGAGGGGCGCGACTCGACTTCGCGGATCTGCTTCTTTCTCAACGCGACCAAGTGTTAAAGAAGCTGCTATGGCAGTATCCGGGCCACGACCGGATAGTGCGAAAGGTAGAAAAGCTTGCGGCTTCACGGGATGCTCTCGCGCTCCGAATGAATGTAATGGAACCGTTGATTGAGTACTATTACCGCTCACAATATGGTTGGGCAGTGGTTGGTTATAAGAGTTTCCCCGGCCGACCGCGCGACCCCAGGGCGTATACCAGGCTACCTGACGACAAGGGCGTCATCTCATGAAGAACGGCGGGCGCAAGGATATTCCAGACGTGTGCATCATCGGCGCGGGTCTTGTCGGGGGGCTCATGGCCTACGAGTTGGCTAGCCGAGGCTTAAAAGTTGTCGTTTTGGAGGCGGGACCGCGCTATAACCTGCAGGACCGCCATGCGTACATGATGGATATCGTTTCTGGCCGCATACCTGGCTGGCCGTTTGCCTCAAACCTGCCCGAGCGTGATCTTTACTCTAATGCTGGAGAGGTCGAGTATCCGCTAAATCACCTGAGGGTCAAGGCTATCGGAGGCAGTACGTTGCAGTGGGGGGCCCAGATTTGGCGGTTCCTGGAAAGCGACTTCCGGCTGAAAAGTCTGCACGGTATTGCCGACGACTGGCCGATCGGCTATGACGAACTTGAGCCCTACTACACCAAATCGGAACGTGCACTGGGAGTTGCCGGCGTAGTCGACAATCCTTTTATGTCTTGGCGAAGTTCCGACTACCCTATGCCCGAGTTTCCCTTTAGTCCGGCCGACAAGCTTTTCCGGGATGCCTGCCAGAAGCTTGGCATACTTGTGCATACTATTCCGTGGGCCCGTAACAGCGTTCCCGGCAAAAACCGATCAGTCTGCGTGGCCTTTTCCACGTGTGCGTCCTTTCGAATATGTCCGATTGCCGCGCAATATACGTCGGAGAATCATTTGGACCTTGCCACGGCAACCGGCAATTCAGCGGTGATTGCAAACGCCAACGTAGTCCGGTTGATCACGGACCGTCAAAAGCGCATCACGAGTGCTGTCTACATGAGCCACGACAAGAAGGAGAGCGAGCAGAAGGCGCGAGTGTTCGTGCTCGCTGCCCACACCGTCGAGACGGCCAGGTTGCTGCTGCTCTCCGAGTCAAGTCAGTTCCCACACGGGCTGGCGAACGGCAGCGGAATGGTCGGCAAGAACTTCATGGAGCGTCCTGCGGTTGCCATTCATGGAATCCTCAAGCAGAGTGTCTTCCCTCACCGGATCGGTTTTCCCACCGCCGGATCCCTGCAGTTTTGTGACCCGAAAAACCGACACGAGATCGGGGGGATGAAGATGGCGTTTCACACCCTAGGCGCACCGATGCCATATAAGATTGCAAGAGAAAGTGGAAATTGGGGCAAGGCGCTTGCGGACGAAGTCGAGCAGTCTTTTGGCCACGAGATCATTGCGGAGGCCGCGATTGAGCAACTGCCCGATCCAGGAAATACCGTTACACTGGATCCCAAGCTACGGGACTGCTTCGGCGACCCCGCTCCCCGGATTACGTACTCATTCGGTGCGTATGAGAAGAGGACGCTTGAGGCTGGTGCCAAACTCTCGCGGAATATACTTGCTGCGGTCGGGGCAGAGGAGGCCGAAGACGGTGAGGATCATGGGTTTGCGGGGCACCCCATGGGGACGTGCAGAATGGGCAATGACCCAGCCACCTCTGTCGTCGATCGTAACCTTCAAGCGCATGAGGTTCCCAACCTTTATATTGTTGGGGGGAGTGTGTTCGTGACTGGCGGTTCTTTGCAGCCGTCCTTGACGATGGCGGCGCTGGCCATTCGGGCGGCGGAGCACATCGCGGGCGGCAAAGCTTAACAGTCTGGGGATCGTCAGGGTGTTCGGCCCGGGGTTAAGCCATTTCATCGACTTCTCAGCCGGGCTGACCTCAGCGCCGACGCGAAGAGTGCGCATGCTTGGCGGCGCGGCGTCACGCTGGAATCGTTGCCGGTCTCCACGATGTGGTAGTGGTGGATCAGGCGATCGAGCAGCGCCGTGGTCATTTTGGCATCCCCTTAGGTAATGTTTCGTGCCAATCGTGGCCTGTCTTTAGCGTCGTCAGCCTGAGGTGGTTGATGGCAGATTGGTGTTAACACTCCGCGATGCCAGAATCTGAGCAAGCATGCTTTGATAGTCCCGCGTGTACTTCTCGGCGCTGTGATTTTCCCGAGTGTATTCCCAGGCCTTGCGTGACATCTCTTTGAGCTGCGATGCAGGGAGCTTGCTAGGCTCTCGACCGCCTCCCGGATCTCGCCGACCGTGGCATCCTTCAGCAGCACGCCGAAATCCTGGACATCGATGCCGGCTTCGCGCGTGACAACCGGGATCAGGCCGGCCTGCATGCAGGTGAGCACCGAGCAGGATTCACTTTCGGCACAGGAAGGGAACACCACCGCAACGCATTGGTTTGTGATGTTGAGGAACTGCTCGCCGGCCACATCCACCCAGCCGACGGGATGAATGTTTGGGGTCTCATAGAGTTCGCTGTGATAGAGCCGGACAAACTCCTGCTCCCAATCCAGCCGGCCGCATATGCTGAGGTGCAAGTTTGGCATCTGGGCGAATGCCTCCAGTGTCAAGTCGAGCCCCTTGTGGACAAAACCGAAGCTGCCGACCCACAGGAAGTGTTTCCGGCACGCGTCGAAGTTCTTTACCGGGTCAAGCGGATACGTGCGCACGGTGGGCACGGGCAATCGGAACATCGGCTTGCCGGCGTAGCGGTAGGTGCCCGTACAGAACTCCCCGCCCAGTACGGCCGCATAGTCGCAATACTCGATCGCCAGATTGTGTTCCACTATACGGATACTCGTGCTGGTCACGCCGCGACGCTGCTGCAGGGCGAGGGCGCGGGCGTAGGTAGCGGCGTTGTTGAATAAAAAGTGTGCGGTATCGAGATGTGCTATCTTGATGCAATCATGGTTGAGCCGAGGCGCGATGGTCGCGAGGTGCGTGCGGGCGGAGACGAAGAAGGTGTAGTCCTTTTTTGGCATAAATACGCTATTTTGAAAGTCAATGACGTCAACACCATACCCAAGGTCAAGAAAGGTTCGCGCAATTAGGACGGACTCCAGGCGGTTGTTATGAATCGTTGAGATCGGTTGCCCCGGTTTCGCGAGGAACGGTTCCAGGATGTAGGAGAGGAGGACCCAGCCTTTCGGTACGCCGGCAGGGCTCGAGCGTGACACAGCGCGGGTTAAAACGCGGCGTGTAGCGGCGGGTGTCTATGCCTAAGGCGTGAACGAACGTCTTTAGCCCGTTCTTGATCGCATGCGTGAAGCTCAAATCTATTCCTTTTCGATGTGTGAATGCCGGCAAGAATTGAACGGTCCACGCAGCGAAACAGCCTTAGCGAGTGTCCGATATTGACATTCGGTCATGCGAGCGCGACTACTCATGCCGATCAACTCTTGATAATAATACACTTCTCTATGTGTCTACGAGGCTGTGACGAAAGAAGGAACACCCTCCTAGATGCTCTTGCTGCGGCGCGCTTTCAGTGTTTCGAATAGTTGCGGTGCGTCGTGCGCAGGATCTGCGCCACCGTACGGCGCGCCCGGGGAACCGAATAGAAAGGGTTCCACCACTTGTGGAAGCGGTAAGCGGAATGCCGCAGTGCGGTCTGGTACACGAGGGATTCATTCTCGCGCATGATGACATCGCCCGAGCGCTTTTCCGGGAGCAGGACGCCGAGAGCAAACCCGCACCACATCTGCCGGTAGCCATCACCTTCTTCCTTGGTGACAAATCGGCCAACGACGAAGTCCAATTCGACCATGTGGGCATGGGGATTGCTGGACCAATCAGCCGCTTTCATTCCACCGCGGCAGCCCGGGTTGAAGCTGTCGTGCATGACGATATAAAGGGGCCGATGGGGCCGGTAGCGAAGTACGTTATTGATGTCACGGCGAACCCCCGCCGCGGAATGATCGGCGTCGATCAATACGAAGTCGAGAGCCTCTCCCGATGCTTGCATCCGGTCGATGAGTTTCGGCAGGGTTTCTGCTGATGATCCCGTGATGAACTCGACGTTGGGGAAACGGCTGGCATACGCGGCCTCGCAGGCCGGATCGATATCGAGCGCGTAAACCTTTTGGCAGAGCGCCGAAAGAATGGCAAGGCTGCCAGCCCTGTAGACACCGACCTCGATCGCGCATTGCGGTTTCAGCGCAGTAAGCAAGGCATGTAGCGTGCCGCGCTCCGCATCGGTCATCAGCCACTCATCGTGAACCCCGCTCAAGCGCTGAGCGATCTCCGCAGAGGTTAAGGGCAGGTGTATCGAACGGTTAAGGAACTGGAAAGCCATTGATCACTTACCTTTCTAGTCTGGGCACGGGAGCGACAAGTGCGGACCTCCACGTAACAACCATTCTATTATATTACAGCCGTCTTGGCTCGGAATAAGGTTGTTGGCCATATCAGGAACAGTGAGGAGACCATCCTCAGCCTCTATCGTGTAAAGGAAGCTGGTGCTGTGCTGCAACTTGGTAGCTTTTCATTAATTGGTCTCGTTGAGCCGTTTGAATACTATCGGTTTTATTCCAGCCATCGATGGGCGGGAAGCACAACTATCAATACTTGATTACGGGCTGCTCGGTGCGTGTTCGGGCCGGTCATCGCAGCACCACCTGATCGATGGTGTAGGCGCTGCCCCAGCTGAGCTTAGCCAGGCACCGACTCTTTTGTTCGACGGTCGCCCACTCGCGTCGTGTAGTCGCCGGGGTAGCCGTCGACCACGCCATCGACCGCCTTGATCGCCTGTCTGCCCGGTGGCTGGTGTTCTCCGAGGACGCCGTGGCCAGCCGCGAGCGCCGGCGATGTTGCTGCCGGTCTGGGCCGCCTGCACCGTGACGTTCACCAGATCGGCGGCAGCTGGCATTCTAGGTCGCCGTCGTTGACCACCAGCTGGAAGCTGAGCACCGTGGTCGCGCTCACCGTCGGCGCGGTGAAGTCTGGGCGTGGCAGTGGCGGCGTCGCTCAGCGCCACGGCCGGCCCGGCGGTCTGGGTCCATTGCGTAGGTGAGCGTAGCCGCCTCGGGGTCGAAGCTGCCGGTGCCGTCGAGCTGCACCAGCACGCCCTGGTTCACCGTCTGATCCGGTCCGGCGTTGGCGATCGGCGGCTGGTTGCCGCCGCCCGCGGGACTGCCTCGTACACCTCGATCTCCGCGAGCCCGACGTTGCGTGGTCGTGCCGCTCACGCCGGTGACCGTCAGCGTGACGCTCGTGACGGTGCGCGCGCTGAAGTTCACCGTCGATCCGCCGTGCCGTCGTTGTTCAGCGCGCCGACCGTCACGCTCGAGCCGTCGCTGAAGCTCAGCGTGGCGCTGGTGATCTGCTCGGTGCTGTTCGGCCGGTCATAGAGCACCACCTGGTTGACGGTGTAGGCACTGCCCCAGACGAGCTTGAGCCAGGCCCCGACCTCCTTGCCCGACGGTCGCCCACTCGCGCGTGTAGTCCCCGGGGTAGCCATCGATCACGCCATCGACGGCCTTGATGGCCTGCTGGCTGGTGCTGGTGTTCTCCGAGGACGCCGTGACCGCCGCGAGCGCCGGCGATGTTGCTGCTGGCCTGGGTGGTCTGCACCGTGACGTTGACGAGATCGGTGGCAGTGGCATTCTGGTTGTCGGTGACGGTGAGCTGGAAGGTGAGCACCGTGTTCGCGGTCACGGCCGGCGCGGTGAAGTTCGGGGTGGCGGTGGCGGCGTTCCCCAGCACCACGGCGGGTCCGGCGGTCTGGGTCCACTGCGTAGGTGAGCGTCAGCCCTTCCGGGTCGGTGCTGCCCGTACCGTTGAGCTGCACCAGTACGCCTTGATTCACCGTTTGATCCGGTCCGGCGTTGGCGGTCGGCGGCAGGTTGCCGGCCGACACATCGTTGACCGTGACGTTGACGGTATCCGTGCCGGTGGCCCCGAGGTTGTCGGTGACGGTGAGCTGGAAGGTGAGCACCGTGTTCGCGGTCACGGCCGGCGCGGTGAAGCTGGCCGTGGCAGTGGCGGCGCCGCTCAGGGTGACGCTCGGTCCCGCGGTCTCGGTCCAGGCGTAGCCGGCGATCGTGCCGTCGCTGTCGCTGCCGCTGCCGGAGAGCGTGACTGCCGTGCCCTCGTTGGCGCTCTTGTCCGGTCCGGCGTTGGCGGTCGGCGGCAGGTTGCCGCCGCCCGCGGGACTGCCGTACACCTGGATCTCGGCCAGGCCGATGTTAGAGGTTCCACCGGTCGCGCCGGTGACCGTCAGGGTGAGGCTCGTGACGGTGCGCGCACTGAAGTTCACCGTGACCGCCGTGCCGTTGTTGTTCAAGGCGCCGACCGCCACGCTCGAGCCGTCGCTGAAGTTCAGCGTGGCGCTGGTGATCTGCTCGGTGCTGTTCGGCCGGTCATAGAGCACCACCTGGTTGACGGTGTAGGCACTGCCCCAGACGAGCTTGAGCCAGGCCCGACCCCTTGCCCGACGGTCGCCCACTCGCGCGTGTAGTCCCCGGGGTAGCCATCGATCACGCCATCGACGGCCTTGATGGCCTGCTGGCTGGTGCTGGTGTTCTCCGAGGACGCCGTGACCGCCGCGAGCGCCGCGATGTTGCTGCTGGCCTGGGCAGGTTGTACGACGGCCATGATAAGCACTAGGCCTAGTAAACGTACAATGCTGACCAGAATAGAACGCATGCACAGCCCCCTTGTTCTCAAATTCTGGGATTCATTGGCTGGTGTTGGTCGTCTATCTAACCTCAATACAAGAGCGGCTGATAGTTGTTCGGATTAGTTATAAGCTAGTCCGGTTCCCGAATTTCTGACGCTATCGTCACAAATATTTTACAATACCACTCTCACATAACAACCATCAATTAGCCAGTGTCTTTAGTTCGGTTTGCCTCGAAGCGGATTGCGTACCACCTAGTCTTGCCTCGACATTATAATTTTTAAATCAGGTAGTTAGGTAAGAAAATTAAACCTGTACAGGAGTCGTTGCGTAAGATCCCCCAATGACCGGAACGACAGACAGTAGAACTTTCTGGCATCCTAACCCAACCAGGAGGTTCGCGCCTTCGATACGCAATTCTTTACCGGGTAGAGCGCCGGAAAGAGCAGGTGAGATCCCACTGGGACGCTCGAGCCGTCGCTGAAGCTCAGCGTCGCGCTGGTGATCTGATCGTTGGTGTTCGGCCGGTCATAGAGCACCACCTGGTTGACGGTGTAGGCACTGCCCCAGACGAGCTTGAGCCAGGCGCCGCTCTTCTGTCTCGTGGTCGCCCACTCACGCGTGTAGTCTCCGGGGTAACCGTCCACCACGCCGTCGACCGCCTTAACCGCCAGCTGCCCGGTGCTGGGATTCTGCGAGGAGGCGGCAACCGTGGCCAGATCGAACTACCGCTTGGTGGTTTACTGCACCGTGACATTCACCAGATCGGGGGCGCTGTGCAGTGCGCCGTCGCTGACCACCAGTTGGAAGCTCAGCACCGTGGCAGGAACTGACCGTCGGAGCGGTGAAGGTCGGTGTAGCGCTTGTGGCATTGCCAAGCACCACCGCGGGTCCGGCAGTCTGGGTCCAACTGTAGGTGAGCGAGGCGCCCTCGGGATCGAAACTTCCCGTGCCGTTGAGTTGTGCAGTGGTGCCTTGGATTGCTGTGAAATCAAATCCAGCAGCGGCCCGCGGCGGCTGGTTACTGCCGTTTAAATTCTCCGGCCAGAAGAACTCGTCTTTGCGAAGAAAGCGACCTATGAAACCATTCAACCCGCCTTGACTGGCATGCGCAGCAATCGCTCCGGCTTTAGGATTTATCGAATAGTTCGTCGATTGCATTGCCAAAGGCACGTCAAGGCTTTCTCGCGCATCCCATGTAAGACTTGTTTGCGAAAGACCCGGAACCTCGACGTTGACGGTATCCGTGCCGGTGGCCCCGAGGTTGTCGGTGACGGTGAGCTGGAAGGTGAGCACCGTGTTCGCGGTCACGGCCGGCGCGGTGAAGCCGGCCGTGGCAGTGGCGGCGCCGCTCAGGATGACGCTCGGTCCCGCGGTCTGGGTCCAGGTGTAAGCGGCGATCGTGCCGTCGCTGTCGCTGCCGCTGCCGGAGAGCGTGACTGCCGTGCCCTCGTTGGCGCTCTTGTCCGGTCCGGCGTTGGCGGTCGGCGGCAGGTTGCCGCCGCCCGCGGGGCTGCCGTACACCTGGATCTCGGCCAAGCCGATGTTAGAGGTCCCACCGCTCACGCCGTTGACCGTCAGGGTGAGGCTCGTGACGGTGCGCGCACTGAAGTTCACCGTGACCGCCGCGCCGTTGTTGTTCAGGGCGCCGACCGCCACGCTCGAGCCGTCGCTGAAGCTCAGCGTGGCGCTGGTGATCTGCTCGGTGCTGTTCGGCCGGTCATAGAGCACCACCTGGTTGACGGTGTAGGCACTGCCCCAGACGAGCTTGAGCCAGGCCCCGACCCCTTGCCCGACGGTCGCCCACTCGCGCGTGTAGTCCCCGGGGTAGCCATCGATCACGCCATCGACGGCCTTGATGGCCTGCTGGCTGGTGCTGGTGTTCTCCGAGGACGCCGTGACCGCAGCGAGCGCCGCGATGTTGCTGCCGGCATGGGTGGCCTGCACCGTAGGGAAGTATGAGGTAGGGTCACTTGGAGGTGGCCAAGAATTTGTATTCGGGAATTCGACCCAAACAATCGTCTTGTGTATCACGGGCGTGTACGTCGGGTCAATGCTATGCACGCCCGCTAATGCGAGCTTCAGCAGTTGGTAGGTGGTCGAATGATCCGGGTGAGTATCGAACTCCGAGGTGGTGTAGATATGCTGAGGCCGATACGTCGATATAACCTCCTCAAGGTCGAGGACGATGTTGTAGCGATTGTAGAGAGCCGGAGAGCCGAATCGATACGAGTGATAGTCCTTTCGACCCAAGCCGCGATTGCCATAGGTTACGGACTGGCCGAAAGAGGTGGTGTAGCTATCGCCACTGTTGGGATAATTTGTATAGACTTCCTGCAGGTGGGCGTCCGGATAGCCGAGGAAAATTAGATCATCTTCTGTCGTTCCGAGATACTCGGTCTGGGCAGTAACCGCTTCTCCTTCTCTGGTGTAACCACTTGACAGTCCATAGTTGTCGCCATTGGTCATGTAAACGACCTTGACTGACTGACCGTGGCTGATCGCGTTACTGGTGACACCGGCAGCGGTAATAATGTCGTCGTCAGGGTGCGGGGCGAGGACAAGTATTCTTGGCGCTATCGTTATGGTAACAGTAGCCGTGGCGCTACTGGGGCCACTTGTTGTGCGGTAGATGAAGCTATCGGGCGCGCCACCGACGCCATCGTGAACATAGGTAAAGGACCCGTCGGCATTGAGGCTGAGTGTCCCGTGAACAGGTCCCGTGACCAGCGATGCCGTGAGTGAACCGCTTGAGGTCGTATCGTTAGCCAGCACTCCCGCCGCGGCGGCAACCGACAGGCTCTTGGCCTGGCCGACAGTGTATGCATCGTTAACGGCCGTAACCGTGGGCGCTATCGTTATGGTAACAGTAGCCGTGGCGCTACTGGGGCCACTTGTTGTGCGGTAGATGAAGCTATCGGGCGCGCCACCGACGCCATCGTGAACATAGGTAAAGGACCCGTCGGCATTGAGGCTGAGTGTCCCGTGAACAGGTCCCGTGACCAGCGATGCCGTGAGTGAACCGCTTGAGGTCGTATCGTTAGCCAGCACTCCCGCCGCGGCGGCAACCGACAGGCTCTTGGCCTGGCCGACCGTGTACGCATCGTTAACGGCCGTAACCGTGGGCGCTATCGTTATGGTAACAGTAGCCGTGGCGCTACTGGGGCCACTTGTTGTGCGGTAGATGAAGCTATCGGGCGCGCCACCGACGCCATCGTGAACATAGGTAAAGGACCCGTCGGCATTGAGGCTGAGTGTCCCGTGAACGGGTCCCGTGACCAGCGATGCCGTGAGTGAACCGCTTGAGGTCGTATCGTTAGCCAGCACTCCCGCCGCGGCGGCAACCGACAGGCTCTTGGCCTGGCCGACGGTGTACGCATCGTTAACGGCCGTAACCGTAACGCCCGCAGCCTTGATCGTATTGGCATTACTTCCTCCGCCGCCTCCGCCGCCTCCGCTACAGGCGGCAAGCATGACAAGCATCATCCATAATACAAGCCTAGAGAAAAAGCGAGGCGGTACGGTGCTTCTGGTGGTGTTGTTGTGCTGCTGCATCGCTATTTGAACACTGTTTGTAGATGACATTTCTCTTTCAGCCGTTCTCAGGCTACTTAAGCTTCATCCCAGCGATGGGTATCGCTTCGAGTTGTCACTTGGCCGCTACGGACAGCTCGGCAACACCCCGGACGACTGCATATCGACCTGCCACTTGTCCGCCATTCGGTTATAACCGGTCTGATTGGGGTGCAGGTTGTTGCCGGCGGTCATGTACGTGGGGTCGGCCTTGTTCGGGTCGCTTGTCAGACGCAGCTGCGACTGCTCATCGACCATGATCACGCTGATATGGGGGTGGTGAGCGGCCGGAATCGCGGCGACGAGGTTGTTAAAACTATTCACGTCCAGCGACCCGTTTACCGCCGGGATAATGCGGGCGACGAAGACCGTGACCGGATAGTTCGACTGCGCCCAGCTGTCTATATTGGTAAGCAGCGTATCGACCGCACTCGCGTTCGCCGCGGGCGTGGTGAAATTCAGGCCGTTGGTGCCGACATGCAACAGGATAAAATCGGCCTGATTGGTGTTGAGCCAAGCGAGGATGTTATCGGAGAGATTCCTCGTTATTGACGAGTTGTATACATCGGGCAATGCGCACCAGCTATTTAGAGTTGGACCGGCGCAATCGCCCGGGCGACCCTCATGCTGGTCATCGGGAGGGGTAAGTCCCGCCGCCGAACCATCGGCCAGACTGCCGATAATATCCACCGCGTAGTTGGGGCTCAGGGCTTCGAGGTCGGTCCACAGCTTCTTGCGGTAGCCGATGCGCTGGCTGCGCACCGGGCAGTCCCCGTCGGGATCGCAGCCGCCGCCGCTGTAGATGCCCTGGGTGATCGAGTCGCCGAGCGGCATGATGCGCACGGCGCCGTCGATCAGGACCGACACGATGACTTCATTGGACTGCAATCCCTGGCTGTCCACAGCGCGGATGCTGAATTTGTCCATGCCGCGCGCTTTGCCATCGCCACTCGGCAGATTGACTCGCGGCATGTAGGTACAGGTACCGCCGACGTTGCTGACCGTACCCTTGAGAGGCGCCAGGCTTCCGAGCGCACACGTGACCGTGTCGCCGGCGTTGGGGTCGGTCACATGCCCGCTGAGCGGCACGGTCAGCGTTTGGCCGGCTGGCGTCGCGGCGCAGAAGTTGCTGGCCACCGGCGGCTGGTTGATGTTGATCGTGACGGTCACCGTGTTCGAGACAATAGCGCCGACTTTCGCGCGGTAGGTGAAACTGTCGGTCGGTGCGGCCGAGCCGTCATTCGTATATGTGAACGAACCGTTGGGATTCAGGGTGAACGACGAGTAATGCGCGGGTGATGATATAAGTTCGGCGGTAAGCCCCGTTCCGGTGTCATTGGCCAAGACACCGATGCCGGGCGCAGTAAGAGTGCCCCCCGGCGCCGCGATGCCGTAGCTGTCGGCGACGGCCACTGGCGGCGTGATGGTGATCGTTACCGTCGCGGTGGAGGTGCCGCCGCTATTCGTGGCGCGGTAGGTGAAACTATCGGTGGTGCCAGTGGAAGTGTTGTCATGCACATAGGTGAACGAGCCGTCCGGGTTGAGCGTAAAGCTGGCCGCGTGGGCAGGCGAGCCGACAATCTCAGCGGTGAGTCCCGTTCCGGTGTCGTTCGCGAGCACGCCGGGACTGCTCACGGTAAGTGTTGCCTGGCCGGTCCCGGTCGAATAGCTATCGGCAGCGGCCACCGGCGGTGGGGTTACCACGCCCGATGTGCCACCACCACCGCCACCACCCCCGCCGCTGCATGCGGCAAGCGTACCCAGCACGGCCAAGAGTAACGCCCACGGCACGAAACGCTGGGTCTGAATACGTAAGGGTTTTACCGCGATATGCATACTGAATCGAGCCGGTTAATGCATTGCATAAAATGGACTATGCCGCAGAGAGCGTTGGGGCACAACTCGTCCTTGTAATATCGGCCCAAAAAACCTGCGCTGCGCAAGCAGCGCAGGTTTACATATAACTACTTATAATACTGATTACGTTGAACAATTAATTTTGCAAAACTGTTCTCGAGTTAGCTCAATCCTTACCGCGCGCAACGGAAAGCCAATAGACGTTTGGTGCACCAGCCACGGCGTCGTATGTGAGGGAGTTGGTGCTGAACTCGATACCACTGGCCACCGAGTGTCGGCCCCATATAGCCGCCCTCCAGCTTGATGGTCGCAGCCGCCAGAGAGCACTGAATCCACGTAGTCCTGTTTATCAACCGTAGCCATGTCGGCCGTCAAGTCCACTTGAATACGTCGCTATCCACTCGCCGGGTGTCAGCGAGCGCTTGCCCGCATTGGTGCAGGCACGCTGCGCCTGGGCCCAGGTGATTTTACGTCCGTCGATGTGGCGCTGGTGCTCGGCTCTGCGCGACGATGTTGCACGCGCCACCTGTGGTTCGTGCCGTCCGCGCTGCAGTCCGACTGTCGCAACATCGGTAACTGCCGTGCCACCTGCCGCCGTGCTAGTAAAGATGCTGGCCCGGTACTTGTCCACGCAGATCGGCCCGACGCGAACCATCTCGTCACTGGCGTTATTGGTGATGCAGGTGCCACCCGTGAGGTTGCCCTTCAGATTATTGATATCGGTTGTTTGGGTGGCATTGGTCGTGTTGATGGCGGTGATACTGGTGGTGGTGTTGATGGTAGCCTGAGCGTGGTGTTGGACGTCAACCTCGGTCTTGAGCGTGCCCGCCTGGGTGTTGCCGATCAGAGCGTTAATTCGTGTGTCGTTATCGTTCACCGCGCCCTTGATGTTATCCATATTTGTGGCTGTAAGCGTGCCACCAGTGGTGTACGTGTCACCAATGTTGCCCGCGTGGACAACTCCGGTGCTGCAGGCGATGCCCAGAGAAATACCGAGTGCCCAGCCAAGTGAAATACGTTTATTGCTACTGCTCATAATTAATCTCCTGCTAAAAAATTAAGTTTAGATATTCGTGTAAATGAAATACTCAGCCAAGCGTGCAAGTGCCCAATGTTGCTGACGTACCCAGTACGCACGTTGTGCTTGTGGCCGGGGCTGGTGTACTGCTGCCGCCTCCACCTCCGCCGCCGCATCCGCCCAATACCGCCAGGGCCAGGATAAGCAGCAGGGTCCGAAAATTGAACAACCTTCTCATCGTGTACCTCCACCTGTTGTAAATGCCCATACGTTAACTCTCCCTAGACCGACCTCCCCCCACGTACATCACCTGCGGTGAGCAATCCTGTCCTTGAGGACCACCTAACTATCCGTTTTTCCAAGAGAAGTTTTAGTGAACTTCTCTCCCGAAGTGATGCCTGTAGCTGATTCGAATTTCCCACAGTCTATCTCAAAACGACAGATCGGTATACGGCAACAGACAGCCTGGACTGAACTGGTTTAGAAACCGTGAATGTACACCTCATGCAAGAGATTTCAAAGCGTGAAAAAGTGATTGTTATATCATACAGATTCTGAGCGAATAAACATGCCTTTAACAGGAGTGATAGATTGCTGTAAACTGACTTACGTCAATGCATGGATGAAGGCTTTGTTCCCTACCACATACGATAAAGGTGGGGAAATAGTAGCTGTGTTGCATTTCGCGGCAAACCGCTTGGAAGCGTTGGTGCTATCTACCATTAACATTCAAGCGTCGCTGTTACAGGCTAGAAATGTGTCATGCGCAAGTTGTTGAAAAAACTAATATGCATGCCAATTCTAAAAAAGCTTGTGCCGGCTGCTAGTAATAAGAAGATCGAACAATGGGTCGAAAATGACCTGTCCGAGTTCGGCAACACGCCAACGAATCTCACCATCCAACTTCCAAGGACCATTTGCGAACCAGAGCGGGTATTTCTGAGGGACGACGTCTGGCTCGGGCCCGGTTCGCTGCTTGTCTCCCGATGTCGGGGTATCCAGGTACGCCGTCATGGCCCCCAAAGAGGTCACGGTCTTTTCATCAGGAATTTGACCCGAAAATCATGATAAATGACCAGGCAGCGTCCACGACCAGTCTCACACTCACGGCGCGCCGGCAAGAGTGGTACTAAAAAGTGGGGTGGGGCGACGCAAAGATGAATCTCAGTGGCCGTAAGATTCTCCAACAAGATCCTTTCTTGTCGGGTCGGTTTGATCTGCGTAATGCTTTGGCATCCGGTGAACGGGCACTTTTGTTGTAGGAGCGTGGCGATTTCAAGGCAGGCGTGCGCTTGTAGATGAGCCGCCAGCCTGACAGACAGGGACGTTTGCATTCCTGGGTTATGCCCGGGTTGCGGTAGCCTGCCCGCATGCTTTCTAGCCGACGATGTAATCGGAGTATGGCCTGTACGTAGCGCAGTCTTGGAGACATTGGAACGAGAAAGCCGAGTCTAGAGTCCCGAGTGACTGCGCCCCGTTAATCCACCGTGCGAATAATGAAGTTTGAACAAATTAAGGTAAAGCATGCAGAGCCTGGCGACCGGTTGTGGCGGTTATTCCATGGCCAATTCTTGCTTGGACCGTCATTTGCGGATCATCTTGAAGGGTGGCAAAGGATTGCAATTGACGACCGCACGAAATTAACAGTTCATCCGGAACTAACTACCGCACAAGCGTCCGACAAAGAAAAGTCGTTAACCTTGCTTGGTTGCATCCTGGACCCAAATGATCCGGTGGCGAGTAACGCCGATATTTTGGCGCGCCTATTGCCAAGTTTTTCTTCCATCGGCGAATTGATCGAGGCGACCGGAAGATTTGGCGGTCGCTGGATCTGCATCGCCATGAGCGGCGAGGGCCGGTTTCTCTTTAACGATGCCCTGGGTCTTCGGCAAGTGTTTTATACGAATCCCGCCGACACCGGCAGCTTGTGGGCCATGTCGCAGCCCGGGATCGCAGCGGAACAGCTCGGGCTGCACCTCGACCCGCAGGCTACGGCATTTTCGGAATCGCAAACGTTTCGTTCCGACCCCGAGTATCGCTGGCCCGCCGAGGCTTCGCCGTTCAAGGGGCTGAAGCATCTGCTGCCGAACCACTGGCTGGACCTCGATACCGGAACGAGTCATCGCTACTGGCCGATGGAACCTCTGGCACGCGTGGAACCCGAGGCGGCGATTGAAAGGCTGTCGCGTGTTGTTGCCCGGCATCATCCGGGCGGCGGCTCGACGCTTCGAGCTTGTGCTATCGATCACTGCCGGCATCGACAGTCGTCTGGTGCTGGCGGCCGCCCGGGATATCAAGGACAAGCTTTCCTTTGTCACCGTGCAGCAAGGGAGCATGCATGCCGATCATGCCGATCTTTCGATTCCAAGGAAAATTCTCAACCGTCTCGGATTGCCACACGAGGTGATATGCGCTCGAGAGAGCATGACGCCAGACTTCAGCCAGGCATTCAAGCGCTCCGTTTATTATGCGCATGATCACTATGGACCCGACGCCGAGGCGATTCTTCGGCGCTTTTCCCGCACCAAGGCGACGCTCACGGGTAGCGGAGGCGAGGTCGGGCGCTGTTCCTTCCGCAAGGATCTGCCGTGGTCCGAACGCAGAACGATCACGTCCGCCCATCTTGCGCGACTGCAGCGTATGGACAGACAGCCGTTTGCCATGCGTCACTTTGAGAAATGGCTGGAGGACGCCCGACCACTCCACAATGTCAAGCTGCTCGACCTGTTTGAATGGGAGCAGGGCCATGGGAACTGGCTTGCGATGACGCAGCTCGAATTCGACGTCGCGTGGCGCGAGATCATCACGCCCTATAATTGCCGGGATGTGTTAACGACATTGCTCGGTGTGGATGAACGTTATCGCCGAGCGCCGGATTACCTGCTATTCAGGGAGCTCATCCGGAAACTGTGGCCGGAGGTTCTGGATGTACCGATCAACCCGCACAATCGCGGGACGCTGTTGCGATGGGTGAAACACAAACTTCGTTCGTTTTCGAGGCACTGGTCCTAGGCGCGCCGGCCGGGGCGAGAGCAACAGGAGCGCGATGGCTTCTCAAGAACGGAGCACGATTTACCGGGCGTTACGCACCATCAAGCCGCTGCGCGCCGCCGTGCGCGCCACGCGCGAGATCCTCGAACGCCACTACGTTCTCACCTGGCGTCTGGAAGGCAACGAACGCGTCAGCGGTCACCCGCTCACTGTCTTCTTTGCTGGCCAGCTTGAGAACAAGAACTACATTGCAGACCTGGCGTTCGACGGTTCCCACACCGAGACCACCTGCGGAAAGATGTGGTTGTGGAACGTGTTCAAATTAGCGAAGGAGCGCCGCGGCGACTATGCGCTGGTAATCATTGACGTCCAGGTGCCATGGTACCGCCTGCTCAAAAGCCCGGATGCGTTCCTGATTCCATGCTGGATTCGCGGTGAGGTGGATCTCGCCGTCGCCTCCGGGCAGTTCAAACGCAGTGAGAGTGTAAAAAGCGATTTGCGCAAGATTCGACAAAACGATCTTCAGTATAGGGTAACAAGAGACGAGCACGAGTTCGATCGTTTCTACCATCGGATGTATCTTCCCTTTGTGACGCGGACCTACGGCGATAGGGCGTACCCGATGACCTATGCCGAGATGATGAAGGAGCTCGATCACTGCGAGCTATTGCTGGTAAAGGAAGATGCCGATGATGTGGCAGGCATGATACTGGTTTACGACGGTGCTGAAGTGCGTGCCTGGTCGCTGGGAGTGAAGGACGGCGATCCCGCACATGTGAAAGCCGGCGCGTTGGCGGCCCTGTATTATTTCAGTATGTCCCATTTGATTAACAAGGGATACCAGCGACTCCATCTTGGTGCGACGCGGCCATTTCTGAGAGATGGCGTGTTGCAATACAAGAAGAAGTGGGGAACGCGGATCGTGGGCAGCTCGCGCAGGTGGTTTGTGCTGAATCCGCTACGAAATACCATCGGGGTCAAGGCATTTCTGGCGAACAATCCATTCGTTTTTGAGAGCGACAGCGGGCTAAACGGCGCGCTATTTGTGGGTCAGGCTCCATCGTTCGCTGATGACGAAGTCCACAAACTTCAAAAGTATTGCCACGAATTGGGCATACAAAGCGTGAAGATATTCCGTTTCCCGGAGCAGCACTGGTCACAAAGCGACTCGAAAAATTTGCCGAGCACCGTATTCGATTTTCCCGGACCGCGCAATGACGCATGATGCTGGTCGCGGAAGATTCCTGAGGCACGGCAGACCAGAGGAGGTGGCGCTGTCGCCCTCTGCATCCGGTCGCTTCCCAGGTACAGTCCGCAGGAATTCATGACAAACAACGCCAGCATACGATCTGTTGCCAACAGAGCCGAGGCACAAAGGGATGCTGTACCGGCTGCTTCGTGCCATCACACCGCTTCGCGCCACGGTGCGTTTCGTGCGCGAACACCTCGAGCGCTATCGCCCGCAAGTGTGGCGTCTCGAAGGACGGGAACGCACGAGCGGCACGCCGCTTGTGATCGTCTTCGCCGGGCAGCTCGAGAATAAAAACTACGTGGCACATCTTGCTTTCGCGGACTCCCCAGTCGAACAGGCGCTTGGCCGGCGCTGGCTCTGGGCGCTTCTGCCGCCCAAGCGAAAGCGGAAATTCGATGGAGTCGATCTGCGGATCGTCGAGTTGTACGAAAACCAGCGTCGTTGGCTCGAGGACACGTTTTCAGTTTTTTGTGCCCATCTGGATTGGCAGCGAGCTGGATCTCCAACGTGCTGTCGCACGGCTACATCGCAGCAAGAATGCCAGGAATGACCTGCGACGGATGCGGAAGAACGAAACCACCTATCGAGGTGACGCACAACCGGGATGCGTTCGAGTACTTCTACTCGAATATGTATTTGCCCTACATCAAGAACCGTTATGGCAACCGCGGCGTTTCCGATGAGCCATGAGGACATGGTGGGGAAGCTCGGCTGCTCCGAACTGTTTTTCGTCACAGTTCGCGGCGAACGTGTCGCTGGCGATATCCTCCTGTACGAGGACGATCGCGTCCGTGCCTGGTCGACAGGCGTCAAAGACGGCGACCCCTCCTACGTCAAGGCAGGTGCGATGAAGGCGCTGGACTATCTCACATCTCAGTACTTGGCCGAGCGCGGGTACAAGGCTCTGCACATGGGTGGATCCCGACCCTTCCTGTTGGATGGGGTGCTCAGGCACAAGAGAGGACGCAGGGTTCGCATTAGCGACCATACGAAGCGCTATTTTTCGTTGAGCTTAACGGCGGGCTCGGTGGGTGCCAAAGCATTTGTCGCCAATAATCCATTTATCTACGAGAACAAAGGAACGTACCGAGGGCGCAATCTTCATCGAGCCGGATTTGCCGCTTTCGCAAGAGCGTCTCCGGGAACTCTACGACGAATACCATATGGATGGACTGGCCGGTCTTTCGTTGTTCGATGCCCGCGCCGGCGGCGAGAAACAGCTTGCGCAGATTTCCGAGGATTCCTTGGATGACGGTTAATAGCGCGAAGAGCGGGCCCGAGCAATCTAAACCCGCGGCAGGGTACCCGCCTCGGGACTTCAAGTTTCTCGCGATGAACCTCGTGGTAAGGTTGATCCCGACGGGCTGGAAGTTCTGGGGCAACAGCATCCTGCTGAAGACGTCTATCGGCGACAGCGCGCCGATAAGCGTGCCAGAGCCGTACAACTGGACTTGGGCCGGTCCGGAAGAAATTGACTTTCTGGATCGGCACCCCGAGGCAACCTCTCCCACGGCCTACCCCCGGAGAGCGGCCAGAGGCGATCGTTGTCTGTGCATCAAGCAGGGGTCTGAAGTTGTCGGCTATCGATGGGTGACGCTACGTAACGGCTGCGCCTTGTGTGGATTTGGCCCGAATATGGAATTTACGTTTTTTCCGCTCAAACCTGGCCAGGCATTTACTTACGACCTCTTCACATATCAGAAGTACCGGGGTCGGGGGGTCGCCACCATGCTGAATAATCTCCTATACCATGTCTTGCGAAAAGAAGGGATAACAGAGGTTTTTGGTCTTGTTTCACCGGTCAACCGCGCCGCACTTAGAGTGCACTTGCGGCTCGGGGCGCAACCCCAGCGCATGGTGTACAACTACAGAATCCGGAGTTGGAGTAAAACCTTTCTGGGGCCAGAGGGGGATAGGCGACTCACCGAGTGGACGCAGCAGTTCAAATCCACGGCCAGCGGCAAATGACGTGTGTCGAGAAGTGCAAGCAAAGTCATTTACAGAGCCTGTGGCGTGAGCAAACTTCGGCATTTATCGTCCGGCTGGACATTAGCTACTATTTATACAGGACGGCCCATGATGGCAACCGCGACCCACTTTCGGCCTTTTGGGAGGCTCTTTAAGTCTCCCGTTCGCCCTGAGCTTGTCGAAGGGTGAACGGGAAATGCCGTAAATTGCCAGGAGATTCGTCCGTTCGTGGTTCGACAGGCTCACCACGAACGAACTAAATCAGGATCTGCCTTAGAGACTAAAACTTGAACTATCCGCTGTCCGCAAACTCTTCTGCCGCCGTTGGCTGTGACGCACCCCCTGACTACGGCCGATTGCTGTATGCCGGCCAGTTCGTGCTCGGGCCGTCATTTGCCGCGCACTTTGCGGCGTGGCAGAAGATCGATATTGACGGGACATTGAAACTGACCGCCCACCCCGATCTGGCCTGTACCCGGGCAACCGACGGGCAGCGGTCGCTCACGCTCGTGGGGCACATACTGGATCCGCTGACGCCCGCGGCGAGCAATGACGACATTCTGCGACAGCTACTCCAGCGCTACACGGGGCGGTCGGCATTGATTAAGGCCACCAGTGGCTATGGCGGGCGCTGGCTGCTGATTGCCACGCACGGCGAGGAGAAGTTTCTCTTTAACGATGCCTTAGGCCTTCGGCAGGTGTTTTATACGAACCCTGCCGACACGGGCGCTTTGTGGGCGATGTCGCAACCCGGGATTGGCGCCGAGGTGCTGGCGCTAACTCCTGACGAGGCAGCCACCGCGTTTGTCGAATCCTCGGTGTTTCGCGCCAATCCCGAGTACCGCTGGCCCGGCGAGGCCTCGCCGTTCAAGGGACTGAAGCATCTGTTGCCAAACCATTGGCTCGATCTGACAACCGGAACGAGCCACCGCTACTGGCCGATGGAACCTCTGGCACGCGTAGCGCCCGAGGCGGCCATGGAAAAGCTATCCGCGCTGTTGCCCGGCATCATCCGCGCGGCGGCGCAACGCTTCGACCTGGCGCTATCCATTACGGCCGGAATCGACAGCCGCCTGGTGCTGGCGGCGGCCCGGGACATGAAAGATAAACTCTCCTTCGTCACCGTGCAGCAGCGTATGGCATCGGCCGATCACCCTGACCTGACGGTACCGGGGAGGCTTCTTGAGCGACTCGGATTGCCGCACGAGATCATCCACGCTCCAGTGAGCATGACGCCAGAGTTCAGCCAGACATTCAAGCGCTCGGTGTTATACGCGCACGAGCACTATGGACCGGATGCCGAGGCGATCCTGCGGCGCTTCTCCCGCACCAAGGCCGCGCTCACGGGCAGCGGGGCGGAAGTGATGCGATGCGTATCCGAGAGTACGCTGCAGCAGCAATAAGTTTCGGAAAATCACACCCAAGGTGTTATCCCATATTGAATTTGATACGGAACACGATTTCGTGGTTGCTCACCTGCGAGATTGGCATGCTGGTGTCAGCAGACAGCACCACGTCAAACTCCTCGATCTTTTTGAATGGGAGCAGAGCCAAGGCAACTGGCTTGCCATGACACAGCTCGAGTTCGACATCGCCTGGCGCGAGATCATCACGCCCTATAATTGCCGGGATGTGTTGACGACAATGCTCGGTGTGGATGAACGCTACCGTTGTGCTCCGGATTACACGCTTTTTAAACGTCTGATTGATAGGCTGTGGCCGGAAGTCCTGAGTGAACCGATCAATCCCCACAAGCCAAAAACTCTGATCGGATATTTGATCGACAAACTAAAACATCGAGTGGCTACTTTTTTCAATGGTTAATTACATATATATCAGTGCTGTTTCTACAGCCATTTGTGTAATGTGCGGCATAGCAAGTGTCGTTGATCTGAAAGGTGGCACGCTGGAGACGGGGATAGTGGAATTCATGGCGGATCCTATCCACGACAGCAACCATGGCCACGAGGGCTATGTACCGATTGACCAGGGTCGGCAGCGAGACAGAGAGAGTGTTTAACAAAACCATGCGCACATGGATTAAGTCGGTTCTATTGCGTCTCTATAATACAATGGAGGCAATCGCCGAGGCCGATCTTCCAAGGTTTGCCAACAACCCCAAGAACCTGAAAATTGAGCTGCCTAGGCGCCTGTTCGATACGCACCGGATATATATCGGTGACGACGTATCGATTGGACCTGGGGCATTCCTGATTCCGCAGACGTTTTATCCTTCGAGCGTAATGTGTCATCCGGAGAAGGAGCTTGACGTGCAGACATTCGATCCGAGAATCACCATCGGAAATCGAGTGACGTCGACCGGAATGCTGACGATTGCTGCGATGCAGGAGGTTACGATTGAAGATGATGTAATGTTCGCCTCGAACGTGCTGATTTCGGATGGTATGCATGGTTTCGAGAACGCGAATGAGCCGTACAAGTATCAGAAGATGTGTAAAATCGCGCCGGTTGTCGTCAAACGCGGCTGCTGGATAGGACAGAACGTGGTTATTATGCCGGGGGTGACGATTGGGGAACTGTCGATTATCGGAGCGAACAGCGTGGTGACGAAAAGCATCCCCGACCGATGCATCGCGATCGGCGCGCCGGCGCGGGTCGTCAAGACTTGGGATGAGCGCGCCCAGGCGTGGATTCCCGTTGGTGAGGCACGGTGAGCGTGAGCCCTCATCAAGAGGTGGAATCTGACGCCTTGACGGATGTCCTCGACAAATCCATGCGTAAAGCAGGCGAGATGTTGAGCTACGAGAGATTGCTGTACCGCAACCAATTCATCCTGGGTCCGCGTCACGTTGAGGAGTTGCCGTCCTGGAAGAAGATTTCCGTGGGCGAGTCACTGTGTCTGACGGTCCATCCGGACCTCTCCTGCTGCCAGGCCACGGAGAATGGCAGGTCGGTCACGCTGCTCGGTTTCATGCTGGATCCGGCGGATGCCGGCGCCACCGATCAGGCGATCGTGAACGGCCTCGTGCGCAAGCTCTCCCGGTGCCAGGACTTCTTCCCGCACACGTACCGCTACGGCGGCAGGTGGGTCCTGATTGCCGCCGACGGAAACACCACGGCCCTGTTCCACGATGCGGCCGGCATACGGCAGGCGTACTACACGAATGCCAAATACGGAACGGACATTTGGTGCGCCTCCCAACCGGGACTGCTCGCGAAGTTGCTCGGCCTGCAAATGAGCCAGGAAGCGCTTGAACTGATCGATTCCTACCTCTTTCGCCAGAACCGGGAGCATTGGTGGCCCGGAGACGGATCACCTTATGCAGAGATAAGCCATCTGTTACCCAACCACTGGCTCGACCTCGGGACGCGTCAAGTTCGCCGCTACTGGCCCGATGGGAATATCGCCGAACGCCCGCTCGATGAGGTTATCGAGAAGGCCGCGGCAACCTTGCGCGGGTTGCTAGCGAGTGCGGCAAATCGGTTCGAGCTCGCGCAATCGATCACCGCCGGCTGGGACAGCCGGCTGCTTCTCGCCGCCTCGAAGGATATCGCGCACCGGATCTCCTACATGACTGTGCGACAGCTGGGGATGCGGGAAAATCATGCCGACGTAAGCGTGCCCGCCAGACTATTGCGGCGCCTGGGACTCGATCATCATGTTGTTCGCAGCAGTCTGCTCACGGATCCGGATTTCGTCCAAACGTTCAAAGCCAACGTTACGCTCGCACACGACCACTATGCTCCTGACGCGCTGGCGATTCTCAAGTACTACGGCCTTCGCAGGGCGGTGATATCGGCAGGCGTATCTGAAATCGTTCGTGATCCCACCATCGGTACGGAACGGTCAGTGCGGGGCCGCATCACACCCGCGGAGATGTCGGCGGAGCTGTACAATACGGGCGACAACCAATTCGCCATCCGCGAGATAGAAAAGTGGCTCTCGGGAATTGGTAATAT